>CANQOC010000012.1 GCA_947625375.1 uncultured Clostridia bacterium | reverse complement strand
GAACTGTATTTGCGGCAAAAGCGCATACTTGATGACTTTCTGGAGCGCGGAGCGATAACGCAGGCACAGTATGATAAGAGCTTCGGGGATCTGACAGAGAAGATGGGGATGGGAGATGTGCTGGAAGGCTTTACCCAACAGTAACGATTTAGAGAACGTGCTACAATTTGTAATGCTAAAGCGAATCTGCTATTGTTAAATGGAGGAAAAATTGCAAATGAGCGATGTCATTAAGAATGCGGCTAAACGCATGACCATGGAACAGCTTAATTTTATCATGTCAGAATTTGGCGTGACCAAGGACGAGATTTCCTCTTGGAATGAAGAAAAGTGGGAAGAGGTCTACGATGCCTTGTGCGACATTGAATTAGCTGAAATCACTCCTGACGGAGAAGAATCGCCTCGGTGCAAGTTAGCCACCGAGCTTGTCACGCTGTTTGGAAACGAGATTGCCGTTGATGAGGACGTATATGATGAAGATGAATTTGAAAACGATCTCAAAGATTAGATTTTTCAATACAATATATTTTACAGCAGAGTAAACAGTCATAGAAATAACCATCAAGCAGGAGTTCAACACTCCTGCTTTTTGTGTGGAGGGGGTTAACTTTTAACGATTTCGTGGCCTACCTATGTAAAAAATATATAGGAGGGGTGCAACCTTGGAAAAAGTTGACATCAAAAATGAGAAGTTAGGTTCCGACAGCAGGACAGATATTTCGGCAACAACGGATAGCGAACTATACTCTCGTATCTTTTCGTATCAGGTTTACATCTCAGTTGCTAAAAGATGGTTAGAAGCCGGGATAATAACCACGGAAGAATACAATCAAGTCGAGGCTAAAATCGCCAAAAACTGCGGATTATCTTCGTTCAGTATTTTTCGCGAACAAGCTTGATATATCCATTTTTCAGAGTTAATATGACAGTCAATATAAATTTAAAGGAGCGAAATATATGACATATTTGCAGAAAAGGCAGATGTATAAGTTAAGAAGTGAGGGACTCGGTTACAGAAAAATTGCCGCCGCCCTCGGGATTCCTGTGAGTACAGTGCGGCAAAACATCATTCGCTTAGAGCAGAAAAAACCTATTCCGAAATGTATGACCTGCGGCAAGGTTTTGGTGCAGAAAGAGCATAGGAAGCCGAAGAAGTTCTGCTCGGATAAGTGCCGAATGATGTGGTGGAACTCACACCCCGAGCTTGTGATCAGAAAAGCCTACTACACTTTGACGTGCCAAAACTGCGGAAAGGAATTTGAAAGCTATGGGAACAAAAACAGAAAGTTCTGCTCAAGGGAATGCTATTACGAGGGCAGACGAAAGAAAAACGCCGCCGCAGAATGATGTTATAGAACGAATTTTTCTTTACAGATTGACTATGGTTGTTATTAAATGCTGGCTTGAAAAATCCATTATTTCAAAGCGCGACTACGGAAAAGCTGAGAATATTATGACCAAAAAATACGGTCTATCTTCGTCAAGTATTTTCCGCTGATACAACTTGATATAATACAGAATCAGAGTTAATATGTGATGCGAAAGGAGGCGGCTATGGAGAAAAAAATAACAAAAATAACTGCCTCAAATTCGCAAATGCCAAAGGCGGCAAGAGTCGCGGCTTACGCGAGAGTTTCTTCCGGCAAAGACGCCATGCTCCATTCACTTTCAGCGCAGGTCAGCTATTACAGCGGCATGATTCAAAATCACAAAGGCTGGGAGTATGCCGGGGTTTACGCTGATGAAGCCTTGACCGGCACGAAAGAGGACCGACAGAGTTTTCAAAGACTTCTATCCGACTGCAGGAGCGGGAAGATTGATAAAATTATCACGAAATCCATCTCGCGCTTTGCGAGGAACACCGTCACGCTGTTGGAAACCGTACGTGAATTGAAGCTTCTCGGCATCGACGTATTCTTTGAAGAACAAAACATTCACACCATGAGCGCCGAGGGTGAATTAATGCTTACCATTCTCGCGTCATACGCTCAGGAAGAGAGCCGTTCGGTCAGCGAAAACATGAAGTGGCGTGTTCGGGAAAACTTCAAAAACGGCAAACCATGGAACGGCACCATGCTCGGTTATAAGCTTGTTGACGGTAAGCTTGAGGTTGTTCCGGAGGAAGCGGAAACCGTCAGACGGATTTTTGAATTGTACCTTTCAGGACACGGATATTCCGCAATAGCAAAAGAGCTAAATCAGGACGGTGTACCGACACGGTTTGGTAACAAATGGACCCACCCAACTGTGTGTCGAGTTATCTGCAACATCGATTATACCGGAAATCTTCTGCTTCAAAAGACATATCGGAGCAACCACATAGCAAAAACGAGATGTGTGAACAACGGTGAACTGCCCATGTATTCCGTGGAGGAAGCTCATGAGACGATTATCGATACTCAAACTTTTATGGCTGCTCAGCTTGAAAAGAAACGGCGGTCTGAAATCTATCACAAAATAGGAACGCCAAAACAAAACTATCCGTTCTCCGGCATGGTTAGGTGCGGACTGTGTGGTAAGAACTACAGGAGAAAAGTTAAAGAATCCGGTGCGGTTTGGATATGCGACACATATAACACCCAGGGAAAGGACGCTTGCTGCTCAAAGGCGATTCCCGAGGATCAGCTATATTCTTTGACCGTTCAAGCACTCGGAATGACTGATTTCAGCGATAATGCCCTCAACGATAAAATAACGGAAATCGTAGCTGAGAAGGGCAACACGCTGGTGTTTCGATTCAAGGACGGAACGGAAGCCGTTAAACAATGGAAAAGCCGCTCCAGAGCGGATAGTTGGACAGACGAGATGAAAGAAAAAGCAAGGCAGCAGGCTTTTGAAAGGAGGAAAGCAGATGGGCAGTAAAGTTACAGTAATTCCTGCGACTATCAATCCGCTGACCAGAATGCCGAATACGGCGTCTTATAAACGAAAGGTCGCAGGGTATGCGAGAGTTTCGACCGACAGCGATGAACAGTTTACAAGCTATGAGGCTCAAATCGACTACTACACCCGTTATATTCAAAGCCGAGCGGATTGGCAGTTCGTGAAAGTCTATACTGACGAGGGCATATCAGGAACAAACACCAAGCACCGCGAGGGTTTCAACACCATGGTAAAAGACGCCCTTGACGGAAAAATTGACCTGATAGTTACCAAGTCGGTCAGCCGATTCGCAAGAAATACGGTCGATACATTGGTAACAGTCCGAAACCTTAAAGAAAAAGGCGTCGAGGTTTTCTTTGAAAAGGAAAACATCTATACGCTGGACAGCAAGGGCGAGCTGCTGATCACCATAATGTCGTCGCTCGCTCAGGAAGAAAGCCGCTCCATGTCGCAGAAAGTAACATGGGGTCAAAGAAAAAGATTCGCGGACGGAAAGTTCTCCATGCCGTATAAAACGTTCCTCGGCTACAAAAAGGGTGAAAACGGAACGATGGAGATAGTTCCCGAAGAAGCGGATATAATCCGACTCATATATAAATTATACATGAGCGGAAAAACGGCGGCTGCAATATCCGCAACCCTAATGGATATGAACATTCCGAGCCCGGCAGGTAAGCCCAAATGGCACGCCAGCACGGTGAACAGTATCCTTACAAACGAGAAATATAAAGGCGACGCATTACTTCAAAAGGGATTTACGGTTGACTTCCTCACAAAGAAGAAAAAAGTCAACGAGGGAGAAATTCCGCAGTATTATGTTGAAAACAGCCACCCGGCTATTATTCCCGCCGAGGAATGGAATCTTGTTCAGAACGAGATTAAACGCCGCAAACAGCTGAGTTATAAATACAGCGGAAAAGGCGTGTTTTGCGCCAAGCTGATCTGCGAAGACTGCGGCGAGTTCTTAACCGCAAGAGTTTGGCATTCAAACGACCAGTATCGTAAAATTGTATGGAACTGCCCAAGCAAGTCAAGCGGCTCAGAATGCCAGATACCTCATTTATATGAGGACACGATTAAAGCCACCTTTGTGGCGGCAGTCAATCAAGTTTTGGCGAACAAAACCGAGGTCATCGATAACTGCCGGGAAATGCAGACCATGCTGACGGACTGCACTGAGATTAACGTCCGCTTATCAGAGGTCGAAGATGAGATGGAAGTGGTCGCGGAGCTTATCAGGAAGCACATTGACGAAAATGCCCATACTGCTCTCGACCAAACCGAATACCAGGTGAAATACAACTCGCTTGCGTCAAGGTATCAGAAACTTCAAGCCGAGGAAGAAGGACTAAAGAAAAAGAGAGATGAAAGAGAGGCAATGGCAGAGAACATAGGAGCTTTCATGTTTTCACTGTATGAACAAGAGGACGTTATCACCGAGTTTGACGATAAGCTTTGGCTTGCGTCCGTCGAGAAAGCCATAATTCGAGCGGATGAGAAAATCACGTTTATTTTCAGGAACGGCTCCGAAGTAACTACGGATTTTATGTGACAAACGGATATAGCCTGTGCTGAGCGGCACAGGCTATTTTTGTATCCTAAAACCCCGCGTTAGACGCGGGGTTCAGAAAAGCTTTAGCGATGAGTCTTTAACAAAAGCCATTGAAAAGAAAACCTCCGAGAAATATAATAGAACTACGGTCTGGCAACTGTAGAAGCATTATAAAAGACGGAGGTATCATTATGAACCAAGAGGTAAATAGCGATATACATAGTTTATCACACACAAAGTGGAATTGCAAGTATCACATAGTGTTTGCGCCAAAGTACCGCAGAAAAGTTTTCTTTGAGGAAAAGAGGTTAGAGGTAGGAGCGATACTTCGGGAGCTATGCAAGTGGAAAGGAGTAAATATAATAGCAGCAGAGGTATGTCCCGACCATGTGCATATGCTTGTGGAGATACCGCCAAAGATGAGTATATCAAGTTTCATGGGCTTTCTTAAAGGAAAGAGCAGCATGATGATATACGAAAGGTGGGGGAATCTGAAAATGAAGTACCGAAACCGAGAATTCTGGTGCAGAGGGTACTATGTAGATACGGCAGGGAAGAATGCAAAAAATATTGAGGCATACATCAGAAACCAGCTTGAGGAAGATAGGCTGAGCGACCAGATGAGTTTCAGTGATTATGACCCGTTAACGGGTAGCAGGTAACATAAGAAATGCAAGGGTCAGACCGAACCTACGCCTTTAGGCGTGGCCAGTAGAGCAGGGCTTTGCCCGTAAGAGAAAAACCCCCGGCTGCGCCGGGGGATATTTATTCATATCATAGGGTATGTGTATTCTTCTTCGTCGTTTTTGTACTCTTCGTCATTTTTGCCTTCATCATCATAGAAATCTGAATCTTCTTCAAATTCGTCCATCCCATCAATTTTCTCTTCTACATTTTCGTCAAACAGTTCATCGGACACATCGTTATCTATATCTGATCCTTCTTTTTGTCTTGCGCTGGAATGTGAGTAGAGCTTATTTATATGTAACATATAGCCGGAGGCTTTCTTTTTACCGTTATATATCAATACCATTGCCTCGGCAAATCCTAAAGAGCCGGCCCGTCGGTCTTTGGCAAGTCTGGTTAGTTGTTTGATTGACATCATGCCTACCTTTTGCGCAAACAGCTCCTGATTCAACGAATCTCCGTAAGTATCGATTATTTTCGCAATTGCGTTCATGATGTTCGCGGTGAATGAGTTCGGATCGCCTTCCCAAGTTCCGATGCAAAGCCGCAGCATATCGTTTAAAACTTGTACGCCATATTTATCATGTATGGATTCCAAAGTAGCTACGGCGTTAATCACACCAGGAGCTTTGCTGGGTCCTACCGTCAGCTTGTAGGACTTGAGAAGAGAAAGTATATAAAGCTGTTTGTCGTTACCCGCCTCAATGTTAGCCTTAAAAATTTCGTATGGACTAAGAGGTTTTACATATTTCATTTGATTTGCAAAAATATCTGCCTCGTGTGAGTAGTTAAGGTCGTCATAAATCATGCACCATACCGGAGTATCACGCGATTGCGATGCCTTTGCGACTATTTCGATAGTGTGCTGACCGTTAAAGACAAAATTCACTCCGTCCCGTCTGCTAACCTTGACCGGGTTGATTTGGTACAAGTCGAAGTTCTCTACAGCTTTATCAACGTGCTGGGCAGACAGATTTCTTTGATAGTCCTGATTGGATACAAGATTCTTAATCGGGATTTTCTCAAATGTCACATTTGGAACAAAAGCACTATAATCAACCATGGTTATCCTCCTATTCTTGCTAATAAATAGTCTATGCGCGAATTTAGCAGGTGCAGCGCATCTCTTAAGTTTTCCTTAGCATAGGCGGTAATTTCATGAAAGTCCGCCTTACTGATTACTCTGTCTATAGAATTTACCCATGCGGGAATGGTCAGGGTCAAGCCTTCAACTTCTGAATCAGGATGATAAATCGGAGTATCTTTGATGCTCGTTGCGGGCGAACCCTGCGTATGATGTCGTTCCTCGTGCAAAACGTTCTTTGAAACATTAAATGCCTTGCGAGTATCAGCGAAACTTGCTATATCTCCGCTTTTCTCTAAAAGAAGTTCAAACTGCTTTATTTCCGCCGCGCTCCGCTGAGCAAGGTCTAAAACATACATATGCGACATACGGCATCGTGAAGATATTATTTTATGGAACATAACCGGGGATTTACTTTCGATGGTGTTTAATGCTCGTGAATATTGAGCATATTTCTGAACGGTCATTGTTGACACATGATACTCTTCTGATAACATATTTGCCGTTTTGTAAAGCAATCGACCCTGTTCTATCGGCTTACGTCCTTTCAAATCATCAAAAGTCTTAATTTGAGGTACATTGGCGTATGATACCCATATGTTATTGTTCTTTTGCGCTCTGGACTTTTCCGCTTCATATAATGTCCCTATAAGGTATCTTCTCATTTCTTCAGATATATCCGTTCTCTTTAGCTGATCCTCGCAGATATATGCTATTGCTTCCTCGCGGGAAATAAAGTATTTTTCCAAAGATAAGAAAGGTATATTATATTTTCGGCAGATTTCATATCTGTTCACCCCATCGATTATTACATTGTTCCAAGTGATGATGGGACTGATGCATCCCTGCGATTTCAGGCTGTTTTCAAGCTCTATGTATTTTTCCTGCCATAGAGGGCGTTTGAGCAATTGGAATCCTTTATCTATGATTAATCTTGGAACGCAGGTATTTGCCATCAGCTATCACCCCTTGGCTGCTCAATGGGGAATAATGATTTCAAATCAAATACCGCAATGTGATGTATCGGTATCACCTGACCGCTGGCTCTATATGTAAACCCATCATCAAGCTCCGGAAGAATTTCACGAATACTGTGCATTAATGATTGACTGTAAAGCTCGTAAGAGTTATCCGGAGCCATGCTGTGGCGAGTAACCCGGTGGGTCTGATCGTTATGTATAGCCGTTTCCACCGCCCGAATTGCCACGGACATTTTTTCTGGATTAATCAGAAGTTGTATATACTTTGGGTCACCAAGCTGATGAATGGTAGTTTTATAAATTCTGATTCGATACTTTTTCAAATCTAAAGATATGGTTGCGAGATCGTTTTCAAAGCTCATAATCGTTCTCCTCCAAATTGTTGGTTATTCATTTGACGTACAACGGGCAGCGCAAGGTTCGAAGGAGGCGGCTTAGTACCGGCATCTTTTACTTTTGTCGCGTTGTTATCTTTTATCGCGTAAATTGCATAACCATCAAAAATGTTAATCTGCATTGATTTCTTGTGTTCGTAATAAGGCAGCCCGAATTGCCCCATCCATTCCGCCGGAAATGTCGGTTTTCTTGAGGCGACGCTCTTTCCGTCAACCTCTCTTTTCTGAAACACCTCAGTCGCCGTCAGGTCAAAGGCTATGAGATATTTTCCATTGGCATGAATTATCTTCCCCAACAGCTTATATCTGTAGTCCGAGTTCCAATCCATCATGGAAAACAGCTGTGCGAAAAACAGCTTGCAGGATACCTGCTTCGGCTTTCTAACCTTTTTGTTTTCGGGATAATAGCACCACTGAAAAGAGTCTTTCTGCTCTTCATCGCATGGGCAGAGTGCCATTATTTTTGTTTCCTTATTTATCAGCACTTGAACAAAGTCTGCTTTTGGAAATTTTGCGAGGCAAGCCGAATTGACGAAGAACTTACCATCTTTTAAGGTAACGGACGGCTCTTTGATATGAGAAAAGAATTCTCGCCTGACGACTTGGTATCCGCCGAAATCAAAGTCAGTTCCAAGCTCTAACAGTTCGTCGTCTTCTTTTATTTCAGGATTGTTCTCTTGACCATTGACCCTGATGGGTTGCTCGTCCTCGTTGTTGCAATCTCCTAAAAAGTTGAACAAAAAGCCTTTTTTATCACTCATTTTGGACCTCCTTGATTGTGACACCTCTCAGCTCTTTTTGGATATAACTTTTGAGTTCATCATACCCGGTTACGTTAATCTTCTTGCCCGTTTCAAATAACTGACCTTGTATCCGCAGCTGCCAATCATCCTCGCTTTGATTCTCGAGCTGCTGAATTGAAAGCTCATGCAGATAATACTGCTTACCGAAAGATTTTGTCCATGATTCAGGTATGGCGCGTATCCTTGTACCTATCGGCAGCATAGGCTGCAATTCGGTACAGCTGTTTCCGCCTGACTTTAAAACATCCGACTTGAAGAAAGCTTCTGAATCTTTGGCGTCAAACACATACGCGACCTCATCGTCCTGCTCTAAAAGGTATCCGTTTATCCTGTATTTGCAGTTTTCATTCCAATTAAAAATTGAATATAATGTTGTGCTGAATGCCGCAGTTGAAATTTGCTTAGGAACCGTACTCGTACCGACTTTTCGCGACCAGACGACAGCGTTCCTGTTATCACTATCAGCGGGTCTGACCGCAAATCGCTGAGTTAGTGGGTGAATTAGTAATTCGACATAATCTTTTCCGCTGAACTTTTTTATACATACCGCTCCGAATTTGATAGTTTTGGGTTCAAAGCTTACAGTCGGTTTTTTGGTATCGAACAGTTCAGTCCGAGCCACCTCAAAGCCACTTAAATCAAAATCCCCGGCAGCTACTTCAATCTGTACCTCATCATCCGTCCCACTGTTAGCTGCCAAATCTTCGCCATCTTGCACATTCACTTCATCTTCACTATAAACGCTCCGACAGGCGAGGAGATAGTCGTCTAATTTGAATCCCGCCCATCTTGGATTGATGGTGACAAAGCCCTTTAAAATGCCGCTATCTATAACTCTTAATTCCGGTAAGATGGATTTATTCCCATATTTGGCGTTGTCTAATAGATGCTGAACAGCTATAAAATCGTCCCGCGAGATAATAGCTTCGTGATGATTAAAATATCTGCTCTGCGGTCGATCGCCACGATTCTTTTTTGACAGATGGGTCCTAAAATTCGGAGTAAACGTCTTTCTTGTCAATACATCTCCACAATGACGCTCGTTACGAAGTATCTGGCACACGCTTGAGGATGTCCACTTGATATTACCTAAGTAAGAACGCCGCCCAAGGGCAATAAGCGCATCGGCAATCTGGTGAGTAGTATATCCATATAAATACATATAAAACACCAGCTTTACAGTGGGGGCTTCCTCCGGGTTTACGATTAACTGACCGTCGGCGTCGTGCGTATAACCGAGTAATTTCGGGGTCAGCGGTATGCCGTTATCAAGGCGCATCCTAAGCGATGTTTCCATGCTTCTTGATTTGATATGAGATTCCTCTTCAGCCATTGTCGCTAAAAAGGAAAGTGTCATTTGAGTGTCTTGATTAAGAGAGAATAGACACTCAGACTCAAAGAAAACTCCTACCGGATTTTTCAACTCCTCAAGATTTCGAACCATCCCGATGCAATCCATGATGTTTCTCGCAAATCTTGACACGCTTTTAGTGATTATCAGATCAATTTTACCCGACTTGCAGTCAGCGATCATTCTGTTAAACTCATTTCTATGCAAGAGTGAAGTGCCGCTTATACCCTCGTCAGCGTAAATCCCAACAAGCTCCCAATTTGGATGGTGGACAACAAAATCTTCATAGTATTTTCTCTGAAGTTCATAAGAGGTCGTCTGCTTGGGATCGTCCGTCGAAACTCGAACGTAAACAGCTACTCTTTGATTTGAGTCATTGTCGTAATAGTCAGAACGAACTTTAGTTTCAGGGATGTACTGATAATTCTCCGGGTCGATATGAACGTTGTATCTTTTCCTTATTCGATCTTTTTCGTTACGTTTTCCTTCATGGCTGTTAAGACGGCTCAATAAGACTTCCTCCTTTTTCTGATGATTCAGTTATTTCAGCTGCCGATGGGCTGCTCTGGACGAAATAAGTATCTTGCAAGTCACCCGCATAGTAGCTTGCCAATGTGAACAAATCTTCGGAAAGGAAGTATATTCCCACCGGGTGTGGCTGTAATGCGAGCATCCTTGAGCATAGAGCTATCTCATAAGGCTTTCGAGACACATTTGATACTTTTTGAGTAATTATCAGGTCAACTTTACCCGACATACAATCGTTTAGCAATCGGCTCCA
This sequence comes from uncultured Clostridia bacterium, assembly GCA_947625375.1. Taxonomy (GTDB): domain Bacteria; phylum Bacillota; class Clostridia; order Oscillospirales; family Ruminococcaceae; genus Faeciplasma. Next base: position 69,923 of record CANQOC010000012.1, on the reverse strand, counting down.
TTCCGGAGCGGACTCCATATTTGGCGCGTTTATGCCCTCGTCAACATAAAAATCGACAAGTTCCCACTTTGGGCAAAGCGCAATCGTATCTGCAAAGCTCTTTTTGTGGTATGAAAGATAGTTCGTATACTTGGTTTGATTATAATACCGAATATATATCCCGATTTTATAATCGTGTGTGGTGCTCGGACGTTCATGGCGAATGCGACTAAGCCATACCCGATGGTCCGCTATGCGCTTAGCAAGCTCTGTGTCATTATCAAAGTACGAAAGTGCCTCGGTTTCACTTTCAATTGCTTGCAATTTTCCGAAGATGTCAAGTTCAGCCATATCGATACCCCCTTTGATTCTGTTACTTGTAGTATATATGTATTTTTTCTAAAATGGAATAAACCGAGGGTCAAGCTGTTGACTCTCGGTTTATAGGCAACAAAAAATACGGAGGCATCTATTGACGACCCCGTAAGTTATTAATCATTTTTGTTTGGCATCCACTTGATTATCTCTGATATGACCCTTTTGATGGATTCACTTTCTGCCTCCGTGAGTTTGGATAGAACTTCCGAAAGGTTGTCCGCCGACATAACCTCTCTGCCATCTGAGGCAAGCTCTTCCGTCGATACTTGAAGTGCATCGGCAATTCTTATGAAAGAGGCAAGCTTCATTTTACTTTTTCCCAGTTCAATATTGCTAATGCTCGGCAGTGACAACTCAGCTTTCTCAGCAAGCTCAGCTTGACTCATGCCCTTGTTAAGACGAACTTGGCGAATCTTAGCTCCGATGTATTCGTATATCTCAGAATCTGTCATTTAGAAGCTCCTCCTTCCCGCTGTATTATAGATATTATATCAAATTAGGCATTGAAAATATATAAGCCACATTTTATACTATTATAAGCTATGGTTTATAATATAGGTATCTTTTATCATGGAGGTGCCTAACATGGCAGTAAATTTAATTTTAATTGGGAAGAGAATCAAGGACATCCGTCGGAGGAGAGGACTTTCCCAGCAAACCTTGGCAGAAAAAGCAGACTGTTCGCCAACCTACATCAGCTACATAGAAAACGGTTATAAAGCAATGAGCCTTAAAACTTTCATTGACATTGCAAACGCGCTCAACGCAACAGCGGACGAGCTGTTAGCGGATAATCTTGATAACATACTGAAGTTCCAAAATCATCAGTTCGCAATCTTGCTTTCCGATTGCAGCGAGTATGAAAGAACCGTTTTGTATGACATAGTATCGGCTGCGAAGCAGTCTTTAAGGGATAATCAATACAAGCTCAGACATCGGTAATTACATTTTAAAGAAATAATCTTAAAAACACAATAGACCCATGGTCACGGCGATAACCATAGGTTTATTATCAATAATTCTTTTATTGACCCCCCCACATATATTTTCGGACTTTCCTTATATATTTTCAATAAACCCGTGACAAATGAAGAAAACCGAAGTATAATGTTTGCGGTGCATAAACAGACATTCCCGCATAAGAAAACGTCTGTGAAATGTTTAGGCGCGTATATGATGCCCTACTCATATTACTGCCCCGTTCACAGAATGCGGCAAAGCACAGCCTATTTCCCAAAATCGCCATTTTTCATTCTTTGGGAAATAGACGTATGAAGAAAGACTTTTGTTAGTAGTTGATTTTTCCATAATAATATGCTATTATTAGTATGTAATACATAAAAAGATTACTGTTATCGTATTTTGCTCTTGTAGTAAATATTTGAAATCGGTCGCAGTATCTGAACATTACCTACGGGAGGACATACTATGGCTGTAAATATTGCACCAAAATCACTTGACACTGAGCTTGATGAATTACTGCGTGATGTGAGTACGGGAAAAATGCAATTACCTGATTTCCAACGGAGCTGGACCTGGGACGACGGACGCATACGCGGAATCATTGCCAGTTTGTCCCAAGGATATCCCATGGGAGCAATTATGCGGCTGGAATACGGGAACGAAAATGTCCAATTCAAATACCGACTTCTTGAAGGAGTTAAGCCGACGACCGCTTTGCCGGATTATCTGATCCTTGATGGTCAGCAACGTCTTACTTCTATGTTCCGAGCTACATATTCCAAAGAGCCGGTTGATACCAAAACCGACAAGGGAAAAGAAATCAAACGGTTTTATTATCTGGATATGAAAAAATGTCTGGACGAAAGCGAAGACAGATATGATGCGGTCATTCCGGTTCCGGAAGATAAAAAAGTAAAAACTGATTTTGACAGAACGGTCCTTCTTGATCTCTCAACTAAAGATTTTGAGTACGAGCAGGAAATGTTCCCCATCAACATTATTTTTGACAGCAGCGCTCGGGAAGATTGGGCAGACGGTTATAAAGAGTATCATCAGTATGACAAACAGTTTATGGAACGCTATAAGCAGTTCCGCACCTCGGTTATTGAAACCATCACAGGCTATAAGCTGCCGGTGATAACTCTTGGAAAAGACACTCCGCGAGATGCCGTATGTAAGGTTTTTGAGAATGTAAATACCGGCGGAGTAGCATTGACCGTATTTGAATTGGTGACCGCTACATTTGCTACTTACGGATTTCACTTGCGTGACGATTGGACGATATGCCGTGACATTATTTGGGGGAGAAATGAGGAACTAAGTACTGATGTTATGCGTGGAGTAGATGAAACATCTTTCCTGACTGCTATAACTCTTTATACAAATTATCTCTCAAGCAGCATGACAACTTGTAAAAAGAAAGATGTGTTAGCTCTTCCTTTTGAAGCATATATGCAAAATAAGCAGGCAATAATCGAAGGCTACAAAATGGCGCGTAAGTTCCTGCTTAGTCAATATGTTTTTCGACTGAGGGACTTGCCTTATACTACGCAATTGATACCGCTTGCAGCAATTTGTGCAGTCATAGGAACCAGTACGTTTAACCTACCGCGAACCCAAAAGATTCTTTCCCGCTGGTATTGGTGCGGAATTATGGGCGAAATGTATGGCGGAGCCAATGAAACACGTTACGCCAATGATATTGAAGACGTTGTTGCAGATATACAAGGAAAAGACAGCCTTAATCGTACTGTTAATGCCGCATATTTTTCAGCAACCCGTCTTATTTCCCTTCAAACGAGAAACAGTGCCGCATATAAAGGAATCATGGCGCTTGTTTATCGTGAGAGCTGTCGTGACTTTATGCAAGGTACCACCATGGACATTGTAAAAAGTATGGATAAGTCTCCGGATATTCATCACATATTCCCCGAAGCATATTGCACAAAACAAGGATATAAAAGAGACAAGTGGAATTCCATCATCAATAAAACACCTCTCCTACCTGAATCCAACAGGCAAATTGGCGGAGAAGCTCCCAGCAGATATAGCAGGAGAATAATGAGGGAAGCTCAAATAGATGAGGAACAATTAAAATATCGGGTTGAATCGCATCTTATCAATTACGACGCCTTTATTCGTGATGATTTCGACACATATTTCGTAGACAGAGCTAAAGCAATAATGAAAGTAATTGAAGCCGCTATGGGAAAAGAAATCTCAGACAAAGGTTCAGAGCAGACGATTAATTTGTATGGAGTCAGCTTAGCTTAGAAGATGGACGTTAGGCCTCCAAACAGTATTCAAAGTAGGCCGACGGGATTAGCCCAAATAAAAAGCTATTATGATCTGAAAACCGTAGGTGCGCTGACTACATAATAAAAAGGGATACCATTGTATCAAATTAGCGTAGTTAGCCAATAGAAAAGTCCCCTCTTGGGGACTTTTCTATTGGTCAGAGTAATAGTCTGCGAAATGCAATCAAAGCTATCGTTTCAATGCTGATAGACTTGCAGGATAGGGAGGATACAAATCTCCCGATGTATGAGCAGCAGCTTCACAATTTATCCGAACGGGCTATTGTAATAATCTTCGATTTGTGCTATAATCATTTTGCAAGGAGCTGATTACATGCATGAAATCGGGTATGCCGGGCCGGGCGACATCGGTCTTTTAGCGGCGCATGACCGGCACATTTCGGAGGCGGAGCTGGCGAAGGCCGTCGCGCAGGACAGGGTTCTGGTCATGCGGGTCGGCGGCGAATTCGTCGGCTGGCTTAGGTTCGGAATATTCTGGGACAGCATACCGTTCATGAATATGCTCTGCATCCTCGACGGGCACCGGGGAAACGGCCTCGGACGGGAGCTTGTCGGCTTCTGGGAGCGAGAGATGCGCGGCGACGGCTTCGGGCGGGTCATGACCTCGACGCAGTCGGACGAACAGGCGCAGTTTTTCTACCGAAAAATCGGCTACAAAGAGTGCGGCGCGCTGCTGCTTCCCGGCGAGCCGCTCAAGATGATTTTTATAAAGGATTTGACGTGATTCCGCGGTTGTCCGGGATACCTGTGGAGGAAACATGAGTTACATTGAAGATTATTACAACAGTTATGACGAGGACGGGCGGCTGCTTTCACGGCACGGGCAAGTCGAATACCTGACGACGATGAAATATATCCGCGAGTGCCTTGCGGGGGTATCCGAGCCGAAAATTTTAGAGGTGGGCGCGGGAACCGGGCGGTACAGCGTGACTCTGGCGAAGCAGGGTTATAGGGTGACGGCCGTGGAGCCGGTGGCGCACAATCTTGAACTGCTAAAAGCCAAATTGGACGGTTCGGAGCCGCTCACGGCGATACAGGGCAACGCGACGGACCTGTCGGTCCTGCCGGATTGCGCCTATGACCTGACGATGCTGCTGGGACCGATGTATCACCTCTACACACGGGAGGATAAACTCAAGGCGCTGGCCGAGGCGGTGCGCGTGACAAAACCCGGCGGGTACATACTGGTCGCCTACTGCATGAACGAGCCGACGGTCATACAGTATGTCTTCGGACTCAACAAGCTGCATGAGGTGATGGATTTGAACATGCTCACGCCGGATTGGCACTGCATAAGCGAGCCGAAGGATTTGTTTGAACTGGTGCGCACGGAGGATATCGCCGCGCTTGACGCGGAGGTTCCCGTAAAACGAATCAAGCTGGTCGCCGCCGACGGCGCCACAAACTATATGCGTGAATATATCGACGCCATGGACGACGAAACCTTTGCAAAGTGGCTGGACTATCATTTCACTGTCTGCGAACGGCCCGATTTGATTGGCGCATCACATCATACCTTGGATATCATTCGGAAAATCTGACAGCTGACGGTTTGGCAAGAGGATGTAAAACTCTTTAGAATATCAAAAAAGAACGGAGCTTTTGTATGCACACGATAAAGATTTACGACATCGACACGACGGGGTTTAAGGGGTCGGGAGCGCGGGAGGCCGCGTTTTTACAGGTCATCGAGCAGTTCGGGATTACGGCGATGAACACCGCGATGAGGTGCGTAATGGTGCCTGTGATGAAGACCGTCTTTGAGGTGTCGGACATCTTGGAGCATGACGAGCAGGAGGTCTATGAGGTCACCGGAAAAGAGCTCGGAATCGGCGCAAACGAGGTCAGGCGGCGGCTTGAGCACATCGTCGACAAAATGTGGATAAACTGCGACGCGGAGTATTTTTACGAAATATACCTTTTTTCGCAGAATATTCGCGAACCCGAGCGCGGCGACATCATCGGCATGCTTAAGTATGTCAGCCGGATTGTCTGGATGCAATATTATTTCCTCCTGAAAGAACGGTGCCCGTCGTGGGAGGTCAGAATGAGAAAGAGGGAGCCTGCGGAGACCGTCGATGACTTTACGGCAAAGTGACCGCTCCCCTGTTGCACATAAAATTGACCCGCACGGCCGAAGCTGTGCGGGTTTTTGGTGATGTTACTCCGCCGGCGGCTGACTGTCCGGCTGTGCGGAAGACGCGTCGGACGGGGTCATGCTTTCGGAAGCCGGCGCGGAGGACTGTTCCTCAGGAGACAACTCCTCTGACAAAGGGACGGAGGACGCGGGTTCGGTCGGCGTCATTTCCGGAAGAGATGACTCGGCAGGAGATGATTCGGTCGGCGATGGCTCGGTCGGCTCGGTCAGCGGCTCGGACGTAGTTGCAGACGGGGTCGAATAGGTCGGGAGGGTCGTGGTGTCCGGGGCGGTCGACGCGGTCGGGGTTGTTGTCGCGCGGCTTTCGGGGGCGGTCGGCGCGGCGGAGTCCGAAGTGACGGACTTTTCGGACGCGCGGGTCTTCGGGATGACGTAGTCGGCAGTGAGGGAGCTTTGTGCGGAAACGTCGGGACTGACGGCGCTTTGCGAGGTAAAGCCTTCGGGCGGATAGTCGCCCCGCGCAGAACCGCAGGAGACGAGGAGAAGCGCGACGGCGGCGGTCATAACAATAATCAACAGTTTATACATATTCTTCCCCTTAAATCACTTCTTATTGGCGTCGACCTCTTCTTTCGCGAGGACGACGTTTTCGACCGAGCGGTTATAGACGCGCTCGTTTTTCGGGTTTGTGACGTTGTCGGTGATTGTGTTCGTCTCGAAAAGCGGGACGACCTTGCCGTGCGGCTTATATATCTTCAATTTTTCTTTGCGGGACATCTTTTTTACTCCTTTTCGGTGTTTTGGAATATTATGCGCCGAAAAGAAAATTCTATGCGCGGGTTGACATTTCGCCGCGAAAGTGCTATTATATTTGACATGCCGCTGTGGTGAAATTGGCAGACACATGGGACTTAAAATCCCCCGCCCTTAAAGCGTACCGGTTCGAGTCCGGTCAGCGGCACCACGCCGTCGCGGACTCCGTATCGTTCGCGACGGCATTTTCATGCTTGCGCACTCAATGCCATCGCTCATTCACTCCGTCGCTCCGGCTTTTCCCCACAAACGCAAGCGTTTGCGGGGACCCCTTTTTTTCGCGTCCTTTTGGCTCGCCGCGATTTGCTTTATAAACTTTTGGCAAATCACGGCTTCGCTTGCGAACGATGCGATTAAAACTCTTTGAGCCGACCGAAGCGGTTCGGTATCGCGAGGGAAGGCGAAAAGATAGTTTTAACGCTTCGTATGCGGCCGCTCCTTTTCCCCAAAAATGCTTACGCATTTTCGGGGACCCCTTTTTACGCGAACTCCCACTTGTGGGAGTTTTTCTTTGGTGCAAAAGGTGCCGCCATGCTGTCGCACGGCGGAATCATAAGGGGACGCCCTCCCTTGCAGTGGCGTCAAGGCGTCGCCCAAATGACTGCAGTTTCGTACTTTCGTCAGCGACGCCTAAGCAAAGGCTTCGCCTTTGCCCTCATTTCGTCGTAATCGACAATTCACAGGATTGTTTTTGCAATTCACCCCTTGCGGAGCGCACTTCGTAAGGGATTCCGCGACTGCGGTCGCGGCTCGGGGACTCTGTCCCCAAGACCCCTGCAAGCCTTTTGCAAAAGGCTTGACCGAAAACTTTAGTTTTATGTGCGTGATTTTGGCGAGGTGCAAAAAATCTCAAATTTCTTCTAACCGTTCCTCGTTTTGCGGCACTATATGGGTGAAAGCTTTCAAAAATACAACGGCAGGTGATGAAAATGACGGCGAAAAGAGCGGGCGAGCTGCTGTCCGAGAACATGAGGACAATCTACCTTTGGTCGCTCCACAAGACCTCAGACCCCTATAAGGCGGAGGACCTTTGCTCGGACATAATTCTCGCGGTGCTGAAAAGCGCGGAGAACCTTAGGTGCGACGACGCGTTCTTCGGGTTCGTGTGGAAGATTGCGGCGAATACATATAAGCACTATCTCCGCAAAACCGCAAATTCCCCGAAGGTCGGTCTCGGCGACGATATCCCCGACGGCTCGGATTTTCAGGACGGCATCGTCGAAAAAGAGCGGGAAAACACGCTTCGGCGCGAGCTTGCCTTTTTGTCAGAAAAATACCGCCTCTGCACCGTCGCGTATTACTATGACGGAATGTCTGTAAAGGACATCTCGGAAAAATACGGCCTTACGGCGCAGACGGTGAAATTCAACCTGTTTCAGTCACGGAAAATATTGAAAGAAGGTATCGCTATGGAAAGACAGTTCGGAGAAAAAAGCTTTAACCCCACCCCCTTTAAATTCCGCTACATTTTTAACGGAGACCATAACAACGCGTTCGACGCTCTCTTTACAAGAAAGCTCCCGGGGCAGATTCTCCTCTCGGCGTACTATGAGCCGATGACGGCTGAACAGCTCTCGGTCGAGCTCGGAATTGCCTCGGTTTACCTCGAGGACGAGCTTGAGACACTTATAAGCTACGGCCTTATCTCGCGTCAGGGGAAGAAATATCAGACCGTTATGCCGATTCTGACCGAAGAGTACGGCAGCGAAATCATCAATATGCTTAACGAAAAATATTCCGGAAAAATCAAGGACTTCGTCGCGGCAATCCGCAAAAAGCTTCCCGAAATCCGAGAAATCGGCTTCGACGGCGCCGATGAATTCTCGGACAATCTCCTCATCTGGGACATCTTCGCCTTTGCAATTATGAGCGGGATTCAGCAGACCGACGGCGGCGCGAAATTCCGCACGGTGTACCGCGTCGGGGACAAGGAGGTCACCGGAATTTGCTACGGACTCGAGGGGAAAAATCCCGAGGCGGACATTATGTACGGCACGATATCATATGCCGGCTTGGGGACTATCGGCAGTCAGAAGGCAACATGGATTGAGTTCAACGCCGCGTATTCGGCTGCATATGCAAACGTATTCACACGCATAAGAGAAGAGCGGCTTGAAAAGGCGAAATTCCCGATTTTTACGGAGGAACAGCGCAATCACATGCTCTACGGGATATTGGGCGAGGAGTTCGGCGCGCTGAAGGAGACGATGACCGAAATCGGCAGGATTGCGACCGAGAAGCTTAAGGAGCACTCCCCCGACTGCGCCGCCGAGGTGATTGACTATCACTGCCCGCACATCGTCATGTGGAACCTGATGGGGTGGTACGGCGGCGCGGCGGTGAGGACCGGCGCTCTTGAACCCGCCCCCGACGGCGAATATCCCGGAATTTTCGGGTTCAAGGACGAGCCGGAGAAGGACTGACGGCCGGAAGTCAAAAAAATCTCAAAAAACGTCAAATTTCTCTTGACAAGCACAATATATGGTGGTAATATAGATTTCAGAATCTTAAATGCGGTACTGTGATGCCGAAAGATACGAAACATATTCTCCACTTTTATGCCCTATCGTACCTTAAGGCGCGATGGGGCACTATCTTTTTCCGAGGGGTGAAAGCATGACCGAAAAGGCGGTAATAATGGAAGAAAGCGCGGTTATACGCGCTATGACAAGGATTTCGCATGAGATTCTCGAAAAAAACCGCGGCACCGACGGGGTGTGTCTTGTCGGAATAAGAAGCCGGGGCGCGGCGCTTGCGAGGATGATTGCCGAAAACATAAGGAAATTCGAGGGGGTCGAGGTCCTCTGCGGCGACATCGACATCAGCTATTACCGCGACGACCTCCTCGACTATTCACAGATGCCGGTATTAAAAGAAGCCGAGCTCCCCTTTCCGGTCTCGGGGAAAAAGGTCGTTTTGGTCGACGACGTCCTTTATACCGGGCGGACTGCGCGCGCGGCAATCGAGGCGATATTCTCGCTCGGCCGCCCGGCGGCGATACAGCTTGCGATTCTGATTGACAGGGGGCACAGAGAGCTTCCGATTCGCGCGGACTACGTCGGGAAGAACATTCCGACGTCGCACAGCGAGCTTATCAGCGTGCATATCCCACCGTATGAGAGCGACACATCGGTAAAGCTTCTTGATTCGGATTGAACACCGGGTTCTCCGGCGGTCGATATATAAAACGGTTCACCAACAATAAGGAGGAAATCAAGATGAAACTTATCTATGGAATCAAGGACAAGCCGAAGTTCGGTCAGATGATTGTCTTTGCAATCCAGCAGCTTCTCGCGATTATGGCGGCGACGCTTGTCGTCCCGGTCATCACAAACGGAAGCTTCCTTTCCGACGGCGCCACCCACCCGACGATGGACCCCGCCGCGGCTCTCTTCGGCGCGGGCGTCGGTACGCTTGTCTATGTTTTGTTCACAAAGGCTTCGAGTCCGGTCTTCCTCGGCTCGTCGTTCGCGTTCCTCGGCTCGATGGCCGCGGCTTTTGCGGGCGCGTCGACGGTTGCGCTCGGCTACCTCGGACTGATTATCGGCGCGATTCTGGCGGGACTTGTTTATGTCGTCATATCGATTCTCGTCAAGGCGGTCGGCGTAGGCTGGCTCAATAAGCTGATGCCCGCGGTCGTCATCGGCCCGACAGTCGCGATTATCGGACTTTCGCTCGCGGCAAACGCAATCGGCGACCTCCAGACCGGCGGCGTCAAGGACGAGAGCGGAAACGCCGTCGCGGCGGTGCTTATCTGCGTCCTCGTCGGAATCGTCACGCTTATCGTGACCACAGTCTGCTCGACATTCGGCAAGAAGATGGTAAAGCTTATCCCCTTTATCATCGGTATTCTTGCGGGATATGCGGTTGCGACGGTCTTCACGGTCATCGGTAATGCCGCAGGAATCGACGCGCTCAAGGTCGTCAGCTTCAGCTCGTTCGGAAGCCTTGTTGACGGCGGCGTCGGTCTTCACACTGTAATCCATCTCCCCGACTTTACGTTCCTCTCGGCGTTCGGAGCGTTCGGCGAGCTGAGCGGCTCGTATCTCGGCGCAATCGCGCTGGCGTATATTCCGGTCGCGTTCGTCGTCTTTGCGGAGCACGTCGCGGACCACAAGAACATATCCTCAATCATCGAAAAGGACCTCCTCGATGACCCGGGTCTTTCGAGGACTCTCCTCGGCGACGGCGTCGGCTCGATGGCGGGTGCCTTCTTCGGCGGCTGCCCCAACACAACCTACGGCGAGTCTATCGCCTGTGTCGCCATCACCGGCAACGCCTCGGTCGCGACGATTATCACGACCGCGGTTCTGGCGATTATCGTGTCCTTCTTCGCGCCCTTCGTCGCGTTCGTCAACTCGATTCCGAGCTGTGTTATGGGCGGCGTATGCATCGCGCTCTACGGGTTCATCGCCGTTTCGGGACTTAAGATGGTCCAGAAGGTCGACCTCGAAGAGAACCGCAACCTCTTCGTCGTCTCGACGATTCTCGTCTGCGGCATCGGCGGCCTTTCGCTCAACTTCGGCGCTGTCACCATCACCTCGATTGCGACCGCGCTTATCCTCGGGATTATCGTCAATCAGATTCTCGGGGTGAAGGGGAAAAAATAAGAGGGAAAGTGCCGAAAAGTTGACGCTATGACCTTATAAAGCGATTGCCCTTGGACGTGTAACTGCGCCCGAGGGCGATTGTTTATCCGGCCGCTCCCCTCTTAAATCAACACAAACGCCGGTCGGTGTCGTTGATAATAAAAAATCCGTCTGATATAATGGAGATACAAAATCAAACGGAGGTATTATTATGAACACAGACAAAATTTTTGCAGAAGCCATTGTGAACGAATATTCAAAAAAGAGTGCGTCGAAGGTCGTGGCGCTTAAAAAGCTTGACCGAAAGGCAAAGACGCCGGCACAGGTATTTGCGTACACATTCGGGATTTTGTGCGCGCTTGTCGCGGGAACCGGAATGTGCCTTTCAATGGGCGTTATCGGCTCGGGGACGGCGGTTTTTACCGCGCTCGGAATTGTCGTCGGCGTATTGGGATTCGCCGGCATGGCGGTGAATTATCCGATATATAAGCATATTCTTCAAAGCAGCAAGGAGAAATATGCCGGAGACATCATAAGGCTCGCAAACGAAATTGCTGCGGAAGAAGACTGACCCGAGGAGGCATAACCGTTGAACAAAGCGGAGAGCAAGTATTTCGGCACAGCCGCACGGATGGACGAGGCGCTGATTGAGTGTCTCGAAAAGAAGGATTTCGAGTATATCACGGTCAAGGAAATCTGTGAAAAGGCGGGAGTAAACCGCTCGACGTTCTATCTTCATTACGAAACGGTCGCAGACCTTCTGAACGAGTGCGTCGAGTATACGAACAACAAGTGCTTTCAGCGCTACGGCGCGGATATGACGGACGTTAAAATGCGGCTCTCCTCGGAGCGCCCCGAGGACTCGATTTTTATCTCGCCGGAATACCTTGAACCGTATCTTGATTTCATCAGGCAGAATCGGCGGCTCTATCGGGTGGTGCTCTCGCATCAGGACATTTTCCGCACTCAGAACACATTCTCGAAGATTTTCGACGAGGTTTTTTCGCCTGCGATGGACAGGTTCAACGTCTCGGAAAGCGAGAAACAGTATGTCGCGCGCTTCTATCTCGGCGGACTGACCTCGGTCGTAAGGGAGTGGGTCGAAAACGACTGTGCCGACCCTGCCGAAATGATAACCGACCTGTGCATGAGATGCGTGAGGGGGTGGGGAGATTAACTCCCTCCCCTTTTTGCATTATTAAAGAGCCGCCGGATTTGCGCCGACGGCCCTTTGTGTTTTAATGCGGTTATTCCTCGTCGTTGAGCTTGCCCTCGGTCGGGACGTTTACTTCAACGCTGTCGGTTGTGCTCTCGGCGGGTGCCGAAGGAGCGGAGGGAGCGGGTGCCGAAACACCGCCGCCGCTCACCGGCGCTCTGTATCCGCAGACGCAGGTGCCGTTATAATCAAACTGGTGAGGAGTTATCGGGCTGAGCTGTGCGCCGCAGGCGGGGCAGAACACCCAGTGTCCCTGCGCGTTAGAGCCGTAGGTGAACACATGCTGATGTGTGCTCGGCTTGACGTCCTTAAAGGCGAGGACGTAGGGCGAGAAGTGGTCGGTCGCGACGGTGATTGTCGCGGGGTCGCTGTCGCGGTCCTCGAGGACGATTGCCGCCTCGGAATCCCTGATGCTGATAAGGCTGAACTGACGGTTAGACTTGCGGAATTCGGCGGGAATTTCGAGGGTGATGTATACCGGCTCGTTCGTCGAGGTAATCCTTGTCTCGGAGGTGCCGATTTTCTTGAAGAGGTCGATTTCGTAATAGACGGCAATCTCGAGGTCCTTGTTGTCGGCAGCCTTTTCGGCGAGGTCGACCTGTTCGTCGGTGACGGTGTCGGAACCGTCGCTAACTTCAAGGATTACGGTCAGCTTTTCGCCGGCTTCAAGCTTTTTCAGCTCGTCTTCGGTGACAACTGCACTGAGGAGGTTGCCCGGGTCGACGCTCGCGGAGGACGCGTTGTCGCCGGTGATTTCGGTGCTCAGCGCAAGAGGAGCAATCGTCTCGGTGCGGATTGTCTCTCCGCAGACGGTGCACTTATAGGTCCTCTCGCCGGCTTCCGTTGCCGTCGGCATCTTTGTGACCGTGCCCTCGTCCGAAACGTGTCCGCGGGCGGAATCCGCAATCTCGTTCACAACCTCGTTGCCGCACTTGGTGCAGGTCGTGACGGTGTAGTCGTTATCGGTGCAGGACGCGCCGGAGTGGAGCACGGGTTCGCCGTAGCTGTGCCCGGTGGCGGGGATTGTGGTGTGTTCCTGATACTGGCAGTCGGGGTATGAGCAGGTCTTGGTGATGAGTCCGTCGGCCGTGCAGGTCGCGTCAAGGGTGTCGGTGACAACAAAGACGTGCTCACGGCGCGGGATTACGGTCTCTTCCTTGGTGACGTCGCAGTTGAGGCAGTGAATCGACTTGCTTCCGTCGCGGTCGCATGTCGGTTCGACGTCGATTGTGAAATCGGTGTCCCAAACGTGACCGTCAGCGGGGTCGGCGCTGTATTCGCGGAGCTTACATACCGAGCACTCGCGGTACATTGTTCCCTCGGCGACGCAGGTCGAGCCGGTCTCGGTAATCCATTCGCCGAAGAGGTGCCCGGTCATCGAGCCTTCGATGGTCGTGGTCTCGGAGACATATTCGCAGCGACTGCACCGGTATTCGCCGGTGGCGTTCTGGGTGCAGGTCGCGGGGGCGACGATGCTGAGCGAGAGGTCGTGACCGAGGGCGGTACCGGCGTTTGTTCCGGAAACGACAGTGCCGCAGCGCTCACAGGTCGCCTCGGTGACCTCATCATCTGTACAGGTGGCGGCCTTTACAACCTTCGGAGCCGAGAGCGAGTGCCCGAGGGCGGTGCCGACGGCCTCTCTCGTGTCGGTCGAGCCGCAGCCGTTCTCGCAGTAAGCGGTCTCGGTGCCGTTGGTGCAGGTCGCGTCGTTGTTGTAGACATAGTTCTTGAAGACGTGTGCGCCCTCAAGCTTGGTGCCCGCCTTGGTTCTTGTATAGGTTTCGTCGCACCTTGTGCAGTGCGCGGTCTCGGTGCCGTCGGTCTCGGTCGTGGCGTCGTTGTTGTAGACGAATTCGCCCCACTGGTGACCCTGTGCGGTGCCGGGCATGGCGATATTGTCGCGCATGGTTTTCTGGCAGCGGGTGCATATTGTCATACCGACCGAGTCGGCTGTACAAGTCGCTTCTACAACAACCTGTACCGCGCTTTCACTGTGTCCGAGAGGCTCGCCGACATCCATGGTGTCGGTCGCCTCATGGCAAACCTCACAAGTCGCCTGATATACCGCGGGCGTGTCGCAGGTTGCGGGAGAAATAAGCGTGTCATAGTGGAGGAAGGTGTGCTCGTGGAGCTGAGTTCCCTCGACTTCTCTTTCGTCCTTAGTACCGCAGCCGAAGTCGCACTCGGCAATTTCGGTGGCGTTGTGTTCTATGGTCGCGTTGTTTTGATAAACGTAGTGAGTAAACAGGTGTTTCTGCTGGGGATGCTCCGGGTCGTTTATGGTGTTAATTTCACCGCAGACAGAACAGGTTGCGGTCATTGTACCGCCGTGCTGACAGTCGGCGTCTTCATTATAGGTATATTCGCCGTACTCATGGTGGCCGATAGCGGGAATTTCTTCGCTCAATATCGAATCACATTTATTGCACTTATAGAATTTTCCGCCGGGAGTCAAGCAATCCTTAGACTCGACAATCGAAGTCGGATTGGCGGGATAATCGTGCTGAGCGGGAAGAACCTCGGAATTGACAACAGCTCCGCAGACGGTGCAGTAAGTGATTCTGCTTCCCTCGGTGGTGCAGGTCGGGGCAACTTCAACAACCGGCTCGCCGGGAGTATGCTGTCCGGAACCCTCGGTTTCAATCTCTTCGACGTTTCCGCATACAAGACATTTTCTCTGCTTGACGATTCCGCCGACACAGTCGGACTCGATAATATCGTAGTCGTCCGGATAAATATGTCCGGTGGCATCAAGAACGATGTGCTTGGTTATGCTTGCGCCGCAGACGCAAATGGACACCTCGTCATATGAGCCGGGCTCTGTGCAGGTCGGAGCCTGCTCGTTAAGCCTTTGGCCCGATACGACATAATTGTGCTCTTCCTTAATAAATTCTGTACATCTTGGGTGTATACAGTTGGCCTCGTGGTGGTCGGGGTCGTTCTCAAGGGGGAAATATTCGGTATAGTCGTGGGCGTCATACGCCTTAACACCGACATAGCCGCAGACGTTACATACGACCTCGGTCAAACAGTTACCGTCGTCAATAATACCCAAGTTACCTGCAGCGTCGCGGAATGAATGGTACTGAGACGACTGTTCGGTGCCGCATACCGAGCACTTTAATGTGTGCATGAGAGTGGTGGTCTTTTCACTCACTACTTCATCAAAGGTGTGCGGTACTCCGGCGATGTGTTTTCTACATACCTTACAGTCGAAGCCCCTTGTGCAATCTCCTTTAGTGTAGATATCGGGAATGTGAGCTTCAGCCGGGGTGGTCTGAGTACAGTTCGGGTTAGTGCATACCTTCCAATGCTGAGTGCCGTCACTCTTATAGGAACTGCCGAAGCTGTGTTCACTGTTGCCCTTGGAAATAGTTTCACCGCAGACAGAGCATTTAACGTCTTGCGTACAGTCGTTCGTCACAACGGGCGTATGCTTGCCGGTGGCTTTAATCGCTATCTGAACGCCCTCTTTGTCCTGTCCGCAATAGGTACACCTTTCGACATAGTAACCGTCTTCGGTACATGTAGGCTCTTTACCTACCGTTACCTGATAGTTATGACCGGTCTTGGGGATTGTCTGGTCTTCTATAACTTTGTTGCAAACAGAGCATTTGACCTTTTGGCGACCTTCATGCTGGCAAGTTGCCTCTTCGGTGACTTCCTCAACTACCCACTTGTGACCCGTGGGGGCGTAGGTGGTGGTTGAGGTGTAGGTGCAGCCTTCGTTCTTGCACTTTCTTACAAAAGTGCCGTACCCTTCACAGGTTGCGGGTTTACGGCCGCCGTCTGCCTCTGCTTCTGCCCATGACTGCATATTATGGGGAACGGAAGGAACGGTCTGCTGAGTTTCGAGATTATAAACTTCGCACTCGGAGCACTTTTTGATTGTTGTTCCCTCGTTGGTGCAGGAAGTCCTTTCGGAAGTGACTTCAACGCTGAAATCGTGTCCGCCGGATTCTACATCAACGGTATTCTGATTATCATCAGCATATTTGATATGACCGCAGACCTTGCACTTTTCGTACTTAATTTCCTTATGCTCACAGTTATTCTCGGCAGGTATAACAAACTCTTCATAGGTGTGGCCGGTAGCTTTCTCTTCATCTTTGGTGCCATACGAATAAACAGTGTGAGAGATACCGCTGCAGGTCTTGCA
The DNA here is from genome assembly GCA_947625375.1 of uncultured Clostridia bacterium. Classification (GTDB taxonomy): domain Bacteria; phylum Bacillota; class Clostridia; order Oscillospirales; family Ruminococcaceae; genus Faeciplasma. The sequence goes on along the minus strand of CANQOC010000012.1, from coordinate 53,410 downwards.
GTAATAAACCTGCTGATGGCGCTCGGGTTGAGTACAGGTCGCGGGGAAGTCGATAACGTCGCGTCCGCCTATCGTATGCTCGACGGTAAGGGTTACGGAGGCGGTAGCGCTTTCGCCGGCCGTGACGGTAACGATATAGCTTCCTCTTGCGCCCCCGCCGAATGTATAGGTGGCGGTGGGAGAAGATTCGGGAATGTTAGGGGTGCCGTCGTTATAATCTTCAGTCTTATAATTGTGAAGATTATAATCATAAGTTCTCGTCTGAACCTTGACGGAAGTAATATCACCGACAGACGACGAGAATTGAAGCTCTGGCGCCTGACACATATATGTGATGGCGGAGACATACTTGTTGTCAATGACGGCTGTGATAGTGATTCCGTTCTCGGTCTTGATGACGCGAGACGGGGTTTCGGTGATTGCGACCTCACTTACAGCGGGATCGGAAGCGGTGGCGATAGTTTCGCCGTGGTCGTGCTCATGAACCTCGGGGTCGGAATAATATGTATCCGCGTTGAGCGGGACGCATGTTCCGACAGTCATCGAAAGACAGAGCGCGACGGCAAGTGCCGATTTCAACAGTCTTTTCATAAAAACCTCCAATTTCTAAAAATAACCCGCGGACGTTAAATATTTGGGCGTTCGCGGGCAGGAAATTGCTGTTACAGACATTTGTATTATACCCCCCCCGATGGATTTTGTCAAGGGGGAAAATGTATTTTGTTTTATAAAAAAATGTCCGCCCACGGCGGACGGACATTCAGACTTTGTTACCTGATGGTAAGTTTTTTCGGCTCGGGCTTCGATTCGACGAGTTTCGGCATTGTCAGCTTAAGGACTCCGTCCTTGAATTCGGCGTCAATCCTGTCGACGTCGATGCCGGTGGTGTCGAAGCTGCGCTGATATGAGCCGTAGGAGCGCTCACAGCGGACATAGTTGCCTTTCTTGTCCTTTTCCTCGAATTCGCTGTGCCTTTCGGCGGTGATTGTGAGGATATTGTCGGAAAGGTCGAGGTTGATGTCCTCCTTTTTGACGCCGGGGAGATCGGCTTCGAGGATATACTCGCTGCCGTTGTCGCGGATATCCGTCGAGAACGCCGGGGTCTTTGAGTCGTGATTTCCGAAGAACGCACGCTCAATTTCGTCGAGCTCGCGGAACGGGTCAAAAGCGGAAAGGTTTCTTCTTACATAAGGTACTAACATAGTTTTTTCCTCCTTCGGGAATGTTTTATTATGTGTAGGTTATTGGTGATTTATTTTGTCTCGGGGGAACTTCCCTTCGACGATTATCAATATAGACCCTGTTTGTGACAGTATTGTGACAATATGGTGATGTTATGACGAATTTTAGCAGTCAAAAGGAAAGAGTGCTAACAGTTTGGAGAAGAGAGTGCTAAAAATGACGCAACGCTCCCCTGCCGATGATATATTAAAAAGGAGAAGCACCCCGCTTCTCCTTTAAACATATCCAATTACATGCGCTCAGAACAGGCCGCTGATTTTGCCCTCGGAGTCGACGTCGATTTTTTCGGCGGCGGGGACCTTCGGGAGACCGGGCATGGTCAAAATGTCGCCGGTGAGCGCGACGACGAATCCCGCGCCGGCGGAAATCTTTACGCTCTTGACGGTGACTGTGAAGCCTTCGGGCGCGCCGAGCTTCGTCGGGTCGTCCGAAAAGCTGTACTGCGTCTTCGCGATGCAGACGGGACAGCCTTTGAAGCCGAGACCCTCGAGGCGGTCAATCTCCTTCGACGCCGCGGGGAGGAAGGTCACGCCGTCGCCGCCGTAGACCTTCTTTACGACCGCTTCGATTTTGTCGCGAATCGGGAGGTCGAGGCTGTATGAGAAGCGGAAGTCGGGTTTTTCTTCATCGCAGAGGCGGACGACCTCTTTCGCAAGCTCGATTCCCCCGTCGCCGCCCTTTGCCCAAACGTCGCTCAGAACGGCCTTTACGCCGAGCTCGGCGCACTTTCTGATGACGAGCTCGATTTCGGCGTCGGTGTCGGTCGGGAAGCGGTTTACCGCGACGACCGCCGGCAGACCGTAGACGTTCTTTATATTCGAGACGTGACGCATCAGGTTCGGGATGCCCCTTTCGAGCGCGCCTAAGTCCTCCGAGCCGAGCTCGGTCTTCGGGAGTCCGCCGTGCATCTTGAGCGCCCTTACGGTCGCGACGACGACGACGGCGTCGGGCGTCAGTCCCGCCATGCGGCACTTTATGTCGAGGAACTTCTCGGCACCGAGGTCGGCGCCGAATCCCGCTTCGGTGACGGCATAGTCGCCGAGCTTAAGCGCGGTTCTTGTCGCGATGACCGAATTGCAGCCGTGAGCGATATTGGCAAAAGGTCCGCCGTGGACGATGGCGGGAGTGCCCTCGAGCGTCTGAACAAGATTCGGCTTTATTGCGTCCTTTAAAAGAGCGGTCATAGCGCCGACGGCCTTGAGCTGTCCGGCAGTGACCGGCTTGTCGTCATAGGTGTATCCGACGACGATTCGGGAGAGGCGCTCCTTAAGGTCGTCGATGTCGCTTGCGAGGCAGAACACGGCCATAATCTCGCTCGCAACGGTGATGTCGTATCCGTCCTCGCGGGGGGTGCCGTTTGCCTTGCCGCCGAGGCCGTCGGTCACAAACCGAAGCTGGCGGTCGTTCATGTCGACACAGCGCTTCCATGTGATTCTCCGCGGGTCGATATTGAGGGCGTTGCCCTGATAAATGTGATTGTCGAGCATGGCCGCAAGGAGGTTGTTCGCGGCTCCGATGGCGTGAAAATCTCCGGTGAAGTGAAGATTGATGTCTTCCATCGGCACGACCTGTGCATATCCGCCGCCGGCGGCGCCGCCCTTGATTCCGAAAACGGGTCCGAGAGACGGCTCGCGAAGCGCCACGACCGAATTCTTCCCGATTTTTCTTAAACCGTCGGCAAGACCGATGGTCGTCGTGGTCTTGCCCTCGCCCGCGGGGGTCGGAGTGATTGCGGTAACGAGGATAAGCTTGCCGTTTTTGCGGTCCGAGCGGAGAATTGCGCGGCTGTCGAGCTTTGCCTTATACTTTCCGTACTGCTCGATGCCGTCGGGGTCGATGCCCGCCGTCTTCGCTATCTCCGTAATGGGTTTCATCGGTGTCTGCTGTGCAATTTCGATATCGCTGAGAAATGCCATAATAATTTCCTCCGTCAAATTTAGTCTCTATCCGCATTGTAACATTGACCGCGCAAACTGTCAACCGGTTTTGAAGATATTTTATAAAAACAAAAGCGCCCCGAGGGGCGCTCAGTTCAGCTTTATGCCGGAATCAGTGCTTCTTGGAAACAACGACAGCAGCGGCAGAGATGACGACGGGAAGCGCGGCAAGAACGAGGCCGGTCTTCGGGTTGCTCTCTTCTGCGGGTGCGGAAGCGGCAGGCCCTTCTTCGGTGACGGTCATGTTGTCGCCCTCAGCGGGATCCTCTTCGGTGTCGCCCTGTTCAGCGAAAACGGCAACGGTCATGATGGAAAGAACCATCATAAGAGCCATAAGCATAGCAAGCAATTTCTTCATAATTGTAACCTCCTTGATTTTAAAGCGCTAAGGCTTTTTGTACATTTATTATACATTGTTTTCCACAGATTTACTATAGCCAAATTATACAATCTTTTATTACGATTTTGCGACAAAATCGGTTATTGTGTAAAAAAGCCGGAATTATTGCAGGGAAATTGTAAAATTAGTGTTAAGAGTGGGAAGGCATAAGGTGCTGAAAGGGGGACGGCGGCGGAAGAGGGGGAGAGCGCTGCCACTTTTCTGAAAGGTATTCGCTACGCTCATATTATTTTTAATAGCTGCTGCGGAAAGCGCACTTGCGCACATTAAAATAAAAAGAGCGACACCGCACTGATTACAACAAGGTATTCGCTGCGCGAATGCTATTTTTAGTAACTGCCACAGTAGAGACATCTGCTCACGTTTATTTAAGCAGAAACATAGCCGCACTGCGTCAAACAAGGTATTCGCTTCGCTCATGCTATCTAGAGTCTCCCACCCCCTTCCCCCTCCCACATGGGAGGGGGTCTGCATAGCTAAGGGCAGGTGTTCCGCCTATCGGCGGGGGAAATTTGTGCGGTGTCATACTTTGCTTCGAAGTGGTCGCCTGCGTCGGACAAATTGCGTCACCTTTGCGGTGTCATGCTCTTTTTCTTCCACACCCCCTGCCCCCTCTCCCTCAGTGAGAGAGAGGGGGTTCCACCCCACACCCGGCCGTTCACGTTCGTGAACGGCGCGACCACTCCCCTCGGGGGGGAGTGGTACTTGGCAAGAAGGACACTTTAGTAGGTTTTAAAAAAATTGCGTGCTGACACACTGCCTTGTTATAAGGAATTCGCTTCGCTCATACTATTTAGAGTCTCCCACCCCCTGCCCCCTCCCACATGGGAGGGGGTTCTGCGTCGTCAAAGTTTGAGTAGCCGCCTATCGGCGGGGGAAGTTTGCAAAAACGCCGTATATCGCTAAAAAGGAGTCCGCCGTTGGCGGACGGCTTATCGCGTCACCCTGACGGTGACGTGATTACGCCATATCCCCCTCCCCTGCCCCTCCCCGGCGGGGAGGGGTTCTGCATCACTTCGGTTTCATAGTTACAAACAACGAAGGGCGCAGCCGCGACCGCCGAATGGCGGTCGGAACGAAAAGAGCAGGAAAACCCCTCGGGATTTTCCTGCTTTATTTCGTTCACGCGCGAAGCGCGCCGGCTGCGTGCATAAGCTTGTTTTATAGCTGTTCTCGCTTCGCAATCGTAAACGATTGATTGCTCGCGTTCGCAGATAAAACAAGCGTATGCTGTCAGATGACAGAAGTGAGAAGGTCAGAGGGCAGAAATTGGAAATTGGAGGATAGAGGGTGGAGGATAGATGTGCCTTATACAAGGTACATGCGCTTTTCCGACATCTTCCCTTCTGAGTGCGGTACTCTATCTTCTATCTTCTATCTTCTGACATCTGTCTTCTGTCTTCTGTCCCCCGACCGGTCCGGTTCACTCGCTCCCCTTAAACCCGTACGGGTTCTTCGACTGCCAGTTCCAGGAGTCGCGGCACATGTCGTCGAGGTTATACTTGGCCTTCCAGCCGAGCTCCTTTTCGGCGAGCGTCGGGTCGCACCAGCAGGCGTCGGCGTCGCCCGGTCTGCGCGGAGCGATGACATAGGGAAGCTCGCGGCCGCACGCTCTCTCGAACGCGTGGAGCACGTCCATGACCGACGAACCCTTTCCGGTGCCGAGGTTATATATCTTTACGCCGCCAGACATCTCGGCCATCTTTTCGAGCGCCTTGATATGCCCTTCGGCAAGGTCCACAACATGGATATAGTCGCGGACGCCGGTTCCGTCGGGGGTGTTGTAGTCGTTGCCGTTGACGTTGAGGCGGGGGCGTCTTCCGACCGCAACCTGTGCGATATATGGCGTCAGGTTATTCGGGACGCCTTGGGGGTCCTCGCCGATGAGACCGCTGCTGTGCGCTCCGACGGGGTTGAAGTAGCGGAGAAGGATTACGTTCCACTCGGGGTCCGCGGTCTGAATGTCGGTCAGAATCTGTTCAATCATCCACTTCGTCCAGCCGTAGGGATTGGTGCAGACGCCCTTCGGGGAATTCTCGGTTATCGGGAGCTCGTCTGTCATTCCGTATACGGTCGCGGAGGAGGAAAAGATTATGTTCTTGACGTTGTGCGCCCTCATCGCTTCGACAAGGGTCAGGGTTCCGCCGATGTTGTTTTTATAATACTCAATCGGCTGGGACACCGAGACGGCGACAGCCTTTAATCCGGCAAAGTGAATCACCGAGTCGATGTCGGGATTTTCGGTAAATATCCTGTCCATCGCGTCGGCGTCGCACATGTCGGCCTGATAAAACTTCACCTTTTTTCCGGTGATTTTTTCGACTCTTTTTAATGATTCTTCAAAGGAATTCGACAGATTGTCGAAGACGACGACATCGTACCCCTGTTCCAAAAGGCAGAGAACGGTGTGTGACCCGATATAGCCGGCGCCGCCGCTTACGAGAATTGACATATTACATACACCCTTTCGTTGTTTGATTCAAGTTTATCACGCATTTTATCAAATGTAAAGTGAATTTTAAAAAAATAATTAGCACTTATTTATCGAGAGTGCTAAAATTTACAAATCGGACATGATTTATACATATATCCGAAATATATGATGACTATAATAATCAAGTAGAGCGGCGACGCCCGAAAACATATCCGTAAATAAACCGTATGCGGTAAAATAAAGGAGAAATTAAGATGAAAAAAAAGCAATTCAAGACGGAGTCCAGAAAGCTTTTGGACATGATGATTAACGCGATTTACACGCACAAGGAAATCTTCCTCCGCGAGCTGATTTCAAACGCGAGCGACGCAATCGACAAGAGGTATTTCCGTTCGCTGACCGACCCGGACAGCGGACTTGCGCGGAGCGACTATGAAATCCTCATCTCGGCGGACGAGGATTCGAGAATCCTTAAAATAAGCGACAACGGCTGCGGAATGACCGCGGACGAGCTTGAAAACAACCTCGGCACCATCGCGAAGAGCGGCTCGCTCGACTTCAAGAGCGAGAACAGCGCCGAAAACGTCGACATCATCGGGCAGTTCGGCGTCGGCTTCTATTCGGCGTTCATGGTCGCCGGCAAGGTCACGGTCGTGTCGAAGGTCTACGGCGCGGACAAGGCCTTTAAGTGGGAGTCGGAGGGCGTCGACGGATATACCCTTGAGGAGTGCGACAAGGACGGCGTCGGCACCGAGATTACGCTTCACATCAAGCCGGACAGCGAGGAAGAGGACTACTGTGAATTTTTGGAGCAGTATTCGATTCAGAGGCTTGTGAAGAAATATTCCGACTATATCCACTATCCGATTAAAATGGACTTCAAGGTCAACAAGCCTGTCGAGGGAAAAGAGGGCGAGACCGAGGAGGTCGTCGAGCGCAGGACGCTCAATTCAATCACCCCGCTCTGGAAGAAGCCGGCTGCGGAGGTCACCGAGGAAGAGTACAACAACTTCTATACCTCGAAGTTCATGGACTATGAGCCGCCGATAAAGGTGATGCACTACCGCCAGGAGGGCGCGGTCGAATATACCGCACTGCTCTATATCCCCTCTCACGCGCCCTTCGACTATTACTCGAAGAATTACGAAAAGGGATTGCAGCTTTATTCGAGCGGAGTCATGATTATGGACAGGTGCGCCGAGGTCCTTCCCGACTATTTCAGCTTTGTAAAGGGACTTATCGACAGCTCGGACATCTCGCTTAACATCTCGCGCGAGACTCTTCAGCAGGACCACCAGCTCCGCACGATTGCGAAAGCCGTCGAGAAGAAGATTAAGAACGAGCTTCAGAAGCTGATGGAGACCGACAGAGAGAAGTATGAGAAATTCTTCAAGGCGTTCGGCTCACAGCTTAAATTCGGCGTGTATTCCGACTACGGGACGCACAAGGAGCTTTTGCAGGACCTTATTATGTTCACGTCGTCGAACGACATGAAGCTTACGACGCTTAAAGAATATGTCTCGCGTATGCCGGAGTCGCAGAAGAGCATCTATTATGCCTGCGGCGACAGCGCGGAGAAGGCGCTTAGGCTCCCGCAGGCCGCGGCGGTCATCGCAAAGGGGTATGAGGTGCTTCTTCTGACCGAGGACGTCGACGAATTCACCCTCCAGACGCTTATGAGCTATGAGGACAAGAAGTTTATTAACGTATCGACCGACGAGCTCGACCTCGCGACCGAGGAGGAGTCGAAGAAGCTTAAGGAGGAGAACGAGAGCGGCAAGGAGCTCCTGGACTTCATCAAGGAGTCGGTCGGCGGACTTAATTCGGTCAGGTATTCGGTGTCGCTCGGAGACCACCCCGCCGCGCTTTCGAGCGAGGGCGGAATGACGATTGAGATGGCGCGGGTCCTGTCGAAGATGCCGGACGCCGGCGAAGGACTTAAGGCGTCGCTGGTGCTTGAAATCAACAGCGGGCACCCCGTCACCGAGAGGATTAAAGCGCTCTATGCGGACGACAAAGAGAAGTGCGCGAAATACTGCAAGCTGCTATATGCGCAGGCGCGGCTCCTGAGCGGACTGGAGATTGAGGACGCCGAGGAGCTGAGCGGACTAATCAGCGAGCTGATGGTGTGAAAAAGTTAATATAAACGAAGAGACCGCCCGAGGGCGGTCTTTTCTTGATGATGGAAGATGGAGGATAGAGGATAGAGGATAGATGATAGAAGTCTGACTTCTGTCTTCTGACACTCACTCCACCCGCTCGATGTTCTTTACGACGCCGTCGGCGAAGGTCACGCGGACGTACCAGCCGCCGTCCTCGTCGGAGGAGACGAGGGATATCGTGCAGTCGGGGGTGAAAACGTAGTCGGTCAGGTAGAACGCCTTCTGAGCGTCGGCAAGGCTGTCGCCGACGGTGATTCCGTTGACCTTTCCGTCCTCATACTTAAGGGCGCCGGTCGGGAACTTCGCGCCGAGATAGCTCTTTGCGTCGACCGGCTCCTGCGGCACGGGCACTTCGGCCTCGCCGCCGGCGTCGGGGGTGTCGGCGGGTTCGTCGGGCGCGGCGGTGAAGTCAATCAGATTCGGCTCCATTCGGAGGATATTGCGGCGGAGATATGACGTAAGCTCGCGGACCGCAGCCTTTTGCGTGTAGATTTCGGGGTTGTTGACGGTCGACATCATCACCGCGCGCTCCTCGTCGTTCAGACCCATGTTCGTGTCGCCCGGGTCGACCCTAAATCCGTCGTCCGAATAGACGTGATACGCGATGTCGAGGCCGTTTACCTCGTGCACCGAATATATCAGCTGGGGCACCGGCTCGAGTATTCCGTCGCCGTTCGTATACACGACCGCGACATACTCCCCTTCCATAAGCGGTCTTCCGATAAGCTGGACCTTCGCGGTGCCGGTGTTGATAAGCTGTGCCGTAACGTCGAGCTCTTTGCTCTCAAAGTAGTCATAGCTGATTCTCACGCTATAGAGCGTCTGGGTGTCGGTGTCGATATTAAGCGGCTTTTCGGCGTTTCTGTAGATGTCGTCATAGCCGTCATAGGCGTCGACGATTTTAAAGCGAATCAGTCCGACTTCGTCGAGGTCGGCGATGACGCCGTCGCGAATGTCGTAATATTCATAGCTGAACCTATAGCCGAGGTCTTCAAAGAGGCTGTCGACGTCGATTGCGCTGTCGTCGTAAGCGGGCATATCGACTTTCGCTTCTTCGCCAATATCTGTGCCCTCGGCGGTAAAACCGGCCGGAGCTTCTACGGGGAATGAGCCCGTCGCGCCGCCGTATGACGCGGGAACGAGGTATTTCGGCGAGGGCGAGACCGAGTTCAGAATCGCGTCGGCCTTTACGGTTCCCGAGCCTGCGTCTGCTTCAAGGATATATGCCCCGCCGTCATAGCTTCCGTCATAGTCGGCGGAGGCGGCGGTGGAAAATCCGCTGTTGCTCGCGGGATTGACCTCCCAGACAAAGGTTTCGTCCGAGTACGGCTCGGGAGCGTCGATTTCCTCGGCGTCCTCCTCCGCGATGAGCTCATCTTCAGCAACGTCCTCGGAGTCCTCGGCGATTTCGCCCTCTTCGGCGGCGTCCCCGTCGGGTTGATCGAAATCATCTTCGCCGACAGCGCTTCGGGGAGCCTCCGGGGCCTCTTCGCCCTGTGCGGGATATCCGCCGTCGGCGGCGCCGTTTTCGGCAGTGTCCGACTCTACAGCGGCGGCGTCCTGTGCGGCATATTCGTTCATCAAAGCCGTTTCGAGCTGTTCGGCCGGGGCGGAATCCGCGCCGGAAGAGGTGAACCTTGAGCGCAGACCCGCTATTGAGACGACGCTGACCGTCGACACGACGAGCAGGAGCGACGCCGCGAGGGCGATATATCTGCTGTATTTCTTAAGACCGCCGGCGGATTCGGTTATCTTCGGAGAAACGCCGTCGGGGTGCGCCGAGGTGTATTCCTCAAGCATCTTTGATTTAAGCTGTTCCTTGAATTCGGGGGTCAGGACAAGGGACTTGACTTCTTCTTTATATTCGGTTGTTTTCATCGTCAAATTCCTCCTCCAGCATTATTTTCAGCCGCTGCCGCGCGCGCATTAAAAGCGAGACAACGGTGTTCTGATTCTTCCCGAGCATCTGTGATATCTCGGCGGTCTTATATCCCTCGAAATAGTGGAGATAGACGACCGTCCGGTATTTTTCGGGAAGCTCCATCACCGCGTCGAGCACCGGATTTTCTCCGGTTTTCTCGGGGACCGAGAGATTTTCGGAAAGCTCCTCGGTCGGATGTGAATATACCTTTCGGTTATAGGTTTTGCACATATTCAGCGTTACTCTTAAAAGCCATGCCTTTTCGTGCTCGTCCGACTCGAAATCGGGCAGAGTCTGCATAAGCTTTAAAAAGACCTCCTGTGTGACGTCCTCCGCAGAGTCTCGTTCGCACAGCGCGTGATACGCCGCCCGATAGACCATGTCGGAATATTTTTCGACTACAGAAGATATGTAAACACCGACGTCGTTAGAAGTTTGCATAATCCTCTTTCGGACTCCTTTCCGCTCCTTTGCAATTACGTTTCAAAGTTAATACGCGCCGGAAGCGCAAAATATTGCACTCGGGAAAAATTTTTCCGTCAAACTATATTTTAGCAGATTTGAGAAAAAAGTAAAGCGAAAAGCCGCAAAATTGACAAAAAAACCGAAACTTAATAAAATACTGACGCTTTGCCTATTGACAAAAGCGATAAAATATGTGAAAATTATTCTGTAACAGTATCTTTATACAGGAGAAATACCGAAACGGATGTGAGCCGATGAAAAAAGTTCTTGTAGACGGGCATTACGGCACCGTCAACCTTAATATCAATCAAATGCTCAGGGACCGAAGCGACCTTGAGGTTATATATCTCGAAAACACCAAGAGCGTACCCAAGGAACAGAGGGTGAACCTTTTAAACACCGCCGACGTCGTCATTTTGTGTCAGTCGGCACAGACGGTCGTCGAGACAATTCCCCTTATCACCAACCGCGAGGTCAAGGTCATCGACACCTCTAACGCCAACAGAATGTCGCCGACATGGGTCTACGGCATGCCGGAGCTCTCGCAGGAGCAGAGGGCAAAGATTTGCGGCGCAAGGTTTGTCGCGCTTCCCGCGCCGATTGCTGTCGGGACCGTCGCGCTCATCAATCCCCTTTTAAAAGGAAAGATTATGCCGCCGTTCCTCCCGCTTTATGTCAATTCGGTCGTCGGATATTCGAGCGGCGGGGCGAATATGATAACGATGTATGAGGACCCGAACCGCCCGAGGGCATATTCCTCGGCGCGGCAGTACGGATTGGACCAGAATATTTTACAGCAAAAGGAAATTATGCACGCCTGCGGGATTTCCTACCGCCCGTCGCTCAACCCGATGATTGACGACTATCCGAACGGTATTTTAGTGACCGTCCCGCTTCAGCTGAGGACGCTCGCGAAGCGGCTTCATTCGCGCCAGATTTGGGAGACGATAAACCGCTTTTATGAGCGCGAAAGGCTTATCGAGGTCGAGCCGTTCGAGGGTTCGGTCGAGAAGCTCGGCGGATTTATGGACGCCGGAGGAATGGCCGGCTCGAATAAGATGCAGATTTTTGTCTTCGGAGACAACGACATCTGTCTCCTCGCCGTGAGGTTCGACAATCTCGGAAAGGGCGGCGCGGGGGCCGTCATTCAGAACATGAACCTTATGCTCGGGATTGACGAGTACCGAGGGGTTCTGACGGACTGATGATTTAACATCGATACAAAAGCGAGGCGGTGTGCTCCGCTTTTTGTATATATAACCCGAATTCATTAAAGGAGGATTCTTGAAATGCGTATTCGCAGATAACCGAGGGACTTACCCGACAGCAGTCATGTAAGTCTCGTATCACCAAAAAAATTTAACGGAGGACAAATATGACTGAACAGAATTTTGAGAATATTTTTACCGACGGACGGGTCGGCGAACGGCTGCCGAAGATTATGATTGCGGCCGTCGACACCGGAGAATACGACGTTGAGCGGTCGGTCGCGGAGCTCAGGGAGCTTATCCGCACGGCGGGAGGAGAAACCGCCGCCGAGGTTGTGCAAAAGCGTCCCGCGCCGGACAGCGCGACATGTGTCGGCTCGGGAAGGCTCGAGGAGATGAAGAAGCTTGTCGACGACTTCGGGATTGACGCCGCGGTCTTTGACACCGAGCTTACGGCGACGCAGATTCGCAACATCGAGGACGCGCTCGACATCGAGGTTATCGACCGGACGATGCTTATACTCGACATCTTTGCACAGCGGGCGACCACCCGCGAGGGAAAGATTCAGGTTGAAATCGCGAAATACAAATATCTTCTGCCGAGAATTGCCGGAATGGGGAAGGAGCTTTCGCGGACCGGCGGCATCGTCGGAATGAGAGGCGGTCCCGGAGAGACGAAGTCGGAGCTTGACCGGCGGCACATTCGCTCGCGGATTGAATCGCTCGGCGCCGAGCTTAAGGACATCGAGGCTCGCCGAGAGCTGCTGAGAAAGCGGCGCAGGAAGGACGGAGTGCTTACGGCGGCGATTGTCGGATATACGAACGTCGGAAAGTCGACGCTTATGAACGCGCTGACCGACGCCGGGGTGCTCGTCGAAAACAAGCTTTTCGCGACACTCGAGACGACGTCGCGCTCGATTCTTCTTCCGGACGGCAGGAGCGTCCTGCTGACCGACACCGTCGGACTTATAAGCAGGCTTCCGCACCACCTCGTCGAAGCGTTTAAGTCGACGCTCGAGGAGGCCGCGAATGCCGACGTCATACTTCACGTCTGCGACAGCTCGAGCGACGACATTGAGGAGCAGACGAAGGTCACGAGGGAGCTTTTGTCGGAGCTCGGCTGTGACGGCATACCGGTTGTGACCGTGCTCAACAAGTCGGATATATCGGAATGGAGCGAGAGCCTTCTGCCGGAGGACACGGTTTTAATCTCCGCGAAGGAGGGAAAGGGTCTCGACCGGCTTTTGGAGGCGCTGACAAGGGCGCTGCCCGAGACCGCGCGGCGAATGAAGCTTCTCCTCCCCTTTTCCGAGGCGGGACTTCTGGCGAAAATCCGCGCGGACGGGAACGTCTTCTCGGAGGAATATACCGCCGAGGGGATTAAGGTCGACGCGCTGGTGGACGTGAAGATGGTGAAGAGAGCGGAGGGGTTTGAGGAGAAGTAGAGGATGAAACGGCTCACAACCTTGTTATAAGGAATTCGCTGCGCGAATGCTATTATTAGTAACTGCCATAGCAAAGTAACATGCGTGCATTTAAAATAATGCAAGAATGTGCCGCACTGCCTATAACAAGGTATTCGCTTCGCTCATACTATCTTAGGCACCCCTCCCCCACCCCTCCCCTCGAGGGGAGAGAGTGTAAGGAAGTCTCGGAGACACTTAAATATTTTCGGCGCACGCTACCACTTTTCTAAAAGGAATTCGCTTCGCTCATACTATTGTTAGACTCCTACCCCCTGCCCCCTCCCACATGGGAGGGGGTTCTGCGTCGCTAAGGGTAGACGTGCCGCCTGACTGCGGGTAATGACGTAGCATCAGCCCATGTTATTAAGGAATTCACTGAGCGGATTAAAAAGCGCTGCGCGCCACCGCCTTGAAAAAGGAATTCGCTGCGCTCATGCTATTTTTAGGCTCCTATCCCCTGCCCCCTCCCACATGGGGGTCTGCATAGCTAAGGCTAGGAGTGCCGCCTGACGGCGGGGGAAATTTGTGCAGAGACATACGTTGCTATAAGGCGTCGCTTTGTGGTGGACGTTAAACACTTCATTTTTGATGTTTCCCCGTTCATTTTCTTCCACACCCCCAGTCCCCCTCTCCCTCAGTGAGAGAGAGGGGGTTCCACCCCACACCCGGCCGTTCACGTTCGTGAACGGCGCGACCACTCCCCTCAAGGGGAGTGGTATCGGGCGGGAGAGGACACTTTCTCAGGTATATTAAAGCATGAGCTCGGCGGCCGACCTTGTTAGAAAGAATTCGCTTCGCTCATGCTATCTTCAAACTCCTACCCCCTTCCCCTCCCACATGGGGGGGAGGTTGCATCACTCCGCTTCCTGCGGTACAAACAACGGAAGGCGCAGCCGCGACCGCCGAAAGACGGTCGGAACGAAAGTAGCAGAAAAACTCCGGAAGGAGTTTTTCTGCTACCTCGTTCGCGCGCGAAGCGCGCCCGGCTGCGCCGTCTCAGCGGAGTTTTGACGGTTTTCGTTCAGACCGCTTCGGTGGTCTCGGAATGTTCCTGTACAAGTCTGATGATTCAGAAATAACCGCAAAAACCGCCTTGGGCGAGGGGCGATGATGTGCAATCTCCCCCCGCCGTCAGGCGGCTTGCTGTGCTATAGCTACGCAGTATCTATCTTCTAACCTCCACCCTCTATCTTCTGACCTCACATCAGCGTGGTCTGTTCGGGGTCGGGGACGTCCTTGGCGAAGGGGCCGGCTGCGGGGAGGGTCTTGGTGCGGTACTTCGAGTAGTCCTTCGCCTGCTCCTCCGAGAGAATGTGCGCGCTCTCGACGTGTGCGCCCGCTTTGAGGGTCATGACCTGTACGCCTTGGGTGTCGCGGGTGGATTTCGGGAGAATCATTCCGGTGTTGAAGACGATTGCGCGGCCGTTCGTCGAGCGGAGCATTACGTCGCAGCCGTCCCTGATGTCGAGTATCGCACAGAGCTCCGCCTTTTCACAGTACGCCTTAAGGAGAACCTTGCGGTTGGTCTTCGTCTCGAACGAGCTCAGCGGGACCTTCGCCGCCTTGCCGTTGCGGTAGACAAAGAGGAGGCAGCCGGAATAGTCGAGCGTCGCGACCATTCCGCGGACAGATTCGCCCTCGTCGAACTTAAGCGCCACGGGTATGAAGTCGCCGAGGACGCTCGCCTTTGAGTCCGAAAATGCCGACGCTTTCGACTTATAGCACTTCGCGTTGTCGGTGAAGAAGAGAAGCTCGGCGCGGTTCGAGAGGTCGATTTCCTGCGTCACTACGTCGTTTTCCTTGACCTTTTGTTCGCCGGACATGCGGAGCGACTGCGGCGTGATTTTCTTGAAATAGCCGCCGCGGGTCAGAATCAGGCGGCAGGGATAGTCCGAGACCTCGGGCACCGTGCTGACCTCGGGTTCGTCGTCGGTATAGATGATTTCGGTGCGGCGTGGCTGACCGTATTTCTCGGCGACCTTTTTAAGCTCGTCGATGATTATAAGCTTTATCTTCCGGTCGCTTCCGAGGACGTCGGACAGCTCGGCGATTTCGGCGGCAAGGTCGGTCACGTCTTTGAGGCGGTTGAGGATATATTCTCGGTTTAAGTGCCTCAGCTTGATTTCGGCGACATATTCCGCCTGTATCTCGTCAATCGAGAAGCCGATCATAAGGTTCGGGACGACGTCGGCCTCTTCCTCGGTCTCGCGGACGATTTTTATCGCGCGGTCGATGTCGAGGAGGATTTTTTCGAGACCTTCCAAAAGGTGGAGGCGCTCTTTTTTCTTCATCAAGTCAAAGCTGACGCGGCGGCGCACGCATCCCATGCGGAACTTAAGCCATTCCTTGATGATGTCGGTGACGCCGAGGACCTTGGGGTAGCCGTTGACGAGGATATTGAAGTTGGCGGAAAAGCTGTCCTGTAGCGGGGTCAGCTTATAGAGCTTGCGCATAAGCTCGTCGGGGTCGACTCCCCTCTTCAAATCGATTGCGATTTTCAGACCCTGAAGGTCGGTCTCGTCGCGGATATAGGCGACCTCCTTCAATCCGCCCTTGGCGAGCTCAATCACCTTTTCGATGATTGCCTCGACGGTGGTCGTCGGGGGGATTTCGGTTATCTCGATGCAGTTTGACGACTTGTCATAGCTGTACTTCGCGCGGACCTTAACGGCTCCCCTGCCGGTCGCGAAAATCTGTCTCAGCTTTTCTTCATCATAGATGAGGTATCCGCCGCCGGGGAAGTCGGGACCCTTCATCGTCTGCATGACGTCAAAATCCGGGTCGCGGATAAGCGAAACGGTCGCCTCGCAGAGCTCGCGGAGATTGAACGGACATACCGCGCTCGCCATCGACACGCCGATTCCGACGTTTGAGTTGACGAGAATCGACGGAAACGTCACCGGAAGAAGCTCCGGCTCCTGCATGGTGTTGTCGTAGTTCGGGACAAAGTTTACGGTGTCCTTGTCGATGTCCGAGAAAAGCTCGTTGCAAATCGGCTCAAGCTTCGCCTCGGTGTATCGGCTGGCGGCATATGCCATGTCGCTCGAATAAGCCTTTCCGAAGTTGCCCTTTGAGTCGATATATGGGTGGAGAAGCGCCTCGTTTCCGCGCGCAAGGCGGACCATCGTCTCATAAATCGCCTGGTCGCCGTGGGGGTTGAGCTTCATTGTCTGCCCGACAATGTTCGCGGACTTGGTCCTCGGGCCGGTGAGGAGTCCCATCTTATACATTGTATAAAGCAGCTTTCGGTGCGAGGGCTTAAAGCCGTCGATTTCGGGAAACGCCCTTGAAACGATGACCGACATCGCGTAGGGCATGTAGTTTTTTTCGAGCGTTATCGTTATCGGCTCGTCGACGACGGTCCCCGCGCCCTGTATATAAGCCTCGGCGTGCCGCTGTGAAAGCTTCGGCTGCTTCGGTTCTTTGTCTTTTGATGATTTCTTAGCCATATTCTTCTAACCTCTGTCTTCTGTTATCTTCTGCCATCTGTCTTCTGCCTTCTGTCTTCTAACTGATGTCCGCCATATCGAGATAGTCGTGCCCGTTGTTGTTGATGAATTCCTTTCGCGCCGAGAGGTTGTCCCCGAGGAGCATATCGAACATGAACTTTGTGTGCTCGGCGTCGTCGGGACTTACCTTTATAAGACGGCGGGTCTCGGGGTTCATCGTCGTAAGGCTCATCATATCCGGCTCGTTTTCGCCGAGTCCCTTTGAGCGCTGAATCGTGAACTTCTGCCCCTCAATCTGTTTCAGAATGTCGGCGCGCTCGGATTCGTCATACGCAAAATAGGTCCTGTCCTTTGTGTTTATCTCGTAAAGCGGCGACTCGGCGATAAAGACGAAGCCCTTTTCAATCAGCGTCGGTGCAAGGGTATAGAGCATCGTCAGAATAAGCGTCCGAATCTGGAAACCGTCGTAGTCGGCATCGGTGCAGATTACGATTTTCGACCAGCGCAGATTGTTCAGATTGAAGCTCGAAAGGTCCTTGTTCTTCGAGGATTTGACCTCGACTCCGCAGCCGAGCACCTTCATCAAGTCGGTGATGATTTCGCTCTCGAAAATCTTGTTATAGCTCGCTTTCAGGCAGTTGAGAATCTTTCCGCGGACGGGAATTACGGCCTGAAACTCGGCGTTGCGCGCAAGCTTTACCGAGCCGAGCGCCGAATCTCCCTCGACGATATAGAGCTCGCGGCGTTCGACGTCCTTTGAGCGGCAGTCGACGAATTTCTTGACCATATTAGTCATGTCGAGCTTCTCGGTATAGAGCTTTTTGGTGGTTATCCTCGTCTTTTCGGCGGATTCGCGGGAGCGCTTGTTGATTAAGACCTGGTCGCAGATTTTCGCCGCGTCGTCGGGGTTCTCGATGAAATATACCTCGAGCTGATGCTTTAGGAATTCGACGGCGGCGTCGTAGATAAAGCGGTTGTTGATTGCCTTTTTCGTCTGATTCTCGTATGACGCCTGCGTCGAGAACGAGCTTGACACCATCACAAGGCAGTCCTCGATGTCGCCGTACTGGATTTTCGCCTCGTTTTTGAGGTATTTGTTGTTAGACTTAAGATAGCCGTCGAGGAAGCTCGTAAACGCCTGCCGCACGGCCTTTTCGGTCGAGCCGCCGTATTCGAGGAAGCTTGAATTGTGAAAATATTCGGCGAGCTTTACGGTCTTTGAGAACGCGAACGCGAAGTTATACTTGACCTTATAGTCGTTCATGTCGTCGCGGTCGCGGCCCTTTCGGTCGGCGGTCCAGAGCTGCGGCGCGGTCAGGTAGTCGAGTCCGACGATTTCGTTTACATAGTCAAGTATTCCGTTTTCATAGAGGTAGTCGAAGCTGTCGAAGCTGCCGTCCTCGTTCTGATACTTTAAGACGAATTCGATTCCGGGGTTGACTATCGACTGCTTTTTAAGCATGTCGCAGAAATATTCCTCTTCGATTACGATGTCGGTGAAGACCTCGAGGTCGGGAAGCCAGCGGTGGCGGGTGCCGGTCTGTTTCCGCTTGGTCTCTTCTTTTTTAAGACCGCCGATGTTCTCGCCCTTTTCAAAGTGCAGATTGTATTTATATCCGTCGCGATAGACCTCGACGTCCATATATTCCGAGGCGTACTGTGTCGCGCAGGCGCCGAGACCGTTAAGTCCGAGGGAGTATTCATAGTTTCCGCCGCCCTCGGCGTTGTCGTATTTTCCGCCGGCATATAGCTCGCAATAGACAAGCTCCCAGTTATAGCGGTTTTCGACGGTGTTGAAGTCGACGGGGCAGCCGCGCCCGTTGTCCTCGACCTCGATGGAGTTGTCGTTATATCGGGTGACGGAAATCTTTTTCCCATATCCCTGATGCGCCTCGTCGACCGAGTTCGAGATGATTTCAAAGACCGAGTGCTTACAGCCGTCGAGACCGTCCGAGCCGAAGATGACCGCCGGGCGCTTTCTGACCCTGTCGGCGCCTTTGAGCGACCGAATCGCGTCGTTGCCGTATTCTTTTTTTACTGCCATTTATATCTCCGTTCCTTTCAAGAGCGTTTTGCTTCAACCGCAAGATATAGTTATTATAACACAATTTTTTCACTAATGCAAGTAGCCGGCGCCCAAAGATGTACCTGTTACGGACATGTTCAGACTGTAATAACTTGGAAGAAACGGACAAACGGGCGCGGATGTGTCGCCCCATCCCCTCCCTGCATAGTATAGTGTAACGGCGGGACGTCGGTCGCGACCGTTTTTATATAGCGCCGTCAGAGCGGAGGCTTTGGCGGCGCAGCTGAAAAATTCATAAAATAGGGTTTGACATTCCGGAAGAGATGGTGTATACTTAATCTGTATGTTTTTGCACTGAAATAGACAGGAACAAGGGGACATTATGACGACAAAGATTTCCGCATCAATCCTGAGCGCCGACTTTGCGCGGCTCGGGGACGAGCTTAAAAGGGCGGCCGAGGGCGGCTGTGATATGATTCACTTCGACGTTATGGACGGGCACTTTGTGCCGAACCTCAGCTACGGCGTGCCGGTGCTGAAGTCGATTCGGCACTGCTGCGGTCTCCCATTCGACGTCCACCTTATGATAACCGACCCGCTCAGCTATGTCGACGCTTTTGCCGACGCCGGCGCCGACCACATTACTTTTCACGAAGAGGCCGACTGCGACGCCGGGCGCGTCATCGAGAAAATCCGCTCGAGGGGTCTGACGGCGGGCGTGTCAATCAAGCCGAAAACGCCGGCCGAAAGCGTCTTCCCGCTTTTAAAGAGCGTCGATATGGTCCTTGTGATGACGGTCGAGCCGGGCTTCGGGGGGCAGGGGTTCATTCCCGAGACCCTCGAAAAAATCACGGCAATCCGCCGCGAGGCCGACCGCCTCGGTCTTCCGACCGACATCGAGGTCGACGGCGGAATCGGAAGGAACACCGCGCCGAAGGTGATTGCGGCGGGGGCGAATGTTCTGGTCTCGGGGTCGTATCTCTTTAAATCCGAGGACATGGCCGCCGCGGTCAGGAGTCTTCGCGGAGAACGGACCGGCAGATAGGCGCGCAGGAGCGGAGCTCGGAAAGGGCGTTGCCGCGGATTATAACGCTTCCGTGCTCACAAAAGAGCTCGGGATAGCCTTTTCCGATACAGACCGCGTCGCTGTGCTCGCAAAGCTCGGGGAGAACCTCGCGGAGAACGCGGGTGCCGATTCTGAGCGAAAGACAGTATCCGCCGGAATATATCAGACAGCTCTCGGTCTCGGGCGGAAGCCTTTTTCCGAGCGCTTTACACAGCTCGAAGAGGGATTTTTCCCTCCCGGCGACACAGACGACGCCGGTTTCGCGGGGATATGCGCCAAGTCTTCGGCGCTTTGTTTCACTCACCGTTTATCCCCTTTCACATGAATTTTAAGGACGGTAATCACTACGGCTGCACAAGTTTACAACGAAAAAACCGAAAAGTCGCGGTTCGGAAAAGTCAGCGCGCTTTTGACGACCATCGTCTTTATGGCATATTATTTCTACGGCATCAGGGCGGTGCTTGTGGCGGGTGTGTCCTGCCTTTCAAGCGTTGCCGCCGAGTATTTCTGCTCGATCGCGATGAAGAAGAAGTACGACTGGACCGACGTTTCGCCGATAATGTCGGGACTTTTGCTTGCGCTTTTAATGCCGGCGTCGGTGCCCTATTCGGTGATGGCGTTTTCGTCGGCGTTTATGGCGATAATCTGTAAACAGGCTTTCGGCGGCAACCGCAACCTTATATTCTGCCCCGTCTGCATCGCATATATTTTCACGATATTCTGTTTCCCCTCGGACATCGTAAGATACCCGGTGCCCGAGCCTTTCGGGAGCGTCTCTCTGACGAACACCGTCACCGACACCCTGACACGCTCGTACACCTATTACCTCGACAACGGCGGCGTCACCGCGATGAACATTCTCGACGTCGTCTGGGGAAAGCTTGCGGGACCGATGGGCGCGTCGGCGGCAATAGTAATCCTCATCTGTGCCGTCGCGCTCTATTTTTTCCAAGATATACCAGCGCTCGCGTTCTTCTCGGGATTTGGCACGAATGTGCTTATAAACGTGATGTTCCCGGTCGGAGAGGCGGGAATCCTCGCGGTGATGAATTCTCTCGTCGCGGGGTCGTTCCTCTTTGTGCTGGTGTTCATGGCGTGCGACCCGAGATATGTCCCGAACCGCGCTTTTTCACAGATACTCTACGGAGTGCTCTTTGCGGTGCTGTCATATGTCATACGGCTTTTTACCAACATCGAAAACGGCGCCGTCTTTGCGCTGCCGATTCTCTGTGTCTTCCGCGACGAGTTCGACCGGCTGACCGACGCACTCGAACGGCTTCTCAAGTTCCTTTGGGCGCATCTCAAGAGCGGCACGGCGTTTTTGTGGGACAAAACTAAGATTGCCGCGCGGCTTTCGGCGAAATACGCCGCGATTGCCGCAAAGTGGCTTATGAAGCGGCTTGACGCGCTCTTTGAGAACATCAGCGACAGGATTGTCGAGGCGTCGAAGAATAAGGATAAGAAAAAAGAGGACGAAAAGCCGCAGGAGACGGAGGATTCCGCCGAAGTGACATCGGAAGAAGCGGAAGCGGACGGTCCCGAAGAGGAAAATCCGGCGGACGGCGAAAAGGAGGGCGGCGCGGAATGAACGAAAAGGTTTTCACGCGCGACGCCGAGCGCGAGGGAATACTCACAAAGAATCAGCTTTTCGCCTCCGGAGCGGTGCTTGCGCCGGCGGTGGCCGTCTGTACCGACTTTTTCAGCGCTTCGGTGCTCGCGATGGTGTTCACGGCGGTGACGTTCACGACGGTCGTCATCTGCAGCTTTGTGCCGAGAAGGATTGTATATACGCTTCGTATTATATTATATACCCTCGTCGCCTCATTAGTGTATGTACCCGCGCACCTGTTTTTCATGAGCGGCGAGGTTCTGTCGCAGATGTATCTTGCGCTCGGAATATATGCTCCGCTCCTCATCACCAACTCGCTCATCACCCACAGGACCGAGTCGAAGTTCTATCGCCTTGCGCGGCCGTATATGTTCAGGCTGGCGGCGTTCTATGTCATCGGCTATGACCTCGCGCTCGTTGTTTTCGGGAGCCTCCGCGGATTTTTGGCGACCGGGACTGTGCTCGGAGTGAAGATTCTTCCGTTCTCGCTTCCGGCGCTCTCTAACCTCTACGGAGGGTTTATCCTCCTCGCGATATTGAGCGCGGCGTTCAGGTGGATTCTTCACTCGCTTTCGCGAAGCTGATTTCCGCCAAGGTTCGATATAAAATGTCAGTGTAATAATGTAGAATATGAAAGGAGGGCGCCGGGTGAACGCATTTTTGCAGACGCTTCTGAGCGGGCTTGCCGCCGTCACCATAGACAACGTCATATTTACCGCCGCAATCGGCACGTCGACGCTGATTGAGTGCGCAAAGGCGCCGAAGCACCTTCTTTCGTTCGGATTCTTTATCACCGAGTTCTCGGTGCTGTCGAGCTGTCTCACCTATTTTGCCGAAAAACAGATTGTGAGCGAGACGGCGCGGCTTTTCCTGCCGAGCGTATATATCCTCTGTCTCGGACTTGTATATGTCCTGACGCTTATTATAATGAGAATCATCTCGAAGGAGCACTTCAAGTCGCTGAGAAAATATGTTCACATGTCCGCGTTCAACTGTGCGGTGCTCGGCTGTATCTTCATCAACGGCGAAAGCGGCGCCGCTCTGCCCGAAAGGCTGATGTTCGCCGCCGAGGTCGGAATCGGGTTCATCCTTGCGACATATCTCCTTGCGATAAACTATAAAAAGCTGTCTTCGGAGGACGTTCCGGCGTCGTTCCGCGGATTTCCCGCATCGCTGCTTTATATCGGTATACTCGCGATGATAGTATACGGACTTAAAATATAGCTGACATTAAGGAAGTGGTCGGATTGAAAAAAAGAAAAGTCAAAAGAACCAAACCGATGTTCAAGCGCAGGAGGTCGCCCGTCAAGGTTGTGCTCGAAATCGTGCTCGTTGTGGCGATATTGCTCGGAGTCGCTTTTTTGGGTTACAGCGTCGGAAAGCCGATTCTCGAATTCATGCGCGGACGGGAGAATGTCCCGGCAAAGACCCCGGAGAGCACACCGGTGACACAGGACACACTCCCGACCGAGCCGACGTCCACCGAGCCGCCGACGACCGACGAAGCGGTCACCGAACCTGAGCCGGTCGAGGAGGAGGGCAGGAGGATACTCTATGTTTCGCTTCCTTCGGGCATCGGTTCGGGGGTCGACGGATATCTTTCGCAGTACATCGGATATGCCGCCGAAAACGGCTATTACGGCATCGAGCTTGACCTTCTGGCTGTCGGCGGAAAGATTTATTATTCGACGCAGAACGAAATCGCAAAGTTCAATTCCGCGGTCGCCGACGGCGCAATCCCCGACCTTTCGGCTGTCGCGAAGATGATAAGCGACGCCGGGCTCCTCCCGTACGCAAGGGTTTCGGCGCTTTCGGATCACATTGCAAGCTGGGACAAGACCGTCTGTTACCTCTTCGAGAATTCGACGAGCACATGGCTCGACGAATCGGTCGCCAACGGCGGAAAGCCCTGGATGTCGGCCTTTGCACAGGGCGCGAGGGACTACATGAGCAGCATTGTGAAGGAGATATCCGACGCGGGATTTGCCGGTGTGATTGCCGGCGAGCTCGAGTTCCCGCCGTTCAGAAATTCCGACCTCAACTATGTCGGGCAGAGCGTAAAGAGTTCCGACAGGTATAAGGGACTGATTGAATTCTCGAACATCTTACAGGACACCGTCGGCTCGGCAAAGAGCTATGCGATAGAGGTCGACGCCGAGGACATTGTCGCCGGCCGCGCGGAGATTCTTAAGGACACTTCGGCGCTCAACTGCAAGACGGTATACGTCAGGTACAGCTCCGCCGCAGTCGGCACGAGGATTGATAAGTCGGACGACAGCGCGGTGTCCTATGAGGGTCTGAGCGAGCAGGCGAAGATTACCGCCGTCTTCAACTCGGTCCGCGCGGCGCTCGCCCCCTCCGGGGTCACGGTCATACCCGCGGTCGACACCGAGGAGGACGCCGATTTCCTTGAATCGCTCGGCTTCGACACGTCGATGACGGTGGTGTATTGACAAAAAATTGCCCCCGAGCGTATACTCGGGGGGGTAAATTTATGCTGTTACTGCGCAAATAGCTGAAAGAAAGACATAAAAACGGGGAGCATTATGCTCCCCTGCTTTTATTTATTCTCCAGCTCTGTTATCTTATCCACGCGTCTTTGGTGGCGGCCGCCCTCGAAGCCGGTGTCGAGGAAGACGTCGACGAGCTCGCAGGCGAGGCCGGGGCCGACGACGCGTCCGCCCATGCAGAGGACGTTTGCGTCGTTGTGGAGACGGGTGTACTTCGCCGAGAACGCGTCGGAACAGCAGCAGGCGCGTATGCCCTTGATTTTGTTCGCCGAGATTGAGATCCCGACACCGGTGCCGCAGAGGAGGATTGCGCGGTCGATCTTTCCGCCGACAACGTCGCGGCAGACCTTTTCCGCCATGTCGGGGTAGTCAATCTTCTCGCCCTGCGCGATTCCGTAGTCTGTGAATTCGATGCCGCGCTCGCGGAGGTGCTCGCAGATTGCGAGCTTGAGCTCGATTGCGGCGTGGTCGTTGCCAATGCCTATCATTTTATAAGTCCCCTTTTGCTTTTTGATATTTTGTATTCATCGGCGGTATTTCGCCGTTTTTTACTTTTTCGCACACTTTTCCGTAAACCTCGCCGAGCCTTTTGACCGTCTTCGGTATGTCGAGGCACATCTCGTCAAAAATCATTCCGCATTCTTTTATGGCGGAGTCGTACTGACGCTTTGTGATATCCCCCGCTTCAAATGCGGCGTCGAGCTCGTCGCGGTCAAGGATTCCCGCATCGCCCTCCGGTGTGAACACGACGTCGAGGTATTTATCGACATAAGCCGCAACGCCGTCGGGGTCGGATTCAATCCTCTCGATGACGTCGACATAGCAGACCGAAAGCGAGCCGTCGGGCTTATACATTGCGGTGATGAGCCTTTGTTTGCCGTCAGGGACGAGCTGGAGCCACTTCATTCCGCCCTCGGAGACCGGGGCCTTTCCCGCCTTTTCAAAATCCCAGCAATGCCTCTCGCCGGAGACGATGTCAATCATGCTTGCGAGACCCTTGAATCCGCGCTCTTCAAGCCGTGTCTGATAATACGGGAACCCATGAAAGCACCAGCCGACGTCGCGGTCAAGCCGCTTTCGCTTCATCGCGCATCTCCCCTGTCCTTAAGCTTCTCCGCCATCGTGTTTTGCAGATATCTTGCGCCGAGGTGCTCGGAGTCGGTGACGTCGCCGGGGCGGTTGAGTGCGGCCATGCAGACGCCCGCGGCGCTCTGCTGCCTTATGTTCGCTGGGGCGGTGCGGACGCGGGAGTCGTCCTTAAAAAGCGTTTCTTTAAGCCTATCGGCGGCGTCGCCGGTCAGGATTATTTCCCCGGAAAAGCCGTCGGCAAGCGCCTTTATTCCGCTCTCATCCCCCACCCTGTCCTCGGCATACGGCTCAATTTTTTCGCCGTCGGAAAGATATCCGCCGTAATAGGCGACGTCCTTTCGCGCCGACAGCGCGGGGATAATCAGTCCTCTCGCCGCCGAGGCGGAATATGCGAGCGCTTCGAGCGTCGACACTCCGATGCAGGGCTTTCCGAGCGCGCAAATCCCCTTGACCGCGGCAATCCCGATTCTCAGTCCGGTATAGCTCCCGGGTCCGGCCGCCACGGCGAAGAGGTCGACGTCGGAGAGATTCAGCGCACAGTCGGAAAGCGTCCGCTCAAGAAGCGGGAGAATGACCTGTGAATGGGTCAGCGCGGTCACAAAGCCGCTTTCGCCGATAAGCACTCCCCCGCGCATCACCGCGCAGGACGCGACCTTTCCCGAGGTCTCGATTCCAAGGACGGTTTTATCGTTATATGTCAAATCTTTCATCTCCGCTAACCGTTATTTCACGCACGTCCTCCGAAACCGCCTCAATCGTGACGGTGACGGCGGTGTCGGGAAGCTCGTCGGCGATATTTTCGCTCCACTCGACCGCAATCACGCAGCCGTCGCCGAGATAGTCGAAAAACCCCGTCGATTCGAGGTCGGCGGCGCCGCTTATCCGGTACATGTCGAAGTGACAGAGCCGCTTTTCGCCCGAATATTCGTTCACAAGCGCGAAGGTCGGCGAGCTTACGTCGTCCTTAAGACCCATTCCGAGGGCGATTCCGCGGGTCATGGTCGTCTTTCCGGCGCCGAGCCCCCCGCGGTACGCGACGACATCGCCGGCGCGAAGCCGCTCTCCGAGCCGCTTTCCGAGTTCAACCGTCTCTTCCGGAGAACGGGTGATATATTTTTTTGTCATCAATAGCCTCTTGCTCCCGAGACGGACTCGTCGTTCATCACCCACTCCATTACCTCGATAATCCGATAATCCTCGTCGGAGTCGCGGATTATGACGCGCTCGATTCCGCTGTTGATGATGACCCTTTTGCAGAGGGAGCAGCTCATCGAATTCTTGACGTATTCCCCGGTCGAGACCTCGCGCCCCGAGAGATAGAGGGTTCCGCCAATCATCTGGTCGCGGGAGGCGCTTATCACGGCGTTCATTTCGGCGTGAACCGAGCGGCAGAGCTCGTAGCGCTCTCCGCGCGGGATTTTAAGCTCTTCGCGGACACATGTCCCGAGGTCGCAGCAGTTCTCTCTCCCCCTCGGCGCGCCGACATATCCGGTCGAGACAATCTGGTCATGATTGACGATTACCGCACCGTAGCGCCTTCTGAGACAGGTCGAACGCGCCGAAACGGTGTCGGCGATGTCGAGGTAATAGTTGATTTTGTCGCGTCTTTCCATTTTAAGTCCTCCAAAAAATTATTTACAGCGGTTCTTGTACTCAAGGACCGCATCGCGTTCAAAACCCTCGGTGATGTAGCCGTCGACGCTCTCTTCGCCGGAATATACCCTTTTCAGGACGTCGGCGCCGTAGAGCTCGAGGAAGTGCCGGACATATGCGCCGGCATACCGATATCCGCCGAGCGAGGAAAAGCCGCTTCCCGAAAGGCTTCCGACCGGCGGAGGACTGTTCTGGTCGAGCGACTCGGCGGACGGAATCTGGTCCGCGAAGAGGATTGCGACGCCCTCGGTCAGCCACATCGGGAGGCTTTCGGCGCTTCCGATTGAATCCATCACGACGTGAACCGCCTCGTGGGCGATGACCCTGTACATATCGGCCTCGGAGCGGTCGGTCACGGCGCGCGGCGAAATCACGCAGACTCTGCCGCTGTTCCAGTCGGTGTTTCCGACCATCCAGCTCTGATAGTCCTCCCTGTGCATACCGGTCAGGAGAATAAAGCTCTCGATATTGGGGCAGATATAAAAGTCGAACTTCCTCGGCAGGCGCGGCGCAGAAAAGACGAGCGACACGCTGAGCACCGATTCTTCGACCTTATTTGCGATATCCTGTACTATATCCCTGTCCGACCTGTAGCAGTGAAACAGAAAGTTTTCGGTTTCAAGCACTTCAAAATCCAAATTTACTCTCTCCTTAGAAAAAATGTCGTTGGATATATTTTAGCACATTGCTCCGGGATTTGCAAGTAGCAGATAGGGGTTAGTTATTAGTGATTAGTTGTCGGCGGCAAAAGTCTGACATCTGACCTCTGACTGTCTGTCCTCTGTCATGCTTGACTGTATACCCGAGGTTTGGTATAATCTATATGAAAGGGGCGGGAGTATGCCGAGATTTTTTGTTGACGAAAGTCCCGATGGCGGGCATATAATGATTGAAGGAGAGGACGCCCGGCATATCGGCAGGAGCCTGAGAATGGCGGTAGGCGACGAAATCGTCGCTTGCTGCGGCGGGGTCGACTATCTTTGCCGGCTCGAAAAAATCAGCGACACCGCGGTTCTGGCGGCGGTGCTGTCCGAGGAGCCGTCGAAGGAGCCGAGCGTTTATCTGACGCTCTATCAGGCGGTTCCGAAGCTCGACAAGTTAGAGCTTATCGTTCAGAAATCGGTTGAGCTGGGGGCGTCGAAAATCGTTCCGGTACTTACGAAGAGGTGCATATCCCGCCCGGAAAAGGCGCAGTTTGAGAAAAAGCGGGAGCGGCTGCAGCGGATTTCGCTTGAGGCGGCAAAGCAGTCGGGGCGCGGTATTATACCCGAGGTTTCGGGAATAATATCCTTTGACGAATGTCTTCGGGCGATGAAGACGCACGGCTTCGGACTTATGTGCTACGAAAAGGGCGGACGGCGGCTCAGCGAGACCGTCGCGCCGGACACAAGGGACGTCGGACTTCTCATCGGGCCGGAGGGCGGATTTGAGCCGGAGGAGGCGGAGCGCGCCGAAAACGCCGGAATTGCGCGAATCTGGCTCGGAGACAGGATACTGAGGTGCGAGACCGCGCCGATTGCGGCGATATCCGTCATAATGAATTTGACGAATAATATTTGACAAAAGTCTTGCAAAAAATATTTATATATGATATAATGGTAGAAATTAAGCGAAAGGATCTGACATTATGGGAAATTTTCTTAAGATAGCTTTGGGTTTGGGCGCAGCTGCCGCTACCGCCGCCGTTGCGATTGCATTGGCAAAGAAAAGCAGCGAGGCCGACGAAGAGTGCACCTGTGACGAGTGCGAAGAAGACGACATCTATGACGAAGTCGAAGACGAGCTCGACGACGCCGACACCGAAGAAGCCGATGTCAGCGCCGACGATGATGAGGACGGCGACATCGACGAGGACGCCGATGAAGATGACAGCTCTGCCGTTAAGGTCGAGCTCTCCGAGTCGGTCAACAACATCATCAACGGCGTAATGGGCGGAATTGTTGTCGCGTCGGATAAGGTTTCAGAGCTTGCGGGAAGATTTGCCGATTTCGTGGCTGATAAGCTTGCCGAGCGCAACGAGGAGGACTATGACTTCTCTGACTTCGGCGAAGACATCGACCTTGACGACATCGACCTCGGCGAGTTCATCGACAACGCCAAGGACGCCGCCGAAGACGCGGCCGAAGACGTCGCGGATAAGGTCGAGGACGTCGTTGAAGACATCAAGGACGACATTGAGAAGAACATCGAAGAATGATTTTTGACTTATAGTCATCGAAAACTGTCAATTTATAACGAATTTTGTCGGCGGTGCAATATTTTGTACCGCCGATTCGTCTTTATAAATGAGAAGTGGTTTTACAGTTGCGGGGCGATGCGAAAAACCGTCCCGCAGCCGGAGCGGAAGAAGGTTTTACATGAAAAAGCTTTTTGCTTTGGCCGTATGCGCGGCGGCGGTTATTTCTCTTGCAATTTCGTCAAACGCTTTTGAAACCCTGCCGGAAGCGGAGCGCAACGACAGCCGCAGAAATGCGCAGGAGGTAACATTTGGCAGCGAGATTTGCGGGAGCATTGGCAGTCTGACCGACCTTGACGTATACAAATACACCGCCGAGATAGGCCGTGAGGTCGAGGTAAAGCTCAGCGGAATTCCCGAGGGGAAATCGTGGTTTCTCTGGGTGATGAGCGCGGACTGGAAGGAGCTTGAGCGCTCGGCGGAGATAAATTCGCGCAGTCAGGAGCTCAGCTTTGAGGCCGAAGAGGGCGTTACATACTACATCGCCGTAAACGCCCGCAATAAACCCAAGGACAATTTCAGTGCCGACGGCGAAAGCTATACCCTGACGGTCGGAGTTCCCCCGATAATTATCCTTCCCGACGCGGCGATAGACCTCGGCGGCGTCGAAAAAATCGTATATACAACGCCCGACCCGGCCGTGCCGGACATTGAAATCACAGACAAAAAGGGCATCGCGGAGGTCGTCGGAATGCTCGCGTCGGCGGAATATGAACCCGCGAAGGGCGGCGGGAGCGTCGGAGGTCCGAGTATTAGGTTTATCCGGAACGACGGATATGCCGCCGGGACAATCCTCCCCTACGGAGGGACCGAGTTCGGTATCAGCATCGACCTAAGCTATGACGAGACGGAGCACAGGACGTATGTCGGCAAGGGCGGATTTTGGAGCGCCGAGGAGTGGAAGAGCTTCTTTGAAAAGAACGGCAGCGCCGAGCCGGTGCTTCGTATTCCGCTTGCAAACGGGCAGGAGGGTTATAGCTCCGTGAATCTCGGCAGTGTCGACAGGCTCGGGTTCTACACGTCGCCCGCGGCGGTGAATCCGTCGACGGAGGACGCGGAGCTTATTGGGCGGTTCGTCGAAATGCTCGCGGAAATCGAGTTCGGCGAGCCGGTGTACACCGGCGGCATCAACGGCGGGACGAGCATAACGCTCTATTCGGGCGATGCAGTCGTATTTTCGTTCGTGATTTCCGAGAGCGGGATTCATCACGGCGGTTGGTGCTACCCGATTGCCGAGGGCGGATGGAGCGCGCGCGAGTGGCTCGAATTCGCTCACGACTGCGACGGGAGGTTTGACGCCGAGGCGTATGCGAAGCTTTTTAAGGTAAATTAGCAATCTACTTTCCTTCATCTTTTCTTAAGACACCCCTGCCGGGAGGCGGGGGTGGAGGTTTGGGGGAGGGTTTGATAAACGGCAGATACGGGGCGGAAGCTGATAAAAAGGAGTCCGCCGGTGGCGGACGACTTATCACGTCACCTTGGCGGTGACGTGATTACGCCTGTTCCCCCTCCCCTACTCCTCCCCGACGGGGAGGGGTTATGCGCTGTCAAACTTTTGATTGCGCTGGCGCGGGGGAGATTTGTGCAGTTCCGCACGTCTCTTAAAAAGAGTCCGCCTGATGGCGGACGGGATTGGGAATAGCTGCCATAGTAAGGGCACCTGTGTACCCTTTTGAAAGCAAAAGCATCACCGCACCTATAAAAAGGAATTCGCTGCGCGAAATTAAAACGGTACTGCACTACCGACGGCTTGAAAAAAGGAATTCGCTGACGCCATGCTATTTTTAGACTCCCACCCCCTGCCCCCTCCCACATGGGAGGGGGTTCTGCATAGCTAAGGGCAGATATTCCGCCTGACGGCGGGGGAAACTTTATGCGGCGTCATACGTCGCTAATAAGGAGTCCGTCTTACGGCGGACGCTCCTCGCGTCAATCGATTGTGACGCGTGTCGCCTGTTCCCCTTCCCCTACCCCTCCCCGACGGGGAGGGGTACTGGACGAGGAGGACACTTGCGCAGATTTATTAAAGAGTAAGAGCGTCGTCGTACTGCCCGGTAAATGGTATTCGCTTCGCGAATGCTATTTTTAGACTCCTACCCCCTGCCCCCTCCCACATGGGAGGGGGTTATGCGTTGCCAAAATTTGGATAGCCGCCTGACGGCGGGGGAAATTTGACGACGCCGTACGCCGCTAATTGCTAATAAGGAGACCGCCTGCGACGGACGCTCCTCGCGTCACTCGACCGTGACGCGTTTCGCCTGTTCCCCCACCCCTACCCCTCCCCGACGGGGAGGGGTTATGCGTGTCAAACTATTGATAGTCCCTGATGGCGGGGAGGGGTTCGCGTCGCTCCTTATGATTCTGACATCTGACTTCTAACTTCTGTCTTCTAATAGGGCGCAGTCGAGGTCGACCGAAGGTCGACCTAAATGAAAAGAGTATAAAAACTCCGACCGGAGTTTTTATACTCTTTTCGTTCGCGCGCCGGCTGCGGCCGGGGTAGTGCTGCGCCCGACCTTGTTATAAGGAATTCGCTTCGCTCATGCTATCTTTAGACTCCCACCCCCTGCCCCCTCCCACATGGGAGGGGGTCTGTGCGTCAATACTTTAATTGCCGTCCGACGGCCGGGATACTTGCGCGGCAACATGCCTTGTTCAAGGCGTCTCCTTATACTAATCTCTATCCTCTAATCATCTACCATCTACCCTGTCAGAGAACAGAAACCATAAATCAGATATCAGAAGCGGGAAATCCGACCTCTATCTTCTATTCATCTATCTTCTAATCTCCAACTTCTGCCTTCTGACCTCTAACTTCTGTCTTCTGGTTCAGTGCCTCTCATCAAAATCGACGTACCTCTCGCAGAACCTCGCGGAAAAGGCGGGAGGCTCGTCGGCGGCGTAGAGGTGGCTGAGGTCGCCGAAGCTCTGACAGCGGAAGACGGCTATCCCCTCCTCGCGCTCCTCGGTGTAGAGGGTGGTCACGGACGTCGGCGCGGCGCAGAAATTCTGCCCCAGAATCACCGGGGAAATCCCGAGGAGATGTCCCAAAAGCTGACACTCAATCCCGAAGTGACAGAAGAGCACAACCGTGTCGCGGTTGGGGTCGACGGCGTCGTAATAACGGCCGTGGCGGCGGTAGCCGTGCCTTTCAAGAAGCGCGTCGAGGCCGTCGGTCACAATATTATAAAGCTCGGGATAGTTTCCGTCGCGCATGAAGCCGATTTCCTTAAACTTTTCGCAGTCATACAGCTCGTCGACCTTGGTGAAAAAGCTCGGCATGAAGTCCCAGCAAATCACCGGCTCGTCAGTTCCGGGGACCGTCACCCTGCAGTAGTAAAACTCGCGCAGCCACTCGAGGATTTCGGCTTCGCGGCCCATTCGCTCGAGGGTCGGCCTTGCGGTGTCCTTCGCGCGGCCGAGGGGTGAACAGTAAAATGCCTTTACATCTAATTTCGATATCCTGTCGGCAAGAAGCTCCGCCTCGCGCCAACCCTTTTCGGTCAGGCTGTCGATTGAATAGTCGGGGTCGCCGTGGCGAATTATGAGTAAGCGCATTTTTATTCCTCCTTCTTCTTTCTGCCGTATCCGCCGAGGGCGAATTTAAGGTACTGCCCCGTAAAGGAGTCCTTATTCTTTGCGACTTGTTCGGGGGTGCCGGTGGCAATTACGGTTCCGCCACGCACTCCGCCCTCGGGGCCGAGGTCGATGATATAGTCGGCGGACTTGATGACGTCGAGGTTGTGCTCGATGACGAGGACGGTATTCCCGGCGTCGGCAAGCTGCTGGAGCATGTCGATGAGCTTCGAGACGTCGTCGGCGTGAAGACCGGTCGTCGGCTCGTCGAGGACATAGATTGTCCTGCCCGTTGCGCGGCGGGACAGCTCCGTCGCAAGCTTTACGCGCTGCGCCTCGCCGCCCGAGAGAGTCGTGGACGGCTGTCCGAGCTTGATATATCCGAGTCCGACGTCGCGCATCGTCTTTATCTTGCGGTAAATCTTCGGCATATTCTCGAAGAAGCCGCAGGCCTCCTCGACGGTCATGTCGAGGACGTCGGCGATGTTCTTGCCCTTGTACTTGACCTCGAGGGTTTCGCGGTTATAGCGCTTGCCCTTGCAGACCTCGCAGGGGACATAGACGTCGGGCAGGAAGTGCATCTCAATCTTTAATATGCCGTCGCCGGAACAGGCTTCGCACCGCCCTCCCCTTGTGTTAAAGCTGAATCTTCCGGAGCTGTAGCCCCTTGTCTTCGACTCTTGGGTCATCGCGAAGAGGTTTCGGATATCGTCGAAGACGCCGGTATATGTCGCGGGGTTCGAGCGCGGGGTCCGTCCGATTGGCGACTGGTCGATATTTATTATCTTGTCGAGGTTTTCGAGACCCTCGATTTTCTTGAATTCGCCCGAGACGGTGTGTGCGCGGTTGAGCTTGTTCGCGAGCTCTTTATATATGATGTGATTAACGAGCGAGCTCTTTCCGCTCCCCGAGACGCCGGTGACGCAGGTGAACGTCCCAAGCGGGATTGACACGTCGATGTTGCGGAGGTTGTTTTCTTTTGCGCCGATGACCTTTAAGAAGGCGCCGTTGCCCTTCCGCCTTGTCTTCGGGACGGGAATCGAGCGCTTTCCGCTCAGATACTGCCCGGTAATCGACTTTTCGCACGCCATAATCTCCTCGGGAGTTCCGGTGCAGACGATTTCGCCGCCGTGAATACCGGCGCCGGGTCCGACGTCGACGATATAGTCCGCCGAAAGCATCGTCTCCTCGTCGTGCTCGACGACGATAAGGGTGTTCCCGAGGTCGCGGAGGCGCTTCAATGCTTCAATCAGCTTTGAGTTGTCGCGCTGGTGGAGTCCGATTGACGGCTCATCGAGGATATAGAGGACGCCCATCAGCATCGAGCCGATTTGTGTCGCAAGGCGGATTCGCTGGCTCTCTCCGCCCGAGAGAGTCGACGACGAACGCGAAAGCGTCAGGTAGTCGAGGCCGACGTTTTTCAGGAAACTGAGCCTCGAACGTATCTCCTTGAGTATCTGTGCGCCGATGAGCTGTTCGCGCTCGGTGAGCTTAAGTCCGTCGACGAAGTCGAGCGCGTCCGAGACCGAAAGCTTTGTGAATTCGGCAATGTTGAGTCCGCCGACGGTTACGGCAAGGGACTCTTTTTTCAGCCTGTCGCCGTGACAGGTGTGACACTTCACGTCGGACATATATTCTTCAATTTTCGCCTTGGTGACGTCGCTGTCCGACGACTTATAGCGGCGCTCGAGGTTGTTTATGACGCCCTCGAACGGGGTTATCCAATATCCCCCGCCCCATTCCTCGGGGCGCTTGTATCTGAGCTTTCGGTCGCCGGTGCCATAGAGAAAGATGTTTATCGCGTCGCGGTCGAGGTCCTTTACGGGGACGTCGAGCGGGATTCCGAATTCGCGGGAAATCGCCTCGTAATACATCATCGTCATCGAACCGGGTTCGACGGTGTTCCAGCCGTCGGCGCGGATTGCGCCCTCGCTGATTGAAAGCTCGTCGTTCGGGATTACAAGCCTCTCGTCGACCTTTCGGAAGACTCCGAGTCCGGTGCAGTCGGGGCAGGCGCCGAACGGATTGTTGAACGAAAACATTCGCGGAGCAAGCTCTTCAATCGATACGCCGTGCTCGGGGCAGGCGTAGTTCTGACTGAATAAAAGCTCTTCTCCGTCGACGATGTCGACCGCGACGATTCCGCCCGAGAGTCCGGCGACGGTCTCGACGCTGTCCGAAAGGCGGGAGCGTATCTCCGGCTTTATCACAAGGCGGTCGACGACGATTTCGATGTTGTGCTTCTTGTTCTTCTCCATCTTAATCTGTTCCGAGAGGTCATAGATGATTCCGTCGACGCGGACGCGTACATATCCCGACTTGCGCGCGTTTTCAAGCTCCTTTTGGTACTCCCCTTTTCTTCCGCGGACAATCGGCGCGAGAAGCTGTATCCTCGTGCCCTCGGGGATTGCGAGAATCTGGTCGACAATCTGGTCGACGGACTGCCGCTTTATCTCCCTGCCGCAGACGGGGCAGTGCGGTATTCCGATTCGGGCATATAGCAGTCGGAGATAGTCGTAGATTTCGGTGACGGTCCCGACGGTCGAGCGCGGGTTGTTCGAGGTAGTCTTCTGGTCGATGGATATTGCCGGGGAAAGCCCCTCAATCGAGTCGACGTCGGGCTTATCCATCTGTCCGAGGAACATTCTCGCATAGCTCGACAGGCTTTCGATATAGCGGCGCTGTCCGTCGGCAAAAATTGTGTCGAACGCGAGGCTCGACTTTCCCGAGCCGGAAAGACCGGTGAACACGACGAGCTTGTCGCGCGGGATTACAACGTCGACGTTCTTAAGGTTGTGCTCCCGCGCACCTTTTATGACGATTTCGTTTGACGGCATTTTTATTGCTCCTTAGTTTAACGGATTATATTATTTCTTAGCGTCGAGCTTTCTCAGCTCGGCGATCTTGTCGCGGTAATATGCCGCCTGCTCGAAGTTGAGCTGTTTTGCGGCTTCTTTCATCAGGCGGGTCATCTTTTCAATCATGTCGAGGCGCTCTTTCTTGGTGTATTTCTTAAGCTCCTTATTGACGTTTTCCTTGGTCGTTATCTCGATGACGTCGCGGACGCCCTTTATTATCGTCTTCGGGGTGATTCCGTGCTCGGAGTTATATCTGCTCTGAATGTCGCGGCGGCGCTCGGTCTCGGTAATAGCGCGCTCCATCGAGCCGGTGACGCTGTCGGCATACATTATGACCTTTCCTCCGGCGTTTCGCGCGGCGCGTCCGACAGTCTGTATCAGCGAGCTTTCGGAGCGCAGGAACCCTTCTTTATCGGCGTCAAGAATTGCGACAAGCGAGACTTCGGGGAGGTCGAGACCCTCACGCAAAAGGTTGATTCCGACGAGGACGTCGAATTCGCCGAGCCGAAGGTCGCGGATAATCTCCATTCGCTCGATTGTGTCGACCGAGTGGTGCATATAGCGGACCTTTATCCCGACGTTCTGTAGATATTGGGTCAAATCCTCGGCCATCTTTACGGTCAGCGTTGTGACAAGGACGCGCTCGCCCTTTTCGGTTCGGGCGTTTATTTCGAGAATAAGGTCCTCAATCTGCCCCTGAGTCGGCTTGACCTCAATCAGCGGGTCAAGAAGACCGGTCGGGCGTATTATCTGTTCGACAACGGCGTCGGAGTGCTCTTTTTCAAATGGCCCCGGGGTCGCGGAGACAAACACGGCCTGTCCGACGTGTGAATAAAACTCGTCGAAGGTCAGCGGGCGGTTGTCGAGCGCAGACGGGAGGCGGAAGCCGTAGTCTACAAGGATATTCTTGCGCGCGCGGTCGCCGGCGTACATCCCCCGGACCTGCGGCAAGGCGACGTGTGACTCGTCGACAATCAGGAGAAAGTCCTTCGGGAAGAAGTCGAGGAGGGTGAACGGGACTGCGCCCGGCTCGCGGCGGGCAAGCACCCGGGAGTAGTTCTCGATTCCGCTGCAAAAGCCGACTTCCTCGAGCATCTCCATGTCGTAGCGGACGCGCTGCTCGATGCGCTGCGCCTCGATAAGCTTATCCTGTGAGCGGAAAAACTCGACGCGCTCCCGCATTTCGGCCTCGATGTCCTCGATTGCGTCGTGGAGCTTGTCCTTGCTCGTGATATAGTGCGACGCGGGGAAAATCGGGACGTGCGCCAGCGAGCTTATGACCTCGCCGGTGACGGTGTTTATCTCGTTTATGCGGTCGATTTCGTCGCCGAAGAATTCGACGCGGATTGCGGTGTCGTTCGAGCCGGAGGGGAATATTTCGACGACGTCCCCCCTTACACGGAAGCGGTTCCTTTGAAAATCGACGTCGTTGCGCTCGTACTGGATTGCGACAAGCTCGGAGAGAAGCTCATCGCGGCTCTTGGTCATTCCGCGGCGGAGCGATACAATCTGGTCCTTATATTCGTCGGGGTCGCCGAGGGAGTATATACAGCTTACCGACGCAACAATTATTACGTCGCGGCGCTCGGAAAGCGCGGCCGTCGCGGAATGGCGCAGACGGTCGATTTCGTCGTTCACGTCCGAGTCCTTTTCGATATAGACGTCGGTCGACGGGATATATGCCTCGGGCTGGTAGTAGTCGTAATAGCTGACGAAGAACTCGACGGCGCTGTCGGGGAAAAACTCGCGGAATTCGGAGCAAATCTGTGCCGCCAAGGTCTTGTTCGGCTCTAAAATAAGGGTCGGACGGTTTATTTCGGCGATGACGTTCGCCATGGTAAAGGTCTTTCCCGAGCCGGTGACGCCCATCAGCGTCTGGTTCTTGCGTCCTTCACGGATTCCCTTTACGAGCTCGGCTATCGCCTGCGGCTGGTCGCCGGTCGGCTTATATTCACTTTTCAGCACAAATCTGTCCATGACACCGCCGCCTTTCAAGAACAAATGTTTACTCGGTGTATTCTATCACAATATCGCGAAAAAGTCAACATATCACGAAAATAAAACACAGAAAACAGAAGCCAGAGAAATTCGCTGACTTCTGAAATCCGTGATTCATCGGGTTGGGGCGAATCAGAGCGCCTGTTTCAGCGCCTGTGCGAGCTGGTCGGGGCAGGAGGTCGTCTTTGAGCCGCACTTGGTGTTCTCGAGCTTTTCGATGACGTCCTCGACCTTCATTCCCTTTACGAGCTGTGAAATGCCCTTTAGGTTGCCGTTGCACCCGCCGATAAACTCGACGCCGGTGACGACGCCGTCTTCGACGGAAATGTTAATCTGCCGCGAGCAGGTGCCCTTGGTCTGATACTGAATCTGCATGATATTACCTCCAATCGGTGTGCTATGGATAGTATAAAACTTTTTTGCGGAAGAGTCAAGAGCAAAACGTCCGTTTAGAAGACAGAATTGAGATTGTCAGATGTCAGAATTTAGAAGATAGAAATTGGAAGATAGAAGATAAAAGTATGATATATGTTAGTCATTATCCCCGAACAGTTCACGCACGAAGGCGGGTTCGGGGGCGGTGAAGGTCTTTCCGTCGAAATAGCCGAGGGGGCCGGAGGCGCCGACATTGAAGCCGAGGCTGTATGCGCAGAGGGCCTGTGTCCTGCGGCGGTATCGGCGGTTGACGTCGTTTCTGCCGTATTTTCCGTCGCCGAGAATCGGGCAGCCGATATATGCCATATGCACCCGAATCTGGTGGGTCCTGCCGGTCTGAAGCTCGACCTCGACAAGCGAAAGCTCGCCGGCGGTCTTTATCACCCTGTAATCCGTCACGGCGGTCTTCGAGGCGGGTGTCCTCTTTGTGCGGACATAGACGGTGTTCTCGCTCTCGACCTTTTCGAGATAGGTCTCGATTCTTCCGGACGGCTTCCGCGGACAGCCGACCACGGCGCAGAGATAGCGCTTTCTGAGGCGGTGCTCGCGGATTGCGGCGTTAAGCTCGCGCAGGCTGACGGCGTTTTTTGCACAGACGACGATTCCCTCGGTGTTGCGGTCGAGGCGGTTGCAGAGCGCGGGCGCGAAGCTTTGTTCGCCGGCGGGGTCGTACTCCCCTTTTTCGATGAGATATTTTGTGATTCGGGCAATCAGGGTGTCGCGGGTGTTTTCGTCGTCCTCGTGGACGACAAGTCCGCTCGGCTTATATGCAAGAAGGACGTTTTCGTCCTCATAGATGACCGAGACGTCGGCGCTGATTCCGTCGAGGTCGGAGGCGGGAGGGGTCTCGAAAAATTCGTCGGAGATGTACATTGTGATGACGTCGCCTTCGCTGAGGCGGGTCGAAATCTCGCACCGCTTTCCGTTGAGCTTTATCTTCTTCTCGCGCAGGAATTTATACATTCTCCCGCCGGCGATTTTCGGCACCGCCTTTGAAATAAACCTGTCGGCGCGCTGTCCGGCGTCGTTCGCTCCTATGGTGAATTCTCGCATTGCAATCCCCCCTTGGTGATAGTATAGCAGAATGGGAGGGAAAGTCAAGGCAAGGATTAGTAGGGAGAGGTACGCCCTCCGACCCTCCTCCCGCCGTTTCTTAATTTTTTCTTAAAGCTCAAATTGTTACCGGTTTGTTATTGCAAGTTGGATTGGGCGATGATATAATAAAAAGAGATTCTTTCGGGGAGGTTTATACATGTGCATCAAAAGGACGGCCGCCGCGGTGGTTGCAGCGGTGACGGCGATTGCTTCGCTTTCTTCATGCGCCGCGTTGAAGGACGGCGGCGGTTTTTCGGATATATCTTCACAGTCACAGAATACGGTCTCGATTCCCGCGGACACCGAACCCGCTCCGCCGGCGACCGACCCGAACGTCCCGGACAACCTTGTCGGCGGGACGGCTGGCGGTGATGATGAGACCGTTGACATCGGCGGCGGGGAGGTTACCGCCTATGAGCCGCCGGAGGTCACCGTGAATCAGCCGGAACAGACCGAGGCGCAGACGTCGCCGGACGGACTTATTTATGACGACTGGCGGGAGGGACTTGACCTTTCGCACGGCGAGGACCGGGCGGCTTTGTACGAAAAATTTGGGGTCGACCCGCAGATTCGCGAGGGATATTTCACAAAAATATCCTCCGAGACAAGCTTCCCGATAGTCCACATCACGACCGCGAACGGGCAGGAAATCGTCTCGCTCGAGGACTATGTCGACAGCCTTATCGAAGTCACTAACTGCGACAGCGTCTATGAACTCGGCGCCGAAGGCGGAATTCGTGTCAGGGGAAACGCGAGCGCCAACTACGGCGACGTCGACTGGATTAGGCACAATCAGGTTTCGTACAGAATTAAATTCGCGGAAAATCAGTCGATGCTCGGGTTGAACGACTTTGCGCGCTGCAAGTCGTGGGTCCTGCTGAAATCATACGAGGCGGCGGTCGAAAACTATCTCGCGTTCAAGCTCGCAAAGGCAATCAACGGCGGCGACTATTACTGTTCCGACTCGGTCTTTGTGCAGCTTTATATAAATGAGGAATACGAGGGGGTATATCTTCTCTGTGAGCAGACACAGGCCAATTCGGAGCGCGTCGACATAAATGAGGCGGAACCGGATTATACCGGAACCGACATCGGGTATCTCGTCGAGCTCGACAACTACGCGACCGGCGACGACCACCCGTATTTCTGGCTTAATTACAACAAAGAGGAGATAACCGACATCGCGGGGACAAGCCGTGTCCCGAGAAAATACGCCTATTCGGTCAAAAACGACCTCTACAGCGACGAACAGCTCGGATTTATCGAGAAATATTTCGAGGCGGCTTGGGAGATTCCGATGAGGGCGATTCGCGACGGGGAATTTTACCGTCTCGGCGAGGATTTCGAGCTGATTCCGGCGCAGGACGAGTTTGCGTCGGCGTATGACTGCGTCAGTCAGGTGTTTGACATCGAGTCGGTCGTCGACATGTATATCCTCTATGAAATCGTCAACGACCAGGACGTCGGCGGCGGGAGCTTTTTCTTCGCGGTCGACTTCGGCGATGACCCGAAATACGAGAAGCTGACGATGGTCGCGCCGTGGGACTTTGACTGGGCGTATTATGACTATTCGAGCGACGCGGACGGCGGACTTTATGCCGCGAAGTTCAAGGACAGCTATTTTGTGAACAACTGGGGCGACCGCTCGAACCCGTGGCTGATTCTCTTCTATTCGGCGGACTGGTTCAGGGAGCTTGTGTCGCAGAAGTGGCAGGAGCGCCTCGGCGACATCAACGCCGCCATCGACGGCGTCGAGGACCTTATCGTGAACTATGCCGACGAATTCAACCTCGACGGCACCCGCCGCTCGGGCAGCGCGAAGACGACGGTAAACTGGGTCAGGGACAGGGTGAAGTATCTAAGCGGAGAGTGGATGTAGAGAGGGTAGATGATGGAAGATGGATTTCTGACAGCTGACAAGCTGACTTCTGTCTTCTGATAGGGCGGCGCCGCACTGGCGGTAAAAAGGAATTCGCTGCGCGAATACTATTTGAAGTCACCTCACCCCGACCCTCCCCTCGAGGGAAGGGAGTTTGATGGACACTTGCGAGCGTAATAGGTAACTTGCAGCGGCGTCACGCTGCCTTATAAAAGGAATTCGCGAAGCGAATGGTATTTTTAGTAGCTGCCATGGCAAGGTCATCTGCTCACATTTTTAAAAAGAGAATGGCGACGCACTGCCGTAAAAAGGTATTCGCTGACGCTCATGCTATCTTTAAGACTCCTTCCCCTACCCCTCCCACATGGGAGGGGGTCTGTGCGTCAAGACTTTGATTGCCGCCTGACGGCGGGGGAAGTATGTGTGGCATCATGCGTTGCTATTGAGCATCAGTCTTGAAGCGAGCGGTAAAATTTGGTACCTTTGCCTGTTTCCCCGTTCTTTTTCTTCCACACCCCCAGTCCCCCTCTCCCTCAGTGAGAGAGAGGGGGTTCCACCCTACACCCGGCCGTTCACGTTCGTGAACGGCGCGACCACTCCCCTCGAGGGGAGTGGTACTTGGCGTGGAGGACACTTGCGAGCGTTAAAGATAACTTGCAAAG
Source organism: uncultured Clostridia bacterium (assembly GCA_947625375.1). GTDB lineage: Bacteria > Bacillota > Clostridia > Oscillospirales > Ruminococcaceae > Faeciplasma. The sequence continues at coordinate 12,034 of CANQOC010000012.1, read as the reverse complement.
GCTGCGCACTGCCGCGTAAAAGGAATTCGCTGCGCGAATGCTATTTTTAGACTCCTACCCCCTTCCCCCTCCCACATGGGAGGGGGTTCTGCGTTGCCAAGGTTTTGAAAGCCGCCTGACGGCGGGGAAAATTTGACGACGCCGTACGCCGCTAATTGCTAATAAGGAGTCCGCCGTTGGCGGACGCTCCTCACGTCACTCGGTCGTGACGCGCGTCGCCATATCCCCCACCCCCCGCCCCTCCCCGTGGGGAGGGGTGCACGTTGGAAACTTAGTAGCACTGCAAAAACTGTGAGAGACGCCGCATCTTTCTAAAAGGAATTCGCTGCGCTCATACTATCTATAGACTCCCACCCCCTGCCCCCTCCCACATGGGAGGGGGTCATGCGTCGCCAAAGTTTGGATTGCCGCCTGACGGCGGGGCAAAGAGTTGTGAGGCAACACAGCTTACTCAAAGCGGCTCCTTGTGTTTCTGACATCTGACCCTCTGACTTCTGTCTTCTAATAGGGCGCAGCCGCGACCGCCGAATGGCGGTCGGAACGAAAGGTTCAAGAAAACTCCGGAGGGGGTTTCTTGAACCTTGCGTTTGCGCGCGAAGCGCGCCCGGATGCGTCCGAAGCAGAAACACGGCGAAGTTAGAGAAGCTGCCGCATTTTTCGTCACTCTGACGGTGCCGCAGATTTTATATGAGCTGCAATCGCTGCATAGGGTCGCTTCGTATGATTCCTGATTCTGACTTCTGACCCTCTGACTTCTGTCCCCTGTTTTCGCGTCCGCTGTCTTGCGCATTCCGCCGGGGAAAGCAGTTGACAAAAGGCGGGGATAGTAGTATAATAACGGTTAGCATTGAATAACCGATGCAATTTCGGCAAGAAAAAGGTCACAATGAAAAAAGTAGAGATATATACCGACGGCGCGTGCTCGGGGAACCCCGGGGCGGGCGGCTGGGGCGCTATCCTTAAATACGGAAAGCACACAAAGGAGCTTTCGGGATATGACCCCGAAACGACCAACAACCGAATGGAGCTTACCGCCGTTATTTCGGCGCTCGAAGCGCTTAAAGAGCCGTGCGAGGCTGTCGTCACGACCGACTCGAAATACGTCTGCGACGGAATGAACAACGGCTGGGCGAGGGCGTGGCGCGCGCACGGGTGGATTAAATCCGACAAAAAACCGGCGCTTAACCCCGACCTCTGGGAGCGGCTCCTCGTCCTCTGCGAGACGCACAGGGTCAGCTTTGTCTGGGTCAAGGGGCACGACGGGCACCCCGAAAACGAGCGGTGCGATATGCTCGCGGTATCGGAATATAAGTCGCACGGCAATTCAATCTGAAAATCAAGCGAAAGGACTGACATATAATGGAAAAAAGATTCGTCTATGCCGACAACTCGGCGACGACAAGGATAACCGAGCCGGTGCTCGAAGCGATGATGCCGTATCTCACGGAGCATTACGGCAACGCGTCGAGCATATACGGTATCGGAATGGACTCGGCAAGGGCAATCCTTAAATCGAGAGAGACGGTCGCGAAGGCAATCGGCGCGAAGACCAGCGAAATATACTTTACGTCCGGCGGCTCCGAGGCCGACAACTGGGCGATTAAGTGCGCGGCGGACGTCGGGGCGAAAAAGGGCAAGCGGCACATTGTCACGACCGTTTTCGAGCACCACGCCGTTCTTCACACCTGTGAATACCTCGAAAAACACGGGTTTGAGGTCACATATGTGCCTGTCGACGAAATGGGACTTGTCCACCCAGAGGAGATTGAAAAGGCGATTCGGGATGACACCTGTCTTGTGACGGTGATGTTTGCGAACAACGAAATCGGCACAATTCAGCCGATTGCCGAAATCGGGGCAATCTGCCGCTCGAAAAAGGTCCTCTTCCACACCGACGCGGTTCAGGCTGTCGGCAACGTCGAAATCGACGTCGCGGCGATGAATATCGACCTTCTTTCGATGTCGGGACATAAGATTCACGCGCCAAAGGGCATCGGTGCGCTTTATATGCGCACGGGAGTCAATCTTCCGAACCTCATTCACGGCGGCGCGCAGGAGCGCTCGAAGAGGGCCGGCACCGAAAACGTCGCGGGGATTGTCGCTCTCGCGAAAGCAATCGAGCTTTGCACCGCCGACATTCCAGCGAAACAGAAAAAGCTGTCCGCGATGAGGGACAGGCTTATTGCAGAGCTGACGAAGATTCCCGAGTCGAGGCTCAACGGCGACCCGAAAAAGCGCCTCGCCGGAAACATCAACATTTCGTTCAGGGGGATTGAGGGCGAAAGCCTTCTTCTGTCGCTCGACTTGGAGGGGATTTGCGCGTCCTCAGGTTCGGCCTGCACGTCGGGCTCGCTCGACCCGTCGCACGTCCTTCTTGCAATCGGACTCCCCCACTCAACCGCTCACGGCTCGTTAAGGCTCTCCCTTTCGGACGACACCACCGAAGAGGACGTCGACTATATCATAGAAAAGGTGCCGAAAATTGTCGAAAAGCTTCGCGCAATGAGTCCGCTTTGGGAGAGAATTCTCCGGGACGAGGACATCGACGCGGAATGACGGCTGTATCTTTACAGGAGGTATATATATATGATTTACAGCGAAAAGGTTATGGACCACTTTGCAAACCCGCGCAACGTCGGCGAAATTCCGGACGCGGACGGCGTCGGAGAGGTCGGCAACGCCAAGTGCGGCGACATTATGAAGATGTATATAAAGGTCGACGACGGAATTATCACCGACGTTAAATTCAAGACCTTCGGCTGCGGCGCCGCCGTTGCGACAAGCTCGATGGCGACCGAGCTCATCAAGGGCAAGCCGATTGAAGAGGCGATGAAGCTTACGAACAGCGCGGTTGTCGAGGCTCTCGACGGTCTTCCGACCGTAAAGCTTCACTGCTCGGTTCTCGCGGAACAGGCCATTCACGCCGCTCTTTCCGACTACTATACAAGGCAGGGCGTCGACCCCAAGCCGATTCTCGGCGAAGTCGCGCCCCCGGACACCTGTGAAATTTAAGACTTTTTCCCGCGGTCAGCGTTCTCGCCGGCCGCGTCTTTTTTTGCGCCGAACGCCCGCTGTTCGACATATGCCGCCATCGAGTTGTAGAGCCAAATCCAGACGGCGATTCCCAAGGCTATGCACGCGAGCGGGAAGAGTTCCCGAATCAGGAACCACGCCGCCGCTGCCGCCGCTATAGCGAGAATCAGCGCCGCGGCAATCTCGAAGACGTGCTCCCGAAGCCACTTTTTCCTGAAGTACGCGATTCTCTCGGAGAGACCGAACGCGCCCGGCTCGGAGATTGCGTCGACGAGGTTTTTCTCGGCGGTCTCGCGGAAGTCGCTGTCGGAAAGGCGGCGCCCGGCGACGATTTCGTTGATGGTGACGCCGAACTCGCGCGAGAGTATTTCGAGAACCTCGACCGGCGGCATGTAGACGCCTGCTTCCTTTCATTATGGTAACGATTTTTTGATTTTTGAATCTCAATCAATTTTTCCTATAAACCTGTAATAAATGTCTACTTTCTGGCGTTTTTCGCCGTTTTCAAGTGTTTCAGCTTCGTGGACAGCAATCCTTTCAATCAAAGCGTTCAGCATTTCAGCGGTCAGTTCCTTTGGATCGGAGTATTTCTTTATAGTTTCGACCCAGTTCCTGACGTTCTGCTGCCTGTCGGCTTTGGCGTTGACCTCTGCTGTCAGCTCGATGATTCTTTTATCAAGCTGTTCCTGCTCGGTCTGAAATTTGGTGCAAAGGCTGTCAAAGTTTCGCTCCGTAATTCTCTCGGAGAGCCTGTCCTCATAGAGCTTCGCTAATAAGCCGTCCAACTCTTTCAGCCGTTTTTGCGCCTTCTTCAGTTCTCTTTCGGCATATGAATCCGCAGAATTTTTCTCGCCGTCTTTTATAAGATACTTGAGCATCTCCTGCTCGTCGGCTTCGCACAGCTTTGACCAGTGCTGCAATCTCGAAAGAACATAGTTGTAAAGATTGTCGTAATTGATGTAATGTATGGAGCAACTCTCTTTTCCGTACTGCGAATAAGTCGAACAGCAAAAATATCTCCGAACACCTTTTTTCTTTTTTACTAAAGAATATTTCAGTGAGAATCCGCAATCTGCGCATTTTATCAAGCCTGCAAACATTTGCTGCTCACCACTCTCGGTGGTCTTTCGCCTTGATTTAATCATCTCCTGCACTTTGCAAAAGTCCTCGCGGGAAATAATCGGCTCATGCGTATTCTCTACCCTTATCCACTCGGAAACTCCCTTGCGCTTCTTCTTTTTGTTTTTGAAAGAAATCGTAGACTGCTTGTTGTGAACCATGTTGCCGATGTAAACCTCATTTTTAAGTATGAATTGCATCTGCGCGTGCGTCCACATACACTTTCTGTCCTCGGATTCCCTGTAAAATTGAGCGAAGGTTCCGTATCTGGAATAATTGAACCATGATGGAGTGGGAATCTGTTCGGCAATCAAAGTTTTAACAATTTTCCCTGAGCCGTATCCCTTCAAGGCGAGGTCAAAGATATGACGAATTATTGGCGCAGTTTCCTCATCAATGATGAGCTTTGTATGGTCGCTCGGGTCTTTTTTGTAGCCAAACGGAGCGTATGTGCAAAAGCTCACGCCCTCTTGAAATTTCGTCCTTAATGCGGCTTTGATTTTCTTTGAGGTATCCTTGGCATACCACTCGTTGATGATGTTCAAAAACGGAGTGAAGTCGTTATCCTGCTGCGTTGCGCTGTCAATGCCGTTGTTGATTGCGATGAATCTTACGTCATTCGCAGGGAAATACATTTCGGTGTATTTACCGACTTCCAGATAATTCCTGCCGAGGCGGGACATATCCTTTACGATCACACAGTTTACCTTGCCGTCGTCGATGTCCGAAATCATTCGCTGAAAGCTCGGACGGTTGAAGTTTGTACCGCTGTATCCATCGTCAACATACTCATCAACCACAGAGAAATTGTTATCTCTTGCGTATCTTTGAAGCATCTGTCTTTGCGTCAGTATACTTGAGCTGTCGCCGGCAAGGTCGTCATCTCGCGAAAGCCTTAAATAAAGAGCTGCCTTTACATTTGTTGCAGAATTTGTCATTTTGTTACCTCCTAAAACAAGACAATTTAAATTCTGCACCCATGTTGGTTTTATTATAACATAGGTGCAGCATATCGTCAAGCCGCAGGCTTAGATATTTTGACATTCTGCGCTTCTCTTTTGATCAAATCTTTCAAAATCTCCTTGATGTCCTTGCCTTTCTCGGCGAAGAACTCATCGCCGTAAATTTTTACTTTTGAGTTTCTTTTATCTTCTTTCATCTTCTTTTCTCCAATCTTGCACGTCTTGTGCTGACGCGCATATTACAGTCGTTTTTATTCGTATAAAAGGGCGGCAAGTTACAGTTTGCCGCCCGTGATTGTTTTTTGTGTTTTCATTTTCCGACATATTTGCTGCAAGCGTCCCTGCCGAATAGGGAATGCTGTGAATAACTGTTGGTAACAGTTTCATGGGAATCTCACCCCTTGAGGGTACTCCTCAAGCCGCGTACGGAAGTATCATTATATAGTTTTTATCATCTTGACGAGAAAGCGCACCACGCGCTTTTTAAGTTTCTCTGTTGATCGCTCGCTCAAAAAATCTTGAGGTCATGGCGGCAGAAAACAAGTCGCTCCGACAAAAACGGAAAGTTTCACAGCACTGTACTATTCGGTTTTCAAGATGCAGGCGGGTTTGGGAAATTCATATCCCTCTCCCACAGTACAACGTACATTTTTTTGCCAAAAAGCAGGTATCTACTCAAAAAAATTTTTCGACTTTTTTCTTATTTGATCAATTGTGTCCTCTACACTTTGCCTTGTGATACCGTGTTGCTTTGCAAAATCGGTCGGTGTTATACCGCCTCTTATGCATGAAACATATACTTTGAGCTGAACATCGGTGAGTTCCTTTTTCAATTCTTCCTCCTCTAAATAAGTTTCCAAGTCGTCAATATAATCGTGACGATCAATCAACCAAGCGGGCGTCATACCGTCGCAGCCCTCTCCGTTGTTGTCTATGCTTACAAAATCCAACGAAAGAAGAGTTGCTCGTTCATCTTCACAGCCGTCAATAGGAACGCCCGTTTTAGAACGCTTGTGCTTCATCTCAATGGCTCGTAAAACTCTCATAAGTTGACGGCTGACCTCCGTTACCTCGCCGGTCGCTTTTACCCTGACCATGTTCTTGCCGTCCTTTGTTGTCCAAAGGTCGTAGTCGAAATCTTTTGGTGTTCTCATTTGTTTTGTCCTTTCCGCTGCTCGGGAGCGGGAAAGGCAAAACGAAAGGAGCCGCACGTCGGTCGAGAATCCATGCCGAAAGGCAGAACAAAAAATGCTCTGCTCATGCGGCTCGGAAGTCTACACCGTTCGGCGGCTCCTTGCACAGCAATTTAAATTTTTTTATGTATCATTGCTTAATACATTCACGATTGATTCTTTGCCGCAGGATTTGCACTTTGACTTGATATGCCCGTGGGTATCGTTAAAGACAAAGATTAAAACATGACAGCAATAAGGACATCGCACAGTCCTTGGTTCGTCTGCCGAGTGCTTATGGCACACGTTAAAGACGATAATTTGGGAGTTGCTTTGCTGGGAGTTTTGCTGATCCATAGGCGGCTACTCCCGTTTTCTGATGAGATAATTCCTCCTATTCAGATAATAATAAGAGAAACTATTTGGAAATACCTCTCGTGGATATAAATATACCCCGAAAGTATTTCCATGGTGATTGCCTGTTTTCACGCGAATGACTGACATAATTAAACCTCCATTAAAACTTAATGCGTCCGTGTGATGATGTGAATGACGGGATAAAGATGCGACAATACGGCATTGTACACAATCGCTATCACTATACCGTGATTATACAATATTTTCCAGAAAAAATATGTCGAAATATGACAAGAGCTAATTAAATTTTTAGGGAAATATCTAAAAAAATCATTTTATCGGTTTATGTGAAAAAAGATTTACAAAAAAATTACATTCAGATACCTGCGTTTTTATGAAAAAATGTACGTTATAAGATAGAGGAAGAAAAAATATTTTCAGAAATCAAAATCCAAGATTTTGTAAATTAGATAATATGTCTTGCCGGCTTGCGACGCAGGTTAGTTTGCTGTAAAATAATAAAAAAGGCTTCAGGAGGCATATTATGGAAAACACAATTTACATCGGAATGGACGTTCACAAGGACAGCTATTCGCTTTGCTGCTATTGCTTCGACCGGGATAAGGTCGAGTATCAGCAAACTATACAGGCAGATTATCGCTTGATTCTTAAGTACATTGAGCGTATGCGCAAAAATTACGGCTCGGATTCGGAATTTATTTGCGGATATGAAGCCGGGTGCCTCGGCTATTCGCTCTATCATCAGCTCACGGATCACGGCATAAAATGCGTTATTTTAGCGCCGACGACTATGGCTGTTACAAACACAAATCGCGTTAAGACCGACCGGAAAGACGCCGCTAACATCGCAAGGTGTTTGGCGTTTCACACATACAGCGCGGTTTATGTTCCGGACGAGGAAGATAATGCGGTCAAGGAATATCTCCGTATGCGCGACGATCAAAAGCTGGCGCTTAAAAAAGTAAAACAGCAGATAACAGCTTTCGTACTTCGGCTCGGAAAACGTTATGACGGAGGCAAAACTCTTTGGACGGAAAACCATCTTAATTGGCTTCACAAGCTTGATCTTACCGAACTGGAGAGAGAAGCTTTAGACGAGTATCTGATCACATTTTATTACCTCAAGGACAAGCTGGAGCGCATAGATATGCGAATCGAAGAGATTGCGCGCAGTGAAAGATACCAAGAATCTGTGGGACGCTTGGGCTGCCTCTTGGGAATAAAATCTCATACTGCTCTTTCGCTTATTTCGGAGATCGGCGACTTCAGGAGATTTGAAAAAGCGTCATGCTTTGCGGGATTTTTAGGACTTGTTCCGGGTGAGCATTCAAGCGGAGGAAGTCATACGCGATTATCCATAACAAAGGCGGGAAACAGTCATCTGCGGCGGCTGATAATTGAATCAGCACAAAGTTTTTCAAGAGGAGAAGTCGGATACAAATCAAAGGATTTAAAAAAGCGTCAGGCAGGAAATCTTCCGGAGGTGATTGCGTATGCGGACAGAGCGAATGAACGTCTCAGAAGAAAGTTTTACAGAATGACTCTCAAAAACGGCATAAACAGAAACGTCGCTGTGACGGCGGTGGCAAGGGAGCTGTCATGCTTCATTTGGGGACTTATGACGGATAAGGTGGCATAATGAACACAAAAACAGGCGCAAGGACGGAGCTTCAGACGGAACGGTCCGGATTATCTGCGTGCTTGCTGTGTTGACAACGTTTTAAAAAAGCGCTGATTCACGAGATTAGATGGCAGGATCCGCGGCGGACCATTGACCTGCGGTAACCAATCCGCGTATAACAGAGTGGCCAAAGCCGTGAACTGTTTTCTGAAGCTCGGTCTTTGCGCCTGTTATTAATTTGTTCATATTTTGGTTTTGCTATTGACTTTCGGCAAGACATAACAGCAAGCAAATCCGGTGTATATACACTCGGAGATTTTTGCTTGTTGGGAGGAATCCCAAACCCTCGAATTTTTGAAAAAGGAGCAAGTAAATGGCTAACCGAAAAAGAAAAAATCAAATCCTCTTCTGCGTGACAGATGAGGAAAAACAGATGATACAGGAAAAGATGAAATCGCTCGGAACGACCAATATGGGAGCCTATCTTCGGAAAATGGCTATCGACGGTTATATTATAAAGGTTGACTACTCGGAACAGAGAAAACTTGCAGCCGAGGTCAACAAGATTGGCGTAAATATAAATCAAATTTGCAAGCGAATAAACAGCACCGAACGCATTTATGCCGAGGATATTTCAGAGCTTAAAAGCAGAATGGAGGACGTGTGGCAATTACTAAAATCAAAGCTATAAGAAGCACGGTTGACAGCGCGATTGCGTACATAATCAATCCTGCCAAAACCGATGAAAAGCTGCTTGTGTCCTCGTTCGGCTGCTCGGTCGAAACAGCAGCAAAAGAGTTTGACTGGACGAGAAAAACTGCTATGCAGCACGGTATGCCCGACACGAAAATTCTCGCTCGGCACGTTATCCAGTCCTTTGATGTGGGCGAGGTTTCGCCCGAGCTTGCCCACGAAATCGGCAGGCAATTCGCCGATGAAATGCTCGGCGGGAAGTATGAATATGTTCTTGCAACCCACGTTGATAAAGACCATATTCATAATCATATTATCTTTAACGCGGTCAGCTTCGTTGATCACCACGCTTATAAAAGCTACAAAAAAATTTACTATGATATGCGGGACATAAGCGACCGAATCTGCAAAGAAAATGGACTGTCGGTTATACCTCCGACGCAAGGCAAGGGAAAGGAATACAAGGAGTATTCCGAAGCGCAGAAAGGCACAAGTTGGAAACAGAAGTTGCGATTTGCGATTGATAAGAACATCATGCTCGCTAAAGATTTTGACGATTTCCTGCGGCTTATGCAGGAGAGTGGATACGAAGTCAAAATGGGAAAATATATCTCATTCCGCGCCGAGGGGCAAGAGAGATTTACGAGGGCAAAGACTATCGGGGATAACTATACCGAGGAGAGAATCAAAGAGCGAATCAGTGGTAAGCGCGGTAGAATCCTGCCTACCGAGCGCAAGGGAATCTCCCTGATAATCGACATTCAGAATAGCATCAAAGCGCAGCAGAGCAAAGGTTTTGAACATTGGGCGAAGGTCAATAATCTTAAGCAAGCTGCAAAAACGCTCAATTATTTGACCGAGAATAATCTGCTCCAGTATGCTGATTTGGAGAGCAAAGTTGCGGAACTGCGGTCAGCATTTTCGGCTAATAGCGAGAGCCTAAAGGCAGTCGAGGGCAGGCTTAGGGAAATACAGCCGCTGATAAAAAATCTCGATAATTATCACAAATTAAAGCCGGTTTGGGAGGAGTATTCAAATGCCAAACATAAGCCTGTATTCCGTGAAAAGCATCAGGCAGAGCTTATGATTTTTGAAGCTGCGAGGAAATCTTTGAGGGAGCATTACGGCGAGCGGAAATGGGATAGCTTGAAAGACTTGCAAGCAGAAAGGAGCAAGCTGACTGCTGAACAGGATAGGCTGTATGCCGAGCGCGAGCGGATTAAGAAGCAACTAAAGGAGGTAGAAACGGTTAAGGGAAATGTGGATAGGATTCTTGGAGATAAGGTGCAGGAGCAAGTGTTACCCGAAAGAAAAAGTACTCTCCATTGAACATGAAAATGGAAGAACCTCTGTTATAATAGCAGAGGTTCTTTTGTTTTAAGTTGATCCGCATAGCTGTTGACTTTTCCTCACAAAAGTATTATAATATAAGCGCCACGAAATCCAATATTTTTTACAGCTAAGCGTGTATATTTTACCTTGGTAAAAATACAGGCTCCCTTATCGTATACGCTTAGCTTATATTGATATTGGATTTGCGTGGCAGCAACGAGCCATGTATTTTTCGGTGCGTGGCTTCGGCTGCGCACTTTTTATTTGTGAAAATATGTGCAGCCTTGCTCTATTAGTCCAGACATTTGGACAGTTTATATGCTAAAATGGTAGTATCATAGATGCAAGGAGGTGATTATATGAGAAAAATTCTGAGCATTACCCTTGCTTTTTTGCTCACGCTGACGCTGTTCATCAGTCCGAACGCGACGCTTGCGGTCAATGCCGTGGAGGAGGACAGCAGCTTTGAAGTCCACTTCATCGACGTCGGGCAGGCTGACGCGGCTCTGGTTCTTTGCGATGACAGCGCAATGCTCATCGACGGAGGAAATGCGGCTGATTCAAACCTTATCTACAGCTATCTCAAAAAGCTGGAAGTGAAGGAGCTTGACTACATCGTCTGCACCCACGCCCATGAGGATCACGTCGGCGGTCTTGCAGGTGCGCTGAATTATGCGGCGGTTGACACCGCGCTATGCCCTGTCACAAGCTATGACAGCAAAGCCTTCAAGAATTTTGTCAAGTATCTTGACAAGCAGGACGTGGAGATAACCGTTCCCGAAGCGGGAGATACCTATGAGCTTGGCAGCGCCGAGTTCACGATCCTCGGTCCTATCGAGATAGACGAGGACGACCCGAATAACACTTCTATCGTCCTTAGAATCGTCTATGGCGAAACGTCGTTCCTGTTTACAGGCGATGCGGGTCGCGATGAGGAAAGCGACATTCTTGACGAGGATTATGAGCTTGAAAGCACCGTTCTGAAGGTCGGTCATCACGGCAGCGATACTTCGACTTCCTACAAATTCCTCAACGAAGTCCTGCCGAAATACGCCGTTATTTCGGTCGGCGAGGGCAATTCCTACGGTCACCCGACCGAGGACACCCTGAGCCGTCTGAGGGACGCGGACGTCAAGGTCTTAAGAACGGATATGCAGGGCGACATCATCTGCAAGAGCGATGGCGAAAAGGTCAGCTTTACGGTCGAAAAGAACGCAGACGCGGACACTTTCGGAACGCTTGAACCGAACAGTACGCAGAAAAAGTCAACGGCAGCGAAGTCCGAAAGCACCGTTAAAAAGACGGAGCAAAAGACTTCCGGGGGTTCGTCTTATGTGCTGAACACCAACACGAAGAAGTTCCACCGCCCCGACTGCTCAAGCGTCAAGCAGATGAAAGACAAGAACCGACAGGACTTCACCGGCACCCGCGATGAAGTCATTCGCATGGGGTACGACCCGTGTAAGAGGTGTAATCCTTAGATTATAAAAACAAGCCTGCCTCTCGGTAGGCTTGTTTTTATAATTTATATTCATTTGTTACTTTACTAAAGCAGTAAGAACATATGGAATTGTGCTATAACTGTGATAGCCGTTATGCGGCATAATCCTAATGTAATATGTACCGGCAGGTAATTCCAGAGCTTGGCTACTTGAGCTTCTATCTTTTCCTTTATAGTTAGTATACATTAGAGGTGTCAAATCATCTTCATAGCCGTCATAGCT
>CANQOC010000011.1 GCA_947625375.1 uncultured Clostridia bacterium | reverse complement strand
TTTTCGTCAATTTTTGCTGCTCTCGACATTTTTATCACCTCAATCATATTATAACATATTGTGGGCGGTTTGTACACTCCCGACACTTTGGCAGGTTTTAGAAAAATTGCGCGGCGGTGTCATACCTTGCTATAAGGTATTCGCTTCGCTCATGCAATTTTTAGTCACCCCACCCCGACCCTCCCCTCGAGGGGAGGGGGTTGCACCGTCAGAGTTTTGATATCCGCCTGACGGCGGGAGGTCGGCGCACTGATACGGAGTTTGAGCTGAGGGGCGGGGTGCGACTTCTGACCCTCTGACCTTCTGGCTTCTGTTATCTGATAGGGCGCAGTCCGGCGGTGCACTTAAAAGGAGTCCGCCTTGCGGCGGACGCTCCCCGCGTCACTCGGCCGTGACGCGCGTCGCCGAGTCCCCCACCCCTTGTCCCCCTCCCCGATGGGGAGGGGGCATGTACCGCAAAGTTTTTATTGCCGCCTATCGGCGGGGGAAGTTGGCGCAGCGTCATCATGCTTTGCCGGTGTTCGCTTTGCAGAGGACGTCGAAATGCGTCACCTTTGCGGTGACATGCTCATTTTTCTTCCACACCCCCTGCCCGATTAGAGGACAGAAGTGAGAAAGTCAGATGTCAGAAGATTAAATTTAGATGATAGAAGATAGAGGATAGAAATCTGATTTCTGACTTCTCATATCTGTATTCTGACCGCAACGGCGCGACCACTCCCCTCGAGGGGAGTGGTACTTGGCATGGAGGACACTTGCGCAGGTTTTAGAAAAATTGCGCGGCGGCGTCATACCTTGTTATAAGGAATTCGCTTCGCTCATGCTATATAAAATCACCCCTCCCCGTCCCTCCCCTCGAGGGGAGGGAGTATGTGCCAACAAGGTTTTGATATCCGCTTGACGGCGGGGGAAGTTTGCGAAGACACCGTACCTTGCTTAAAGGTGTCCGCCCTGCGGCGGACGCTCCCCGCGTCACTCGACCGTGACGCGCTTCGCCGGTTCCCCCACCCCCTACCCCCTCCCCGGCGGGGAGGGGGGCGTGTCGCCAAAGTTTTGATATCCGCTTTGCGGCGGAATAAGTATGCGCAAACGTCATACATCAAGTATAATCATTCCTAAAATATACAGAAAGTTGTGAAAAAGATGTCAGAAGAAAGCAAAAACGGCGGGACGCCGAAGAGCGCCGCCGAGGCAAAGTTCATAAAGATGACAACCGAGCCGGTCGAAAGGCTGGTGGCGCAGCTCGCCGTGCCGACAATCATCAGTATGCTCGTGACCTCGTTCTATAACCTCGCGGATACGTTTTTCGTCCGCCAGCTCGAGAGCGACTCGATGATTGCCGCCGTCGGAATCGTCTTCCCGCTGATGGCGATAATCCAGTCGTTCGGGTTTTTCTGCGGTCACGGCTCGGGAAACTATATCTCCCGCGCGCTCGGACGCCGCGACTATAAGGACGCCGAGACGATGGCGGCGACCGGCTTCGGATACGCCGTAATGTTCGGCCTTGGGATATGCGTCCTCGGGTCGCTTTTCCGCGGACCTTTCGTGACCCTTCTCGGCGCGAAAACCGAGGCGACCGCCGCCGCGTCCGCCGAATATATGCAGTGGATTCTGCTTGCCGCGCCGTTCATGACCGGGGCGTTCGTGCTCAACAATCAGCTGAGAATGCAGGGCAACGCCTTCTTCGCGATGATAGGTCTGACCTCCGGCTCGGTGCTCAACGTCGTTCTTGACCCCGTATTCATCTTCAAAAACGGTGACAAGCTCTTCGGCGGCGCAATCACCATGCCTTTCGGACTCGGCTTCGGCGTCGGCGGCGCGGCTCTCGCCACCGGATTGAGCCAGCTCGTAAGCTTCGCGCTCCTTCTCGGCGGAATTCACTTCAGCGACAATATCAAAATCCGGCTGAAAAACTTTTCGTTTAAGCCGTATTACTTTAAAGGGATAATTCAGGGCGGACTCCCCTCGCTGGTGAGACAGGGTCTCGCGAGCGTCTCGACGATGGCACTCAATCACGCGGTCGGACTTTATATCGACGGCGGCGAGATGATTGACGCGGTACAGGCGGCGATGACCGGCGTCTCGAAGCTTATGAACGTCGCCGCGTCGGCGCTAATCGGCTTCGGCCAGGGGTTCCAGCCTGTCTGCGGCTTCAACTACGGCGCGAAGAAGTACGGCCGCGTCCGCCGCGCATATTGGTTCTGCGTGAGGCTCGGGTTTGCGGTGCTGGTCTGTCTTTCGGCCGTCGGAATCATCTTCGCAAAGCCGATAACCGCGGCGATTGCCGGTTCGAGCGAGCTTGCGCAGTCGATAGCCGCGGTAACCCTGAGAATTCAGCTTCTGAGCTTCCCGCTGATGTCATGGGTCATGCTTATAAACATGATGCTACAGAACATCGGAATGACCTTCCGCGCGACCGTCGTCGCGATGACTCGCCAAGGACTCACGTTTATCCCCTGCGTCCTCGGTCTGCCGCCTCTCGCGGCGCTCCTCGGCTTCGAGCCGGTCGTCGGACTCGAGACCGCACAGTTTTTCGCCGACGTCCTTGCGTTCTTCATCTCCCTTCCCATCGGTCTCGCCGTCCTTAAACAGCTTAAGGAACAGGGGGACCAATTAGAAGACAGAGATGAGAGGGTCAGAAGTCAGAAAATAGATGATTAGATGATAGAGGATAGAGGATAGAGGTCTGACTTCTGACATCTGACATCTCACTTCTGTTCTCTGACAGGGCGCTTCGCACGCAAACGAAAAAGCAGGAAAACTCCTCCCGGAGTTTTCCTGCTCCTTTTCGTTTCGGCAGCCTTCGGCTGCCGCGGCTGCGCCCTCCCGTTGCCGGGAGGGCGGTAATTATGCCTTATTTACTTCACGACGTTCTTCGACCTGTCCACATAGCTTGTGTGCAGGACCTCGTGAGCCTTATGGCTTCCGGGTTCGCCGAAGTATTCGCCATAGATGGTCTTGACGGCTTCGCTTTCGTGACTCTTGCGCTTGACGTTCGCGGCGTCATAGCTGTAAAGCGCCTTTGCGCGGAGCGACTTGATGTCGATTGTCGCCCTTTCGGTCGCGGTGCGAATCGGCTGACCGCCGCCGTTTACACAGCCGCCCGGGCAGCACATGATTTCGATGAAGTGATAGTTCTTCTCGCCTCTTTCGACCGCACAGAGAACCTCGTGAGCCGCCGAAAGTCCCGAAGCGACGCAGATGTTCACGTCGGTGCCGGCGATGTTTACGGTCGCTTCCTTGATGGAATCGGTGCCGCGCACGGCGTGATAGTCGACGTTGTCGAGCGACTTGCCCTCCATGACGTCCGCGACTGTCCTGAGTGCGGCTTCCATAACGCCGCCGGTCGTGCCGAAGATTACGGCCGCGCCGGTGCCCTCGCCGAGAGGATTGTCAAAGCTCTCGTCCGGAAGGCCCTTGAAGTCGATGCCGGCTCTCTTAATCATTCTCGCCAATTCGCGGGTTGTGATGGAGATGTCGAGGTCGGGAATTCCTGCGGCGGACTGGTCGTCGCGCTTGATTTCAAACTTCTTCGCGGTGCAGGGCATGACCGAGACCGAGACGATGTCCTTCGGGTCGATGCCGTTCTTTTCGGCATACCATGTCTTGATGATTGCGCCGAACATCTGCTGCGGAGACTTGCAGGAGGAGAGGTTCGGAATCATGTTCGGGTGATAAGTCTCACAGAACTTGACCCAGCCGGGCGAGCAGGAGGTAATCATCGGGAGGACGCCGCCGTTTTTAAGGCGGTGAATGAACTCGGTGCCCTCTTCCATGATGGTGAAGTCAGCGCCGACGTCGGTGTCAAACACCTTGTCGAAGCCGAGCCTACGAAGAGCGGCGACCATTTTCCCCTCGACTCCGGTGCCGATTTCCATTCCGAATTCCTCGCCCAAGGCGGCGCGGACGGCGGGAGCGGTCTGTACGATGACGACCTTCTTCGGGTCGTTGATGGCGGCAAACACCTTGTCGGTGTCGTCCTTCTCGCGAAGGGCGCCGGTCGGGCAGGCGATGATGCACTGTCCGCAGGAGACACAGCCGGTGTCGGCAAGTCCGAGACCGAAGCCGCAGGAGACGTTGGTGTCGATGCCTCTGTCGTTGGTGCCGATGACCGCGACATGCTGGTCCGCACAGGCGGCGACGCAGCGGCGGCAGAGCACGCACTTGTTGTTGTCCCTGATCATATGCGGGGCGGATTCGTCGAGCGCATAGACCGGCTTGTCGCCGTCAAATTTGCCCTCGTCCTCGACTCCGTAGTCGCGGCAGAGCTTCTGGAACTCACAGTTGTCGGAGCGGACGCAGGAGAGGCACTTCCTGTCGTGGGTCGAAAGAAGAAGCTCGAGGGTCGTGCGGCGCGATTTCTGCACCGCAAGCGAGTTGGTCTTAACTTCCATTCCCTCGGTGACGGGGTATACACAGGACGCGACGGTCCTGAAGCCTCTGCCCTCGTTTGCTTCGACGACGCAGATACGGCAGGCGCCAATCTGGTTCATATCCTTCATGTAGCAAAGGGTGGGGACGTTAACTCCCGCCTGTCTTGCCGCTTCAAGGATAGTGGTGCCGTCGGGCACGCTGACGGCAACGCCGTCTATCTTAAGGTTAATCATTTTATCCATTACAGCACTTCCTCCTTTATTCCTTTGAAATGGCCTTGAACTTGCAGGTGCTCATGCAAGCGCCGCACTTTACGCACTTTTCGGGGTCGATAGCCATCGCGGGAAGCTTTTTGCCGGGAGCGGTATAGTCGGTCTTGGAGATTGCGCTCGCGGGGCACTGCCTTGCGCACATTCCGCAGCCGATGCACTTTTCGCGGTCAATCTTATATGTGAGGAGCTTTTTGCAGACTCCCGCCGGACACTTCTTGTCGACGATATGCGCAACATATTCGTCGCGGAAGTATCTTAAGGTCGAGAGGACGGGGTTCGGCGCAGTCTGTCCGAGTCCGCAGAGAGCGTTGTTCTTGATGTAGTAGCAAAGCTGTTCCATCTCGTCGAGGTCTTCCATCGTGCCCTTGCCCTCGGTAATCTTGGTGAGCATTTCGAGAAGCCTCTTGGTGCCGACGCGGCAGGGGGTGCACTTTCCGCAGGACTCGTCGACCGTGAATTCGAGGAAGAACTTCGCGATGTCGACCATACAGTTGTCCTCGTCCATGACGATAAGTCCGCCCGAGCCCATCATCGAGCCGATGGCGATAAGGTTATCATAGTCAATCGGGACGTCAAGGTGCTCCGCGGGGATGCATCCGCCGGAAGGACCGCCGGTCTGCGCGGCCTTGAACTTCTTTCCGTTCGGGATTCCGCCGCCGATTTCCTCGACTATCTGGCGGAGAGTCGTACCCATCGGGACTTCGACGAGTCCGGTGTGCTTGATTTTACCGCCGAGTGCAAAGACCTTGGTGCCTTTCGACTTTTCGGTGCCCATCGAGGCGAACCAGTCGGCGCCCTTGAGAATAATCTGGGGAATATTGGCGTATGTCTCGACGTTGTTGAGGATAGTCGGCTTGCCGAAAAGACCCTTTACCGCCGGGAACGGAGGACGCGGCCTCGGCTCGCCTCTCTTGCCCTCGATAGAGGTCATAAGCGCGGTCTCCTCGCCGCAGACGAAAGCGCCCGCGCCGAGTCTGAGCTCAATGTCGAAGTCGAATCCGGTGCCGAAGATATTCTTGCCCAAAAGGCCGTATTCATGCGCCTGCTGAATCGCAATCTTAAGGCGCGATACCGCAATCGGGTACTCGGCGCGGACATAGATGAATCCCTGATTTGCGCCGATGGCGTATCCTGCAATCGCCATTGCTTCAAGTACGGCGTGCGGGTCGCCCTCGAGGACCGAACGGTCCATAAACGCGCCCGGGTCGCCCTCGTCGGCGTTGCAGCAGACGTATTTCTGGTCGGCGTCGGGGACGAGGGTTCTCGCCATGCTCCATTTTCTTCCGGTCGGGAAGCCGGCGCCGCCGCGTCCGCGAAGACCCGACTTAAGGACGACGTCGATGACCTCCTCGGGGGTCATTTCGGTCAGGACCTTGCCGAGAGCCTGATACCCGTCCATCGCTATGTATTCGTCGATGTTCTCGGGGTTGATGACGCCGCAGTTGCGGAGGGCAACGCGGTGCTGCGCCTTATAGAAGGCGGTGTCCGAAAGGGAAACGTCGGCGACGTTGTCGACCTTCTCCTCGCCGGTGTCGGCATAGACAAGGCGCTCGACAACCCTACCTTTGAGAAGGTGCTCCGAAACGATTTCGGGGACGTCGTCGGTGGTGACCCTTGAATAGAATGTTCCGTCGGGATAGATGATTACGACGGGTCCGAGAGCGCAGAGACCGAAGCAGCCTGTCTGTACAAGCTTAACCTCTTCGGCGAGGCCCGCGATTTCAATCTGCTCGGTAAAGGCCTGCTGTATTGCCTTGGAGCCGGAAGAAGTACAGCCTGTACCGCCGCAAATCAGCACTTGTGCACGAATCATAATTTTATAACCTCCTAAATGATTATCTTACTGATTGCTGCCGATGGTGTATTCGGCAACCGGCGAGCCGCCCTTAAGGTGCTTCTCGATGACTTCCTTTGCCTTTTCGGCGGTCATCTTGACATAGGTGACCTTTTCCTTGCCGCTCTCGAAGACCTCGACTACCGGCTCATACTGACAGATGCCGATGCACCCGGTCTGGGTGACGGTGACCTTGTCCGAAAGACCCTCGTTCGCGACTCCTTCGACAAAAGCCGAGAGAACCGGTCTCGCGCCGGCAGCGATGCCGCAGGTCGCCATTCCGACGACAACGCGGATATCGCCCTGTCCTTCGCGCAAAACGACTCTGTTCTTCATCTTTTCCCTGATTGCTGCGAGTTCTGCTAATGATTTCATAGTGGTTTCATCCTTTCTTTATTGATTGGTCATTATTGATTAGTCTTAACTGAGTTAGTTATGGTTGCACCTTACATACATCGGCGGGACTGATGAGGGGTCATCCTCGTGAGTGGTTGAGTATTTACAAGTGCAACAGCATTTGGTGAGGCGCGAATCGCTCACTCTCGAAGAAAAATTAGGGCAGAGATGAGTCTGCTCGTAGAAGAGCTGACCGTCCGAGGTTGCGATGTATCCGCCCGCGGCTCCTTCAAGCTCGGCGTCGTTAATTTCCATATGTTCCCTCCTTTTTGACAGATGGTTATATGAATTTGCATTACTGCCCGAATCTTCCGCCCGCCCTGTACTGTTCCTTAAGGTTTTCCTCAATCCAGACGAGAACGTCGGGGAGGTCGAGCGGGACGTCTTCCCCGAGGACCTCGCGCATCTCCTTTGTGTCGAGCGAGACGTCGAGCCCGGGGGCGGTGTGGGTGTAGTGAAAGTCGATGTCGGGACTCCCCTGTATAAGTGTGACCACCGAGCCGCATACGTCGCCGAGCGGGGTCATGTCGATGTGATTCTTATAAAAGGTTGCCGACGTGACCGTTCCGTGGTCAATCGGGTGGGTGCTCTCGTGCCGCGATTCAATCGAAAGGCTCCCTCCGGTCTGTTCCGCCTCGAGCTTTAAAAGCGGGATTCCGAGTCCGACCGGCCTTGTCGTCCTTGTCGTACAGAAGGGGTCGGTGACGTTCTGCAAAAATTCCGGGGTCATTCCGCAGCCGTCGTCCGAAATCGTCACCGTAAGGGTGTCGTCGGTCTCGGCAATGGATATGCCGACGTTTTTCGCGCCCGCCTTGACCGAGTTCTTGGCGACGTCGAGAATGTTAAGTGAAAGTTCTTTCATGTCACCCCTCCTGTCGGAGCTTTTCAAAAAGCCTTTTTCTGACGAGCGCCGAGGAATAATTTTCGTCGTCGAGCTCAAAGCTCGCGTCGGCGTCCCGAATGTCCCAAAGATAGTGCGCGTCCGAGCTTATCACAATCTGTTTGTCCCGCAGTATCGGATATTTTTCGAGGTGCGGCCCGATTTTCTCTTTATCGTGAAGCTCGGCGCAGCAAAAGACAGGACTTTCGGGGAATGTTCCGAGGACGGCGATGATTCCGTTGGCCTGCCTGTCAATGTGTGCCGGATAGCAGATACCTCCGTACTTTTTAACGATTGACGGAGCTTCGTCGACGGTGATTTCGGTGGCGTTCGGGAGCATATTCGCGTCGGTGCCGATGACGTTTTCCTCGTCGTCCATGATAAGCTGGTCCCCGAAGATGTCGACGCGGTTCGGGATAAGCACCCTTTTCGAGTCGACCTCCTCGCCGAACGCGAGCGCGTTATCGAGGTCTTCAAAGAGACAGACGACGTGAATGTCCTCGGCGGTCGTAAGCTCCATTCCCGCGACCGGGATTACGCCGTATTTTTTACATGCCTTATAAAACGCCGGACAGTTCTTCACCGAATTGTGGTCGGTGAGCGCCATAATCTGTATTCCCGCGAGGGTTGCGGTGCCGGCGATGTTTGCCGGGGTCATGTCGTTGTCGGCGCAGGGGGAAAGGCAGGAGTGAATGTGAAGGTCGTAGTAATACTTGCTCATATCAGCTGTGAGACCCGCACCGCGGCTTCATAGGTCGGAAGCTCGGTCGCGGCGATGTTTATTCCGCGCGCTTCGGCGGCCTCGGCGACCCCGGCGTCGGGCATTACGCCTTCGGAGAGGATAATCACCGAGGTGTCGCAAAGGGTGGCGACGGCGGCGATGTTTATGTTCGACATAATAGTCACCCAAGCCTGCCCGCTCTTTGCCCTTCCCATGACCCAGCTCAAAAGGTCGCCGCAATATCCGCCCTCGACCTCTCTTTCGGGGTCGGGGAGACATATCGGGCTGAATCCCGCGGATTCACATAGCTCTTTTACGGTCATCGGAATACATCACCTTTCGCGGATGTCGTTTCGGTACTTCTGACCGGTTCGCCGTTGGCAATCCGGTGTGCACGGATAATACAGCTTTCAAGCGCTCTCTCGCCCTTGACGACGTCTTCGGCAAACGCCCGACAGGTCGGTGCGCCGCAGGAGCCGCAGTCGATTCCGGGGAGCTCGTCGCGGAGCTTCTGTATGTCCGACATCATCTTCATCGATTCGCCGATAGAGTTTCCGAGGCGGTTCATCGGCTTATAGTCCGGAACGTCCTCGAAGAACATCTCGGGCGGGATATAGCGCTCGCCGCCGCTGAGGAAGTTCTGCGACACCGGCATATAGCGCCGGAGCGTCTGGAGCCTTGCCTTTGCGATGAACGGGTTCTCGACGGTCATAACTCCGCCGACACAGCCGCCCGTACAGGCGTTAAGCTCGATGAATTCGAGCGGCGGGATTGTCCCGTTCTCGATTTGCTCGAGCATTTCGACGACGTTTTCGATGCTGTCGGCGGCAAGGTACTTGTCGTTGAAGATGGCGGTCGCCTCTCCGCCCGAGGTCGCCCAGCTTATTCCGATCATTCCGGAATTCGAGACCGCCTCGGGGACCTTGTCGCGGCTCATATGATTTAACAGTGAGAAATATATGTCTGACATCGAAACGACAAGGTCGACCGCGGATTTATATGAGCCGAAGCCGTTTTTAACATAGCTTGTCTTTGCCGGACAGGGCGAAATGAAGCAGACCGCGATGTCTTCGTCCGAAAGCTCGGGGTGCTCGCGCTTTGCCTTTTTCCGCGCCTCGATTGCCGCAATCTCCATCGGAGGGAGAAGCGGGAGAAGGTTGTCTTTTAAATAGGGGAACCGAAGACCGATAAGCCGCGCCACAACGGGACACGCCGAGCTGATGACCGGCTTTTTGATGCCCTCGGTCTTGAGGTACAGCCTTGTGTATTCCGAGACAATCTCGGCGGCCTGTGATACTTCATAGATGTCGTTGAAGCCCATGTCCAAAAGGCCCTGAAGCACATAGTCGACGTCGTCTAAATTCTCGAACTGACCGTAAAGCGTCGGCGCGGGGAGCGCAATCCGCCACTTGTAGTCATAGAGGTGGTCGAGCTTGTTGCAGATGGCGATTTTGGCGTGATTCTGACATACTCTGATGCACTCGCCGCAGTCGATGCAGCGGTCGGGGTTAATCGACGCCTTGCCGTTATCTACTCTGATTGCTTCGGTCGGACAGCGCTTTATGCAGGTGGTACAGCCGGTGCAGCGCGACGGGTCGAGCGAAACGGAATGTTCATATGTATTCATGATTCACCTTTTTGGGAATGTTATCAGAAGTTTACGACCATCGTTATTGTTGTGCCCTTTCCGAGCTCGGTGTCAATCTTCATGCCGTCGGTATAGCGCTTCATGTTCGGAAGACCCATTCCGGCGCCGAAGCCGAGCGAACGGATATTGTCGGGAGCGGTCGAATACCCTTCTTTCATTGCGAGCTCGATGTTCGGGATTCCCGGGCCGGTGTCCGAAAGGACGATAACTATCTTATCCTCGAACACCTCGACCTCGGCAACTCCGCCGTGAGCGTGTATGACCATGTTAATTTCGCCTTCATACATCGCTATCGAGACTCTTCTGATTGCCTCGGCGGGGATTCCGAGCTCGCGGAGGTTCTTTTTGACCTGAACCGAAGCCTGCCCCGCGGTGGTGAAGTTTGAGCCGTCGACGTCGAAGCGGAACTTTACGGAATCACTCATGTCTGACCCCGTTTCCGACGAGTCCGCTTTTATAAAGCAGACCGCAGGCCTCATACATCCTCTTTTCTGTATTCATAAGGACAAGCCCGCTTTCCTTTGCAAGCTCAATCATCTCGGGAGTCGGCTTTTTTGAGCGGACAAAGACGATACAGACCATGTCCATCATCTCGGCGGTGCGTATGACCTGTGAATTGACAAGGCCGGTGAGAAGCACTGCCTGATCCTTTACATATGCGAGGACGTCGCTCATCATGTCGCTTCCGCAGGCGGAATAAACGTCGTGCCCGAGGTTTTCTTCGCCGCATACCACCTCGGCGTCAAGAAGAGTTTTGATATCGGAAATCTTCATATTAGTACCCCTTTAAGATACGGACGCCGTGCGCGTTATCTGTATTTGGCGAGAATGGTGTCGACGTCGGCTTTGGTAAGACGGCCGTAAACGTCTTCACCGACGGTCATTACCGGGGCAAGACCGCAGGCGCCGATGCAGCGGCAGGCTTCGAGAGAGAACTTTCCGTCGGCGGTGCACTCGCCGGCCTCGATTCCGAGGACTTCGGTGAGGCGGTCGATGATGTCCTGTGAACCCTTAACGTAGCACGCGGTGCCGAGGCAGACCGAAATCTGGTGCTCGCCCTTGGGTGAAAGGGCAAACTGTGCATAAAACGTCGCAATTCCGTAAACCTGTTCAACCGAGACGCCCATTCCCTCGGCGATGATTTTCTGTACTTCAAGGGGCAGATAGCCGTAAATCTCCTGTGCCTCCTGCATGACCTGCATCAGAGAGCCTTCGACGTTCTTCTTTTCGTCGATTACGGCGCGGAGCTTTGCCTCCTGCTCGGGAGTTCCCTTGAACGGGACAGAGCTGATTCTTTTCTTCATGGTATCCATCCTTTCAAAATATTAAAAATTGTCGTACTTTGCAGTATACATACAATAGAAGTATAACATATCATTCCGCGAATATCAAGACCAAAAGTGAAAAAAGCCTCGGCTAACCGTTGGAAATTTTATGACGATTTTTGTATATAAAAAACAAAAGCGTCGCCTAACGCCCTCTGAGACAAGAAAACAAGACCGCAGAATCTAACTCAAAGCCGCCATCTTCATCGTTGGCGGCTCTTGCATTACATACAGTAGTGCGTGCGAGCCGCCGCCTTGAATCTGGCAGCTTTGAGCGATTCTGCGGTGCTTTGCAGCGTCCGCCGGACGCTCTTGTTTTCTTATCTCAGAGGAGCTAAATCGCGGCGGCGCCGGAAAAATTCACCGTTTTTTGCGGATATAGCGCTCTTCCTCCGAGAAGACGCAGCCGCAGTACTTCTGCATATAAAGACCGAGCTCGCGCGCCCTCTGCTGCCCCTCGCGGAAGCGCGGGCGGAAGTCATAGGGCAGGAATTCGATTCCGAAGCGCTCGGCGGCGCGGTGCCCGGTCTCGACCAAAAGCTCATGATTCTGATACGGACTGACGAGAAGGGTCGTGCAAAAGCTGTCGAAGCCGTTTTCGGCGGCATATCTTGCGCTCTCGAAGAGCCGGAGCTCATAGCATATCCCGCAGCGGTCCTCCAAATCCGGACTGACCAGCCGGACGAATTCCCGAAGGCCGTAT
This sequence comes from uncultured Clostridia bacterium, assembly GCA_947625375.1. Classification (GTDB taxonomy): domain Bacteria; phylum Bacillota; class Clostridia; order Oscillospirales; family Ruminococcaceae; genus Faeciplasma. The sequence continues at coordinate 76,173 of CANQOC010000011.1, read as the reverse complement.
TCGTCCCGGAGCCTGAGCTCGACGCCGACGGCCTTTGCGTAGCCGATAAGGGTGTCGCGTCGCTGGCGGTATTCGGTGACGGGGTGAATGTTCGGATTGTACCAATACCCGACCGGCTCGATTCCGTCCGCCCGAAGAGTGTCGATACAGGTTATCGAGCAGGGCGCACAGCATATGTGAAGAAGCGTCTTTTTCATTCAACACAGTCCTTTCTCATCACGGCGGCGTCCTCGGGCGGATTAGTGTAATACCCGCGGCGCACGCCGATATATCTGAATCCGAGGGACTTATAAAGCTCCTGCGCGGCGGTGTTCGACGCCCTGACCTCCAAGAACACCCTCGCCGGCTTCACAATCCCGATTGCCTCGGAAATAAGCCTTTTTGCAATCCCCTGCCGCCGGTATTCCCCCGATACCGCGACCGAAGCGATGTCGGCCTCGTCGGCGGCGAACGACATCGCGATATATCCGACCGGCTTTCCGTCCTCCTCGGCGACAAGAGCGGCGCAGTACGGGAGGTCTTCGGTCAGCGCATAGAAGTCCTCGATTGCCCACGCCTCAGACATAAAGCACTCCCGCTCGATTTCGTACACCCCGGGGACGTCCCCGCGTTTCATCTTTCTTATAAGCAAAGCTCAGCTCTCCTTTTCGGCAAGAAGCGCCGAATAGATTTCGCTCTTCGTAAACCTGCTCCTCTTGGCGGCCTCGCGGCAGGCGTCCGACGGCTTAAGTCCGCCGTCCGAAAGCCTCTTTGCCTCGGCGACGGCGTCGGAAAGAGTCTCCTCCCTCGGCGGCTCCTCTTTCTTTCCCTCGACGATGAGCACGAATTCGCCGCGCGGCTTTTCGCCGCGATAGATTTCGGCGGCTTCGGAAAGAGTCGTCCTGATGACCTCCTCGTGGAGCTTCGTAAGCTCGCGGCAGATGGAAATTTTCCTGTCCCCGAAGTGTGAATAAAGGTCGGAAAGCGTCGCCGAGAGCTTATGGGGCGCCTCATAGAAAATGAGCGTCCTCTGCTCCTCCGCCGCGCGTTCAAGCGTCCTTGCGCGCGAAGACGGCGACGTCGACAGAAATCCCTCGAACGCGAATTTTGCGGTGTCAAGACCGCTGACCGACAGCGCAGAGACCGCGGCGCTCGGCCCCGGGACGGCTTCGACAGATATCCCGAGTGCGGCGCAGCTTTTGACGAGGTCCTCGCCCGGGTCGGAGATACAGGGCATGCCCGCGTCGGTGACGACGGCACAGCTCTCCCCCGCCGCAATCCGCGCGACAATGCTCTCGCCGGCGGTCTTTCGGTTGTGCTCGTGATAGCTCACAAGCGGCTTTTTAATGCCGAAGTGATAAAGGAGCTTCTGGGTGACGCGGGTGTCCTCGGCGGCGATGAAGTCGACCGACGAAAGCGTTTCAACCGCCCTGTAGGTGATGTCGCCGAGGTTGCCGATTGGCGTCCCGACCACAAAAAGCTTTCCTCTCATCCGATATCCCCCGTTTCGCGCTCGGCAAGAAGATATTTCGACGCCTTTCCGCTTATTTCCTCGGCGTCGAGCCGGATAATCACAAAGCGGTCGAAGCCGTCGAGCGCCTTTTTCCGATGAGGTCCGCCGGGATAGTATTTCTCGGACAGCGCCTCGATTGCCGAGAGCTTTTCGGAGTCGTCGGCGACAATTTTTATCCTTCCGAAGACAATCGCGCTTTCATACAGCGTTGTGTACTTCTCCGGCGCGACCCTGTCCTCGGCGACGACGCAGAACGACGCCTTGTCGCACCGCTTTATCGCGTCGATTTTATGCCCCTCGGCGGCGGAGTGAAAATAAAGCGTTTCGCCGCAGCGCACAAAGCTTATCGGCAGGGCATAGGGATATCCCCCGTCGCCCGAGAGCGCGAGAACGCCGTGCGTCGCGCCGTCAAGAATCTCATAGCAGCGCTCCTTCGTAAGCTTCTGCCCCGAGCGCCTCATTTCGCGGAATTCGTTCATCTTTCATCACCTATCCTGTAAATTCTCTTCATCTCGGGGGAATATTCCCCCGCTTCGTCATATACCAAAAGCGGCTTTTCGATTGCGACCGACCCCGCCCCGCCGTATCTCCCCTCAAGGAGAATCAGCCAAGCCGGCGAGCCGGCGTCGCGGTGGACGGTCCGAAGCCGCTTCGGCTCGATTCCCGCCGCCTTCATCGCGCAGACGCAGTCCGAAAGCCTCTCGGGACGCTGACAGATGCAAAGCCGCCCGCCGTATTTAAGATTTCGCCGTGCCGCGTCACAGACGTCCTCGATCCGGCAGCTCTCCTCGTGCCGCGCAAGCTTTCCCGCCTCCGTCGACGGCGCCGCCCCGCTCCCGATGCGGTAGTAGGGCGGGTTGCAGGTTATAACGTCGAACTGCCGCCCGCCGTATCTCCAGCCGCGGAGGTCGGCGTTTATCGGGACGAATTTCTCTGCGCCGCTGAGCTCCTTCGATATCTCGGCGAGACGGTGCGCCTCGGACGTTATCTCGACCCCGACGACCCCGAGCGGGTCGAATTCCCGAAGGAGCAAGAGCGCGACGATGCCGTTTCCGGAACAAAGGTCAAGACAGAAGTCTCGGTGCTTCGGCGCGGCGAAGTCGGCGAGCAGAAAAGCGTCGGTGCCGAAGCGGACGCTCTCGGATATCACCGAAAAATACCCGTTTCCGAGATTTTCGGCGGAATATCCCGCGTCATTCCCCGTTTTCATTCAGCACCGCCTCCGCAAGCCTTATTATGTCATCGCGGGTATTCAGCGACGCAGTCTCGTTCCGCCATTTTGCCGCCCCGCGTATCCCTTTTAAGTACCAAGCGACATTTTTCCGCGCCTCTCTGACCCCTTGGTCCTCGCCCTTATACCTTATAAGAAGGTCGACGTGCCGAATCATCACCCCGATGCGCTCTGAGAGCGGCGGCTCGGGGAGGACTTCGCCGGTCATAAGATACTGCCTTATCTCGCGAAAGACCCAAGGACGCCCGTTCGACGCCCTCGCGAGGGACACAAGGTCGCACCCCGTCTCGCGGTACATTCTCTCGGCGTCCTTTCCGCAGGCGACGTCGCCGTTGCCGATTACCGGGATTCTGACGGCGCTCTTGACCCTCTTTATGACCGACCAATCGGCGCTGCCGCCGTAAAGCTGTTTTCTCGTCCTCGGGTGGACGGCGATTGCCGCCGCGCCAGCCTGTTCCATCATCATTCCGAATTCGACCGCGTTGATGTGCTCTTCGTCCCAGCCGGAGCGAAATTTTACCGTGACGGGGCAGTCGGCGGACCTGACCGCCGCCCGGACGATTTCCGCCGCAAGCTCGGGAGTCTTCATAAGCGCGCTTCCGCCGCCCGGGTTGACGACCTTCGCGACCGGACAGCCCATGTTTATGTCGATGATGTCGGGTTTAAATCGGTTTATGATTTCAACCGCGCGGGCGATATATTCCGGCTCTTCGCCGAAGAGCTGTATCGCATAGGGACGCTGATTCTCCGTCACCTCACAGAGCTCATACGACCCCGCGCCGCCGTAGCAAAGGCCCTTTGCCGAGACCATCTCGCTGCAAAGAAGGCTTGCGCCGTATTCGCGGCAAAGCTCTCTGTATGCCCTGTCCGCGACCGAAGCCATCGGCGACAGCGCACAGGTTTTTTCGATTTTGACGTTGCCGACTCTGACGAAGTCCATATAATTCCGCCCTCTGACGCTGATATTTCTTCGTCGACATTATATCATACCCGCCGGCGTTTGTGTAGTCCTTTTATAAAAATTTCTTCCCGCCTCTTCCAAAAGTCCCGGAAATGTGGTATACTCTTTAAATAAAGAAATTGCGAAGGAGCACGGAAATGCGTATATTAGTTATCGACGGAAACTCAATCCTCAACAGGGCGTTTTACGGCATAAAGGTCCTCACCTCGTCAAAGGGATTTCCCACCAACGCGGTCACCGGCTTTTTGAATGTATATCTTCGGGAGCTCGAGCGCCTCAACCCCGACGGCGTCGCCGTCGCGTTCGACATGAAGGCGCCGACCTTCCGGCATAAGGCGTGCAGCTTTTACAAGGCGAACCGAAAGGGAATGCCCGACGACCTTGCAAGACAGCTCCCGGTCGTAAAAGAGCTTCTTTCCGACCTCGGCGTAAACATCATCGAGTGCGAGGGGTTCGAGGCGGACGACATTCTCGGCTCGGTCGCGAAGATGTTCTCCGAGGACGGCGACGAGGTATATATCCTCTCGGGCGACCGCGACAATCTCCAGCTCATCGGCGAAAGGTCGACGGTCCTTCTGGCGACCAACCGCGAGACCTCGGCCTATGACCGCGACAGATTTTTTGAGGAATACGGCGTCGAACCGATACAGCTCATCGACATAAAGGCGCTCATGGGCGACAGCTCGGACAATATCCCCGGAGTCGCGGGAATCGGCGAGAAGACCGCGAAGAGCCTTATACAGCAGTTCGGGAGCATCGAAAACCTCTATGCCTCCGTCGACGGGGCAAAGCTTACCGCCGCCGCGCGCCAGAAGCTGATTGACGGAAAGGAGTCGGCGTTTACGAGCAAGTGGCTCGCGACGATTTCAACCGAGGCGCCTATTCCGAGGAACCGCGATGACTATCTCCCGAAGGAGCCGGACGCCGCCGCGGCCGCCGCGCTTCTCAGCGAGCTCGATATGTTCAAGATGCTCGACAAGCTCGGCCTCTCCGACGTCGCCCTCCCCGAAAAAGAGGCGCCCGCACAAGCCGAAAGGGATATCACCGTTTCGGAGCTTTGCGCCGAAAGCGTTCGGGGCGAAAGCTGCTTCATTTTCGACGGAAGCCGCCTCGAGGTGATTTCGGGGGACAGCGTTTTTGTCTCCGAAGACCCGGACGCCATTCTCGGCTATTTCACCTCGCTGTATGAAAAGACCGCGTTTTCGGCGAAGAGCGCATATAAATTCTGTTTTGAACATTCCGCCGAGCTTTCGGGACTTGTCTTCATCTGTGATTTGGCGGGATATCTCCTCAATTCACAGGCTACGGATTATACTGTGAGTAATTTGTGCGTGTCAAATAACGTGCCGTATAGCAAAAACGAGGGTCATGCCGACATCGTCTCCCTCCCCGGCCTTGCGAAAGCGCTGAAAAATAACGTCGAAGACGGCGGAATGTCCGACCTTCTTTATAACATCGAACAGCCGCTCTGCGAGGTGCTTGCGTCGATGGAGGTGCTCGGCGTCAAGGTCGACTCGGACGGAATCCGCTCGTTCGGCGAGGGACTTAAGGCTGACATCTCCGAGCTTGAACAGCGAATTTATCTCCTTGCGGGGCAGGAGTTCAACATCAACTCCTCAAAGCAGCTCGGCGAGGTCCTTTTCGACCGTCTCGGACTCCCGAGCGGCAAGAAGAACCACCGCGGACTGTCGACCAACGCCGAGGTGCTTGAAAACCTTGTGCCGATACATCCGATTGCACAGGACGTCCTCGACTACCGGACGCTGACGAAGCTCCTTTCGACATATGTCTACGGACTTTTGGACGAGGTCTGTCCCGACGGGCGCGTCCGTTCGGAATTCAGGCAGACCGAGACCCGCACCGGCAGGATTTCGTCGTCAAACCCGAATATGCAGAACATTCCCGTCCGAAAGGAAATCGGGCGGAATATGAGAAAATTCTTTGTCGCCGAAGAGGGAAAGGTCCTCCTCGACGCCGACTACAGCCAGATTGAGCTTCGGGTTCTCGCGTCGATGAGCGGCGATAAGAACATGAGAGAGGCCTTCCTCTCCGGCGCGGATATCCACACAAGGACCGCGGCACAGGTCTTCGGTCTTCCCGAGGAGATGATTGACGCCGACATGAGGCGGGCGGCAAAGGCGGTAAACTTCGGGATTATCTACGGCATCGGCGGGTTCAGCCTCTCGAAAGACATAAACTGCACCGTCGCCGAGGCGGACAGATACATCAAGAACTACCTCGGGACATATCCTAAAATCGATGAATTCATGAAGAACACCGTCGAGTCGGCGGAGCGCGACGGATATGTTACGACGATGTTCGGCCGGCGGAGATATATCCCCGAGCTTCGGGCGTCGAACCGTGTGATGAAAGCTTTCGGAAAGCGCGCCGCGATGAACGCCCCGATTCAGGGCACCGCCGCCGACATCATCAAAATCGCGATGATAAGGGTCTACCGCCGCCTTAAGGACGAAAATCTCGACGCAAAGCTTATTTTACAGGTGCACGACGAGCTTATCGTCGAGTCGGCCGAAAGCTGCCGCGACGCCGCCGCAAGGGTTCTCGCGGAGGAGATGGCAAAGGCGGTCGAGCTGTCGGTCCCGCTTACCGCCGATGTCAATTCGGGTCACAGCTGGTACGACGCCAAGGGGTGACATACAACATATTGTTTGTATTTTCGAGACGAGATACTATATTTCGACTCATATCTGCCGAACGGCGCCAAAGTTTTTGCCCTGACTTTTGTCTATTCCTCTGAAATTCTGCAAAGCTCTTGATTATTCCCCCGATATCTGGTAAAATATGGAATAGCTAAGGAAAATATGAGTTTCCTTATTAAAAGAACGGAGGAATAAACATGACAAAAAAGACAAAGGTTTTAATCGGCGACGATTCAAGGGACTTCGGCATAGCCGCGGCGGACGCGCTGAGGGGAATGGGATTTTTCTGTATTACAAGGCCGAAGGACGGCGGAGTGCTGTTCGATGCGGTAAAGGACGAGTCGCCCGACGTCGCGGTGCTCGACCTTTCGATGCCGAATTTAGACGCAATCGAGCTGATGAAAAAGCTCGGGAGGACGGCGGTAAGGCGGCCGGTGTTCATTGTGACGTCGCCCTGCGACAACCCCTTTGCCGAGCGGCAGGCGATGCAGGCGGGGGCGTCGTATTTTCTGATACGCCCGTTTGAGCCGAAGATGCTCGGCGACCGAATCAACGAAATCCTCGGTTATGACCTTCTTGAAGACGCACAGCCGGCGTTTTCGCCGCGTCAGGACCTCAGTCCCGAGGTCACGGTCACGAAGATGATTCACCAGCTCGGTGTTCCGGCGCACATCAAGGGGTACCACTATCTGAGGAGCGCGATTCTGCACTGTATCGAGGACTCGGAGATGCTCGAATGTGTGACGAAGCTCTTATATCCGACGGTCGCGTCGGAGTTCCAGACGACGCCGTCGAGGGTCGAGCGCGCGATACGGCACGCCATCGAAATCGCTTGGGACCGCGGGGACGTCGAGACGCTCAACAGCTTTTTCGGCTGCACCGTCAACACCTGCAAGGGCAAACCGACCAACAGCGAGTTCATCGCGCTGATTTCCGACCGCATCGCGATGGACCGCCGCGAGCGCGCCAAGCTGCGCCCGATGAGCGCGGCGAAGGCGTAGGAAGTTAGAGGGTAGAGGATAGAGGGTAGAGGTTAGAGGCTGGATTGCGCGGGGGAGGCAAACGGACGGCTATAAGGAATTCGCTGTGCGGAATTAAAAAGCTTTGCGCCACTGCCTTGCTAAAAGGAATTCGCTGCGCTCATGCTATCTTTAGACTCCCACCCCCAACCCCCTCCCACATGGGAGGGGGTCTTCGTTGCCAAAGTTTGGAGGGCCGCCTGACGGCGGGGTCAGTTTGCGATAACATACTCTTTTTCCTTCCACACCCCCAGTCCCCCTCTCCCTCAGTGAGAGAGAGGGGGTTCCACCCCACACCCGGCCGTTCACGTTCGTGAACGGCGCGACCACTCCCCTCGAGGGGAGTGGTACTTGGCAAGGAGGACACTTTGGCAAGTTTTAGAAAAATTGTGTGCTGCGCCGCACTACCGTATAAAAGGAGTCCGCCATGCGGCGGACGGCTTATCGCGTCACCTTGGCGGTGACGTGATTACGCCATATCCCCCTCCCCCTACCCCCTCCCCGCCGGGGAGGGGGTTCCGCTCTTCCAAATCTTTTATAGCCGTCCGTCCCTCTCCCTTAGCCATGCCCCATCTACTCTCTATTCTCTAATCTCCGACTTCTGCCCCCTGACTTCTCAATTCTGCCTTCTTGACATTTCCTCCCTCTTCCGCTATAATATTAGCGACGGGGTGTAGCGCAGCTGGTAGCGCGCCTGCTTTGGGAGCAGGATGTCGGGGGTTCAAGTCCCTTCACTCCGACCACATCGCCGCGGACCTTCGCTGTTCGCGGCATATTTTTATGCCCGCACGCTCCCGAATTCTATCTTCTATCCTCTAATTTCTGTCCTCTAAATTGACATTCCCCCCGAAATATGATATATTCAAAAAAACAAAGCTTTAAGGAGGACGGCATGACCCTCACCTTTAAAAAACTCCGCGACGGGGCGATTATCCCCGAGAGGAAGACGGACCTCAGCGCGGGGCTCGACCTTCACGCCTGTATCGACGCGCCGACCACAATCAACCCCGGGGAAATCGTGAGCTTTCCGATAGGAATCGCTGTCTGCCCGGACAGGGACGACGTCGTCATGCTCATATTTATGCGCTCGGGACTCGGCAGCCGCCACGGGATAAGCCTCCCGAATTCGGTCGGAGTCGTCGATTCGGACTACCGCGGCGAGCTCTCCGTCCCGCTTATAAACCTCGGGAAAGAGCCATATACCGTCGTCCCCGGCGAGAGGATTGCACAGCTTGTGACCCTCCCCGTGCTTTTCCCCGACACCGCCGAGGCGGACTCCCTCCCCGAAACCGAGAGGGGCACGAACGGCTTCGGCTCGACCGGCCGTCTTTAAAGGAGATTTAAAATGACAAGCGCTAAATTCATCGTCTTTGAGGGACTTGACGGAAGCGGAAAGGGCACCCAGATTGCCCTTCTTCAGCGCGCCCTCACCGAAAAGGGATATCCCGTATGCCTTACGGCCGAGCCGACTCAGCATGCCACGGGCGGACTTATCCGCGACGCCCTCGGCGGAATCACCAAGCGGACGCCCCACGAGCTTGCGGCGCTCTTTCTTGCGGACAGGATTGCGCACTGCGAGAATCCCGCCGACGGAATCCGCGCGATGCTCGAAAAGGGAACGACAGTAATCTGCGACAGGTACTATTTTTCGTCGCTCGCGTATCAGGGAATGGATATCGGCCTCGACTGGCTTCTGCCGGCGCATGTCGGCTGTCCGGCGATAATAAAACCCGATCTCTGCATCTTCCTCGACGTCCCGACCGACGAATGTGACCGAAGAATTTCGGCGGGACGGTCCTCGCGCGAGATTTACGAGACCCGCGAGTCAATCGAAAGGGTCCGCCGGAGCTATTCCGAGGTCTTTGAGCGCCTTTCGCCGACTCATAACATAAAGATAATAAACGCCGCCCGCTCTCCCGAAGACGTCTCGTGGGACGTAATCTCGGCGGTCGGCGAGGTCCTCGGAATATAGGGGGCGCGCGGAATGTCGTATATCTCGGAGATAAGAAAAAAGGTCGGTCACGACACCGTGATAATGCCCTGCGCATGTCTTATAATCGACGACGGACAGGGGAGAGTCCTCCTCCAGAAGCGCGCCGACGACGGAAAGTGGGGATATCACGGCGGGGCGATAGAAGTCGACGAAAAGGTCGAGGACGCGCTTCGTCGGGAAATAAAAGAAGAACTCGGCATCACCCTTAAGGAATTCGAGCTCTTCGGGATATATTCAGGCAAGCGGCATCACCACGTCTATCCGAACGGCGACGAATGTTCCTGCATAGATATCGTCTATCGCTGCATAAGCTATGAGGGGGAGTTTTCCTTCCGCGACGGCGAGGTGACCGAGCTCGGGTGGTTCTCCGAGCTTCCCGAAAACCTCTCGGACAGCAACGTCGGGCCGCTTACCGACTATTTCAGATTTATCAGAAAAAAGGTGTAAAAAATGCTTTCATGGCTGACATCGACCACCCTCGGAAGGATGGCCGCAACTTTCTTTATATCGATGCTCCCGGTCGTTGAGCTTCGGGGCGGAATCCCCTACGGAATCGGCTTCGGGCTCAACCCCTGGCTCTCATTTTTGAGCGCAATTCTCGGGAATCTTCTCCCGATACCGTTTATTCTCCTGCTGCTCGACGCGGTTCTCGGGTGGATGAAGAAAAAAACCGGCGTCGTCGGGAAATTCGCGCGATTTTTGGAGGACAAGGCCGAGAAGAACCGCGCCACCGTCGAAAAATACAAGGCGCTCGGACTGATACTCCTGGTCGCCATCCCCCTCCCGGGGACCGGCGCATGGACCGGCGCACTTGTCGCGACGGTTCTTAGGCTCAACCCGAAGATGTCGTTCCCGTGTATCGTAATCGGGGTGCTCATCGCCGGAATCGCCGTGCTTTTGATATCCTGCGGCGTCGCCGCGCTCTTCTGAATCAGCCGTTACTGCGCATCGCCCGCACCATCGTCTCGACAAGACGCACCTGTTCTTCGTCGAGGTCGGAGATGTCGAGCGTGCGCTTTTTGTCTATTCCGAGGAGATAGTCCGCCGAGACGTGAAAGACTTCGGCGAGCTTTATGATTACGTTCGGCGACGGCGACCGTTCGGACAGCTCATAGAACGACACCACCGATTTTGTGACCCCGAGGCGCTCGGCGAGCTGTGCCTGTGTAAGTCCCGCCCGAAGCCTTAAATCCCTCAGTCTTTTTCCGAAGTCCACATTTATCACACTCCGTTCCACCTTTAGTATACCCGCGTTCGGTCGCGAATTGGTGGAAAGATGTACGAAAACAGTTGACTTTGTCGGATGAGTGTGATATACTTAAACGCGAGCAGAGTAATCTGCCCTCTCTCATTTCCATACCCGAACGGTGGCACGGCTTGGCCGTGCCATTTTCGGTTATATTGGCGGGATATGTTGACGGGACTTGTTTGCTTATGAAAGCCGATGTGTGAATTTGCGGTGTCCGAAGCCGACTCACTGCATTATAAAAGGGATTCGCTGCGCGGAATTAAAAAGCTCTGCGCGCCACTGCCTTGCTAAAAGGAATTCGCTTCGCTCATGCTATTTTTAGTCTCCTACCCCCTTCCCCCTCCCACATGGGAGGGGTATATGTTGCCAAAGTTTGATGTACCGCCTAACGGCGGGGGAAAGTTTGTGAGACGTCGTACCTTGCAAAATGTCAACTTTGCGGCGGACGCAAAACATATCAATTTTGTTGTTTCAATGCTCTTTTTCTTCCACACCCCCTGCCCCCTCTCCCTCGGGGAGAGAGAGGGGGTTCCACCCCACACCCGGCCGTTCACGTTCGTGAACGGCGCGACCACTCCCCTCGAGGGGAGTGGTACTTGGCATGGAGGACACTTGCGAGCGTTATAGATAACTTGCAGAGGTTTCACACTGCCATATAATAAGGAGTCCGCCGGTGGCGGACGGCTAATCACGTCACGCTCGCGGTGACGTGATTACGCCATATCCCCCTCCCCTGCCCCTCCCCGGCGGGGAGGGGACGCGGAGGAACCTTAGTAGCGTTGTTAAAATTTGAGAGCGACGCTGCACCTCTCTAAAAGGAATTCGCTGCGCTCATGCTATTTTTAGTCTCCTATCCCCCCCTCCCCCCTTTCCACATGGAAAGGGGGTGTTTGGCGCACCGAAGCCACTTCTGTTTAGAGCTACACGCCATGGGAGCATACGCTTGTTTTATCTGTGAACGCGAGCAATCAATCGTACATGATTGCGAAGCGTGAACAGCCATAAAACAAGCTTATGCACGCAGCCGCGACCGCCGACCGGCGGTCGTAGGGGATAAAAGAAAAACTCCCGCCGGAGTTTTTCCTTTATCCCCTTGCGCGCTTCGCGCGCCGGCTGCGCCCGAGGCGCCCTCCACACCCCCAGTCACACCCCTCCCCGCCCGACGCCTCCTTTCAACGCTCACCCTCAGACTGACAGACCTCGTCTCAAAGCGTCACTCCGTGTGCTCTATCTTCTATCCTCCACCTTCTACCCTCCAATTCGCCAAATCCACTCTTGACATTCTCTCCCGACAATGATATAATCAAACCGGACTGAGTAATTCTGTCCTCTCTCATTTCCATACCCGATTGGGGCGCGGTTCTGCCGTGCCCTTTCGGTTTTTCGGCGGCTTCTGACATCTTCCGACGCCGCTTTCCGACTGTTAATATATGTTATTTAAGTCCGCAAACCCGCCATATCAGCGGTTTTGCAACAACGTGTTAAAGCATAGTCGGGCTTTTTGACTATCTATGCCGAATTAAATTGTATGTTTCGACGAAAACTGTTAAAAACTTCAAAATTAGCTTGACATACAGTTGATATAATGATATGATAATATAACGAACGATGGTGAGGTGGTATCTATGGCCGACGAAACAGCGCCGTTCGACCGCCTTTCCGACGAAGAGCTTGCGGCATTGGCAAAACACAGCGGCGACGCTTACGGCGCGCTTATCGGGCGCTATCTCCCGTCGCTCAAAAAGCTCTCAAGACTTTATACCCGCATATCGGCCGACCGCGACGACCTTGTGTCCGAGGGGATTCTGGGACTGATGAGCGCCGTTCACGGATATGACCCCGGGCGCGGCGCCGGTTTTTCAACCTTTGCCGGCATCTGCGTGAACCGAAGAATGTTGTCGGCACTTAAGAAGTCAAGCCGCATCAAAAGCCGCGAAGAACCCCTTGACGCCGAAATCGTACAGGAGGACGCGTCTCCCGAAAAAACCGTTCTGGACCGCGAGGCGCTTTCCGAGGTCTTTAAAGAGATATCAACCGGACTTACACCGCTCGAAAAGTCGGTGTTTTCCGAATATCTTTCCGGAAAAAGCTATGACGCCGTCGCCGAAAAGCTCGGCATAAACCGCAAGGCGGTGGACAACGCGCTTGCTCGCGTGCGGAGAAAGCTCCGCGAAAAAATAAGGTAAAATCCCGCAAGGGTTTTTATATCAATGCCATTCAGCTCGCCGATTCACGCGATTCCCGTCGGAGGCCCGACTTGGCAAATACAATAAGTGAGGGAATGTTTATGTTCCAAGACAAAACATTAGTATGCCGCACCTGCGGCAACGAGTTCGTTTTCACCGCCGGCGAGCAGGAATTCTACGCCGAAAAGGGATTCGAGAACGAGCCGAAGGACTGCAAGGATTGCCGCAAGAAGAAGAAAGAAGAAGGCAAGCAGTTCTACACCGCCATCTGTGCGAAGTGCGGGAAAGAGGCAAGGGTTCCCTTCCAGCCGCATGACGACCGCCCGGTCTATTGCAGCGAATGCTTCGCAAAGATGAGAGAAGAAGCCTGATTTATTCTCCGAACGCAGTCCGACGGACTGCGTTTTCTCTTTGTTGGCGGATAATGCCGAGAGAGTTGTCGGCGCTCTTTTCAGAGGACAGAAGTGAGAGGGTCAGAGGTCAGAAGTTGGAGATTAGATGATAGAAAATAGAGGATAGAAGTCAGATTACCAGATGGCAGGAGTATGCGAAACGGCATGAAAGGGGGTGCGGTTTTCCAAAGCCGGTGAGCGGCAATCAAAGTTTGATGAAGCAGGACCCCCTCCCCGCCGGGGAGGGGCAGGGGTGGGGGATATGGCGTAATCACGTCACCGCTAAGGTGTCGTGATAAGCCGTCCGCCGCAAGCGGACTCCTTATTAGCGACGTGCGGTGCTATCACAAATTATCCCGCCGTCAGGCGGCAATTCAAACTTTGGCGATGCAGAACCCCCTCCCATGTGGGAGGGGGGCAGGGGGTGGGAGTCTAAAGATAGCATGAGCGTCAGCGAATTCCTTATTTCCGGCAGTGCGACACCGCTCGTACCTCGGGCGCAGCCGGCGCGCTTCGCGCGCGAGGGGATAAAATAAAAACTTCCTCCGAAGTTTTTATTTTATCCCCTCCGGCCGTCTTCGACGGTCGCGGCTGCGCCCTCATAGGAGCTGAAACCGTAGCGATGCGTTACCCCTTTCCGTGTGGAAAGGGGGGACAGGGGGAAAGGAGTTTAAAAATAACATGAGCGAAGCGAATTCCTTATAGCAAGGTATGACGCCGCTCATGCTTTTAATATACCTGTCAAAGTGTCCTCCCCGCCCGGTACCACTCCCCTCGAGGGGAGTGGTCGCGCCGTTCACGAACGTGAACGGCCGGGTGTGGGGTGGAACCCCCTCTCTCTCACTGAGGGAGAGGGGGCAGGGGGTGTGGAAGGAAAAGAGCATAGAGATATCAAAAATGATACATTTAGCGTCGCCGCAAAGTGAACGCATTTAGCGAAGTATGACATCACGCAAATTTTTCCCGCCGTCAGGCGGCGCTGCAAAGTAGTAGTACCGAATCCCCTCCCCTCGAGGGGAGGGATGGGGAGGGGTGACTAAAAATAGCATGAGCGCAGCGAATTCCTTATTTCCGGCAATGCAACGCCCCGCCCTTTCCCCGCCGGCGCCCCTCTTCCCTTAGCTATGCCCCCTCTACCCTCTATCCTCTAATCTCCATCTTCTGTCTTCTGCCCTCTCGCCTCTGTCTTCTGATGTGCCCGCATCGGGCACATCTGCCCTTGCCTTTTTCCCGCAAATATGTTATCATATTGTCGGACATAATAATACCAAGGAGGTCTTTAATATGAACATAATCACAAAAGACACCGTTATAGGCGACATTTTGGACGTCGATTTCGGCTGTGCGCCGCTCTTCCTCGAGATGGGTATGCACTGTCTCGGCTGTCCGTCGGCACGCGGCGAGACCATCGCCGAGGCATGCGCGGTCCACAGCAACGACCCCGAGGTTCTCGTCAGAAAGCTGAGAGAATATTTCGGGCAGAAAGATGACGCCTAAGCCCGACCGCCGCCTTTTGTGCTGCGCCGGCGCGGTCAAGGGGGATATTGTCCTCGACGTCGGCACTGACCACGCGCTCCTGCCCTGCTATCTGGTGGAGAGCGGACGGTGCCGGCGCGCAATCGCGTCCGACGTCGCCGAGGGTCCGCTCCTCGCCGCAAGGACGGCGGTGGAAAGGGCGGGTCTCGACGAAAAAATATCGGTTTATCTCTCCGACGGGTTCATCGATATCCCCGCTTCGGTCCTTTGTGATGTAACCGACGTCGTGATTGCGGGAATGGGCGGCGAGCTGATTATCAAAATTCTTTCCGAAAAGGACCGCCTCCCGAGGTCGGCAAGATTTATTCTCCAGCCGAACACAAGGGCGAGCCTTCTTCGGAAATATCTTTCCGAAAGCGGCTTTCTGACCGACGCCGAAACCGCGGTCGAGGACGGGAAATTCGTCTATGCCGTGATAAGCGGGAGCTTCTCGGGAGAAAAGAAAACGCTCACCGACGCCGAGGCCGCTGTCGGCCGGCTCGACCCGAGACAACCCGCCGCCGCGGAATACATAAGGCGGGAGGCGGAGCGCCTTTTTTCGGCATCAAGGGGAATGAACGGCTCGCGCGACGGCGCGAAAAGGGCGGAGGCAGAGCGGCTTTCCGCGGTTGCGGGCGAGCTTTTAAAGATGATTGACAACGCGAGGGAGGATTCGCTATGACAACTTTGGGACAGATTTATGACTATATCGACGGCTTTGCGCCGTTCCGCAATCAGGACAGCTTTGACAACTCCGGAATATGCGTCGGGAGCCGTGAGGACAGGGTCACAAAAATTCTTCTCGCACTCGACGCGACGAACCGCGTTGTTGACGAGGCCGAGGCGCTCGGCTGCGACCTTATCGTCACTCACCACCCGGTGATATTCAATGCAATAAAGCATATCGACGCCGGATATCCGGCGGGAAGGGCGCTCGCAAAGGGGATATCCTGCCTCGGGTGTCACACCTCGCTCGACTCGGCGCCCTACGGCGTCAGCGACATGATGGTCGACATACTCGGTTTTGAAAATCTCGGGATAACGCCGGAATATAACCGCCGCGACCCGGTGAACGGCGAGCCGGTCGGATACGGCGCGATGGCGAAGTGCCCGCCGATGACGGCGAAGGAGCTTGCCGCATTGGCAAAGGAACGGTTTAAGTCGGCGGGAATAAGATGGGTCGACGGCGGAAGAGAGATAACAAAGGTCGCGTGCGGCTCGGGGGCGTGTTCCGACATTCTTGCGTCGGCGGCCGAAAAGGGCGCACAGGCGCTCGTCACCGGCGACGTCAAGCTCAGCGTATTTCTCGAGGCCGAGCGAATCGGAATGACGCTTATCGACGCGGGGCATTACGAGACCGAGGTCATCGCGCTGCCCTATCTTGCGGAGAAGCTCGGCGACCGCTTCGGAATCGAGTGCGTCGTCTCCTCCGCCGACGGCATCGTCAGGGGGATTGACGGATAACGACCCTTTGCCGCACTGCGGCAGAATAAATCAACGGAGATGAAACCATGGCGCTTGACGGCATATACCTAAGTCTTATAAAAAAAGAACTCGAAGCCTCGCTGTTGGGCGCTCGGGTGGATAAAATACACCAGCCTTCGCGGGACAGCCTTGTTCTGTCGCTGCGCACGGCCGGTCAGGGCGTAAAGAAGCTGATGTTCTCGTCGTCGGCGGGGACGGCGCGCGTCCACCTCACCGAGCGCGAGCCTGAGAACCCGCAGACCCCGCCGATGTTCTGTATGCTCCTAAGAAAGCACCTTTCTTCGGGAAAGCTTGTCTCAATCCGGCAGGACGGCTTTGAGCGAATCCTCTTCTTCGATTTCGAGGCGACGGACGAATTCGGCGACAGGGTTGTCCTGACGCTCGCCGCCGAGATAATGGGAAGATGCTCGAATATCCTGCTGATTGGCCCGGGCGGGCGGGTCATCGACGCGATAAAGCGGGTCAGCGAGGACATGTCGCGCGTCCGGCGAATTCTCCCCGGAATCACCTATACTCTTCCCCCGCGTGACGAGCGGCTTTCGGTCTTCGGGTTCGACTCCGCCGAGCTTTCGCCGCGGCTGATGTCGCGCACAGAGGAGCTCTCGAAGGCGCTTATAAGGTGCCTCGAGGGGATTTCCCCGATATTTGCGCGCGAGGCGGCGTTTTTTGCGCTGAGGGGCGGCGAAAAGCCGGCGAATTCCCTTTCGGAAGACGAGCTGACGCGGCTCTTCTTCTATCTCCGCGACGTCGCCGGACAGATTGAGCGCGGCGAAAACAGGTATTATATCCTCCGCGACCGCGACGGACTTATGAAAGACTTTTGCTTCACCAAGATAAACCAGTACGGCAGTCTTATGTTCGACCGCGAATTCGACTCGCCGTCGAAGCTGCTCGACGTCTTTTATTCCGAGCGGGACGTCCTTGCGCAGACAAAACAGCGCGCCGACGACCTCTTTAAGCTTCTCATCAGCCTGAGCGAGCGCACGCGCAGAAGGGTCTCGGCGCAGAAGCTCGAGCTTGAGGAGTGCAAGAACCGCGACGCGTACCGCCTTAAGGGCGACCTTATAATGTCGAATCTTTGGCAGATTGAGCGCGGAAAAGGCTCGGTCCGCCTGCCGAATTTCTATGAAGACGGAAGTCCCGAGGTCGAGATTGAGCTTGACCCGAGGCTGAGTCCCTCGCAGAACGCGCAGAAATATTATGCCGAATACCGAAAGGCCGACACCGCCGACCGCATGCTCCGGACGCTGATTGAAAAGGGCGAAGAGGAGGAGAAGTATATCGACTCGGTGTTTGACTCGCTGTCGCGCGCGTCGACGGAGTCCGAGCTCTCTGAAATCCGCGCCGAGCTTGCCGACGGGGGATATATCCGCTCGCGGCAGACGTCGAAGAAGCGCCCGAAGGCCCTCCCGCCGATTGAATACGAGTCGACCGAGGGGTTCAGGATTCTCTCCGGGCGGAATAACCGCCAGAACGACCAGCTCACCCTAAAGCTTGCGGACCGCTCGGATATCTGGCTCCATGTAAAGGACATCACCGGCTCGCACGTCGTGATTATATGTGACGGAAAAGAGCCGGGGGAGCGGACGCTCGGCGAAGCGGCGCTTATCGCGGCGTATAACTCGTCGGCGCGGACGGGGTCGACGGTCCCGGTCGACTATACGCGGGTGAAATATGTAAAAAAACCGTCGGGGGCAAAGCCCGGGGCGGTCATATATACCAATCAGAAGACGCTTTATGTCACTCCGAACAGTGAGGCGGCACAGGCGCTAAGAAAGAAGCAGGTGTAGAATGAAAAACAACATTTGGCCGAGACTTAAGCGTGCGGCACTATATATAGTGTTTGTACTGGTGATGTTCTATACCCTGCCGCTTCTGGCGATGAGCACCGGGAGCAGGATGCTCTATAACGCCGTGCCGGTGCTCGACGTCTGCGTCGCGCTCGGCGTCGGGTACTTTTTCGGGCGCGTCGGAAAGCGCGACCCGCTTTTTCCGGCGGTCTGCGCTCTGCTCTTCCTGCCCTGTATGTTCATCTTTTTCAACACCTCGGCATGGATATACATACCGATAATCGCGCTCGCCGCCTTTGTCGGACAGTGCTTCGGCGCAGGGTATCAGGATAAGTTTGGGAGATAGAGGATAGAGGGTGGAGGATAGAGGGTGGAGGATAGAGGATAGAGGATAGAAGATAGATATTAGAGGATATACTACAAATGATGAAGAGACGCCGGACTGCCGTAAAAAGGTATTCGCTGCGCGAATGCTATCTTTAGTCACCCCACCCCGGCCCTCCCCTCGAGGGGAGGGGGCGCGGAGGAAACTTTGCACGTTACAGGAAATTTGTAGGTGCGCTGCACCTTTTAAAAGGAATTCGCTTCGCTCATGCTATCTATAGTCTCCCTCCCCCTGCCCCCTCCCACATGGAAGGGGGGTCTGCGACGCCAAAGTTTGGATAGCCGCCTGACGGCGGGAGAATTTTTGCGTCGCAGCGATATAAGGAATTCGCTGCGCGGATTAAAAAGCACTGCGCGCCATCGCCTTGTAAAAAGGTATTCGCTTCGCTCATACTATTATAGACTCCCACCCCCGTCCCCCTCCCACATGGGAGGGGGTTCTGCATCGCCAAAGTTTTGAGAGCCACCTGACGGCGGGAGAATTTTTGCGGCGCAGCGATATAAGGAATTCGCTTCGCTCATGCTGTTTTAGACTCCTATCCCCCTGTCCCCCTTTCCACATGGAAAGGGGGAACGCATCGCTACGGTTTCAGCTCCTATGAGGGCGCAGTCCGGCGCGCTTCGCGCGCGAACGAAAATATCAGGAAAACTCCCGCCGGAGTTTTCCTGTTTTTCGTTCAGACCGCCGACGGCGGTCTCGGACTGCGCCCGGGGTAGTGCGTTGCCGCACTGCCGGAAATAAGGTATTCGCTTTGCTCATACTATCTAAAGTCACCCCACTTGTCACAAAACCGACGAAATTCCGGTGTGAGCGAAGCGAAACACACAACGACGCTCGCGTAAAGTAATAGTCATATCCAAGGCTTATGCGTCGTTTGCCTCCCCGACGGGGAGGGGTTCTGCATAGCTAAAGGCAAGAGTGCCCCTGCCACCCGACAATCTGCCATCTATCCTCTATCTTCCATCATCTAATCTCCATCTTCTGCCATCTGACCTCTCATTTCTGTCTTCTTACCCGTGCCCCTCTTTACAATTCCCCCGACTTGCGGTATAATAGACAAAAATATTCAAGGAGGACAATATGGACACAAAAGTAACAAACGACATCAGATACATCGGCGTGAATGACCACGAAATCGATCTCTTCGAGGGGCAGTACGTTGTGCCGAACGGAATGGCATACAACTCGTACGCCATTATCGACTCGCAGGTCGCAATCATGGACACCGTCGACATCCGCTTTACGCACCAGTGGCTCGACAACATCTCGAGCGCCCTCGGCGGACGCAAGCCGGATTACCTCATCGTCCAGCACATGGAACCCGACCACGCCGGCAACATCGCAAACTTCATGAACCTCTATCCCGAGGCGAAAATCGTCGCTTCGGCCAAGGCGTTCACGATGATGGGGCAGTTCTTCGGGACCGACTATTCCGACCGCAGAATCGTCGTCGGCGAAAACGACACCCTCCCCCTCGGAAAGCACACCCTGACCTTCGTCACCGCCCCGATGGTGCACTGGCCCGAGGTCATCGTCACCTACGACTCCTGCGACAAGGTCCTCTTTTCTGCGGACGGCTTCGGAAAGTTCGGCGCAAACGACGTCGAGGAGGAATGGGACTGCGAGGCAAGAAGGTACTATATCGGCATCGTCGGCAAATACGGAATGCAGGTTCAGAAGCTCCTTAAAAAAGCCGCCGCGCTCGACATCGAAATAATCTGCCCGACCCACGGCCCCATTCTCAGCGAGAACCCCTTGCCCTACGTCAACCTTCCCGTTATCAGCGGCAGCCTCTCGCACTATATCAACCTCTACGACATCTGGTCGAGCTATCGCCCCGAGACCGAGGGGATAATGATTGCCTACACCTCGGTCTATGGTCACACCAAGGACGCCGTAATGCTACTTGCCGAAAAGCTCCGCGCAAAGGGCTGTCCGAAGGTCGTCGTCACCGACCTCGCGAGGGAGGATATGGCAGAGGCGGTTGAAGACGCATTCCGCTATTCAAAGCTCGTCCTTGCCACCACCACCTATAATGCCGAAATCTTCCCGTTTATGAGGGAATTCATCAGCCATCTCACCGAAAGAGGATATCAGAACAGGACCGTCGCTCTGATGGAAAACGGCTCTTGGGCGCCTTTGGCGGCAAAGGTCATGCTTTCGATGCTCGAACCCTGCAAGAACATCACATATGCCGCGACGTCCGTCAGAATTCTCTCGGCGCTGAACGACGAAAGCCGCGCGCAGATTGAAGAGCTGTCGGACGAGCTTTGCAAGGACTATATCGCGCAGGACGGCGAAAAAGCGAACAAGCAGGACATGTCCGCGCTGTTTAAAATCGGCTACGGCCTATATGTCGTGACGTCGAACGACGGTACAAAGGACAACGGACTTATCGTCAACACCGTGTCCCAGCTGACCGACAACCCCTACCGCGTCGCCGTGAGCATCAACAAGTCAAACTATTCGCACCACATTATAAAGCAGACCGGAAAGATGAACGTCTGCTGTCTCTCGACCGACGCGCCGTTCAGCGTCTTCGAGACCTTCGGCTTCCAGAGCGGCCGCGCCGCCGATAAGTTCAAGGACAGCGAGGTTCTCCGCTCGGACAACGGACTCGTCTTCCTGCCGCGATACATCAACGCGTTCATGTCTCTCAAGGTCGAGCAGTATATCGACCTCGGCACCCACGGAATGTTTATCTGTTCCGTCACCGAGGCAAGGGTCATCTCGGACGCCGAGACGATGACGTACACCTATTACCAGAAGAACGTCAAGCCGAAGCCGAAGACCGAGGGCAAGAAAGGCTGGGTCTGCAAGGTCTGCGGATTCGTCTACGAGGGCGACGAGCTCCCCGAGGACTTCGTCTGCCCGCTCTGCAAGCACGGCGCTGCGGATTTTGAGGAGATAAAGTGACAGGACAGAAGTTAGAGATTAGAAGGTAGAGGATAGAATTCTGACATCTGACTTCTGATATCTGTGTACTGACCGCTCTCGCCTCGAGGGGAGTGGTACCGACTTGTGTGCGATGCAGATAACTTGCAGAGGCACCACACTGCCATATAAAAGGAGTCCGCCTGCGGCGGACGCTCCCCGCGTCACTCGACCGTGACGCGTTTCGCCTGTTCCCCCACCCCCTGCCCCCTCCCCGTCGGGGAGGGGGTTATGAAGATATATACAAAAAATAAAAAAGCAACGATACCCTTATGGGTATCACTGAAAAGGGGTCCCCGCAAACGCTTGCGTTTGTGGGGATAAGGCGGAGCAGCGGAATGAGTGAAGCGGCGATTTCAAATGCGTAAGCATGAAGAAAGCGCCGCGAGCGATATGTAGCTTGCGACGCCGCGGTGACGGGACTTGTAACCCCTGTGTCTCGCTTCGCGAGACACCCGATGCAAAGCGCCCGGCACTTTCTGCGGCAAATAGCCTTTGCACTTGCCGTACTTTCTGCCGTGCAAACGGCTTAGCGAGCGCTTTACATGGTTTCGGCATACTGTTGCCCCAATGAAAAAGCAGCAGCACCCGATGGGTACTGCCGAAAAGGGGGTCCCCACAAACGCTTGCGTTTGTGGGGAAAAGCCGGAGCGACGAAGCGAGCGAGAGGCGGCATAATCAGGACATAAAAATGCCGCCGCGAACGATACGTAGTCCGCGACGGCGTGGTCGAGGTGACGGGACTTGTAACCCCTGTGTCTCGCTTCGCGAGACACCCGATGCAAAGCGCCCGATGCTTTTCTGCGGCAAATAGGCCTTTGAGTTTGCTGTACTTCCTGCCGTGTAAACGATTCGGTGAGCGCTTTACATGGTTTCGCCATACTGTCGCATCAGCAAAAAATTACCGGCACCCTAAAGGGCACCGCTGAAAAAGGGGTTCCGCAAGGTCGTAAGACCTTGTGGGGGAAAAGCCGTATGCAGAAGCGTTGCTTTCAACCGCTCGACTTCCCTCACGATACCGAACCGTTTCGGTCGTCTCGCGGGAAAGCAATCGCGTCTGCGCGACGGAGCGAGCGAGAGGCGGCATAATCAGGACATAAAAATGCCGCCGCGAACGATACGTAGTCCGCGACGGCGTGGTCGAGGTGACGGGACTTGTAACCCCTGTGTCTCGCTTCGCGAGACACTCGATGCAAAGCGCCCGGCACTTTCTGCGGCAAATAAGCCCTTGCGCTTGCCGCACCTCCTGCCGCTCAAGCGGCTCGGTGGGCGCTTTACATGATTTCGGCATACTGTCACATCAGCAAAAAATTACCGGCACCCTAAAGGGCACCGGTAATTTTTGGTCGAGGTGACGGGACTTGAACCCACGGCCTCCACGTCCCGAACGTGGCGCTCTACCAAACTGAGCCACACCTCGTAGGCGGCACTCAATGCCGCCCGATTATCATACCACATTTTTGAAGCGTTGTCAACGCTTTTTCAAGAAAAATTTCCTCACTTGATTTTAACGCATATCTCCCTCAGCTCTTCGGGCGGGTCGTTCTCTTCGAGGAGGTCGAGGACGGGCTCGCCGTCGAAGCCGAAGTGTACGCGGCGGATTCCCGAGCTTCGCGGACCGTTCACCCCGGGGCGCGCATGATAGGTGTTCCAAACGTCTCCCCACTCGTCCTCACAGTAGGCGTTATGCCCCGGCCCGTACTCCCCCGGCTTTGAGAGCGAGTGCAGAAGCGGGTAATTCCCCTTCCGCCAGCTCTTCGGGTCGAGAAGGTCGCTGCCGCAGTCCGCTGTCATCATTCCGACACAATAGGTCGAGTCGACAAGCGCCGAGCTGAATGTCAGATAAATCCTTCCGCCGCGGATGAGCGCGAACGGCCCTTCGTCGACAAGCGTGTGATTATTCTGCCAGCCGTACTCGGGTATAGTCAGCACGACCGGGTCGCTTGTCAGCTTCCAAGGCTCGTCTTTGTCAATCGTCGCAATCATCACCCACGCGCCGAGGTCCATCGGGTTGAACTGCCGCTGACTCCAAGCGGCATACTGCCGCTCGCCGTCCTCGAACGTCGTCATGTCAAGAGTGATTCCGGCCGTGAAAAGCGGCGTTCCGTCCTTCTTTAAGACCCTCCTCGGCGCCTCCCATGAGTCCTTGTCGTCGAGCTCGCCGCCGTCCTTTAAGACCATGACGTGACTCTGTTCATCGCCGAATTCGTGCGGCGTACAGGCGTGGAAGATATACTCCTTCCCGCCGACATTGTGGAACTCGGGCGCCCAGAGAAGGTTTCCGACATGCGGGTATGTCACCGCGTCGAGAATCAGCTTTTCGGGAGCGTTCACAAGTCCGGGAATCGTCTTCGCGCGGCGGACAAATATCGAGCGGTTGCCGTCGGCGTCGTTCGTCGCGATGAAATAATAGTCGCCCTTATAGCGGTAGACACAGGGGTCGGCGCGGTTTTCGGCAATCGGGAATTCATAGCGGTCGGAGTGGATTTTCCCGGTGACCTTTCCGCCCGACGGCGCGTCCCAATCGACGCGTTTTTTGTGGGTTGAGCCGTCGGAATAGCGGACCGTGACCCGAAAATCGGCGAGCTTATCCGCGTCAGCCTCGGTGTCATATTCCACCGCGGCGACGGTCGGCGTCCGCAGCTTTTTAAGCGCATATTCCGCCTTTTCGTCGGGCACCTCGAACGCCTCGGCGTCATATGCCCCCTCGATTTCGGTGTCAATCGGCTCCCGCCCGAGATGACCGCACTCTTTAACGTCGTCGGTCGGCTCGGTAAGACCGTTGAGGCGGCGGCGGTAGACCTTTCCGCCGGTCGAATATTTCGCGACGAATCCGCCGTGACAGCCGCAGATTTTAAGCGTCACGTCGTCCAGATACCCGTCCGCGAGCTTCAAAAGACCCAGCTCTTCATAGTGCACAAGGTCGTCGGTCCAAAAGACGACCGCACAGCCGCACGAGCTTTCGTCGTCGCCGCCGTCCGCCTCGGTCCGGATTGCGATGACCGCGAATCCGCCGTCGACCGGCAGCACAAAAGGCTTTTTAAGGCTTTTCGGGAAGATAAGTCCGCTCGCGGGGTCCTGCGCCGCCTTGACGAAGAGGACTCCGTAGTTGTGGTTGAGCGGCAGGAATTCCCCGCCGTTTTCATATCCGAGATGCATACTCAGACCGAGCCTCGGGGCATATTCGGCCTCGCTGACCGCCCTTCGGGTGTAACAAATAAATCTCATGCTTTTCCTCCTTTTTGTTTAAAAACACGCCCTTTCCCGGAATGGGGAAAGGGCGGATTGCTCATATCTTAATGCTATGAGTTTGCAAGCTCATCGAGCTCGGCGTTAAGCTCGTCGATGAAGTAGTCAATCGTCTCGGAGTTGTTCTCCTTGAGCTGTGCCCATGAGGTGTCGTTGGCGGTGCGGATAATGCCGTCGCCCATCATGTTTCGGATTGCGTTCTGGAGGTTGTCGGGGAGGTTTCCGGTCGGGTCGACAACAAAGTTTGCGTCTGCGATTTCCTGACATACGCGGCTCATGTCGATCATGTCGTCGTTCCACTTATAGGTGTCGCGGAGCTGACGCTCGTCAATCTTGATGACGACGGGGTCGATGACCTTGAAGCGGATGCAGGCCGCAAGGAGAGCGGCGCCCTCGGGGTTCTTCGCGTTGTTGACGATGCCCATCGCGCCCTTGACGTCGTCAAAGCTCGACTGGCAGTAATATACGCCGTCGCCCTCGGGGTCTCTCGGAAGAGGCGCAAACATAACCTCGCCGGCTTCGATGTCGCCCCAGACCGAGGAAATCATCTCGACGGTGTTGGTGAAGAAGCTTTCGCCGATGACATAGAAGAGGCAGAGACCGTCCTTGAGTCCCGCACCGAAGGTTCCGTTGTCGCGGAGGGCCCAGCGGCTTCCGTCCTTGCCGCGATAGGTGCAGTCGTTCTTCTTAAGCTCATAGAGATACTGCATCGCGCGCTCAATCTTCGGACTGTCGATATTCGACCAATAGCCGTTGACGGTGTCGTGCATCAGAACCTGTTCGCCGGTGGCTTCCATGAACATCGAGACATATGCATAGCCGTCGAGGGCAAAGCGGTCTTCGTCGACATTCGAGAATTCCATGCACATATCCGAGAATTTATCCCATGTCCATTCGTCGTTGTAATAGAGCTCGGCGGGGTCTTCAAATCCCCAGCTGTCGACGACTCTCTTGTTATATACGACGACGTTGGACGGCTTTGTGGTGATGCAAATCTGGTAGTGCTTGTCGCCGATTGCAAAGAGGTCGGCGAGGTCCTTCATCGGCGCCCAGAGCGGATTGTCGAAGTCAATCCAAGGGTCACAGGGCTGAATCATCTGTTTGGTGGCGTTCATCGGGAAGATTGCGGTCGAGTTCGAGCCGCCCGGCATGAGATCCGGGGCCTCGTCCGAGAGAACAAGCTGCGCCAAATCGTCGTTGTGCTGTTCATATGTAGTCTCAACGACCTTGATGGTGTTGCCGTATTTTTCGGTGAAGGTGTAGAAGCCGGTGTTGATGATTTCGTCTTCCGAATAGTTCTGGAACGGGTCGCTCCAGCCGAACCACTTTACTTCGGTTCCGGCACCGGCGGCTTCGGAAACGTCGGGCAGGGTGATGCCCGCGGCGGCAAGGATTGCCGCGGAGTCTTCGGTCGAAAGGGTAAGCTGTATCGGTTCACGGCGACCGCGCCCGCAGCCGACAAGCGATGCGATAAGCACAACGGCCAGCACCGCGCACAGAATTCTTTTCATATAATGCTCCTCCAAATGACGTAGTAAGTATACATATTATATCACCGCGCGGAGAAGCTTTCAAGAGGCAAAATTGACATATTTTCATATGCTGTTTTGTTTATTGCGGATATTTTGCGGTTTTTCGCAGATTTTTATTGACTTATTCTCATGCAGTTTGCTAAAGCAATCCCGCGACAAAGTCCTTTGCGGCGCGCTCGTTTTCGCCGTTGTGCTCAAGCTCGCGGGATAAAAGCATCGCCGAGGTTAAAAGGTCGTCCCCGAGCGACGTCCCGAGGAAATAGAGCGCCGCGATATAGGCGGTTTCGGTGAAGATGTCCTCCGAGTTGATAGCCTTCAAAAAGTGCCGGTATGTGAGATATCCGAGGAAGCTCCGGCGCATAAGCGCGGTCCCGCCGCGCCCGGTTTTTTCACATAAAAGTGCACTCCAGCGCGGGTCGAGGACCTCGGTCTTCTCGGCGATAAAGCTTTTCAGCCGCGAAATCTCGCTCTCGCCGATTATGTCATATGGCGAAAATTCAAGGCCGTCGAGACTGTCGAGCTCGTCGAAGTCAATCAGCTCCTGAAGGTCGGCGCCGTAGCCGAGGATGATTCTTGCGGCGTCGTCGGGGTCGGTCTCGGAATATATCAATCCGATTGCGCGCTCGCGGGCGCGGGTGAGGAAGAGAAGGAGGCGGTCGGGGGAGGTCCGCCCGAGATTTTTGTAAGGGTTGTCCGCCCGATTCAGTATGATTTCCCCCGCCGTCGGGCAGGAGAGCGATATCCCCGCCTCGGCGAAGCCGTCGTATTCCTCGAAAAACCGCGGATATTTGTCGCAGATTTCACAGAGCCGCCCGCCCGTGCGGATATATAGCTCACAGAGGCCGTCGTCCCGAAAATAGGGGCAGGAGCGGTCGCGGCGGAGCTTAAAGACAAGGTCGCCCTCTTCGTCGGTATATGAGTTTTCATCAAAATGCGGGTCGACAGCGCGGTAAGCGGCGGCGGTTTCGGAATCAATCGGTATAAGCCAGCCGGCCTTGCAGCAAGGGTCGGGACAGTCCGCCGCAGAGCAGCGGAACCCGGCGTAGTAGTCGGGGGAGTATGTCACTTCTTTTTCCTCCCGAAGATGATTTTTTTCTGCACGATATAGTTGAACGCAAACATCATCGCCTCGGAAATCGGCTTCGCGATAA
Source organism: uncultured Clostridia bacterium (assembly GCA_947625375.1). Lineage (GTDB taxonomy): Bacteria > Bacillota > Clostridia > Oscillospirales > Ruminococcaceae > Faeciplasma. Next base: position 48,949 of record CANQOC010000011.1, on the reverse strand, counting down.
AGAGCGGGAGTCCGAAAACGCGGACGAAAAGCTCGAGCAGTACAAAGGTCTTTACCGAAAAGCTTATGAGCGCAAGGGAATAGTAGCCGCCGAGCTCGGGAAGCGGCGACTTTTCGGACTTAAAGACCCAGAGGCGGTTTATCCAGAAGTTAATCTGTGAGCTTATCGCAAAGGATATCGCCGCCGCGAGCTCCATCGAGAGAAAGGTCATTCCCGAGAAAAGCGGTTCGAGTATCAGCAGAACGGCATAGTCCGCCGCAAAGGCGATGACCGACGAAATGAGGTAGCGGACGGGGCGCGCCTCAAAGAGCTTTTTAAGTTTATCCAATCGCGTCCTCCGGAATCACTTTTTCTCCCGCTCGCGGAAGAGGTAATAGTCGAGCTTTTTCTTCATTTCGTCCGGCATCTCCCTGTTGACGGGGCATACGCCGGCGTTCGCCATTCTCTCCGCAAACGCGTTTATAAAGCCGATGTCCTTAATCATCTGTTCCGCGCTGATTACATCGAGGGTGTCGTAGGAATTGTGGATTGTCGCGGTGTTATGGGGCGCAAGCCGCGCAAAGCTGAGGCTCGGGACACCCTTGTCGGCGAACGGCGTCGAGTCGGAGGAATATACCCCGCAGCTTGCGGATATCCCGAAGCCGACTTCCTTTCCCATATACTCGATATAGTGGGCGAGCTTGTCCTCGGAGGTGCAGCAGGCGATGAATTTTCCCATCGCCGAGCCAATCATGTCGAGGTTGATGTTGAGGTCAATCCGCGAAAGCTCCTCCTCGGAGAGCGAGGCGGTATATGCCTTTGAACCCAAGAGACCGCGCTCCTCCGAGCCGCACCAGATGAACCGCAGAGTGTGGCGGGGATTCGCCTTTGCAAAGTGCTCCAGAGCCGCGAGGATTCCGACCGAGCCGGACATGTTGTCATACGCGCCCTGTGACAGCGAGGTCGAGTCGTAGTGCGCCGTGAAGACGATGACGCGGTCGGTCGTCCCCTTTATTTCGGCGACGACGTTGCGGCTTTCGCCCTTGAACTCGTCCTGCTCGACGGTGATTTTCGCGGCCCCGCCGCCGTTGTTTATGATTTCGATTGCGTCCTTTACGTTGATGTTCACGCCGAGGATTTTCTTCCCCTCGGAGACATAGCTCCGAAGCTCGCGCTGGTCGATGTCGCGGTCGACATAGTTTGCGTCGCCGTCATAGGTGATAAAGCCGACGGCGCCGTTTTCGAGGATATCGTGATAGACCCAATATCCGAGATAGCCGTCAATCATCGCAATCTTTCCGCGGCACTCAGCGAGCGAGAAGCCGTCGGTGTTCGGGATATAACATATCTCGGCCTCGACCTCCCCCGACCCGCAGAGGAAATAGCCCTTACAGGGAATCTTCTTCCCGTTGACCGAAAGCTCGGCGCGCTTTATCTTCGCCATATCGACCTCGAAGGGCACGATTTTCGCCCCGACCCCGAGCTTCTGACATTCCGCGGCGATATACTCCGCCGCCCTAAGCTCCGCCGCGCTCCCTCCGGTCCGGACATACGCCGTCTCGCGGAATAAGCGCATAATGTTATCCTGTGTCATGCTGTGACCTCCTTTTTGGATATTATAGCGCAAAACGGCGGGGAACGCAAGGGGCATTTAGAGGGCAGAAGTGAGAGGTCAGATGGCAGAAGTTAGAGATTAGAGGATAGATGACAGAAGATAGAATTCTGATTTCTGACTTCTGATGTCTGTATTCTGACATGGTGCGGCGGTGCACTGGCGGGAATAAGGAATTCGCTGTGAGGAATTAAAAGGCTCTGCGTACCACCGCCTTGCTATAAGGTATTCGCTGCGCTCATGCTATTTTAGTCTCCCACCCCCTATCCCCCTCCCACATGGGAGGGGGTTTGCGTTGCCAATGTTTGGATTGCCGCCTGACGGCGGGGTCAGTTTGCGATTACATACTCTTTTTTCTTCCACACCCCCTGCCCCCTCTCCCTCAGTGAGAGAGAGGGGGTTCCACCCCACACCCGGCCGTTCACGTTCGTGAACGGCGCGACCACTCCCCTCGAGGGGAGTGGTACCGGGCGTGGAGGACACTTTAGCAGGCTTTAGAAAAATTGCGTGCTGACGCACTGCCTTGTTATAAGGAATTCGCTACGCTCATACTATCTTGGTCACCCCACCCCGGCCCTCCCCTCGAGGGGAGGGAGCACGGAGGAAACTTAGTAGCGCTGTAAAAAACGGAAGCACGCCGCATCTTTCTATAAGGAATTCGCTGCGCTCATGCTATCTTTAGTCACCCCATCCCGACCCTCCCCTCAAGGGGAGGGGGCGTGGAGGAAACCTGAGCAGGCATATAAAACATGAGCGACGTCATACCTTTTCGGGAGCGCTTTATCGTAGGTTCTCAACCTATCGGACATAAAAAAGACAGGGTACTTTGTACCCTGCTTTTTTATGGTCTGTCCGACAGGAATCGAACCTGCGCGCATGCGGTCGGAGCGCATTGCTCTATCCACTGAGCTACGGACAGATATGCTCGCGGTCAATGCCGGAGCTTTTTGGAAAAATACAACACTGAATCGTCGTCGTTGCAGCAGTCCTCGTACTCGCCGCAGACCCGGTTTTTGTACCAGACGCCGCTTCCGTCGGGGATATACCCGCGCTTGCAGTACATTCGCTGGGCGCTGCCGTAGCTCGGGTTAAGTCCGACGCCGAGGCCGACTTCGTCCGCGTATTCCCCGGCAATCCGCTCGGCGGCGTCCATCAGCTTTCCGCCGACGCCCTTTCTGCGGAATTTTTCGAGGACCGCGAAGTCGACAATCATCGGCAGACGCCCCGCAAAAGCGCCGTGCTCATAATTCGGGTAGACGCTCACATATCCCGCGGGTTCGCCGCACCAGTCGGCGGTAAGACAGACCGCCTTGCCCTCCGCGCGCTCTTCAAGGCGCCTCCTGAGCTTTTGCTCGTCGGCGTCCCAGCCTTGGGCGCGCTCGCCCTCCGCGAAAGCCTTCGGGTCGCTGTCGCACATGTCGCGAACCGTGATTTTTTCGTCAGAATAATATACCATATGTCAATTTACCTTATAATTCTACAGATTGAAATGTTCTTTGATGAGTCTTGCGGCGGCGTCTGCCGGGATATCGGTGTTGTCGATTCTGAGGTAATTCTCAAATCCCGTTTCACCGGGCAGACTCTCGACGCGGTAGGTTTTTTCGTCATACAAAAGCGCGTCGGAAAATTCGAGATTGCGCTTGCCCGGCTTATTTAGCAGTCGGTTTTCGGTGCGGTTCCGCCGAAGTCTCTCCTCAAAATCGGCGACAAGCTCGACAAGATACACCTCGCCGCCGGCTCTCTTAAAGATATCGGCAACGCCGCGAATATATTCGCCGTCGCTCTCGGAGGAAAAGTCCCAGATATAGGTAAAAACAAGTCCGTAATTGCCGCTCTTCGCGTATTCCTCAAAGATGACCCGGCGAAGCCCCGCAATCGCCCCGGCGTCGTACCTGCCGAAGATTTGCGTCACAAGGTCGATGGTCATGTGGTTGTGAAAAAGCCGCAAATCCGTTATTTTACACAGCTCCTGCCCGACCGTCATTTTCCCCGATGCCCCGCCGCCGATTATGATGATAAGCTTCACTACCTTATCTTCGCGCCGGCGGGGGTGTTCGGGTCGAGGAAGACGACCTTTGCCGAGCCGTCCGGCATGTCGGCGGCGCAAATCATTCCCTCGCTCATCTCTCCGGCGAGCTTTGCCGGCTTGAGGTTCGCGACGAACATCACCGTCTTGCCGATGAGGTCCTCGGGTCTGTACCACTTTGCGATGCCTGAAAGAACCTGTCTTCCGCCGAAGCCGTCGTCAAGCTTAATCCTTAAAAGCTTGTTCGACTTCGGGAGCTTTTCACACTCGACGACCTTTCCCGCCCGCAGGTCGACCTTGAAGAATTCGTCGATATCGACCTCGGGGGCGACGGGCGCGACCTCGGGCTTTTCCTCGGACGCCGCTGCTTCGGCGGCCGCCTTTGCCTTGACGGCTTCCATCTCGGCAATAAGCTCGCCGAGCATCTTTTCGCCGTCGATTCGCGCGAACAGCGGCGAAGCCTCGCCGACTCTTGTTCCGGCGACATATCCTCCGAACGCCGAAAGCGTTTCATAGCTTCGGATATCGGTGTTAATCTGTGAAAGAATCTTCCCGGACGTCTCGGGGACAATCGGCCCGCAGAGGACGCCGATGAACCTTATCGCCTCGATAAGCTCATAGATGACGGTCCCAAGGCGGCCCTTCTGCGCCTCGTCCTTGGCGAGCGCCCAAGGGGTCGTCTCGTCGATGTATTTATTCGCGCGCCTTGCGAGCGAGATTACGTCTTCAACCGCATCGGCAAGGCGGAATGCCTCGACGTGCTCGTCAAACCTCTTTACGGCTTCGGTGCACTTTGCCTCAAGGTCGAGGTCGACCTCGGTCTTCTCCTTCGGCATCGGTACAACGCCGTCAAAGTATTTCCCGACCATCGCGACGGTGCGGTTGACGAGGTTTCCGAGGGTGTTGGCAAGGTCGGTGTTGTATCTGTCGATAAATGTCTCATAGCTGATTGAGCCGTCGGCGGCAAAGGGCATTTCGGAGAGCATATAGTAGCGGACGGCGTCGGAGCCGAAGCGCTTTACCATCTCGCCGGCATAGATTACGTTGCCCTTCGATTTCGACATCTTGTCTTCGCCGAACAGGAGCCAAGGGTGCGCGAAAATCCTCTTCGGGAGCTTTGCGCCGAGCGCCATAAGCCATGCCACCCAATAGATTGAGTGGAACCGGAGGATATCCTTCCCGATGACGTGGGTGCAGTTGTCCCAGTATTTATTATAGGTGTCGGAAGGATTTTCGGGGTCATAGCCGAGCGCGGTGATGTAGTTGTTGAGCGCGTCAATCCAGACATAGATGATGTGCTTCGGGTCGAAGTCGACCGGAACGCCCCACTTGAAGCTCGAACGGGTGATACAAAAGTCCTGAAGTCCCGGCTTGATGAAGTTGTTGAGCATCTCGTTGCGGCGGCTCTTCGGCTGAATGAACTCGGGATTCTGTTCAAAGAAGTCCTCGAGCTGCTTCTGATACCTCGAGAGGCGGAAATAATAGGCCTCTTCCTTTGTCTTTCTGACCTCGGCGCCACATTCGGGACAGCGCCCGTCCTTCAGCTGTACTTCTGTAAAGAAACTCTCACACGGGAGGCAGTACCAGCCCTCGTATTCGCTTTTATAAATGTCGCCCTGTTCGTGGAGGCGGTCAAAGACTTTCTGGAGGCACTTTTCGTGCTCCCCGTCGGTAGTGCGGATAAATTTATCGTAGCTGACCTCGAGGCCGTCGATTTCGGCGCGGATTGCCGCCGAGATGTTGTCGACGTGCTGCTTCGGGGTGATGCCCTGTTTTTCCGCTTCCTCTTCGATTTTAAGGCCGTGCTCGTCGGTTCCGGTGAGGAAGAAAACGTCATACCCCTGCATTCGCTTGGTCCTTGCGACCATGTCCGCACAGACGTGGTCATACATATTGCCGATATGAGGCAGCTTTGAGGCATAGGCTATCGCCGTTGTGATGAGATAAGGCTTTTCCGACATTTTCATCTTCCTTTCGTTTGCTTTACAGCACCTTTTTATTATAACCGTTTTTCGTGATTTGTCAAGCTGGATTGTTAGAAATTGGAGGATAGAGGTTAGATGATAGAATTCGGACGCGGTTCATTTATATATTTGCGAGAGATAAATCTGATTTCTGACAATCTCATTTCCGTCCTCTATTGGGTGTACGTTCCGCACGCATTATGCAAAATTTAAAAACGTCGCCGAAGGCGACACCTTTTGTAGAAGTTGGAGGATAGAGGTTAGATGATAGAATTCGGACGCGGTTCATTTATATATTTGCGGTTGGGAAATCTGATTTCTGACAATCTCATTTCTGTCCTCTATCCGCTCTTGCATTTTCTTTCCGGCGGTGTTATAATACTATATAATGTATCACTGAGCGAAGGAAGGGTATATTATGCTGTTGCGGAAAAAGCCGAAGGCGCCGGTCGAGGTGCCGGCGGGTCTCGTCGACCTTCACTGTCATATCCTCGCCGGAGTCGACGACGGAGCGCACGACGACGAGCAGATGGTCGATTTGATTCGCCTTGAATATTCCTGCGGGGTCAGGTATCTTTGTTTCACGCCCCACTTCAATCCGGCGCTGTTTACGCCGAAGCCGGATAAGATTGCCGAATCGTTCGCGAAGGCGCGGGCGTATGTCTCGGAAAATCTCCCGGACATGAAGCTGTTTTTGGGAAACGAGGTCTTTATGCGCCCGGACACGATTGAACGCCTGCGGGATAAAAGCTGCAAGCCGCTCGGCGATTCAAGGGTCGTCCTCACCGAGTTTCACCCGACGACCTCTTACGACGACATGAGAATGTATGTCGTAAAGCTTCTGTCGGCGGGAAAGGTCCCGCTTGTCGCACACATCGAGAGATACGACAAGCTTATTGACATCGACGACATCTATGAGCTCAAGAGCCTCGGCGCAAAGCTCCAAATCAACACCGAAGCATTTTCGTCCCCGAAGCGGAAGCTCATCTCGAAGCTCGTCGAGCAGGGCGCAATCGATGTCGTCGCCGACGACAGGCACAGCCGCGAGCGCGGCGAGCCCAATCTCAGGGAATGTTTTTCCTATGTCTCGGAAAAGTTCGGCGACAAGGCGGCATATGCCTTATTTATCCACAGGCCCATGAACATTTTGAACATGGTATAAAAACTTGGACGCGATTTTTTATTCATATTGACGAAATTATAGGAAATTTCGTTGAAGTGCTTGACATCCGACCCCCGATGGGTGTATCATAAACACGAATTCAATTCGGGGTGCTTCTGCACCAAATGAATTTCACGGTTCGGGCGCCGTAAAGGCTCGAAGAATTTTAAAAATTATGTAAATGAAAGTGGGGAATTACTCATGAAGAAAATTCTTGCAATCGTTCTGGCTCTTAGCCTGGTCCTTTCTCTCGGAGTTGTAGCCTCCGCTAAGGACAGCAGTCCTGCTGTTCCTCCGGAGAATTCTTTTGGTGGAGTCCTTCCTGGTGTCCATACTCCGTCCTCTGCCGGTCTTTCCAGCGTTGCCGCTAAGGAAACCGCTTACCTGACCATCAACGGTTCGCTCGTCAACGGCGCAACCTTCTCTCAGGTCACCAGCGGCCCTGTTTTCGGCGAAGTTGCTGCTTATGACGCAACCGGCGTTGCTTACATCGACCTTCCTGCCGGCGTTACCGGTCCTGTTGAAATCGAGATGTATGCTCCTAACACCGACCCCGAGACTGCTGTTGTCCTCGTTCGCGATGAATGGGAAGTTCTCGACGGCGCTAACCTCGAGGTTTACGGCAACCGTGTTGTCTTCACTGCTGACGCTGAGACCATCAAGGCTTGGCACTACTTCGCAATCGTCAACAACTACACCGCTGTAAATGTTGACGTTCCTGCTGAGCAGGGCGACACCGAAGAAGATCCCGCTGAAGGCGACGACATGACTGTCGACGACGGCGCTGACGCGGCTCCTGCTGAAGAACCCGAAAAGAACCCTGTTACCGGCATTGCCCTCGCAGTCGTTCCTATGATGGTTGCTGCAGCTGCTATCGTTGTCTCCAAGAAGAGATAATCTTTCTCGACTCTGAAAACAAAACAACTGACGGAATCAGCAAGTCCTTCGGCTTGCTGATTTCAATAAGTAAACATTTTTGAGGTAAACATGGAAAGTAATCAGATTCAGACCGACGCCGCTCTTACAAAGCGCACAGCCGCCGGTGCCGTCGAGGAGACACAGGAGATTGACCTTCTGCTTCTGTTCAACGCACTGAGGCGCCACATACTCATCATCATCGCTGTCGCGCTCGTGTTCGCGCTCGGCGCCGGAATCGTAGTACAGTTCTTCATCACTCCGCTGTACACCGCTACGACATCCACCTATCTCGTATCGACGAGCGGAAGCAACGCTCTTCTCGAGATGGCGGACCTGAACCTTGCGAGCAACATCGCGGCGGACTATTCCGAAATCATCAAGAGCCGCACCATCATCGAGGCGGTTATCGACATGATGGACCTTCCCTATAACTATCAGGAGCTTTATGAAAACGTCGAGGTCACCAACCCGACCGACACGCACATCATAAAGATTACCGTCACCGACGCCGACCCCTATCTTGCCCGCGAAATCGCGAACAATCTTACCTATTACGCTGTGGACAAGCTTGCGACGATAATGGATATCTCGGTTCCGAGCATCTATGACGATGCCATCGCACCCGAGAATCCTTCGTTCCCGAGCCTCACAAAAACGGTCGTAATCGCCTTTGTGCTCGGCGCCGTTCTTGCCGCCGGAGTTATCGTCTTCATTGCCGTAATGGATACCACCATCAAGACCTCTGAGGACATCGAGAACCGCTGCGGACTCGTAACGCTCACCAAGGTCTACTATGAGGGCGGCAAAAAGAAGAAGCACGGCTATGGCTACGGATACGGCTACGGTTACGGCTATGGCTACGGCTCGGAGGGACACAAGTCCTCAAAGTCGGATAAGTCCGACAAAAACGGCGAAAAGCCGGCGGGAGGTGCCAAGAAATGAGAAGCATAACTATTGCCGACGTCAAGGACCCCTCTTATGAGATGAACGAGGCTATGAACGTCTTAAGGACGAACGTCTCTTATTCGGGCGAGGGCGTAAAGCTCGTCGCAATCACAAGCGTCGATGAAAACGCCGGTAAATCGGTCATCTCGTTCGAGATGATGAGAAACTATGCCAACGCCGGACTGAAAACGCTTCTTATCGACGCCGACCTCAGAAAATCGGTCTTCTCGGCGCGCTACGGCGCCACCGCGGACGACGGACTTCCGTTCACCGGTCTCGCCGACGTCCTTTCGGGCAAGGGCGAAATCAACGACGCGGTCTATAAGACCAACATTCCGAACGCCTATGTTCTGCCGGTCGGAAACTATGTCCTTAACCCGACGCCGCTTTTCGGCGGAAAGATTTTCACCGCGATGCTCGACGTATTAAAAAAGGCGTTTGACTTTATCATCATCGATACTCCGCCGCTCGGCCGAGTTATTGACGCGGCAATCATCGCCCCGAACTGCAGCGGCGTAATCATCGTCGTCGGAGCAAACGAGGTCGATTACCGTCAGGTCAACGACGCCAAGAACCAGCTTCTGAGAGTCGGCGCAAACGTGCTGGGCTGCGTGCTCAACAAGGTCGGTGCCGAAAACGCGAGATACGGCGGAAAATACAAGTATTACGCAAAATACGGCTCTGAATACCGCTATTGATTCCGCTGGAAAGGCGTGATTTAGTTGGCAAAGCCAAAGAAATTCAGAAAACGCGACGTGCTGATATGGCTCGTCGTTATAGCGGCAGTTCTCATTGCGGTCTTTGCCGCCGCGGAGTTTGTTGAACACATTCCCCGAAAGCGCGGCGAAGACCCGAGGAGCACCGCCGAACCCGACGCTGCCGTCGACATTCTCGACGGCAACGACGAGTTGTTTTTAGCGGCGGATGCTGCACCCGAAGGAGCCGTTTCGGCCGATTCGGTGGCGTCCGCCGTCAATATTGACGGCTCGTATGACCCGAATATAAAGCATATTGTCGTCATCGGCGTCGACAAGCAGGAGCTCGCCGAAAGTCCCTATTACCGCACCGGCGGACAGTCGGACGTTGTGCTGATTGTCTCGATGAACCTTAAGACGAAGACGTTTTCGATTTTAAGCATCAACCGCGACCTTGCGGTGCCGGTCGAGAACTATGCCTCAAACGGCGGCACCTACGGCGTCGTCGAGGAACAGCTTGCGCTTGCCTACGGCTATGGCGACGGAAGCCGCGAGAGCGGACGGAACGTCCTGAAGTCGCTCCACTGGCTTTTGGGCGACGAAATCGACTTTCTCGGATTCATCGCCGCGCCGATTCCGATTATCGGGAAGCTTGCCGACGCGGTCGGGGGCGTCGAGGTCACGATTGAGGACGACTTCACCGGCGTCGACGACACCCTTATTCAAGGCGAGACAATCAACCTCACCGGTGAGCACGCCGAGCACTTTGTCAGGGCGCGCATGACGATGAAGGAGTCGAACACGAACGCGCTTAGAATGGGCCGACAGATTCAGTTTATGGAGGCCTTCATGAAGAAGGCGAAGTCGACGATGTCGGCGAAACAGGTTGTCAATCTCTATACCGACGTGCTCGACATGTGCGTCACGGACATGGGCAAGTCGGACATTACGAAGTGGATTATGGCGACCTATGACTACGAATTCACCGGCTTCAGGCGGCTCGACGGCGTCGAGGGCGAGCGCAAGAACGGCGCGCGCTGCACCTACGAGACCCCCGAAAACGTCGAAGCGCTCGTCAAGGAGCTGTACTATAAGCATTGAAAAACCCGCTCAGGCAGAGGCTTGGGCGGTATTTTTTGAGATTGCAGAGGAAAGGCGAGGCGTACATAAGGTAAAAGTTTTCGATTGAACCTTTTTCAAAAGGTTCACAGGGGGCTCGGGGACAGAGTCCCCGAGCCGCGACCGCAGTCGCGGAACACTTTGCGAAGCGAAGCGCAGGAGGGTAGTCAAAAAAGTCCGGTGGACTGTTTTGACGTAGGGGACCCTCGCCGGGGGTCCCCTGCTTGCCGAACGATGAGTGAGGCAAGTGAAAAAGTACGATGATGTGGCAAATACCCCCGCGTCAGCGGCTATCAAAAGTTTCAGCAACATGAACCCCCTCCCCGTCGGGGAGGGGGTAGGGGAGGGGGAACAGGCGAAACGCGTCACGGTCAAGTGACGCGAGGAGCGTCCGCCAACGGCGGACTCCTTATTAGCGACGCATAGTGCCTTCACATACTTTCCCCCGCCGTTAGGCGGCACTCCCGTCCTTAGCTATGCTGAACCCCCTCCCATGTGGGAGGGGGTAAGGGGTGGAAGTTTAAAGATAGCATGAGCGAAGCGAATACCTTATAGAAAGATGCGGCGTCGCTCTCAAATTTTTACAACGCAACTAAGTTTCCTCGCCGTCCCCCTCCCCGTCGGGGAGGGGACAGGGGTGGGGGAACAGGCGAAACGCGTCACGGCCAAGTGACGCGAGGAGCGTCCGCCAACGGCGGACACCTTTTTAGCTACGCACGACGACTCTGCAAATCTTCCTTCCGCCGTCAGGCGGCTCACAAAGCCTTAGCTATGCAGAACCCCTCCCATGTGGGAGGGGGACGGGGGTAGGAGTCTGTAAATAGCATGAGCGCAGCGAATTCCTTATAAAAGGTAGGACGCCGCTCGCTAAGCTATTCAAGAACTTTCAGCTCCTCCCCTACTCATTCACCCAAAACTTCCTATCCAGTGTCCGATACCGCACCGCCTGCGAGATATGCTGGCGGTCGATGTCCGCCGCGCCGTCCATGTCGGCGACGGTCCGCGCGACCTTCAGAATCTTGTCGTACGCCCGCGCGGAAAGTCCGAGGCGGTCGAAGACGTCCTTCAAAAGCGCGTTGGCGCCGTCGGTGAGGCGGCAGACGTCGCGCAGAATGTCCGGCGTGATTCGCGCGTTACAGCTGATGCCGGTGCCGCTAAAGCGCTCATTCTGAATCTCGCGGGCGCGCTGGACCCGCTCGCGGATAACGGCGCTCGGCTCCTCCTTGATGTCCGAGGAGAGGTTCTCATAGGCGACCGGCGCGATTTCGATGTGCAGGTCGAAGCGGTCGAGGAGCGGCCCTGAAATCTTCGAGAGATACTGCGAAACCTGCCTCTGCGTGCAGACGCACTTCTTTGTCGGGTGTCCGTAGTAGCCGCAGGGACACGGGTTCATCGCCGCAACAAGCATCACCGAACAGGGATAGCTCACCGAGCCGGCGGCGCGGCTTATCGTGACTTTTTGGTCCTCGACCGGCTGTCTTAAGACCTCGAGCGTCTGCCGGTTGAACTCGGCGAGCTCGTCGAGGAAGAGAAGTCCGTTGTGCGCGAGCGAAATCTCCCCCGGCTTGGGGACGCTTCCGCCTCCGGTAAGACCCGCGGTCGAAACGGTGTGATGAGGCGAGCGGAACGGCCTGCGGACGATAAGCGGCTCGTCCTTGTCAATCATTCCCGCGATTGAATAGACGTTTGTCGTCTCAATCGACTCCTCAAAGGTCATCGTCGGGAGGATTGACGGAATACGCTTCGCGAGCATGCTCTTTCCCGAACCCGGCGCGCCGATCATGATGACGTTGTGACCCCCGCAGGCCGCGACCTCGAGGGCGCGCTTCGCGAAAGCCTGTCCTTTAACGTCGGAAAAGTCGAGGCGGTCGGAATAGCTGTCCGGCTTGGGGACATATTGCGGGGTCGGCGAAATCGGGGTGATGCCGCCGAGGTGGCGGTGAAGCTCGGCAAGCGTTCCGACGCCGTAAACCTCGATTCCCGCGACAACCGACGCCTCGAAGGCGTTGTCTTTCGGGACAAAAATCCGCTTGACGCCGTTTTTCTGTGCCATAATAGTCATCGGGAGGACGCCGTTGACCGACCGCACCTCTCCGCCGAGCGAAAGCTCGCCCACAAAGGCGGCGTCGCCGATATCGCTCGGGATTTCGCCGAGCGCGTCTAAAATCGCGACGGCAATCGGCAGGTCGTGTGTCGAGCCGCTCTTCTTGACGTCGGCCGGCGCAAGGTTGATGACGGTCGACGCGCCGGGAAACTTTATCCCCGACGACCGAAACGCCGACTTAATCCGCTCGCGCGACTCCCGGACCGCCGCGTCGGCAAGTCCGACGATGTCGAACCGCTCGAGTCCCCGGCTCATCTCGACCTCGACGTCGACCGGATAGGCGTTCAACCCGTTCAGCCCTATCCCGTTGATTCTGCAAAACACCGCACTCACCTCTCTTCATATAGCTTTATTCTATCACGCCGGCTGGGAAAATGCAAGCGCATTTAGATAATAGAGGATAGATGATTAGAGGATAGAAGAGGGATATTTGTCTTCCTATGGGAGACATTTTTGCTTCTATCCTCTGATTTCCAAGTTCTGTTTTACAGTTCCGCCACTACCTCAACCTCCACCAGTGCACCTTTGGGAAGGTCCTTTACCGCGACGCAGCTGCGCGCGGGGGAGGAGGTGATGTATCTGCCGTAGACCTCGTTGAACGCGGCGAAGTCGCCGATGTCCGCGAGGAAACAGGTCGTCTTGACCGCGCGGTCGAAGCCGGTCCCGGCGGCGGCGAGCACCGCTTCGAGATTCTTCATGACCCGCTCGGCCTGTTCGGCGATTCCGCCGGCGACGATTTCCCCGGTCGCGGGGTCGAGCGCAATCTGCCCCGACGTGAAGACGAATCCGCCCGCCTTTACCGCCTGTGAATACGGCCCGATTGCCGCGGGCGCGCTTTTTGTGCTGATTTTTTCTGACATAGTTAATCTCCTTTCACATTATAAAATGCCGTTAAATTTTGCGGCTCCGTCTGTTTTGCGTATTTAATTTCGCGATTTTTCGGAAGATGAACCGGAATTACAGGTTTATTATAAACGACCTTGTAATCCGCCTTGTTGACGAATAAGCTCATAGCCACGCTTCAAAATAATACCAGCAGTCATAGATTTTCTTCGTAATGCCGTGATTATCCGTTCCGTCAGTCCATTTCCATGTATTATCGTCCACGGACGTCAGCTCTGAATTCACATTCTGAAAGGCAGCGGGTGTGCCGTCAGGCGAATAGTAAAAACCCATATACGGGACCAAACCCCAGCCGTATGTATCAAATTGGACGATAGGGTGCTCTCCGTCAAATAGTCCTTCGACCCTTACGCTGCGGTAGCTTTCGGCAGAAGCGTCCCCGGTCAGGCAGGCGGATGCAATATCAGACAAGTCTTCGCTGTGAGCTCTGACAAAAAGAGCGACCCGTTCCCCGGGCGTACAGACCCAGACTGCCGCGATAGCTGCGACTATCGCGATTGCCAACAAAGCTATGACCGTTTTGCCCTTATTTTTGTGCATACATAATCACCTCTGCAATTCCGATTTTCGTTTTAACGCGCCTCTTTCGCCGTCCGCCGCCGTCAAAGAAGCCGGAAGCCGCTGTCGGTAAGGGCCTTTCTTATCTGCGCGATGTGCTCGAAGTTGCGGGTTTCGAGCGTCAGACGGAGGTAGCAGCCGTTTACGTCCGCGCCGGCGCCCGAGTGCTCGTGATAGACCGCGGTGACGTTTCCGCCCTGTTCCGCGATAATCCGCGAGACGTTCATCAGCTGACCCGGCTTGTCGACAAGCTCGATTTTAAGCTGACAGTTCCGCCCCGACATCAGAAGTCCCCTTGTGATGACCCTCGAAAGAATCGTCACGTCGATATTTCCGCCCGAGAGGAGACAGACCGTCTTTTTCCCCTTGAGGTCGACCTTTCCGAACATCGCGGCGGCAACCGCGACCGCGCCGGCGCCCTCGGTGACGAGCTTGTGCTGTTCCATGAGCGCGAGAATAGCGGCCGAAATTTCGTCGTCGCTGACCGTGACGATTTCGTCGACATATTTCTGACACAGCTCGTATGTAAGCGTACCCGGTTCTTTTACGGCGATGCCGTCGGCAATCGTGAATACCGAGTCGAGCTTTTCAATTTGGCGGTCGTGAATCGACTTCTGCATCGACGGCGCGCCCGAGGCCTGTACCCCGTAAATCTTGATATTCGGGTTGAGGCTTTTAAGCGTGAATGCGACGCCCGAGATGAGCCCACCGCCGCCGACCGGCACGATTACGGCGTCCATGTCCGGAATCTGTTCCGCAAGCTCGAGGGCGACCGTCCCCTGTCCGGCGATGACGTCGGGGTCGTTGAACGGGTGGATAAAGGTATAACCCTCGCTGTCGCGGAGCGAGAGCGCCCGCTGGTAGGCGTCGTCATAAACGCCTTCGACGAGGCAGATTTCGGCGCCATAGCTCTTTGTCGCCTCGACCTTTGATATCGGCGCGCTGTCGGGAAGACAGATTACCGCCTTGATGCCGTTTTTCTGCGCCGCAAGCGCGACGCCCTGTGCGTGGTTCCCCGCCGAACAGGCGATGACCCCGCGCTTCTTCTCCTCGTCGCTTAGCCGGGACATCTTATAATAAGCTCCCCTGACCTTGAACGACCCGGTTATCTGTAAATTTTCGGTCTTAAGCCAGATATCCGCCCCCGGCACAAGCTTCGGCGCGCGGAGGACGTCGGTCTGTATTGCGACGTCCTTAAGCGCAAATCTCGCGCGGTATACGTTGTCCAGCGTAACCTGCTGTTCTGACAAAATAATCACTCCTCAACTGAAATGTCCTTTTATATTACCACACTTTTTCGGAAATGTCCAGAGCTGATAGTAGACAGAATTGAGAATGTCAGATGTCAGAAGTCAGAGACGTCGACTTCGGGGGCGGTTTAAATATAAGAATAGGTGGGCGGAATGGACACCACCAGAGAAAGGAGGCGAGAAGTCGGAGGGGGCGCCTTTGGCGACAGATTTAAACACCGCTGCGCTGCCATGTAAAAGGAATTCGCTACGCGAATGCTATTTTTAAACTCCCACCCCCTACCCCTCCCACATGGGAGGGGGTCTGCATAGCTATAATTTTGATAGCCGCCTGACGGCGGGGGCATTTGGTGCGACGTCAGGCGTTGCTAATAAGGAGTCCGCCTTGCGGCGGACGGCTTATCACGTCACCTTAGCGGTGACGTGATTACGCCAATTCCCCCGCCCCTGCCCCTCCCCGGCGGGGAGGGGACGCAGAGAAAACTTGCGCAGGTATAATAAAACATGAGTGCGGTACCGTACTTTTCTAAAAGGTATTCGCTGGCGCTCATGCTATTTTTAGACTCCCACCCCCTGCCCCCTCCCACATGGGAGGGGGTCAGCGTCGCCAAAGTTTAGAGTGCCGCCTGACGGCGGGGGAATTTTTTCAGCAACATCACACTGCACTAATAAGGAGTCCGCTATACGGCGGACGGCGTAATCACGTCACTCGGTCGTGACGCGTTTCGCCTATTTCCCCACTTGTTTCCTATCTGATTTAGTCCGGCGTGAGCGAAGCGAAACACGCAACGACGCTCACTAAAAGTTATAGTCATATCTTAGTGTATTGCGTCGTTTGCCTCCCCGGCGGGGAGGGGTTAGGTGCAGTCCCATATGATTCTGACATCTGACAATCTGACCCCTGTTCTCCAACAGGGGCGCAGTCCGCGACCGCCGGAGGCGGTCTGAACGAAAATATCGGGAAAACTCCCGCCGGAGTTTTCCCGATATTTTCGTTTGCGCGCGAAGCGCGCTGGACTGCGCCCTCATAGGAGCTGAAGCTGAAGCGATGCGTACCCCCTTTCCGTGTGGAAAGGGGGACAGGGGGATAGGAGTTTGAAAATAGCATGAGCGCCAGCGAATACCTTTTAGAAAAGTGTGGTACTACACTGTTATTTCTTAATCGTACAAAGAAGCCTCCTAACTCCCTCCCCTCGAGGGGAGGGTCGGAGTGGGGTGACTAAAAATAGCATGAGCGTCAGCGAATTCCTTTTAAACTCGGTTGTAGCGTCTTTCCCATCATGCCCCGCTCAGCGAATTTCTTATAACATGGGTTGATGCTACGTCATCCCTCGCCGTCAGGCAGCACTTCAAACTATAACCCCCTCCCATGTGGGAGGGGGTAGGGGACAGGAGTCTAAAAATAGTATTCGCGAAGCGAATACCTTTTAAGAGGTGCGTCGTCGCAACTATGTTTTATAAACGCTCGCAAGTGTCCTCCACGCCCCCTCCCCTCGAGGGGAGGGCCAGGGTGGGGTGACTTTAGATAGCATGAGCGTCAGCGAATTCCTTTTACAAGGCAGCTCGGCGATGTTTTTGCTCTTTTAAAGCGCGCGGGTATCCTGTCCGTGGTAGCTGCTAAAATTAGCGTCCGCCAACGGCGGACACCTTTAAAAAGAGGCAGCGCGCTACACTCAAACCCCGCTCATCGAATCCTTTTCGTGAACGCCACCGCGTCCCTCCATCTCTAAAAGAACCTCTCCACCACTCTCCCCACTTCTTCCATCCCCCTCTTGTCCTCCTCACCAAAGTACGCCGGGACGGTGCTGTCCATGTCGAGGACGGCGCAGACCTCGCCGCCGGCGAAGAGCGGGACGACAAGCTCGGAATGGGTGTTGCAGTCGCAGGCGATGTGCCCCTCAAAACAGGCGACCTCCTCGACCGCAATCGCCTCGCGCCGCTTCCAAGCCGTCCCGCAGACGCCGAGGCCGTAGCCGATGCGCGGGACGGCCGGCCTCCCCTGAAACGGGCCGAGTTTGAGTCCGTCTCCGTCGACGAGATAGAATCCGACCCAGTTCGCCTCGGAAAACGCGAGCTTTATCACCGCCGAGGCGTTCGCAAGCGCCGAAATAAGGTCGGGCGAATCCCTTGTGTAAAGCTCAACCTGCTCCCGCAAAAGCGCGTAAAATCCGTCTTTTTCCGCTGGATAGATAACTTCTTTATATGCCATATTTTCCTCCTTGTGTCATTGCTCTAAAAGCATCTTTCGCGCCGCTCTTTTTTGCATGTCTCGACCCGGCCGCACCGGTAACATAGCTCGTTTGACGGCGCCTCTCCGTTAAAGAATCCGACAAGGTTCTCGGCGGTCGTCTCGGCGATGTTTTCGAGCGCCTCTTCGGTCAGAAACGTCCGGCGCAAGGTCGGGCGAGTCCTTTGTGTAAAGCTCGACCTGCTCCCGCAAAAGCGCGTAAAATCCGTCTTTTTCCGCCGGATAGATAACTTCTTTATATGCCATATTTTCCTCCTTATGTCATTGCGCTAAAAGCACCTTTCGCGCCGCTCTTTTTTGCATGTCTCGACCCGGCCGCACCGGTAACATAGCTCGTTTGACGGCGCCTCTCCGTTAAAGAATCCGACAAGGTTCTCGGCGGTCGTCTCGGCGATGTTTTCAAGCGCCTCTTCGGTCAGAAAAGCCTGGTGCGACGTCACGATTACATTCGGCATTGAGATGAGCCGCGCAAGGACGTCGTCCGACATGATGTGCCCCGAAAAATCGTGGAAGAAAACGTCCGACTCCTCTTCATAGACATCGAGACACGCCGCGCCGATTTTCCGCCGCTTTATTCCGTCAAGAAGCGCCTCGGCGTCAATCAGCGCGCCCCGCGACGTGTTTATGATGACGACGCCGGTCTTAAGCTTGTCGAGCGTGTCATACCCGATGAGGTGATGGGTCTCGGCAGTCAGGGGACAGTGCAGCGAGATGATGTCGCTCCGCGAAAAAAGCTCGTCGGTCGAAACGTATTCAATCCCCGAATCGGCGGCGGGGAACTTGTCGTAAGCGATGACAGTCATTCCGAAGCCGCGGCAGATGTCGGCAAAGACCCGCCCGATTCGCCCCGTGCCGACAATCCCGACGGTCTTGCCGTGAAGGTCGAAGCCGGTGAGACCGTTGAGCGAAAAGTTGAAGTCCTTTGTCCGGATATACGCCTTGTGGATACGCCGGATTGACGTCAGAAGCAGGGCCATGGCGTGCTCGGCGACGGCATAGGGCGAATACGCCGGGACGTGAAAGACGTGAATCTTCCCGAAAGCATGCCCGAGGTCGACGTTGTTGTAACCCGCACAGCGAAGCGCAATCGCCCGCACCCCGAGCGAATATAGCGAGTCAATCACCGCCGCGTCGACGCTGTCGTTCACGAACACGCAGACCCCTTCGCACCCCGCCGCGAGCGACACCGTGTCGGCGGTCAGCCGCGTCTCGAAGAACCGGAACTCAATCCCCTTTTCCCTCCCGACCCGCTCGAACGCCGGCCGGTCATACTCCTTGGCGTCAAAAAACGCAATCTTCATCAAAATGCCTCCTTTTTGTTATTTTACCACACAGAGGGGGAAATATCAAGGTGGGGGGTAGAGGGTAGAAGATAGAAGATGGAGGATAGAGGTCTGAAACAGACTTCTATCCTCCGTTTTCCGATTTCTGACAGTCTCACTTCCACCCCCTACCCGCATGCAATATACACGTCCATAGCCTCCCCGTCCGTCTCAAAGCACGGAATCACATCCTTGTTCGTGCGCTCCAAGCCGTTGACGCGCATATATTCCGTCAGCGTCTTATATGCGTTTGGAATGACCGCGAATGGATTTTTGAACGGCTCGGGGATATGTATCGCGGCGTATTTGTGAGCCTTCTGCTCCAGGATTTCCGCTCCTTCCGGCTCTACGCCCTCGGGCAGAATCCATGCGGCAACATAGCCGTGCATGCGGTAAACATTTATCTGCTCCTGAGAAACATAAGGAAAGTCCCACCCGATTACCCGCGGGTGTTCCACGCCGTTTTCACGCGCGATGCTGAGCACCCGGCCGATGGCGTCCTCCTCGGGGCTGTTGCTGATTACCGCGTGCGCTATATACCGAAAACCCGGGACGGTCTCCACGCGAAGGTCGGTGTACGCGTCGTCACAGACGCCCATCTCTTCGCGGAAAAGATTGTCCAGAGAGCAGTTGAACAGTCCGCAAAGCTCAATGGCTTTGCCCATTTCGGGCGTTGATTCGTCAAGCTCCCATTTTGAAACGGTCTGCCGGCTGACCTTAAGCTTTTCCGCCAAGGTCTCCTGCGTAATTTCACCGCACAAGCGTCTCAGGTGTTTCAAATTTTTGCCAAAACTCATAAAGCTTCCTCCTGTCATTTTGCACGGCCATGCATTGATGATATTATATCACCGCCCTGCCGAAAGTTCTACCACCCGGCATATGCTTTTTTCTCTGTCCCCGCAAGCACCGGTTGCGCTCCCCTTCAGCCCTGCGCTCAATTCCCCCCAACTTTCTCAAAAAACTATTGCAAATCCGTGAAAGCTGTGATATAATATAACAGAATATTACTTTAGCGGACGCTTGTCCGCAAGAAAGGCAAAAAAATGCTGCATGAAAAATCCTGCGGTGCCATTGTCTACCGCAAGTTTCACGGCAACACTGAAATTCTGCTCATCAAGCATATCAACAGCGGACACTGGTCCTTTCCGAAGGGGCACGTCGAGGCGGGCGAAACCGAGGTCGAAACGGCGCACCGCGAAATCCTCGAGGAAACCGGCATCGACGTAATCATCGACTCAAGCTTCCGCGAAACCGTCTCATATTTCCCCAAGCGCGGGACACAAAAGGTCGTCGTCTATTTTCTCGCAAAAGCCAAGAACACCGACTATGTCCCGCAGGAAGAGGAAATTGCCGAAATCCGCTGGGTTGAAATCGGAAGGGCACAGAATGTGTTGACCTATGAAAACGACAAGAGTATAGTCAGTAAAGCTCGCGCGGTAATCGCGTAAGCGTCGGGGTCAGGGCGGTTGCTCTGACCTTTTGGCTGTCTTCGGACTAACTCGGCTGCGCCTCCTCGAGCGCCTTATAGTAAGCCGAGAGAATCTCCTCCTCGATTTTTTGGCGGACGTCGCTCGAAATCGGGTGGACGATGTCCCGAAAAGCGCCCGAATCGTCTCTCCTCGACGGCATCGCCACAAAAAGCCTCCCGTCGCCCTGTACAACCTTGATGTCGTGCACCGCGAACGCGTCGTCAAAGGTCACGCTTATGATGCCCTTGAGCCGCCCGTCGGGAATAAGCTTTCTCACTTTTATGTTTGTAATCGTCATTTTTGATACATCCTTTCGCGTCGGTTTTATTTGCTGCGAGAATATTTTTGGCAGTATGTGAATAATTTATGCGGCGGAAGAGGTAAAATTCTACAAAGATATTTTTTGGGAGTGATTGAATAATGTCAGACCTCGGAATACTCGAAGGAAAAAAGCACATTCACTTTATGGGAATCGGCGGGAGCGGAATGTTCCCGCTCGCACAGATACTCCACGAAATGGGGTTTTATCTCACCGGCTCGGACAACAACGAGACCGAGACCCTCGACCTCGTAAGAAAGATGGGAATACCGGTAACGCTCGGACAGCGCGCCGAAAACATCGAGGGCGCCGACCTCATTGTCCACACATCCGCAATCATGCCCGACAACCCCGAGATGATAGCCGCCCGCGCGTCGGGAATTCCGGTTCTCGAGCGAAAGGACCTCCTCGGCTTGGTGACGACCTGGTACAGCGACGCAATCTGTATCTGCGGCACTCACGGGAAGACCACGACAACCGCCCTGACCGCGAAAATCCTCCACGAATGGGGGAACGACTTCGGCTGTGTAATCGGCGGAAAGCTCCCCGAAATCGGCGGCTCGGGGCGGCGCGGAAGCTCGGATATAATGGTCTGCGAGGCGGACGAGTATGTCGATACGTTTTTAAAGCTCAGTCCCGACACCGCCGTCGTCCTCAACATCGACGAGGACCATCTTGAATACTTCAAGACCCTCGACAACCTCAAGCTCAGCTTCAAAAAATTTGCCTCGAAGGCAACGAAGCGAATCATCTATAACGGCGGGGACAAAAACACCGCCGACGCTCTCGCCGACATCACCGGCGTCGAAAAAATAAGCTTCGGCTGGGACAAAAGCCTCGACTATCACCCCGAAATCATCAGCCACAGCGGACTTCTCAGCGTCTTCGACGTAATCTTTAAGGGCGAAAAGCTCTTTACCGCCGAGCTTCATATCCCGGGGAGGCACAATATTCTCAACGCTATTGCCGCAATCGCGGCGGCAAGGTCGGTCGGCGTCCCGGACGGGGTCATCAAGAGCGGCGTCGCGGGATTCAGGGGGGCCCTGCGCCGCTTCGAGAAGGTTGCCGAGGTCGGCGGGGTCACCATCTGTGACGACTATGCCCATCACCCCGCCGAAATAAAGGCGACGCTGACTGCCGCGCGCGAGCTCGGCTTTAAGAGGATAATCGCCGTCCACCAGCCGTTCACCTATTCGCGCACTTTCCGGCTTATCGACGACTTTGCCGACGCTCTTTCGGTCGCCGACGAAACGGTCCTCACCGAAATAATGGGCTCGCGCGAGAAGAACACCTATAACATTCACTCCGCCGACCTCGCCGCAAAAATCGCCGGCTGCGTCCTAACGCCGACGTTCCCCGAGTGCGTCGGCTATCTTAAGGGGCACGTTAAAGCGGGCGACCTTGTGATAACGCTCGGCTGCGGAGACGTCTATAAAGTTGCGAAAGAACTCGCGAAAGCTCTTGCAAACGGCCGGGAACTGTGATATGATATGAAAAAAGGAGGCGGATTCTGATGCAGCTTGGCGAAAGGGATAAACAGGTTTATGAGTATATCCGCGGGCGGCTCGGCGAGGGGTATGCCCCGTCGGTGCGCGAAATATGCCGCGAATTGGGAATACCCTCGACCTCGACTGTTCACTCCTGCATGAAAAGGCTGATTGCCGCCGGTCTCCTTGAGCAGCAGGGCGAAAACCTCAACCGCGCGATAAAGCTCCGCGGCGGCGAAAGCGTACAGGTGCCAATTGTCGGGACCGTCACCGCCGGTCAGCCGATTACCGCCATCGAACAAATCGAGGGGTATCTCGGCTTTAAGCCGAACAAGAGATACGACGGCGAGCTTTTTGCGCTTAAGGTCCGCGGCGAATCGATGATTAACGCCGCAATCCTCGACGGCGACACCGTTATTGTCGAACAGACGCCGGTCGCCGAGAACGGCGAAATCGTCGTCGCGCTTACCGCCGACGGCGAAGCGACCGTCAAGACATTCTATAAGGAAAACGGGCACTACCGACTTCAACCCGAAAACGACAGCATGGAGCCGATAATTCTCGACGAGGTCTCGGTTCTCGGGCGGGTTGTCGCGGTGATGAGATATATCGCATAAAGAGGTTATATACATATGGAAAAGGAACACCTTTTTGAAGAAACCATTTCGAGCGAACAGATATATGACGGACGCGTCGTAAAGCTTTACCGCGATGACGTCGTCCTTGAAAACGGCGAAAAGACTATCCGCGAGGTGATAAAGCACCCGGGCGGAGTCTGCGTCCTTCCGCTCGATTCATCCGGGAATATTTACATGGTCAGGCAGTTCAGGTATCCGTTCGGCGAGGTCCTCCTCGAAATCCCCGCCGGAAAGAAGGAGCCGGGCGAGGAGCCGCTTGAATGTGGGATGCGCGAGCTCGGCGAGGAAATCGGCGCAAGCGCCAAGACCTACAGCTTTATCGGGAAGCTCTATCCGACCGTCGCTTATGACACCGAGATAATCTGGATGTTTTTGGCACAGGGTCTGACCTTCTCTGGCGGACAGCACCTCGACGCCGAGGAGTTTGTCGACGTCGTAAAGATGCCCTTTGAGCAGGCTTATAAGATGGTCCTTGACGGCGAAATCCCCGACGCCAAGACCCAGCTCGCAATCCTCCGCGCAAAGACGATGATGGAGAAGGAGAAGAAGTAGAGAAGCGGGGGCATATCAGAAGACAGAATTGAGAGGTCAGATGTCAGAAGATAGAGGATAGAAGCTTGATGTCAGACCTCCGCCCTCTCAATCCCCATAAAAAGGACGGCCTTTAGGCAACCCCGCATAAAACAGCAAAAGCAGACGAATAACCGTCTGCTTTTAATTTATAAAGTGCGTAATTTATCCGGCAGATAAACGGGAATTTATTTCTCCGATTTTTCCAAAACAAACGAAAAACTGCCCTCGTTGCATTCGCCGTCTGATTCAATTATTATATAAATTGTTTTATTGCCTGTGAAAGCTTCGGTTTTTCCGTCAGCAGAACCGTTAGCTTCAATTTCAAATAAGTTCAGCTTTTCATCATTAAAATCATAGTAAACTTTTATATTTCCTTCTCCCAATGTCGCTTCATAATTTATAAAAGCCTCATCTGCACTTTTGTTCTTCAACTGTATTACATATGTTCCGCTAAAACTGTCAAATGAAACCGACGCTTTATTTGGGGTGTTTTCCCTTACCATCAGCATAGCATTATAATGGCTTACATATCTATTTCCGCAAGCTGATAATGTAAAACACAATATCAATGTTACCACTGCAATGATTAATTTTTTCATAATACACCTCTTCAATAAATTTCTGTTTATCACATATGCTGTAATATCGGCAAGAACCTTTCGGACGTCCGTTTTTATCTCTTTTACTTCTCCTCCAGGCGCTTTTTCTCTTCCTCGAGCAGCTTGATAAGCTCGTCGATGCGGGAGGCGGAGAGGTCGCCGAGGGGCGACGGCTCCGGGGCAGGCTTCTTTTCCTCCGGGGCGATAATCGGGTCGGAGAGGAAGTCGCTCGCCTGTCTGAGCTCGCTGTCGGCGGGGCGGAGAACGTCGGTCTTGAAGAACGATTCGGGTTCGACGTTCAGCGGCTCAAGGTCGATGTCAGCGGTCGGAATGACCCCCGACGACTCGAGCACGGTGTTGTTGAGGCGGTCATTGGCCTTGCGGAGCTGTTTTTCAACATACCGCTCTTCCTTCGCGACGTCGACCGGCGCGGCGATATCCTCGCGCTCGGGCGGAATGTCCTCCTCGTCGGGACCGCCGCCGACCCTTATAATCGGAATCTCCTTGCGTGTCTTGGAAGACCTTGTGCGGCGCTCGGGCTCGTCTTCCGAAGACTTTCTCCACTTAGAATCGGAATCCCTGCGGTTTCTCGACAGCACAAGCATTACGACCTCGTAGATGATTACGAGAAGACAGGGGATAATCACAATCACCATCATGCCCGCCTTCGAGGAGGCAAAGCGAATCACTCCGCCGAGGAAGGTGTCATATGTCCTCGCGACGCCGACGATGTCGGACTGCGACACGCCCCAAGTGCGGTCGTCGGTCGCGTTGTCGTATTTGACGAGGTATCTTATATCGCCGTTTTCGGCGGTTTCGGTGCCGATGAAGCGGATTACATAGAGCTCGTCCTCAATCGTACAGAGAATGACGCTCTTTGTACTCGGGTCGGGAAGGGTCCCCTCCTCGACGAAGACGGCAGAGCCTTCGGGGATTTTCGGCTCCATTCGCTGGTTGTTCACGACATATACCCGATAGCCGAAGAGCTTCGGCGCCGAGCCGGAGTCGCGGAAGATGCCGAAGATGACGAAGGTCAGGATTATCAGAACCGCGAGAATGAATATTACGACAATGCCGACAATCTGCATCGGACTGCGCTTTTGTCTGGATTCCTGAAACATTAGATAAACATCCTTTCAAAAAAGAGATATTTGTATAAGGCGAATTTGTGACAGGCGAAAAAACGCCCTCTCCTGCACATACAAACATAGTATAGCACAAACTTTTCAATAAAGCAAATACTTTTGTCGATTTCGGGAAAAATTTTTTCTCGGATTTTTGTTGACAACGACGGATTTTGCGTATATAATATTGAGTGTTCGCCGGAATAGCTCAGTTGGTAGAGCAGCGCATTCGTAATGCGCAGGTCGCGTGTTCGAGTCACGTTTCCGGCTCCACCCCCTCGCAGGCGTAGTTTAGTGGTAGAACTTCAGCTTCCCAAGCTGACCGTGCGGGTTCGATTCCCGTCGCTTGCTCCAAAAAAAGACGACCCCTTGTGGGTCGTCTTTTTTTGGATTGAGGGATAGGTTGAGCACCTGCAATCAAAGCGTAAACAAAGAAGTTAAGGGGCAGGCAGTGCGGACATATCCAAGCCTTGCGGACGCGCAAAGGTGCGTCCGCTTTGGCATGCGGCAGACGCGTTATTTCTCCAAGAGCTCCGCGAGCCAATACGCGACGGCGAGCGAGAGCGATTGGCAAGAAATAACGCTTCTGCAGGGTTCAGATTCCCGAGCCGGTCAGAAGACAGAGTTGAGAGGACAGAGGTCAGAATATGACAAAGCAGGCTTGAATAAGGTATGTAGCTGTATAATTTTCCCCGACGTCAGGCGCTATACATATTTTGGCAACGCACCCCCTCCCCGTCGGGGAGGGGGTAGGGGGAGGGGGAATCGGCGAAACGCGTCACGGTCGAGTGACGCGAGGAGCGTCCGCCGCAGGCGGACTCCTTATTAGCAACGCGCGGCGTCACTCATACTGTTAATATACCTGCGCAAGCGTCCTCCACGTCCCCTCCCCACCGGGGAGGGGTAGGGGTGGGGCGCTAAAATAGTATGAGCGAAGCGAATTCCTTATTCCGCCAGTGCGGCGTCGCACTACCTCGGGCGCAGTCCGGCGCGCTTCGCGCGCGAGGGGATAAAATAAAAACTTCCTCCGAAGTTTTTATTTTATCCCCTCCGACCGTCTTCGACGGTCGCGGACTGCGCCCTCATAGGAGCTGAAACCGTAGCGATGCGTTCCCCCTTTCCATGTGGAAAGGGGGCAGGGGGATAGGAGACTAAAAATAGCATGAGCGAAGCGAATTCCTTTAAGAAAGGTGCGGCTTCACAGCAAATTTCCCCCGCCGTCAGGCGGCAATCCAAGTTTTTGTGACGCATACCCCCTCCCATGTGGGAGGGGGGTGGGAGTCTAAAAATAGCATGAGCGAAGCGAATACCTTTTAGCAAGGCATGGCGTCGCTCAAGCTTTTAATATACTTGCGTCAGTGTCCTCCACGTCCCCTCCCCATCGGGGAGGGGTCGGGGGTGGGGCGCTAAAATAGTATGAGCGTCAGCGAATTCCTTTTAGCAAGGTATGATGCCGCTTTTACGCTTTAATAAGCCCACGCCAGTGCCCTCCCCCACCCATCCCCCTCCCTCCCCCGTCACCAGTCTTTTCCCGTCATAAGCCTGATAACCGCCCTCTATCCTCCATCCTCCACCCTCTAATCTCCCTTTCGCGTCCCGTTTCTCCCGCAAAATAACTAAAATTCACCGCGTAATTCTGTATAAACTTTACATTGAAATAAAAACGTAAATGTGTTATAATTTATTTACATAAAGTGACTTCAGGTCTATTATGAATTTCGCATTCACCAATTCAGAAAGGTAGGAACAAATGAAAAAGGTAATTGCTTTGGCGCTTGCTCTTCTTATGATTGTCGCTCTTGTCGGATGCGGCAAGGGAAGGCGCGAGCCCATACAACTCACCCTCTCAACTGAGGACTCCGCGGCAATTCTCGCGGCGGCGGGTATCCACCTCCCTCCCGCTGAAGAGGCAAAGGGCGCAAACTCCGAGGTAAAGTGGTTCTGCTGGTACGATGAGTTCCAGAACTATGACGAAGACGAAATCGTCTCGACCGGATATTTCACCTTCACCGACTTCTACGGCGGTCACATCAAGTACATGGAAACGACATATGAAGACTTCACCACCGAGCTCGCACAGCTGATTCTCGGCGGCGACCCGCCGGATATCACCCCGACCGGTATTTCACAGATAATGGTCTTCCCGATGCCCTGCATGAAGGGTACTTATCAGGCGATTGATAACTGGATTGACTATGACGACCCGCTTTGGGCGGATATGAAGGACGCTTCCGAGTTCTTTGCCCTCGGCGACAAGCACTATGCGATAATCTATGACCTCACCTTTAAGGACGTCTGCCCTTATAACAAGAGAGTCATCGAGGACTACGGCTTCGAGGACCCCTATGAGCTCTATCAGAACGACGAGTGGACTTGGGACGTTGTCTATGAAATGGCCTCCGAATTCTCCGACGGCGACAGCGACCGCTATGCCTTCGACGGCTGGTATGTCCCGATGTGCATCGCCGAAGAGTCAACCGGACGCTATCTTATCGGCAAGGACGAGATGGGTTACTACTCGAATATCGACGACCCCGTCATCGAAAGAGCCGAAGACATGATTTACGAAATGGTCAAGAATGACTACTTCTACCACGAGGGCAACGACTACTGGGCAAACAGAAACGAAGCTCAGTACGGCGCGGGCGTCAAGGACGGCCTTTGCCTCTTCTGGATGTGCGACATCTCGGGATTCAGACTTCCCGTCGATGAAGTGCAGTCGATTTGGGGCGACATCGCCAACGACGAGTTTATGTTCGTACCTCTCCCGAGGCACGCTGACGGCGACGGCAATTACTACCTCTCCGCCAACCCGACCGGTTACATGCTCGTAAACGACGCTCCCAACCCCGACGGCGCGGTTCTTCTCGCAATGTGCATGAGATTCAAGATTGTCGACCCGACAGTCATTCAGATTGATGAGAAACAGCTCCGCGAGATTTATATGTGGAACGACGACCTTCTCGACATGTATGACCACTGCAACGAGCTTGTCATCGAGAATACCCGCCTGTTCAACACCGGCGCAATTCCCGACAACCTCCGTTCCGCCTATGACCACCTCGACTGGGATATCCGCCGCGGCGGCGCAGCGAGTACATGGGCACAGCTCAAGGAGAAGTACAGAGACCAGATGGATTACTTCTGCCAGCAGCTGAACGACGAGATTGACCAGTTCATTGCCACCGGCGTACCGGTTGAAGAATAACACACTAAAGGCCCCCGGACAGGGGGTCTTTTTTGTGGGAGGATTCGCGGGCGCTTTGACAAATGAATTCGTTATATTGGTATATTGTGTATAGCACCCGCGCCCCGGTCAGAGAGCCGGTCAGAGAGCAGAAGTCAGAGACCAGATGTCAGAATTAAAAGGAGCGGCGCTACCCCTCCCTGCCGATAGGTGGCAATCAAACCTTAGCTATGCATACCCCTCCCCGTCGGGGAGGGGCAGGGGGAGGGGAATATGGCGAAACGCGTCACGGTCGAGTGACGCGGGGAGCGTCCGCCGCAAGGCGGACTCCTTATTAAAGGTCGGATGCCGTTATAATTTTCCTATAACGCTCGCAAGCGTCCTCCTTGCCAAGTACCACTCCCCTCGAGGGGAGTGGTCGCGCCGTTCACGAACGTGAACGGCCGGGTGTGGGGTGGACCCCCCTCTCTCTCCCCGAGGGAGAGGGGGCAGGGGGTGTGGAAGAAAGAAAACGGGGAAAACATCAAAGGTGATACATTTACGTCTGCCACAAAATGAACGCATTTAGTGAAGTATGACATCACGCAAATTTTCCCCGCCGTCAGGCGGAACTTCTTCCCTTAGCTATGCGCACCCCCTCCCATGTGGGAGGGGGAAGGGGGTAGGAGTCTAAAGATAGCATGAGCGCAGCGAATACCTTTTTCAGCAGCCCGCCGCCTCTCCATCGTTTGTAGTCTATCCTCTAATATCTATCTTCCATCCTCCATCTTCTATCTTCTATCCTCTATCCTCTAACAACATTCCCCACATTTTTCTCCGAAACCCCTTGCATTTTAAATCCGGGTGTGATATAATACATTTTGCGCCGCCATAGGCGGGAAAATCTGTATTCGATAGCACTACTGTCCGAATTGGTACGATGGGCTGCTATTGTGTATAAAACCGATTCGGAAAGGAGTCATGAAGATGGCAAAGGAAGGAATTCACCCCAAGTATGAGCCCACGACCATCACCTGCGCGTGCGGAAACGTAATCGAAACCCGCTCCACCAAGCAGAATATCAAGGTCGAAATCTGCTCAAAGTGCCACCCGTTCTTCACCGGTAAACAAAAGCTTGTCGACACCGGCGGACGCGTGGACCGCTTCAACAAGCGCTACGGCCTCGGAAACGAGAAAAAGTAATCACAAAGAGGAGCGTCGTCTCCTCTTTGTGTTTTTTGAAAGGATATTGAAATGCCATACAAGACCGTCCGTGCCCCCGCCGTCTATAGCTTCACCGTCGAAAAGTCCGAGTTTATCGCGAAAATCGCGCCGCTTTCGTCTTCCGAAGATGCCGCCGGTTTTATCGACTCGGTCCGCGCCGAACACCGCCGCGCCAGGCACAACTGCTATGCCTATGTCCTTCGCGACGGCTTTGAAAGCCGTTTTTCTGACGACGGCGAGCCGCAGGGCACCGCGGGTCAGCCGATTTTGGACGTCATCAAAAAGAACGGCATTACCGACGCGGGAATTGTCGTGACGCGCTATTTCGGCGGGATTCTTCTCGGAAAGGGCGGCCTCACCCGCGCGTACTCGCAGGCGGCATCGGGAGCGGTTCAGTCCGCCGACGTCCTCACGATGACCGAGGCGCGCGAGGTGGCGTTTTCGCTCGACTACTCGCTCTACGACCGCGTCGCGCGGCTGATTCCCGAGTTCGGCGCGAAGACCGTCTCGCAGGACTTTGCCGACAGCATCTCCCTCCGCCTCCTGATTCGCGACGAGCTCTGCGGCGGGTTTTGCGCGCGCCTGAGCGACATCTCGAACGGCCGCCTCGCCCCCTCCGTCTCCGACGTCCGCTTCGCGGATTTCGATTAGATGATAGAAGATGGAGGATAAAAGGGTGATTTATGGCTGCTGATAGTTGCTTTCTGATATGACGTGGCGACGCACTGCCGGTAATAAGGAATTCGCTTCGCTCATGCTATTTTTAGCCACCCCTCCCCGGCACTCTCCTTTGAGGGTGTTCCCCACACTTAAAGACTCGTATTCCACACACGCTACAATACATCGCGTCCAAAAGCACTGTTTCATCAAAGAGCAGCGCTTTTTACATTTCCACCCAATCTCCTCAAAATCTTTCCACCCCCATCGTTCCAGCTTGACAACCCTCCTTCCCCATGTTATAATAAGAAACATCAGTTGCGGAACGCATGTTGCCATACGAATGCACTTTACGCCCCACCGCCTACAACTACAACCATACAACTTATCGCTCTACCACCCGCAAAACCCACCCCCTTACTACTCACAAAGGAGAGACCACTATGCCCCCGAAATGCAAATTCACCCGTGAAGAAATAATCCAGGCCGCTCTGTCCATCGCCCGCACCGACGGCGCTTCTGCCGTCACCGCAAGGGCGCTCGGCGCGAAGCTCGGCTCGTCATCAAAGCCGATTTTCAGCGTGTTTGAGAACATGGAAGAGGTGCAGGCGGAGGTGCTCAAAGCCGCAAAGGCGCTCTATGCCGGCTACATTCGGGTCGGCTTGCAGCAAACCCCCGCGTTCAAGGGCGTGGGCATGCAGTACGTCCTGTTCGCAATCCGCGAGCCGAAGCTGTTTCAGCTGCTCTTCATGTCCGAACAGCCGCAG
Source organism: uncultured Clostridia bacterium (assembly GCA_947625375.1). GTDB lineage: Bacteria > Bacillota > Clostridia > Oscillospirales > Ruminococcaceae > Faeciplasma. The sequence continues at coordinate 18,121 of CANQOC010000011.1, read as the reverse complement.
AAGCCGCCGGTCTCGGGAATCCTCCCGATTATCGACGAAAGCTATGACAAAATCCTGCAATCCGTCCGCGACGGATACGGTCTTGGCGAGGCGGACGCAAAGGCGCTCTACCGCCATTTGTGGATATATTCGCACGGAATCGCGGTGCTCTGCGCGACAAATATGTGCTCCTTCACCGCCGAGGAAATCGGCAGCATGATGACCGAGGTCTGCAAAAGCCTGTTGAAAGAAATCAAAAGTCGCAAATAATTTTTCAAAAAGGTCTTGCTCGTGACGCGGCGTAATGATTTATAATGTTCTCGGAGGTGAATTTCATGGAAAAATACCGGGCAATCCCGCCGGGGTACATGACGGTCGGCGAGCTTGCGAAGAAAATGGGCGCCACGGTCCGCACGCTTCAATATTACGACAAAGAAAACCTTTTGAAACCGTCCGCGGTGAGCGAGGGCGGACGCCGGCTTTATACGGATAAGGACATGATAAATCTGCACCAAATCCTGTCCCTGAAGTCCTTGGGATTTTCTCTGGAGGATATAAGGGGGCGGCTTATTTCCCTTGACACTCCCGACGACGTTGCAACCGCTCTTGCGGGTCAGGCGGCGGATATCGAAAAGCAAATCCGTGTTCTTTCCGAGACCTTGGCGGACATCAGGGCGCTTCGGCAAGAGGTCTTGCAGATGCAGACGGTCGATTTCAAGAGATATGCCGCTATCATCACCAATCTGCAGATGAAAAACGAGCAGTATCATCTGATAAAATATCTCGATGATAAAATGCTGGAGCATTGCAGCTCCGCTTTTGATAAGGATAGCGCCGCCGAAATCATTGAAACATACAGCCGCTTGAGCCGTCAGGCCGCGGAATATCGGACTTCGGGCGTTGCGCCGGGCAGTGAAAAGGGCATGAAATTCGCCGAGGAATTTTGGAGCATGATTGAAAAATTCACCGGCGGGGATACGTCTTTACTGCCGAAGCTTATAGAGGTCGAAGCGCTTGCCGAGGCCGAACAGGCTAAAGGCGGAGGCGATTTTAGCAGCCAAAGCCAAACAGCCGCAAACCGGTTTATAGGCTCGTCATTGGAGGCATATTTCAAAAAGCGGGGGATTGACCCGTTCAATATAAATTCAGACAAGGGAGAGAAAAAATGAAGAAAATTATTCAAATCGACCGCCTTAACAAAAGCTTCGGCGACGTAAAAGCGGTGCAGGATTTAAGTTTCGGCGTCCGCGAGGGCGAGCTTTTCGCATTCTTAGGCATCAACGGCGCGGGCAAGTCGACGACCATCAACATCATGTGCGGTCAGCTTTCAAAGGACAGCGGCGGTATTGTGATTGACGGTCACGACCTCGACAAAGATATGGACTCAATCAAGCGCAAGCTCGGCGTCGTCTTTCAGAATTCCGTCCTCGATTCGGCGCTTTCGGTCTATGACAATTTGGAGAGCCGCGCCGCGCTGTACGGAATCGTCGGAAAAGATTTTCGGGACAGGCTTTCGGTGCTCTCAGAAATGCTTGATTTCGGAGACATATTAAAGCGGACCGTGGGGAAGCTCTCGGGAGGACAGCGCAGGAGAATCGACATCGCCCGGGCGCTGTTTCATGACCCCAAAATCCTGATTTTAGACGAACCCACGACCGGTCTTGACCCGCAGACACGAAAAACGCTCTGGAGCGTCATCTCCGACCTCCGCAAAAACGAGAATATGACGGTTTTTCTGACCACGCACTACATGGAAGAAGCTTCCGAGGCGGATTATGTCGTCATTCTTGACAGCGGAAAAATCGCCGCCGAGGGGACGCCGCTCGAGCTGAAAAACGCCTATACCGGCGACTATATCACGCTATACGGCGCAAGCGAGGACGACGTTAAAAGCCTCGGGACGGAATATGAGCAAATAAAAGGCGCCTACCGCCTTTTTGTCCCGAACACAAGGGCGGCGACGGAGCTTATCATGAAAAATCCCGATGTGTTCGACGATTACGAAATCACAAAGGGCAGAATGGACGACGTTTTTCTCGCCGTCACCGGAAAAAAGCTTACGGGAGGTGCCGAAAAATGAGCACGGCAATCGCACTGATAAAGAGAAATATAAAGCTGTTTTTCAAGGACAGGGGAATGTTCCTGACCTCGCTGATTACGCCGGCAATCCTGCTTGTGCTTTATGTGACCTTTCTCGGCAAGGTCTATCACGACAGCTTCACCTCGAACCTGCCGGAATTTATTCACCTCTCCGAAAGCCTTATCGACGGACTTGTCGGCGGACAGCTTATTTCGTCGATTCTTGCGGTGTCCTGCGTGACGGTCGCCTTCTGCTCCAACTTTTTGACGGTTCAGGACAAAGCAAACGGCACGGTCAAGGACCTTAAAAATTCCCCCGTCAGCTCCTCGACGCTTTCGATGAGCTACTATATCGCCTCTTTGGCGTCGACGCTGATAATCTCTTTCATGGCAGCGGGTTTATGCCTTGCGTATGCGGCGATTGTCGGGTGGTATATGTCCGCGTCGGACGTTGTCCTACTTATTTTGGACGTCATACTTCTCGCGTTGTTCGGGACTGCGCTGTCATCTATAATCAACCTGTTTTTATCGACACAGGGGCAGATTTCCGCGGTCGGGACAATCATCAGCGCGGGGTACGGATTCATCTGCGGGGCATATATGCCGATATCCTCCTTCGGCTCGGGACTGCAAAAAGTCCTCTCATTCCTCCCCGGGACATACGGCACGGCGCTTGTCCGCAATCACGCGATGCGGGGCGCTCTTTCCGAGATGAACGCTCAGGGCGTTCCGACAGAAGTGATAAACGAGATTAAAGATTCTATGGACTGCAGCCTGTACTTTTTCGGACATCGGGTCGGAATTCCGTCGATGTATCTGATTTTAGGTGTGACCGTCGTCATTTTAATCGGCATTTATATATTGCTTAATATGCTTATGAACAGGAGAAAAGCGGCATGATTACAGTATCGGACATCACAAAATCCTACGGCACGGGAGGGAGCAAAAACCGGGTGCTGAAAGGCGTGAGCCTTCAAATTTCCGACGGCGATTTTACCGTGATTCTGGGCGCGTCGGGGTCGGGGAAATCCACCTTTCTGAACATCATTTCGGGACTCGAACGCCCCGACGGCGGGAGCGTTGTTTATGGCGATTGCGACATCACAAAGCTGACCGACAGCGAGCTGACAGAGTTTCGCAAGGACAACATCGGATTTATCTTTCAGCAATATTTCCTCCTCCCGAACATGACCGTCGAAAAGAACGTGCGGATGGGCGCGGATTTGGCAGGAAATCGGGACTACCGTGAAACTATCGCCGCCGTCGGACTTCGGGATAAATCAAAGAAATTCCCGGGCGAGCTTTCTGGCGGCGAGCAGCAGAGGGTCGCCGTCGCGCGCGCTCTCGCGAAAAGGCCGAGGGTGCTGTTTTTGGACGAGCCGACCGGTGCGCTCGACGAGCAGACGGGGCGGCAGGTGCTCGATTATATATGTAACCTGCATAACGAATACGGCTTCACGGTCGTAATGATAACGCACAACCGGAATATCGCGGAAATGGCGAACACGGTCGTGCGAATGAACAGCGGGAAAATTGCCGAAATTTACGCCAACGACAGGCAAAAATCCGCTTACGAAATCGGGTGGTGACTATGATTATCGGAATCAAAGACGCGCTCAAGCTCGCCGGAATTTCCGTCATCGCCTGCTGCGCGGTTTTCGTCTGCACAATGTTTTTGAATTACAACGTCGACATCGCGGCGATGAAGGCTGAAATCACGACGGAAGCCGCCGCGATGTATAACGCCATCGTCTCGACGGGAAAGGTCGTCGCGGCAGTTTCGGGCGGGTGTCTGGTCGCGACCTCGGCCGTCATGCTCCTGTTTTATGTCAAAAATTACATAGATACCCATGGCAAAGAGCTCGGGATTCTGAAGGCCTTGGGGTACTCAAATTTCAAAATCGCGAGGCATTTTTGGGTGTTCGGTCTGAGTGTTTTTGCCGGCTGTTTTTTGGGATATGCGCTTGCGTTTCTCTATCTCCCGACGTTCTATGAGCTGCAAAACGCCGACCGCCTTTTCCCCGAAATCAAGCCGCATTTTCACCCGATTCCGGCGTTTCTTTTGGTGTGTCTTCCCGCGATAATTTTCGCGATTTTGGCGGTTTTGTATGCATATTTACGGCTGAAAAATCCGGTGCTCGACCTGCTGAAAGAGCGGCGCGAGTATAAACAAAAAGCCGCCAAGCGCGGCGGCTCGGACTTGCCATTTCTTCAGGATTTAAAGTGGAGCACGGTGCGCGGCAGAAAATCGCTCGTATTTTTCATTGCGTTTTCGGCGTTTTGCTTCTCGGCGATGCTCCAGATGTCGACGTCGATGACCGACCTTTCGAGCGGGGAAATGGCAGTGATGGTGCTGGCAATCGGCCTGATTTTGGCGTTTGTGACCCTGTTTCTGTCGCTCTCGAGCGTGGTGAAGGGCAACGCCAAAACCATCGCGATGATGCGCGTTTTCGGCTACAATCACGGCGACTGTGCCAAGGCGGTCCTCGGAGGCTACAGGCCGTTTGCATATCTTGGATTTGCGATTGGAACTGGGTATCAGTATGCACTGTTAAAGGGCATGGTGTCGATGGTATTTGCCGATGTCGGGACTGTTCCCGAATATAATTTTGATTTTAAGGCGTGCGCGATTACACTGGGATTGTTTGTCATAGCTTATGAAGTTGCCATGTACGGCTATTCGCAGCGGATAAAGAAACTGCCGGTTAAAAGCGTTATGATGGAGTGAGGGGGATAGGGGAAAGGAAAGGTTAGATATTTGAATAAATCGGGAACACAAAGCTAAATCATAATTTTGCACATTTGTAATAATGCAACAAAGTTTGGCACGGATAATTGTGTATTATTCCAAACCTATTTTCTGCGACATTTTTCGACATATGTATGTCGAAAGCTGTGGTATAATGTAGAAAACTACACAGGAGGAAGTAAAACATGAATGAATTTAATTCTAATCCAGAACTTTGTAAGGCAATCCGCAACGAGCTTTTCGGACTCGGTGTTCCTGAGCACTTAAAGGGTTATGAGTACTTAGTTGAGTCAATCGCTATCGCAGTCCATGACCACACAGCTTTACGCAAAATTACACAGTGCATTTATCCCGTAGTTGCCCAAAACTGCGAGGCTACGCCTGCAGGAGTCGAAAGGGCGTTAAGAACAGCTATTGAAGCTGCGTTTACATATGATAACATCACAGCGTTAAGTACTTATTTTGGCGCGGCATATAACGCTCGCAAGGCTAAAGTTACTAATAAGGCTTTTGTCACAAGAGTGGCGAATAAGATTAGGACTGACGGAACGCCCGGTGAAGCGGCGAGTGGAAAGAAAAGTGACACATGAGGGTACATACTCTTAAAAACCTTGAGCGCATCGAATCCTTTTTTGCAAGTCGTAGCGTCCACTCGACGTCAGTACACTACTAAGCTTCCTTCACACCCCCACCTTCGGGAGTGTCCGTTCCGCCCATATTATCTACTACACTTAAATCCGTCACCGAAGGCGACACCTTGAAACTCTAACATCTAATATCTAATTTCTATCTTCTTGATGTGGCCGCTTCGGCCGCATCCCCCACCTTCAACAAATCCCCCTCCCCGTTTTTGTGCAATCCTACAAAAAGCTCCTCTTATGTCAAAAAGCAAAGAGGAGTTTTTGAGTTATTATAGTATAAAAAAGTGAATGGGAAAGGAGGAGCGCGATATGGAAAAGTCCCCGAGAGAATATACCGAAGAACTCGAAAACGCCGTGCTGTCGCCATATGCGGCAAGGAGCTCCGAGAGCCGCGGACGCCTTCGCGAAGAGGAAAAATGTCCGCTCAGGACGGATTTTCAGCGCGACCGCGACCGGATAATCCACTGCAACGCCTTCTCGCGCCTCAAGAGGAAGACACAGGTCTTTCTCAACCCCGCCGGCGACCACTACCGAACCCGCCTCACCCACACCCTCGAGGTCAGCCAGATTGCGCGGACAATCTCCCGCGCGCTCCGTCTGAATGAGGATCTCACCGAGGCAATCGCGCTTGGGCACGACCTTGGGCACACCCCGTTCGGGCACGCCGGCGAACAAATCCTCAACGAAATCTCGCCGAAAGGCTTCCGGCACTATGAACAGAGCCTCCGCGTCGTCGACTGCATCGAAAAGGACGGAAAGGGACTGAACCTCACCGCCGAGGTCCGCGACGGGATATTGAAGCACACCGACAGCGTCGCGGATACAAAAGAGGGATATGTCGTCCGCCTCGCCGACGTCATCGCGTACATAAATCACGACATCGAGGACGCAATCCGCGCCGGGGTCATTCTCCGCGAAGACCTCCCCGAAGGCGCGACGCGCGTTTTGGGAAAGAGCAAGTCCGAGCGAATCACCTCGCTCGTCTGCTCGATTATCGACAACGGCGCCGAAAACCTCTCCTATTCGCCCGAGGTCGAAGCGGCGAAGAACGAGCTTTCGGCGTTTATGTTCCGCAACGTCTACCACAATCCCGTCTGCAAGTCGGAGGAATCGAAGGCAAAGACGATGATACAGATGCTCTACGGATATTTTGTCGAGCGGCCCGAAAAGCTCCCGCCGGACTATCTTCGGCTCGCGGACCTCTTCGACGCCGACACCGCGGTCTGTGACTATATCGCCGGAATGACCGACGGATACTGCACAAACCTGTTCCTGAGCATTTTTGTGCCGAAAGGCTGGGAGGAGAAGAGATAGAATGCCCTTGCCGGCTGAATTTCTTGAAAAAATCAAGGACCAAAACCGAATAGAGGACGTCATGCGGAGCTATGTGACGCTGAAGCGCGCGGGGCACAACCTTAAGTGCCTCTGTCCGTTTCACTCCGAGCGGACGCCCTCCTGCACCGTATACACCGACAACGGAAGCTTTTACTGCTTCGGGTGCGGCGCGGGCGGCGACGTCATCACCTTTGTGATGAAAATCGAGAACCTTGACTACATAGAGGCTGTGCGGTTTTTGGCACAGCGGGCGGGAATACCGATGCCGGAGGACGGCTATGACGACCGCGCCGGAAGGGAGCGCCGCCGCCTTTTAGAGATAAACAAAGCCGCGGCGATGTTCTTCTACCGGTGTCTGAGGACTCCGGACGGCGAAGCGGGACTTCGGTATCTCGTCGAAAAAAGGCGGCTGAGTCCCGAGACAATAAAGCGCTTCGGACTCGGCGTTGCGCCGAACAGGTGGACAAGCCTCAAGAACCACATGCTCTCGAACGGCTTCACCGAGCGCGAGCTTATCGCGGCGAGCCTTCTCAGCGAAAAGAACGGCCGCACATTCGACTTTTTCGTCAACCGGGTGATGTTCCCGGTGTTCGACCTCCGCGGAAACGTAATCGCGTTTTCGGGGCGTACCCTCGACCCCGAGCCGAAGGGCGGGAAATACGTCAACTCAAAGGAGACCGCGGTATACAAAAAGAGCCGGACGCTCTTTGCACTCAACTTCGCGAAAAACTATTCGGTCAAGTCGAAGCGGCTGATTCTCTGCGAGGGGAACGTCGACGTGATTTCGCTTCATCAGGCGGGATTTACCGAGGCCGTCGCGACCTGCGGCACCGCCATCACCCCGGAGCACGCGCGGCTTATGTCCCAATACTGCGACGAGGTCGCGATTTGCTACGACGCCGACGAGGCCGGACAAAAGGCGACGAAGAACGCGATTTCCGTCCTCACCTCCGCCGGACTTTCGGCAAAGGTCGTAAAGGTCGCCGGAAACGGCGTCAAGGACGTCGACGACTATATCCGCATATACGGCCCCGAGCACTTCAAGGTGCTGCTTCAGGGGTCGGAGGGCTCGACCGACTTCGAGCTTGGCGCCGCAAGGGCGGGAATCGACGTCTCGACCGACATCGGGCGTGTCGAATACCTTAAGCGCGCGGTCGGCGTCCTTGCGTCGATAGAGAGCGGAATCGAACGCGAAATATATATCTCCCGCGTCGCAAAGGAACAGAGCGTTCCGACCGAGGTCATCAAAGCCGAGGTCGAGGGCGAGCTCCGGAAAAAGCGCGCGCAGGCGAAAAAGCGCGAGTGGACAAAAATCACCTCGTCCCCCGCGCGGGACGACATCAACCCCGAGGCGCGCGAGCGCCCGAAGCAGGCGCGTGCCGAAGAGCTTATCATCGCGTATCTCTTTGAGCACCCCGACGGCGCCGAGGAGGTCTTTTCCGAGCTCGGTCCCGAGGGAATGGCGACCGAATTTCACCGGCGGGTATACGAGGTTCTCGAAAAAAGCTTTCGGGAGCGCGGAGAATGTGGGTTTGACGCGCTCGGCGGCGAATTTTCCGCCGACGAAATGGGAAGAATATCAGGTATTCGCGCAAGGGCGCGCTCGGTGGCCGTCGATTCGGCGGTAATAAAGGACTGTATAGCGGTGCTCAAGGGCGGCGGAAGCCGCGCCGACCCGGCTCAGATGAGCGAGGAGGAGTACCTTAAATACATAGCCGACCTCAGAAACAGGAAAAGTCATTTGACATAAAGTAACGGAGGCAGAATTATGAGTGAAAAGAAAGTAACGATTGAGGGCCTGCTCGAAGCGGGCAAGGCGGCGGGAAAGCTCACCACAAAGGAGATTACCGAAGCCCTCGAAGAGATGGACTATGACGTTGAGCGAATCGACAGCTTTTACGACGCCTGCGCCGCAAACGGCATCGAAATCATCGACGACATCGTCATGGAGACGGACAGCCTCGAGGACCTTATGGAGCTCGAGGAGACGATTATCGACGGCGACCACGACCTCGACGACGACTATGACGCCGCCGTAAGCGACGCAATCGCAATCGACGACCCCGTAAAGATTTATCTTAAGGAAATCGGACGGGTGCCGCTTCTGACGCCGGAGGAGGAGATTGAGCTTGCGCAGAAAATGAAGGACGGCGACAAAGAGGCGAAAAAGCGCCTTGCCGAAGCGAATCTGAGGCTTGTCGTGTCCATCGCGAAGCGCTACGGCGGGCGGGGAATGAGCTTCCTCGATTTAATCCAAGAGGGCAACCTCGGACTGATTAAGGCCGTCGAAAAGTTTGACTACACCAAGGGGTTCAAGTTTTCGACATATGCCACATGGTGGATTCGTCAGTCGATTACCCGCGCCATTGCCGATCAGGCGAGGACGATAAGAATTCCGGTGCACATGGTCGAGACCATCACGAAAGTCAAGAAGACCTCGAGCCAGCTTTTGCACCAGAACGGGCGCGACCCTTCTGCCGACGAAATCGCGCAGGCGCTCGACATGCCGGTCGAGAGGGTCCGCGAAATATTAAGAATCGCACAGGACCCTGTCTCGCTCGAAACGCCTATCGGCGAGGAGGAGGACAGCCATCTCGGCGACTTTATCCCGGACGAAAACGCCCCCGAGCCGACCGAGGCGGCGTCGCTCGTGCTTCTTAAGGAGCAGATAAATCAGGTTTTGTCGACCCTGACCGACCGCGAGGAAAAGGTCTTAAGGCTCCGGTTCGGCCTCGAGGACGGCCGCAGCCGCACTCTCGAGGAGGTCGGACAGATGTTTAACGTCACCCGCGAGCGCATACGTCAGATTGAGGCAAAGGCACTCCGCAAGCTTCGCCACCCGAACCGCTCGAATAAGGTCAAGGACTTTATCGATTGATAAAAAATTCCCCTCCGCTTATATGCAGAGGGGATTTTATTTTTGACTCAGAACCCGAGCTTAGTCTTGAAGTCGGCGGCGATTTTTTCGCTCAGCGCGACGGCTTCGTCGTGAGTCGGGGCGATGGTGGTGTAATACGCCTTGATTTTCGGCTCGGTGCCGGACGGGCGGATTATTACCGAGGCGCCGTTTTCAAGCCTGAACTGAATCACGTCGGACTTCGGAAGGTCAATCGGGACGGACTTTCCGGTCTTAAGGTCGGTGTCGGTCTTCTTTTCGTAGTCGGCGAGTCCGACGACCTTATATCCCGCGATTTCGCCGAACGGCTCGGCGTGAAGCCTCTTCATAAGCTCCGCCATCTCGGCCATTCCCGCCGCGCCCTCGCATACGAAGTTTGCGATGCCGTGGTAATAGTTGCCGTATTTCTTATACATCGCTTCCCTTGCCTCGAGGAGCGAGATGCCCTTTGAGCGGTAATATGCCGCCATTTCGCATATCATCATCGAGCCGACGACGGCGTCCTTGTCCCTGACGTACGAGCCGGCAAGGTAGCCATAGCTCTCTTCAAATCCGAATATGTACCTGTCGGCCTCGCCGGCGGCTTCGAGATATCCGATTTGTTCGCCGATGAACTTGAAGCCGGTGAGGACGTTTCTGAGCTCGACGCCGTATTCCTCGGCAATCGCTGAGGCAATCGCGGTCGACACAATCGACTTTACGGCGACCGGGTTCTTCGGCATAGTCCCGAGGGCGATTCTCTCGCGGCAGATATATTCGAGGAGAAGCGCGCCGACTTCGTTTCCGGTGAAGAGGACATAGTCGCCCTTGCCGTCGGGGACGGCGATTCCGACGCGGTCGCAGTCGGGGTCGGTCGCGAGAAGAAGGTCGGGCTTGACGGTCTTGCAGAGCTCAAGTCCGCAGGCGAGCGCCTCTTTGATTTCGGGGTTCGGGAACGGACAGGTCGGGAAGTTTCCGTCGGGGTTCTCCTGTTCGGGGACGACGGTGACGTCGGTGATTCCGACTTTTTTGAGGATTGCGCGGACAGGCTTGTTGCCGGTGCCGTTGAGCGGGGTATAGACGACCTTAAGGCCGCTCTTCGGGGTGAGCTCGGGGTGAACCTGCTGCTTCTTGACCTCGTCGAGATAGCTGTCGATGACGTCCTGCCCGATGTATTCAATCATTCCGCTCTTAAGGCCGTCCTCGAAGCCGACGAGCCTTGTGCCGCCGAACATCGGGACCTTTTCGATTGCCGCCAAAACGATGTCGGCGGCTTCAATCGTCATCTGACAGCCGTCGGCGCCGTATGCCTTATAGCCGTTGTATTTCGACGGATTGTGCGACGCGGTGCAGACGATGCCCGCCTTGCACTTAAGCGTTCTTACCGCCCACGAGAGCATCGGGGTCGGCATAAGCTCGCTGTAGATATATGCCTTGATGCCGTTTCCGGCAAGGACCCTTGCAGCTTCCTTCGCAAATACGTCCGACTTGATTCTCGAGTCATAAGCGATGGCGACGGCCTTGTCCTCGCCCTTGAACGCGCCGTTCACATAGTCGGCAAGACCCTGTGTCGCGCGGCGGATAGTATAGATGTTAAGGCGGTACGAGCCCGCGCCGATGACTCCGCGAAGACCTCCGGTGCCGAATTCAAGGTCGCGGTAAAAGCGGTCCTTGATTGCCTCCTCGTCCCCCTCGATAGATTTAAGCTCGGCGATAAGGTCGGGGTCCTCCACGGCGTTTTCGAGCCAAAGCTTATAAAGTTCCATTTCTCTCATGATTGTTGCTCCTTTCGTGAATTATTGTACTGATATGATTATACAATAATCCCGCGGGGAATTCAATAGGGTACCGAAAATTTTTGGTCAAAAACCGCCGGGACAAAAAAGAAAACCCTCTGCGAAAATGCAGAGGGTTTCGGTCGGAGATATTAACCGGCGAAGTAGTAAGAGGTGCCGGCGCCGGAATCGTTCCAGGCGGCGAGGTTCTCGGCCTGTGCAAAAGCGTTGTCGTTGGCGAAGTATACTCCGAAGTTGGCAATGGTCTCGCCGCCCTCGGGAGTAAAGTCAATGATAAAGCTGTTGTCTTCGGGGTCGTTGACCGCGACGGCGAAGGTTCCGGAAACAGGAGTCTCAACCTCGGCAAAGGTGAAGGTAAAGGTGACGTTGCCGGTGTTGGCCTTTGCGTCATAGCCGGTGAAGACAGCCTTATAGGTGCCGGACTCGGTGGAGTAAGTGCCGTTAGGGGCGAGGAGCTCGGTTCCGCAAGCGGTCAGGACACACATTGCCATGACGAGAACAAGTGCAAGTGAAATAATTTTTTTCATAGTTTATTATCCCCCGATAGAGTAATAGTCGATTTTGAATCGCTAACTTATTATAAACCTTATAAAAATCGTTGTCAATAAATTATTGGTGCTTTTCGCTAAACATTGTGATAAGTGCACAGTTTTTATCCCGTGTTTTGGGCGATTTTCCGATGAAAATTGCCGTCATTCAAAACCTTGTCCCCGGCGGACAGGTTTCGACCGGATTTTTGCCCCGCCCGGGTTATTATCATTCAGAGGAGCCGCCGACGGATTCGCTCACGAAGTGCCGTATAATGTTTCTTCGGGTGACGATTCCGATATAATACCCCTCGTCGTCAATCACGGGCACAAAGTTCTGATTCATCGCGAGGCGGATAAGCTCGTCGCGGGTCGCGGTTATCCTTGCGGATTTATAGGGGCGCTCGCGCTCACGCTTAAGGACGTCGCCGAGCTTAAGGCTTTCCGCCGCGAACATCGACACGCCGGATTCCCCGCCTTGGTCGAGCATATACCAGAGAAAATCCCCCTCGCCGACGACGTTGATATATTTCCCGTCGCGCGAGATGACCGGTATTCGGGTATATCCCCGCGCGCGCATCTTTTCGAGCGCTTGCCGCAGGGTGTAGTCGTCAAAGAGATAGGCGGTCTCGCTTTTCGGTATCAAAAAATAGGCTACGTTCATTAAATCACCTCCGGATACGGATTGTGTCCGCCGTCATACGCCGAGATATTCTTCGAGGCAGAGCCCCGACGCCATGACGTCGGCGGCATATTTCGCACCGACATAGCGGTAGTGCCACGGCTCATAGATATAGCCGGTGATGTCTTCCTTGCCCTTCGGGTATCTGAGGATAAAACCGTATTCGGTGCAGTGCTCCGAAAGCCACGCGAATTCCGGGGTGTCCTCGAATGCCTCGTATGTATCCCAATGCTTTGTGTCGATGATGTCGACCGCAAGGCCGGCGTTGTGCTCGCTGCCGCCGGGCGGCGCGATGTTGATTGAGACGTCGTAATACGCCTCGTCATAGCTCATTCCGTCCTCTTCCATGCGCGACTTGACGTTGCGGTCGAAGAGATTGCGCTGATATTCGACGGTGCGGTATGCCGAAAGAACCTTGAGGTTGATTCCGTCCTTTTCGGCGGCGTCGATCATCTTTTTGCAGTAATACGCCGCGACGGTTTCGAGCTCATAGCTCCCCTGTACATAGTCGGTCTCGATTGAATAGTCGTCGGGCAGGAATTTGTCTTTATTGACGACGAAGAAATAGTCGTCCTCCGAGTCGAAATAATAGTTTTCGGGCACAGCGAGCTCTTCCTCCTCGATAACCGGCTCCTCCGCCGAAAGGTATTCCCCGTAGACACAGGCTTTTCCGCCGTTATAGTCGACGACATACCAGCCCGACGGGGTCTTTCCGATGACCGCCGCCTCGTCGCCGGGGTTGAGCTGTCCGACGATTTTTGCCTCGGTCGAGGGATATTCGCGGACGTTGAGGGTGTCGGTCGCGTACATCTTCGCCGAAAACGCGTCATAAGTGAAGCCGAGCGGGTCGGCGGTCGTCTCGGAAGACGGCGGGGCGTCGGTTGACGAGACCGTTGTCTCCGAGTATGCCGATGTCTCGGACGCCGTCGTGACCTCGGATTCCGAAGTCGGCGGGGTGACGCTCTCGGAGGCCGGCTCGGTCTGTGCCGGAGCGGTTCCGGCGGGGACGTCGCCGCTCGCGACGGGTTCCTTTCCTCCGGCGGCACAGCCGGAAAGCAGCACTGCCGCGGCGAGAGCCGCAAGCAGGTATTTATTCTTCATGTTTACCACATCCTTAAAGTATATTCCGCAGCCGGGGCAATATACCCCTTTGCACCTATTGTACCACATTCCCCTCCGGATTTCAATAACGGTTTGATTAAGGTTTGATGAAGATTTTGGGAGAATAGAGGGTAGAGGGTGGAGGATAGAGGGTAGAATTCTGACTTCTGACAATCTCACTTCTGTTCTCTAATCGCGCAGGGAGTGTAGAAGAAAAAATGCGGAGAAGCCGGCGAAGGGGACGCAGGGAGCGTCCGCGAAACGGACTCCTTATATAAAGACGCGCGCTGCCCGACTGCCGGCGCTGTCCGGCGCGCTTCGCGCGCGAGGGGATAAAACGAAAACCCCTCCGGAGTTTTCGTTTTTATCCCCTCCGGGCAGCCTTCGGCTGCCGCGGTTGCGCCCTCATAGGAGCTGAAACCAGAGCTGTGCGTTCCCCCTTTCCATGTGGAAAGGGGGTCAGGGGGATAGGAGTCTATAAATAGTATGAGCGTCAGCGAATACCTTATAGCAAGGTGTGGCACCAGCACACAATTTTTCCAACACCTGCCAAAGTGTCCTCCTTGCCAAGTACCACTCCCCTTGAGGGGAGTGGTCGCGCCGTTCACGAACGTGAACGGCCGGGTGTGGGGTGGAACCCCCTCTCTCTCACTGAGGGAGAGGGGGACTGGGGGTGTGGAAGAAAAAATGCGGAGAAGCCGACGAAGTGGACGCAAGGAGCGTCCGCGAAACGGACTCCTTATATAAAGACGCGCGCCGCCTGTCAGAGAACAGAAGTGAGATAGTCAGAAGTCAGAAATTAGATGATAGAAATCTGCTTCTGACCTCCGATATCTGTCATCTGCCATGCGGCCGTACCACAAAAAAGGGGATGTTAAAATGTCAAACCGAAAACAGGACAGAAGCGCGGCGGACTTCGCCGCGGGGGCGATTCTCGCCATGACGCTCTTTGCCGGACTCGTCGCGCTCGGCACGGCGATTTCGGGAATACCGGACTGCGCCCGGGGTCTTGCGGTGATGTCGGCGAAGCTGAACGTCATCGCCGCCGAGGCCGAGAGTCCCGATGCCCAGAAACAGCCGGCGTCGGTCAGCCCAAGGGCGGCGGGCGAGCTTATCCGCCTCTCCGGCTTCGGGGGTCAGGACATCGAGGCGGCGCCCGAAGAGACCGAAGACCCGCCTTCGGACGAGGAAAGTCCGGGCGAGCTTCCGTATCCCGAAAAGGCGGAGCACAGCGACGGAAAAATCGTCCGGAAAACATATACATATCACCCGTCGACGACATATCTCGAGCTTCCCGGCGGCGGACTCCTCCGGAACTGCACCGACATCGACCCGCAGTATCTTCTGGAGCAGTGCGCCCGCGAGCCGGACATCGAGCTTCATGAAAAGGGAGAGCCGCTTGTGCTCATCATGCACACCCACACCACCGAGAGCTATGAGCCGGTAATCCGCGGGTATTACGACGCCTCCTTTTCGTCGAGGACGACCGAGCTCGACAAGAGCGTCGCCGAGGTCGGCGCGAGAATTGCCGAGGAGCTTTCGGCGGCGGGCATCGGAGTGATTCACGACACGACCGTCCACGATTACCCGCAGTATACGGGGGCATATGACCGCAGCGCGGTGACGGTAGAAAGCTATCTTGAAGAGTATCCGTCTATACAGATAGTAATAGACGTCCACCGCGACGCAATCGAGGAGGAGGGGGTGCGCTATGCGCCGGCGGTCGAGGTCGACGGGAAATCCGCCGCACAGGTGATGATGATTTGCGGCTGCACGAACGTCCCGCAGTACCGCTATAACCTCCGAATCGCGTCGCGGCTCCAGTCGCGTCTCGAGCGGGACTACCCCGGACTGACCCGCCCTATTCTCTTCGACGAGCGCAACTACAACCAGGAGATGACCCACGGCTCCTTCCTCATCGAGATGGGTTCAAACGCCAACGCCCTCGAAGAAGCGCTCTACAGCGGCGAGCTTGTCGGCCGCTCCCTCGCCGAGCTGCTTTGCGGGATGTATGGGGGATAGTCCCGCCCCGGGCGCAGCCGGCGCGCGGAGCGCGCGAACGAAGGCAGCAGAAAAAATCCGGAGGGATTTTTCCTGTTGCTTTCGTTTCGACCGCCTTTCGGCGGTCGCGGCTGCGCCCTCATCGGAGCTGAAGTTGCAAATATGCGTTCCCCCTCCCCGTCGGGGAGGGGCAGGGGAGGGGGAATAGGCGTAATCACGTCACCGCAAGTGTGACGTGATAAGCCGTCCGCCAACGGCGGACTCCTTTATAGCAACGTGCGGTGACTTGCAAATCTTTCCCCGCGATAGCGCAAACTAAGCCGGAGCGATGCGTCCCCCTTTCCATGTGGAAAGGGGGACAGGGGGGAAGGAGTCTGAAAATAGTATGAGCGAAGCGAATTCCTTTTTCAGTGTGCGGCGATGTTTTTGTTTTCCAAAGTGTGCAGGTGCCCTTACTGTGGAAGCTACAAAAAATATCATTCGCTCCGCGAATACCTTTTAAAGAAGTGCGGTGCGCTTCTCAGTCTTGTGCATCGTTACTAAGTTCCCTCCACACTCCATCCCCTCGAGGGGAGGGCTGGGGAGGGGTGACTATAAATAGCATGAGCGAAGCGAATACCTTATTAGCAACGTGCGGCGCTGTCACAAATTTTCCCCGCGCCAGCGGCTCTCTGCCCTTAGCTATGCTTACCCCCTCCCATGTGGGAGGGGCGTTCCCCACCCTTAAAGACCCGCACCCACGCTTACAGTATTAGAGACCCCAGTCAATCCATGCACAGGACTGACTGGGGATTTCTTGATTATATTACAACATTCACAATCTGCCTCGTTGCCGGCGAAAACGCCATAACAAAGGCAAAAAATGTTTTCACTATTTCATGATTCTGACAAGCTCAATCCCCTCGTCTTTTCCGAGATTCCGGCTATACAGCTTTTCTGTGGAGTTGCACCAATGCTCATGGACTCCCAAGTTCATGACTGTATGCCCCCGACTGTCCGTGTAGATTGTGCCGGACGGCGCGTTTCCGACAAGTCCGGCTTCATGCAGATAATTTTCTACCGTGGGATCGCCGCGCAGCGCTCCGTTATAATCCGTGACTGTCGGTTCGTTCATCAGAAAATCCGCGCCAACCGAGTCAATGGCGACCGGGTCCTGAGAGACAAACACGCTTGATGTGTAATCCCCGTTAAAGGGTGCCTGTTGCCATCTGGAATTATCCCCGGTGATGGAAGCTCCCTCGCTTGGCGCGCAGATAAGTGCGTCCAGCATATAAAGCACCGTCTTGCCGCCGAGGTCGGCGTTTGCCATCAAGTCAACAAGGGGACTGTAAATGCCCATTTCATTTCTTGTAAGCCACTGGTGAAGGTTTGCACCCTCCGGCGGGCGCATGGTGTTGCCGTTGATGAAAGAACCGAAATGATTTTTGCCGCATAAGGTAATGCCGTAGCTGTGACCCTTGAGATTGGCAAGGTTGATGACATACGCAGCCTCGGTTACACAGGTTGGAAGATAGTTGACCTTGCCGCTGAATTCATGCGACCAGACAATGGGGGCAGACTCGTCCGCCACGCCGGTATCCCGGTCCACAAAGCGGACGCCTTTCAGTTCTCCCTCGGTACACATCTCCACCATGTAGTCCGGGAACAGCCGAGATACATCGTAGACGGTGATGTCCTCCGGTGCGACGCCGGCTTCCTCTACCATGGAGGTGAGCAAGGTTTTCAGCAGAACGGGGTTCGTGTAGCTCATTTTTGTCTCGCCGGAGGTGTCGTCATCGTAAACAGCGGAGCCGTTGATGTTTGCCTTGATAGCTATTTTTTCGCCCGCTTTATACCCGCCGGTTCTGCCGCGGGCACTGTTATTCGCGGTGAACAGCGCCGTCCAGCCGTCTCGGGCGGTATCTTTCCCGCCGAGCGCGGCGATGGAGTCATTGACCATATTCAAGATGACGCTCTCATCGAAGTGGTCAAGCTCCCACCAATACCCTTTTCCGTCCCATTCCACGCTGTCCGGGTCGTAAGTCCAAACTACCCGTCCCGGCATGGCGCCGATTCCGGTTCCGTATGGTTCATGCTGCGGATAGACGTTATCATATTCCTTGCTTGGGATAAAACTGTCGGTTGTGCTTTCCGTATTCTGTTCCTCCTTTTTACCGGAAGAAATCTCCGATGACGGCGAATTTTCCGTCTCTTCCGTATTATTTGAAAATTCCCGATTGCCCCCGCAAGCGGTACAGCAGAAAATCATCGCCAATAAGAGAAACACCGAAATCAGCCGCTTCACCTTCACCCCTCCGTTTCTGTTCGCTTGATATTTTTACTTCAAGTATTCCGTGAAAAACTGCGTGAGCTTATC
>CANQOC010000010.1 GCA_947625375.1 uncultured Clostridia bacterium | reverse complement strand
AACGTGAACGGCCGGGTGTGGGGTGGAACCCCCTCTCTCTCCCCGAGGGAGAGGGGGGCAGGGGGTGTGGAAGAAAATGGACGGGGAAACATCTAAAATGAAGCGTTTAGCGTATAACAAAGTAAACGCATTTAGCGACGTATGACGCCGCACAAGATTTCCCCGCCGTCAGGCGGACATCAAAAGTTTTAGCAACATGAACCCCCTCCCATGTGGGAGGGGGAAGGGGGTGGAGTATAATAATAGCATGAGCGAAGCGAATTCCTTATACACGGCAGCGGTATCGCTCTGCCATTTTTCTAAAACCTGCGTAAGTTTCCTTCGCACTCCCTCCCCTCGAGGGGAGGGTCGGGGAGGGGTGACTAAAAATAGTATGAGCGCAGCGAATTCCTTTTACAAGGCGATGGCACACGAGCTTTTTAATTTCGCTCAGCGAATTCCTTTTCACGGCAGCGGTGTCGCTCTGCTATTTTTCTAAAACCTGCGCAAGTTCCCTCCACACCCCCTCCCCTCGAGGGGAGGGCCGGGGTAGGGTGACTAAAAATAGCATGAGCGAAGCGAATTCCTTATTATAGGTAGTACGATGCCGCTCTTTCTATTTTAATGTGCGCAAGTGAGTTTTCCTCGGCATCTACTGAAAATAGCATTCGCTTCGCGAATTCATTTTCAGCGTCAGAGCCGTGGCACTTTTTCATTTCTAACATGTGCAAGAACCTAAATCTGCACAGCCATCCTAAAATTCCATACCACCCGCCGTCAGCCTCCTATCCCCCCATCATCCCCCTGACAGCCACCGCTGACAGCAGCAGTGCCGTTAAGTCGCCGGCGAGGGCCGAGCCGAGGGCATGGCGGGTCTTTTTCACCTTCGTCGCGCCGAAATAGACCGCAATCGTATAGAAGGTCGTCTCGGTCGAACCCATCAGCACGCTCGCCACACGCCCCGCGAAGCTGTCCGCGCCGCTGTTTTTCAGCACGCCGTCCAGAAGCGCAAGCGCCCCGCTCCCCGAGACGGGTCTTAGGAGCGCGAGCGGCAGGCACTCCGCCGGAAAGCCGATTTTGTCGGTGAGCGGCGCAATCGCCCGCGTCAGCGCGTCGAGCGCCCCCGACGCACGAAACATTCCCACTCCGAGCATCAAAAGCGCCAGCGTCGGCAGCAGTCCGACCGCCGTCGAAAGGTTCTCCCGCGCACCCTCGGTGAACGCGTCCAAGATGTCCACCCGCTTCGCCAAGCCGTACAAAAACACCCCGAGTATCGCCACCGGTATCACCACCGCGCTTATCGCCGTCATCTTTCCGCCTCCGTTCTGTCTTCTATCATCAAACATTTATTTCCCGATTTCCGCGACGACCAGCGCAACTATCAGTGAGCAGACCGACACGGCTATCACGCAGGGGAGGATATCCATCGGCGCACGGCTTCCCGCCTCGGCCCTCAGTGCGGCGACGGTCGCGGGAATGATTTCGATTGAACAGGCGTTCATCACCGCGAGCTTTATCATGTTGAGCGACGCGCGCTCTCCCGGCTGCTCCTCCTCTTCCAAAAGCTTCATCGCCTCGATGCCCAAGGGAGTCGCCGCGTTGCCGAGACCCAAGAGATTTGCGGCGGTATTAAGGGCGATTGCCCCGAGCGCCTTCGAGTCCTTTTTCAGTCCGCGAAAAATCAATTTAAGGACCGGCCGGACCGCCCGCGTCAGCTTCTCGGTGAGGCCCGAACGCTCGGCAATTTTCATCACTCCGCCCCACACCGCCATGGCTCCGGCAAGGGTCATGCAGAGCGACACAGCCTCCTCGCCCGAGGTCACTGCGGCGGCGCATACCTCCTGAGCATTTCCGAGCAAAATTGCACACACAACAGCGGCGAAAATCATCGAAGAAAGCAAAATACCTATCATTTTGACTCCTTTTCGGCGTTTTTTGTAGAAATTGCGGGGTTGACAAACAGTAAAAAGTATGGTAATATGTCGAAAAATAGTATACGAGGTGAGTGCGTGGAAATGAACTATAGAAATGTCCCTCTGATCAGAGTCGGCGCAGGTGCGCTCAAGAGCATTCGCATTCGTCTTTCACAAAGCTTGTTTGCATGACCGGACGGCTATTGAACACATCACTATTTATCAAGGAGGACCATCATGAAATCTACTGGTATTGTAAGAAAAGTCGACGAATTGGGAAGGATTGTTGTCCCGATGGAGCTCAGGAAGACTATGGACATCAAAGAAAAGGACCCTCTCGAAATTTTCACCGAAGGGGACAGCATTATCCTGAGAAAGTACACCGACACCTGCATTTTCTGCGGCAGCAGCGAAAATTCGATTCGCTATGAAGGAAAAATCATCTGCAAGAGCTGCCTCGACAAGATTAAAGAATTCTGACTTGTCTAATCCTATGACCGTTTTCCCCGCGATATTCCGCCGGGTTCGGTTGAGCAATTCGCCGCCTGTATTGAATACGGGCGGATTTTTTTATCCGCGCGGCAAAATTGTCTTGCATAAATGCCGGATATGTGGTAGAATATTTTTTAATCGGTCAAAAGGACTCCCGGCCGAAAAAGGAGAAATCACTTTATGATGACAAACGACATGGTAAGACAGATTCTCGATTCCGAGGATATTCTTTATTTTCCGTACTGCAGCTGGCTCTTCCCGAACGGTCTGAAAATAAACAACGTCCTTTTTTCAATCCCTTGGTTCAATGAGACAAGCATCGACGTCTATTGGTACGGCTTCCTTATCGCCCTCGGAATGCTCCTTGCGGTCATATACGCTTCGTCGCGGACGAGAAAATTCGGACTCGACTCCGACCGCACCATCGACGTTATCCTTGCGGGACTTGTCGGCGCAATCGTCGGCGCAAGGCTCTATTATGTTATCTTCAACATTCCGCGCTACCTCACCGACGAGGGTCATATAAGCATACGCGAAATATTAAGTATCCGCGACGGAGGACTTGCGATATACGGCGGGGTCATCGGCGCGCTTGTCTTCGGCGGAATCGCCGCGATGATCAGAAAAGTAAAGCTCCTGCCGATGCTCGATTTGATGGGACTCGGACTCTTAATCGGACAGTCAATCGGCCGCTGGGGCAACTTCTTCAATCAGGAGTGCTACGGCGCAAAGACCTCTCTCCCTTGGGGAATGACGAGCAACTCAATCCTCAACGGCCTCTATTTCCTCGAATACCCCGACAACGTCACCGTCATCACGAACCGAGCGCGCGACATGGTCGCCCACCCCTGCTTTTTATATGAATCCCTCTGGTGCATAGTCGGGTTTTTGGTCCTTCACTTCTACTC
Organism: uncultured Clostridia bacterium; assembly: GCA_947625375.1. Taxonomy (GTDB): domain Bacteria; phylum Bacillota; class Clostridia; order Oscillospirales; family Ruminococcaceae; genus Faeciplasma. The sequence goes on along the minus strand of CANQOC010000010.1, from coordinate 87,086 downwards.
GAAGAAATTCCGCAAATTCGACGGCGAAATCTTCCTCCTCTATATCGGCTGGTACGGCGCCGGAAGATTCTGGATTGAAGGTCTTCGCACCGACAGCCTCTATATCCCCGGCACCGACCTTAAGGTCTCACAGCTTGTCGCCGGAACCTGCGTCATCTTTTCAATCGTAATCCTCATCGCGAAATACATCTCGATAAAAAAGAACGGCAACGTCTTCTATTATGAAACCGAGGAGTCGAAGGAGCTACTGAGACTGCGCGACGAAAGGCTTCAGGGTCAGCGCAACCGCCGCGGTAAAAATGCCGACGCCGAGACCGACGTCCATATTCTCGCGGAGGACGAACCCGAAGGCGTTTCAGCCGACAGCGCCGAAGAGGCACCCGCCAACGAAGCACCGGCGGAGGAGAATCACGAAGAAAAAGAGGAGGCGGTCGAAGATGGCAGCGCTGATTAACGGAAAAGAGATTGCGCAAAGGGTGCGCGAGAGCGTCCGCGCCGAAACCGAGGACTTTAAGGCGAGGACCGGAGTGACCCCCGGACTTGCGGTAATTCTGGTCGGCGACGACCCGGCGTCGAAGATTTACGTCGGCAACAAGAAAAAGGCGTGCATAGAGGCGGGATTCAACTCGTTCGAGCATATCCTCCCCGCGAGCACGACCCAAGAGGAGCTGATTCGGCTCGTCGAAAGGCTCAACGCCGACCCGAGCGTTCACGGCATACTCTGTCAGCTGCCGCTCCCGAAGCACCTAAGCTCGCGCGACGTCATCGCCGCGATATCCCCGAAAAAGGACGTCGACGCCTTCCACCCGCAGAATGTCGGGAAGATTATGATTGGCGACTACGACTTTCTGCCCTGCACCCCCGCCGGGGTGATGGAGCTTATCCACAGCGCGGGAATCTCGGTCGAGGGGAAGAGGTGCACGGTTGTCGGGCGGTCGGATATCGTCGGAAAGCCGATGGCGATGCTCCTTCTGCACGAAAACGGCACCGTCACGGTCTGTCACTCGCGGACGAAAAACCTTGCGGAAGAGTGCCGGAGCGCCGATATCCTTGTCGCGGCGGTCGGGAAGGCAAAGCTTATCACCGGCGATATGATTAAGGAGGGCGCGGTTGTGATTGACGTCGGAATGAACCGCGACGAAAACGGAAAGCTTTGCGGCGACGTCGACTTTGCGACCGCCGAGCCGAAGGCGTCGTATATAACCCCGGTGCCGGGCGGAGTCGGCCCGATGACGGTCGCAATGCTGATGAAAAACACCCTTACGGCGGCAAAACTTTTTGCCGGCGAAGAAAAATAATAAAAAAAGTCTTTACAAATCCGAAAAACTGTGATAGAATATTCAAGGCTCGTTTGAGCCGCACCGATGATACAGACTGCGGGTATCGCCGCCGTTGCGGAGTCACACCTGCCGCAGCCTTTGTCTTCCGGAATAAACGAAAGGGGTATGACAATGCTTTTAAAGGATGAGAAAACCGCTATCATCGAAGCCAACAGGCTTTCGGAGAACGATACCGGTTCGCCCGAGGTACAGATTGCAATTCTCTCAAAGAGAATCAACGACCTCACCGAGCATCTTAAGGTCCACAAAAACGACCACCACTCAAGAAGAGGCCTTTTAAAAATGGTCGGACGCAGACGCAACCTTCTCAATTACCTTATGCGCACCGACATCGAGCGCTACAGAGCTATCGTCGAAAAGCTCGGCTTGAGAAAGTAAACGCAGTCATAAGGCAGGGGCTTTTGCGTCTGCCTTTTGATGTATTTTCCGGCACTGTTTTTTAGTAATAAGTTGAGCTGCCGCAAGACGGCTGCCGAATTTATTGCTAAAACTCTGCTTGAAAATACATCGCCATCTTAAAATTTCAAGGAGGAAAAATCTATGGCAATGTCAGAAATCAAGCAATTCGACAGGTACAGAAAGTTCGAGACGACCTTTGCGGGCCGTCCGCTTACCGTCGAGACCGGAAAGACCTGTGAGCTTTCAAACGGCTCCTGCTGGGTCAGATACGGCGACACCACCGTTATGTGCAACGTCACCGCGTCGGTCAAGCCCCGCGAGGGAGTCGACTTCTTCCCGCTTTCGGTCGACTTTGAGGAAAAGCTCTATTCGGTCGGAAAAATCCCCGGTTCGTTCACAAAGCGCGAGGGCAAGCCGACCGATAAGGCGATTTTAACGTCGCGCATGGTCGACCGCCCGATTCGCCCGCTCTTCCCGAAGGACATGAGAAACGACGTTTCGGTCGTTATGACCGTTCTTTCGGTCGACCCCGACTGCTCCCCCGAAATCGCGGGTATGCTCGGCACCTCGGTCGCAATCTCCATCTCGGATATCCCGTGGGCGGGACCGATTGCCGGAGTCAGCGTCGGACTTGTCGACGGCGAAATCGTCCTCAATCCCACCCAGAAGCAGAGGGAGAACAATCACCTCAACCTCACCGTCGCCGGCACTATGGAAAAAATCGTCATGATTGAAGCCGGAGCCGACGAGGTCCCCGACGACCTTATGCTCGAAGCAATCAAGACGGGTCACAAGGAAATAAAGAGAATGATTGAATTCATCAACGGCATTAAGGACGAGGTCGGAAAGCCGAAGTTTGAATTCGAGTCGATGGAGGTCGACCACGACCTCTTTGACGCCATCGAAGAGATGGCCGCCGAGGACGTTAAGGCCGCGCTCGACACCGACGACAAGAACGTCCGCGAGGCAAGGCTCCAGCCTATTAAAGACGCGGTTCACGCCCGCTTTGACGAGCAGTATCCCGAGCAGCTCGCGATGATTGACGAGTGCATCTATAAGCTCCAGAAGAAGATTGTCCGCAACTGGCTCTATGAGGGCAAGCGCGTCGACGGCAGAGGACTCGACCAGATAAGGCCGCTCTCCGCCGAGGTCGGCGTCCTCCCGAGGGTTCACGGTTCGGGTCTCTTCACCCGCGGACAGACACAGGTTCTTTCGGTCGTAACCCTCGGCCCCGTCAGCGATTCACAGAAGCTCGACGGCATCGACGACGAGGTCGAAAAGAGATATATCCACCACTATAACTTCCCGAGCTATTCGGTCGGCGAGACAAAGCCCTCGCGCGGGCCCGGAAGACGCGAAATCGGGCACGGAGCGCTCGCCGAAAAGGCGCTTATCCCCGTCCTCCCCTCGACCGACGACTTCCCCTATGCTATCCGCGTCGTCTCCGAGGTCCTCTCCTCGAACGGCTCGACGTCACAGGGTTCAATCTGCGGCTCGACCCTTGCGCTGATGGACGCCGGCGTGCCGATTAAGGCGCCGGTTGCGGGCATCTCCTGCGGACTGATTACCCGCGACGACGGCTCGTTCCAGACGATGGTCGACATTCAGGGTCTCGAGGACTTCTTCGGCGACATGGACTTCAAGGTCGGCGGCACCCACAAGGGAATCACCGCGATTCAGGTCGACATCAAGGTCGACGGTCTGACCTATGACATCATCGAAGAGGCATTCGCAAAGACCCACAAGGCGCGCGACTATATCCTTGACGAAATCATGGCGAAGGCGATTGCCGAGCCGCGTCCCGAGGTCTCCGAGTGGGCGCCGAAGATGTTCAACACCCGCGTTCCCGTCGATAAAATCGGCGACGTCATCGGCAAGTCGGGCAAGGTCATCCAGAAGCTTCAGGCCGACTTTGACGTTAAAATCGACGTCGAGGACGACGGCGCGGTATATGTCAGCGGACTTAACGCCGACAACGCCAAGGCGGTCATCGGCATCGTCAACACGATTGCGAACGGTCCGGAAATCGGCTCGATTTACCGCGGCAAGGTTGTCCGGCTGATGAACTTCGGCGCGTTCGTCGAAATCGTCCCGGGCATGGACGGAATGGTGCACATCTCGAAGCTCGACATGCACCGCGTCGAGAAGGTCGAGGACGTTGTCTCAATCGGCGACGAGATTGTCGTCAAGGTTGTCGAAATCGACGACCAAGGGCGCATCAACCTCTCCCGCAAGGACGCTCTCATCGACATCGCCGCGAAGAAGAACAAGAGCGAGCAGTGAAATAGAGGCAAAAATAAGGGGAAGCCGAGAGGCTTCCCCTTTTTGCATGGGCGGTCAGAGAGCAGAAATGAGATTGTCAGATGTCAGACCAACAGAGCGCCTTGGGCAAGCTATGTTGGCGGGCAATTTTCCAAGCCGATAGGCGGCAATCTCCACCTTAGCTATGCACAACCCCCTCCCATGTGGGAGGGGGTAGGGGGTAGGAGTCTAAGAATAGTATGAGCGCCAGCGAATTCCTTATAGCAAGGTATGACACCGCTCATGCTTTTAATATACTTGCGAAAGTGTCCTCCTTGCCAAGTACCACTCCCCTCGAGGGGAGTGGTCGCGCCGTTCACGAACGTGAACGGCCGGGTGTGGGGTGGAACCCCCTCTCTCTCACTGAGGGAGAGGGGGCAGGGGGCGTGGAAGAAAGAGAACGGGGAAACAACTAAAGATGTTGCACTTGGCGTCCTTCGTAAAGCGACACATTATAACAAGGCATGATGTCTCACAAACTTTCCCCCGCCGTCAGGCGGCAATCCAAGTTTTAGCTATGCAGATCCCCTCCCATGTGGGAGGGGGAAGGGGGGTAGGAGTCTAAAAATAGCATGAGCGCAGCGAATTCCTTATAGCAAGGTATGACGCCGCTCATGCTTTTAATATACCTGCGCAAGCTTCCTTCCAACTCCCGCCCCTTGAGGGGCGGGTCGGGGTGGTGTGACTAAGATAGCATGAGCGCCAGCGAATACCTTTTACAAGGCAGCGCGCTCTGCACCATATCATACCTCAAATATGATATGTCAGAAACCCGTCCACTATCCTCTATCTTCCATCCTCTAATCTCTAACTTCCGCCCTCTACTCCACCTCCTCAAACCCCTCGAACGTGATGCACATTCCGCAGCCGTCGAGCTCGAGCTTCTGCGGCACAAGGGTCTTGCTGAGCGTCAGGGTATAGCTTTCGCCGTCAATCTCGCCCGAAGCGAGGCACTGCTCGTCGCCGTTGATGACCGTGAGCGTTTCGGCGGCAAGCCGGTCGATGTGACCAATCGCCTCGGACACAACCGAGCCGACCGGGAACCTCGCGGTGTCAAAGGTGAACTTCAGGCCGTCAAACGACACCTCGGTGTTCTCGCCGCTGACGGTGAAAATAAGTCCCTTTACCGCCGCGGGGGACGTCAGCTCGACAAGCCAGTATCCGTCGGCAAACCGCGAAAGCGCGGCGCCGTATTCGGTCTCGCCGACCGTTATCGTGGCGTCGGTCACAAAGCACTTAGACAGGCAGTATTCCGACGTCGGCATCTTTGTGCACCCGCAGAGCAGCACCACCGCCGCCGCAAGCGCAATGACAATTCTTTTCAATCAAATCAGCCTTTCGATTTTCTTGAAAAGCACCGGCAGACAGTCAATCATGTCGCTTACGGTAACGCTTCGCTCCGAATTCTCCTTTGTGACATACTCGCAAGCCAGACCCTGTACCGTGACGCCGATTTTCGCGGCCTCCTCTGCGGGATACCCCTGTGCCAGAAGCGACGCGATAAGTCCGGCAAGAAAGTCGCCGCTCCCGCCCTTCGCAAGTCCGCTGTTTCCGCGCGCCGAAAGCGATGTCCTTCCCTTCGAGACGATAAGCGTTCCCGCCGATTTCGACACCGTAACCGCTCCGGTTTTTTCGGATATTTTCCTTGCGTATTTCGGGCGGTTTTCAAGGACCTCTTTGACGCTCACTCCGCAAAGCCGCGAAAGCTCGGCGGGGTGAGGCGTGACGACCGTTTCCGCCTTTGCCTTCCTGACTAATTCTATGCGTCCCGAGACAAGGTTTATGCCGTCGGCATCAAAAATTATCGGACATTCCGCACTTTTCACCGCGGTCTTTAACATCTTAAGGCACCCGGCTCCCGTCCCGAGACCGCAGCCGATAAGAACCGCGTCTGCGCGGGATATCTCCTCCCTTGCGCCCTCAAGATGACTCTCACTCGGGGACATAAATCCGTCGGAGTCTGCGTCGACGGTATAAAGGGTCGCCTCCCTTGCTCCCGCCGCAATCCCGAAAGCCGCCGTCTTCGTCGTGATGACCTCGCAAAGACCGACTCCCGACCTTAGCGCCGCAAGCGCCGCAATCTGTGCCGCGCCGGGGAAGCGCTCCGAGCCGGCAATCAAAACAAGCCTGCCGAAATCGCCCTTGTGAGAATTCTCGGGGCGCTTTCTGACAAGCTTCAATATGCTTCTCGGGTTTAAAAGCTCGATGTCTCCGCTTCCCGAAGACATTTCCGCAATCGCTTCGGAAAGGCGGATATCGCGGTTTATCGCCGTCTGTTCGGCGTTTCTGAGCTGTTCTTCGCTGATATATCCAATCATAATACTAATACGCTATAACTATTGCCGTGGCGTCGCGCCGCGTGTGTGTGATGCTGACGGTGAAGCAAAGTCCCTTCGCCGCCTCGGCCGCCCGACCGCAAAGCTCTATGTAAGGCGCGCCGAGCGCGTTTCTGAGGACAGAAATCTCGTTCAGCGAGAAATTCCTCACGCCGGTACCGAGCGCCTTTGAGAACGCCTCTTTTGCGGCAAAATTCGCGGCGTACGACTGAAGCGCCGAGGCGCCCTTTTGCTCCAAAAGCTCGATTTCGCCCTTTGAATAAACCCTTTCGCGGAACCCGGGAATCATCATCGCCTTTTCCATTCTCGCAAGCTCCACGGTATCAATCCCGACCCTCATGACAGCCTCGGAAGATACGGCTTAATCAGCTCGAGTGAGCGCTCGTCCGGAGTGAAAACAAGGGCGGTTTTCCCGCGCTCGCCGTCAGAATATTCGACGGTATATCTCTCGCCCTCGCCGCATACGTCGATGACCGTTGCGCCGTCGGGAATCTTTTCGCCGCGATAGAACCCCTCGGCGGAGCGAAGCTCGAGGCTGCAAAGCGTCTTGCGGGATTTTTTGTTGAATATCTTGTCGACCGAAAGCTCGCCGCCGCAGATGATGTATTCATATTCGACGTTAAGCCGCCCGGCGAGAACCCAGCTTCCCCACACCATCGCAATCAGCGCGAGAAGAGTTATCTCCCAAATGATATAGCTCTTCGTGATGTTCCCGACGAAGACGAAGATTATCACCGCGAGAATTACCGCGCCCGTCACGAGCACGACCTTTTTGACCGCGTCGGCGGGGGTTCGGGGCCGCTTCACAAGCTGTTCCCTCAGTCCGTCCATCAAAAATCCCTCCTATATGACTATTCCGCCGTTCACCGGCAGTATCTGCCCGGTTATGAACGACGATTCCTCGCGCACCAAAAACCCGACCGCGGCGGCGACGTCCTCGGGAGTGCCGAGCCGCAGCAGGGGGGTGTCCCCGGCGAGCTCCTCAAGGGTCTCGCGGGTCAGTTCACCGTTCATGTCGGTCTTTATGACCCCCGGCGAAACGCAGTTCACCCGAATCCCGCTCGGTCCGAGCTCCTTTGCGAGCGCCTTTGTGAAGCCGATGACTCCGGCCTTCGCCGCCGAATATACCGCCTCACAGCTCGCGCCGACCTCGCCCCACATCGAGGCGATGTTTATTATACAGCCCGACTTTTTCGGCACCATCAGCCTTGCCGCCTCGCGGGAGCAGAGAATCACTCCGACGAGGTCTGTGCCGATAAGGCGCGAAATTTCGCCGTCGGTCATGTCTTGTAAAAGTCCGATATGGCTTATTCCGGCGTTGTTGACCAAAACGTCGGGAGCGCCGGCAATCCGAAAGAGCTCTTTTACGCCCTCGGGGTCGGAAACGTCAGCGCGGACCGAAAAAGCGTCGCCCCCGGCGGCGGTAATCCGCTTCACCGTCTCGTCGGCGGCGGCTTTGTTTTCACGGTAGTTCACCGCGACGCTGTACCCGAGTTTTGAGAGCATCAGCGCGGTTGCGGCGCCTATGCCCCTCGACGCGCCGGTGACGATTGCGGTCTTCAACTGAATCACCCCGCTTTAAACCAGTAGATAGTTACGGTATAGCTTCCGAGCTCGATTTCCCAATATTCCGACACGTTGTAGAACGAGAGTATCCCCGACTCCGGGGTCATGACCTCGGCGGTCGCGGCGCCGCTCTGATATGCGGCCTTAAGTATTTCGGCGACCTCGCTCTTGCTTTCGGCATAGAGTCCGCGTGACTTATAATAAATCAGGTCGTCGTTATCCGCCGGCGGGGTCGAGGACTCGTCCCAAATGTGTTCGACCCGCATGACGCTGTCGGGGACGAGGGAATACATATGAAACGCCTGTCTCCCCGGCTCGTCGGGGATAAAGTCGTCCCATGTCACGTCGATGTTATAAAGCTTTCCGCCGATTTCGACGGTGTTCCAGGCGTGCTCCTCGTCGAGCGCGACCCCGCGGACGATTCCGCACTTTACGCCGAGCATCTCCATAAACATCTGAAACGTCGAGGTGTAACCCATACATATCCCCTCGCCGTTAATCAGCGTACCGTAGGGGTTTTCGCTGTCGGGCGACTGCTTCGGAATCGGGAGGAGCATTTTGCTGTCATAGGTCACGTTTGTGACCAGCCAGTCGTGCGCCGCGAGGACAATTTCTTCCTCGGTCATTCCCTCGGAATAAAAGCTTCCGATTGCCTTTACCGCGGCGGAATATATCTCGGAGTCGCGCTCCGAAAGTCCCGAAGCGTCGCCCGAAAGATATGCCCCGACAATCGGCTGAAAATCATATATCGGCGTAAGGTCTTCTTCTTCGGGAATGTCCTCCGAAACGGCTTCGGTAGACGGTTCCGCCATAGATGAGTCAGACTCCGCCGGCGCGGTATATTCCGGCTCGGACGGGGTCGTCTCTTTGGCGCTTCGGTCGGGCGCTGTTGAGGCGCAGGACACCAAAAGCGCAGCGGCAGCAACCGCCGCCGCAATTTTCTTCGTCACTCTATTGTCACCCCGGTAAAGTAGTGGTGCAAAATCGCGTCAAAGCTGTATCCGCCGTATTTTGCATAAAGGTTCGCGCCGATTTGGGACAGTCCGACGCCGTGCCCGTAGCCGTAGGTCGTAAAGGTGAACACCCCGTTCGAGTACGACACCGTGAACGCGGTCGAGCGGATGCTCAGGACATATGTCCTGAAAATGTGCCCGGTGATGGTGCGGGTCTTGCCGTTGATTTTCGCCTCGGTGTGCCCGTCAATCGAAAGCTGCCCGGCATAGATGTTGTCGTTATAGCTTAAAATCCGAATCCAGTCGCTGTAGTTATTTGACAGGCGGATATCCGTCTTCGACTCGATTTTTTCGCGGACCTCCTCGACGGTATATGTCGTGACCTTTCCGTAGTGCTTGCTGTCAAGATAGTCGTATTCATTCGGGACCGACTGGAGATACGGGAGGTCGCCGCCCCAGACGTTCTTGCTCGCGGCGGTATATCCGCCGGTCGACGCCGAGAACGGAGCCATTATATACTTGCCGTCATAGAACATCGCGAGTCCGTCGATTTCCTCGACACATTCGCGGATTTTGTCGGAATAGTCCGCCTTCGTCCCGAGCTCGGCATATTCGCCCTTTTGCTCGTAATACTTGATATAGGTGTAAATCGCGACGGCCTGTGCCTTTATCGCCTCGCGCTCAAAGGAGTCGCCGACCTCGTAGTTGGTGATTTCACAGACGAGCTCGAAGGCGTTTTCGGTGCGGACGCGCTTTTGCTTGGTGTCATAAATCGTGACGGTCTGGTTCTTATAGCTGTCGCCGCTGTAGAGGCGGTCATTCGGGTTCGACTGCGGCGCCGAGGAGCTTCCTCCGCTGACAAGCTCGTCGAGCGACGAGACGCCGAGCGTCTGAAGCAGGCTGTCGAGCTCGTCTTCGGTGAGGTCTTCATAGAAATACCCCTCTTCCGGCTCCTCGATGTATTCGCGCTGCTCGTCCTCCTCGTCGACCTCCTCCTCGGGTTCGTCATCTATAACGTCCTCTTCGTCGGCTGCCTCGGTGCTGTCGAAGTCGTCGATGTCCTCGGCAGGCTGTTCGGTAGATGCCGGGGCGGGAGCCTCGGTCTCGGGGGCGGCCGTCGTCTCTTTCTTTTTCGAGGTGGTCGTCGGGGTCTCGGTCGTCGTCGGAGCGGTCGTTTTTTCCGACTCCGGCTCGGCGGATATCTCGATTCCGTCGGGAATGCTCGTCGCCGCCGCCGCAAGCATCGGGTACTGTCCGGCATTGAGCTTGTTGACGATGTATTCAACCGGCTTTGCCGCGCTCTCGGTGACCGCGGGGGTATTTTCGGTCTCCGCGCCGGTCATCATCACCGCGCGCTGAGGGAACATTCCAAGGTTTTCGTTTGTGCTTTCCGACTCATCGGTCTCCTCCTCGGGGGCGTCGACAAGGCTTGAATCCGACGGCATTGCGTCGGAGAGAATTGACTTTTCCGCATATATCTTGACAAACATAAACGCGAACGAATATACGAAAACAAGACTCATCAGCAGCGCAACCCGCTTGAGGGTAAATATCTTCTTCAAAAAGTCACGTCCTTTCTGTCAGGATAATTGGCACAGACTGCCAATTTTATTCAAATAATTTTACCTTGCTCTCTTCGGCATATGCTTGTCCGGATTTTTTTCATAGAGTCCGGCATAGACGCTCGGGTCCTCGCCGGGGCGGACCTTTCTTGCGACGACGACGAACCGCGAGTCGCTTATCGTGTACGCACAGGTCGAGAGCGTCAGGAACTGGTCGCCGTATTCACATTCGACCGGCGAGATGTAGTAGTTTCTCAGCTGGATATTCTCCATGAAATAATTATAGTCTTCAACCGTGTCGAAATTGCGGCACTTGAAGTATTCAAAGAGCGGGATATCGTCCTGGTCCTCCCTTATTCCGGTGAGGAAGCAGGAGACGATTACATACTGCGCCTCCTCCCATCTTGTGTCGAAGTTGATTATGTACGCCTTGTTGACGGTGTCGGTGTGACTCGACTGATAGTCGAGGATATGGCGGAAGAACGAGCCGTCCTTGTTGCTGTGACCGTAAAGGGTGACGTTGTCGGCCATGTTAAGACCGGTTATCGGGACCTTATAGTCGGCATAAATGGTGCCCTTCGCGGACTTCTTTTTGTCGAAATTCTTGTCGAGATAATAGTCGTTGTCAACGGTCTGCACAACGGGATAATCAATCCAAGGGTCGCCGTTCGAGTGAGTGATTCCGTCGATTCTTATCCAGCCGACGAAGTCGTTGTTTTCCTCGTAATACTCGGCATACTTTTCGAGCGGGTCGGGTTCGACAGGCGGCGGAGGCTCGGTCGGAGTCGTCTCGGTTGTGGTCGTCTCGGGCGGAAGGGTGATTGCCGGCTGTGTCTGCGATATTGCGGGCTCGGGTTCGGGCTCGACCTCGTCTCCGCAGCCGGTGAGCATTGCCGCGACTGACGCCGCCGCGGTGATTACCGCAGCTGCCCTTAAAAGATTATTCCTAAAGCTTTCCATTTATACGTTCCTTTCTTTATTCGGGAATATAAAATTCATAGTCGGGTCCGCTGTCGTGCGGGACGTCATATCCGTTTGCCCGATACCACTTCTCCGGCATATGGCGCTTTCCGTTCTGCCGGTAGGTGTACGAGTCGGGGTCTTCGCCGGGGCGGAGCTTTCGCGCGACGACGACAAACCGCGAGTCGCTTATCTCGAACGCACAGGTCGACAGAGTAAGGTATTCGTCGTCGATTGTACAGTCGATGTCGGTCTTCCAGTAGTTGCGGTACATGACGTTTTTGTACCAATAGTCGAACGACGCCATGTCGTTGAATTCGACGCAGTTGTGATACCTGAATATCGGCTGATTGTCGTCCTCCTCGTGGACCGAGACCAGAAACGCCGCGAAGATAATGTATTCCTCGTTGTCATAAAGCGTACTGAAATCGACGAGGCGGTGCTCCGAGACAAACGTCGGACTCAGGCGGTTATAGTCCCTTAGGTGGTGGAAATAATATTCCGTCTTCATGTTGTGCCCGTAAATCGTCACGTTGGAGGAGCGGTCCTCGCCGGCGACCTTTGCGCGGTAGTCGACATAAAGAGCGCCGTAATCCTGTTCCACGCCGAAGAAGTCGTGCGAAAGATAATAGTCGTTGTCGCCGTTCTGTACAACCGGGTAGTTGATGGCGAGCGTTCCGTCGGTGTCGGAAAGATAGATTCCCGGAATCGACACCCAGCCGACGATGTCGGGGTTGATGTCGTAGAGCTGTTCAAAGTTCTGTAACATTCCCGCGGGATATTTCGACGCCGGGACGTTTTCGGCGGGCGCCTGTGCCGGCAAATCCGGGTTATCGCCGTCGGCGGCCGGCGTGGGAGCGGTCGTATCTCCGCTCGGCTCGGCCGTGTCCGTGACCGTCGGGCCGGTGAACATATTCACCAGATTCTGTTGGTCGTCAATCATCGTCTTCGAGCCGAAGTTATAGATGTACGCGTCGTATGCCGAATATATCAGCACTCCGACGGCGGCGATGAAGACGGTTTTCCTGATGATTTCTTTTATGTCGTCGCCCTTCCAAGGGACAATCTCTTTAATCCTGCCGAGAAGCGAACGGTCGCGTTCTTCCGAAAAAGCTTCCCTTTGTGCTTCATCGAGCATCGACACCGCAATCATCCTTTCTTTAATGCGGAAATATCAACGAAGTCCGTCCGTTAATGCCGAATAGGTCAGCTCGAGCGCCCTCTTCACGGTCATAAGGCGGTTTTCCTCCCGACTGAGTTCGCCGAGCTCATATAGCTTAAGGTTCTCTGCATGTCTGATGTCTTTATATACGACGGCGGCATATACCGTTCCGACCGGAAGGACGTCGCTGTCGCTTTTCGGTCCGGCAAGACCCGTGACCGCGACGGCAATGTCGCTGCCCGAGAGCTTTTTTACCGCCTCTGCCATCGCGAGGGCGGTCTCGGCGCTGACGACGCCGAAGCTGTCGATGACGGATTTATCCACACCGAGGACGTTTTCCTTGCACTCGACCGAATACGAGACAATCCCGCAGCCGAAGACGTTAGACGCGCCGGCGACCGACGTCACCGCCGAGGCTATCATTCCGCCGGTGCAGCTTTCCGCCGAGGCGAGCGTTATTTTCTCACCAATCATATATTTTACCACATTTTGTGCCGTTCTGTCAATATCCCCTCTTATCCGACATACTTCGTCTTCGGAAAGGGTATATTTCTTCTTTTCCATTCCGCTTCTCCCCGGCTCAATAGCCGCCAATCATCTTCGACCTTGTGTTTTCGACCGCCTCGGCAATCAGCTCGCCGAAGTCATAGTATGACTGCGCCCTTTCGACGTCCTCGAGCTTCGGCTTTGTGCGCGGGTGGCGCGGGGTGAATACGGTGCAGCAGTCCTCGTAGGGTTCGATTGAGATGTCAAAAGTTCCCAGCTTATAGGATATGTCAATAATCTCCTTTTTATCCAGACCGATGCAGGGGCGGAACACCGGCATGCGGCAGACGGCGTCTGTCGTGACCATCGCCGCCATCGTCTGCGATGCGACCTGTCCGAGACTTTCGCCGGTAATAAGCGCCTGTAAGCCGTTTTTTTCGGCGATTTGCTGTGCAATCTCCATCATCAGCCGCCGCATGATGAGAGTGAAGTATTCCTCGGGGCAGTTGTTGCGGATTTCTTCCTGTATTTTCGTGAACGGGACGGTATAGAAGCATATCCGCCCGCAGTATTCCGACATCTTTTCGGCGAGCCTTTCGACCTTCATCAGCGCGCGCTCGGAGGTATATGGCGGCGCCTCGAAGTGGATTGCCGAAAGCTCGACGCCCCTTTTCGCCATCATGCACCCGGCGACGGGGGAGTCGATTCCGCCCGAGAGAAGGAGCAGCGCCTTCCCCGACGTCCCGACCGGGATTCCGCCGGCGCCGTCGACAGCGGTATCGTGGATAAATGCGCCCTCGCCCCTTATTTCACAGACGACCGTCACCTCGGGGTTGTCGAGGTCGACCCTTAGCCGGGGGTATCTTTCGAGGATTTTTCCGCCGAGCTCGGCCGAGACCTCGGGTGAGGTGAGGTAAAAGCTCTTGTCCGAGCGGCGGGTCATGACCTTGAAGCTCTTCGCCGATTCAAGGACGTCCCCGAAGCGCTCAAAAATTACCCCGGCGATGCTGTCGATATCCTTTTCTGCGCCGATTGCGCGGCAGAGCTTGGTGATTCCGAAGACCTTCGACGCGCGCTCGAAGACCTCGTCCATGTCGATACCGTCGCCGAGCGGGGTGATATAGAGCGTCGACTGCGCCGAGCGGAGGTCGAATTTTCCGAGCGGCTTTAGGCGCCGCCTCATGTTCTTCATAAGCTCGTTTTCAAAGCCGCCGCGGTTGAGTCCCTTAAGGACGATTTCGCCGTATTTGCAAAGTATAATCTCTTTCATCGTCATCTTCCTCTGTTTATTTTTACAAGGCTCTTTTCCGCCTCTTTGATTGCTTCGGAAAGCTTTAAAATGTCGTCCTCGGTTGTCTCATGGGTCATGCTTATTCTGATGGTCGAGTCCGCGACACCGCCAAGACCGAAGGCCTCGAGGACGGCGCTCTTTTTTCCCCGCGAGCATGCCGAGCCGCTTGAAACATAGATTCCGCGGCTTTCGAGGAAGTGAAGAAGCGTCTCGCTCTTGATTTTCGGCACCGCCGCGCTGATGATATATGGACTTGCGTTCGGCTTTGAGTTGATGACTGCCCCGGCTTCGGCGAGGACGCCGACGGCGAAGCCGCGAATCAATCCTACCTTTTCAAGCCGTTCCGCGACCGTCGGCGAAAGCGCTTCGACCGACTTCGCGAAGGAATAGATGAGCGGGACGGACTCTGTCCCGGGGCGGATTCCGTTCTGCTGTCCGCCGCCGAATAGGGTCGGCGCAATCCTGACGCCCTTTTTTATGACAAGCGCTCCTATGCCCTTTGGCGCAAAAATCTTGTGCCCGCTGACCGAGACAGCGTCGGCGCAGAGGTCCTTGAACCGCACCGGCAGCTTCATGAATCCCTGTACCAAATCGCAGTGGGTCATGCAGTCGGGGTATGCCTTTTTTATCCGCGAAAACGCGCGCTCAACCGGCAGGGCATAGCCGGTCTCGTTGTTGACATACATCGCCGAGACGAGGCAGGTGTTCCCGTCGACGGCGCTAAAAATCGCGTCGGCGGTGATTTCGCCGTTTTCGTCCGGCATCACCCGAACGATTTCGTAACCCCGCGATTCAAGCCGCTTTACCGCCTCGGCGACCGACGGGTGCTCGACGCCTGTCGTGACAATCCGCTTTTTTCGGCGGCCGTAATTCTCGGTGAGGCCGAAGAGCGCGAGGTTGTTCGACTCGGTCGCGCCGGACGTAAAGACGACGCCCTCGGGTTCTGCCCCGAGCGCCTTTGAGACGGTGTCCTTCGAGTATCTGATGAGCTTTTCGGCTTCGATTCCGAGACCGTGGAGGCTCGACGGGTTCCCGAAGACCTCCCGCATTGCGTACAGTGCGGCGTCCGCCGCCTCGGCACAGACCCTTGTCGTCGCCGCGTTGTCAAGATAAATCATAGCTTCTCCTTGTCAAGAATACGCTCCCGCCGTCGAAAATATTGCGTCAGCGCAAAATAATACATTATAATTGTAGCACAACGCGGGGGAAAATGCAAGATGGGAGGGGGCTATGACAGAGGATATTCGATATCCGAGTTGACACCCCTTCTCCCCGGTGCTATAATCATCGTACAGACCGAAGTAAATCCGGGAAAAAGGGGGGTGTAAGCGGTTTTTATCCTTTTTGTGCTAAAGTCTGAAAAATCATGAAAGGGGAATGTATTTTGAAAAAGAATTATTTAACGGTGATTGTTGTCTGACCCGGAGACCGGTCTCTCCCGAAAAGACCGAATACTTTTGGGAGGATAAACATGAATCACGAAAACAGGAAAAAAACTCAGGGCTGTGACCGGCCGTCGGACGAGCCGTTCAGGTGCCAATTCTGCGGCAGGACTGTCCTGCCGGACGGTGCCGGGACGCGTCACCGCAACCACTGTCCGTACTGCCTCTGCTCGAAGCACCTCGACATCGAGCCGGGCGACCGTGCGGCAGAATGCGGCGGGACAATGGAGCCGGTCGCGGTGTGGGTGCGAAAGGGCGGCGAATGGGCGATAATCCACCGCTGCCGCATCTGCGGGGCGCTGTCGTCGAACCGGATTGCCGCCGACGACAATCAGCTGAAGCTGCTTTCGCTTGCTCTCAGACCGCTCGCCGAACCGCCTTTCCCGCTGGATAAGATAGCCGATGAGTAAAAAACGGGCAGCCGCTTGGGCAGCTCCGCATAAAACGGCAAAAGCAGACGCGAAAACCGTCTGCTTTTTTGCATATAGAAGTGTAAAATTTTTTACGGATAAATCGGAATTTGTGTGCGACTATGCATTATCGCTTTTAGTTGTTTTCTGAATAATACATACCCCTATAATAAATACACATACAAAAAATATTACCAATCCCCAGAATATACCACCTGAAATATCAGGTTTATTGTAGAGGATAAAATCCGGCAAATTTGCAACGGAATGAGCAATAATACATACCCATAAAGACTTAAACTTATAGAATATATATCCAAATACCAACGCCATCAATGCCGCGCCAATTACCAATACAATCCCGCCTGCCATTATATGCATTAGTCCAAATAAAATGGAACTTATTATAATAGCGGTTGTTGCATTTGTTGTCTTTTCAACTCTTGTATAAACGATTCCTCTAAGTGCAATCTCCTCCGCAATAGGAGCGATTATCAACAAATTAACCACCATCATTATAGTGCCAAGCAGCGGAACTATTTCGTTATAATAAATAGCCGATTTCGATATCATCAATGAGTTTTCTATTGGTGTGTTATATGTACATAATACAAACAAGAATGAAAATGAAAACGCTATAACTGATGCCAGAACAACATTTTTTGAGTCAAAACGATTAAGTTTCCATTCTTGTTTAACTTGCTTTTTGCGCAGTTTGAAAACAAGATACAGAACTAACACAGTTAGTACACCCGAAATTAGAGTCATTCCTAAAATATTATTATTAGCAAACTCCATAATCAAAGTTTCATCATTAAGACCTTTTGCCGCACCTATTGCACAAAATACTATAGATAACAGCATTTGTAAAATCATTGTCAATCCAAAATACAGAACAAAATAAGCAATCGCTTTCCATATGCCCTTCATATTTTCAATCCTCGCTTTACTTATTCGGTGCTCCGCACCTTTAATAATATTATAGCACGCACAGAGAAAAATGCAAGGCGTTTGACTTTGGAAAAGTGGGGATATAAGATGACGGCAATCTGACCCTCGCCCTGCCCCTGCCCTTCTATCCCCTATCTTCCAACCTCTATCTTCTATCTTCTATCTATCTGCCCTCTGTTTGGGTCTTGCATTTTCCGCGCGGGCGTGGTATAATTGATTGAGCATATCGCGCGGGGCGCGGGTTTGGCGAATAAGGGGGATTACCGTGAAAAAAACTGTTCTGATTATGATTGCCGCGGCATTGGCGGCGACGGCGCTGTTCGGGTGCGCAAAAAAAGAGGACGAGAGCGACATCTATATTCCGATTCGGACCGGAAATTCGGTCAACTATGACACTGTGCACGCTACTGTCGGAACGCTTCTTGAACAGGCTGCGCTCGACGCCGGCTTCGGGACTCCCTATAACGTCGGACTGTCGTTCACAAGGACCGGCGGGACCGTCGCGTCCGTCGAGGTCCACGAGGACCAGGAGGTCTTGAAGGGCGACGTCATCGCAACCCTCGACCCGACCGAGCTCGAGGACGATATCGTCGTACAGGAGCTGACCCTCAACTCGGCGAAATCAACCTATGAAAATCTTCAGAAACAGCGCGCGAGCGCCGACGACATCGAATTCGCCCGCATCGCCTATGAAATCGAACAGTATAAGTACGACAACTTGGTCGGACTCCGCGAAAGCCTCTCGCTTAAGGCGCCCTTTGACGGGCGGATTGTCTCCCTTGGGAACAACTGTTATGTCGGCGCGCATGTCGAAAAATACGACACTCTTTGCACTATTTCGGACTCGTCAAGGGTCTGCCTGACAGCGACCGACCGCGACGGAAAGCTTTCAAACGTCGGCTTCGGCACGAGGGTCGACATCACCCAGGGCGAGCTTGTCTCGACATACGGAAAGGTCATCGACACGATTACGTCCCAGCGATTCGACCGCGAGACCGGCGAAACGCGCGACATCACGACCTATGTGATTCAGTGCGACGAAGAGGGCGTTGAGTTCTCGGAGCTCGGCGGGATACAGGTTATCTTCACGACCCTTCGTCGGGACGATGCCGTTATCGTCCCGAGCGACGCGGTCTTCGAGGCAATCGACGACAGCACCAACTCGACGAGCAACTTCGTCAACGTCCTGATGAACGGGATTAAGGTCCAGACTCCGGTCACGGTCGGCGTTGTCTCGGGCGACAAGACCGAAATCCTCAGCGGCCTCGACGGCAGCGAAACGCTGATTATGCCGTAGAGCGACTGTTTCGCGACTGCGCATAAAATTAACCTTGCGGCTTGATTTAGCTGCAAGGTTTTTGATTTATGTGCGCTGAGCTGCCTCAATCAGCCTCGTTATGACCTCGTTTGACACCAAGAATCCCCGGCGGGTCAGGCGGAGACGTCCGCCCTCGCATGTCACAAATCCCGCGCGTTCGAGCGGGAGCGAAGCCTCGGCAATCCGCCCGGCGTTCCCGCCGAGCTCGTCGACCCGCGAAAGCTCAATGCCGCGGGTGAGGCGCAGACCGAGCATCAGATACTCAAAAAGCCGGTCGGGGCGGTCGTCCTCGGTATCGGTCGGCTGGCGGTCCGAAGCGATGAAGCCGGCGATGTCGGGCGGGACGAAAAACCGCCGTCCGCCGAAATACGAGTGCGCCGACGCACCGATGCCGAGATACGGCTCGCCGGTCCAGTATTTGAGGTTGTGCCGCGACTCGAAGCCGGCGCGCGCGAAGTTCGAGATTTCGTACTGCATCAGCCCGAAGCTCTCGGCGATTTCGGCGCAGGAGAGGTACATCTCCGAGACGGTGTCGTCGTCGGCGACGGCGGCGCGGATTTCGGGGCAGTCGAACGGCGTCCCCTCCTCGATTTTCAGCATGTACGCCGAGAGGTGGCTGATTCCGAGCTCACAGATTTTTCTGACCGATTCTTCGGCGGACGAAAGCGTCTGCCCCGGAATTCCGAGCATCAGGTCCGCCGAGATGTTTTTTATGCCGCACTTTTTCGCCGTGGCGACCGCTTTTTCGGCGTCGGAAAAGCTGTGAATCCGCCCAAGCCTGTGAAGCTCATCATCTTTACAACTCTGAATCCCGAAGGAAATCCGGTTTACGCCGGCGTCGGAATATGCCGACAGCTTTTCGGCGTCGACCGTCCCCGGATTGGCTTCAACAGTCACTTCGGCGTCATTTGACAGAGAAAACGCCGCGCGGATTTCCGCCAAAATCTCCGCCATTTTTTCGCCCGGAAGGAGCGACGGAGTCCCGCCGCCGAAGTAAACTGTGTCAAGGCATATATCTTTACAGACATACGCGCGGACGTTCCGCACAACCGCGTCGGCATACGCGCCGAGCCGCCCCGCGTCGAGGACCGACGAGCAGAAATCGCAGTACCCGCACCGCCTCAGGCAGAACGGAATGTGAATATAGAGTCCCGTCATTCTCCCGCCCCCTTTCGAGATGAGTATAGCACAAGGAAGGGGCGAATGCAAGATGGCAGAAGACAGAGGATAGATGCTTGATTTCCGACTGCCTCATTCATGTAAATACCTTTACTTTCTCTTGACAAAGTCAATGCAATCTGGTAAAATATTTGACCGAAAATATGCCGAAAAAGAGGCGCAAAGATGGAGAATCAAACTAAGACATCGGATTTTATCAAAGACGCTCTGTTTGACAGCTTTGCAAAACTTGCGAAGGTAAACGTCATGACGGGCGAGTTTGAGTTCGTTAAAATGGAAGACGATTTCAGGGACATGGACGTCTCCGAGATAAAGACCATCTATTCATATATCCAGACACAGGTCGAGAACGGCACCGTCGCCGAGGAATACGCCGACGAATATCTCCGCTTCGCCAACCCCGAATATGTCCGCAAAAGGGTGTTTCAGGGGGACTGCCGCGCGGTTTACAGCTTTAAAAGACTCGTCGCCGGCGGATACCGCTGGGTGACCTTCGGCGTAATCGCGCCTCACGACTGCTCGCCCGAAAAGCCCGAGGTTCTCTTTGTCTGGCGCAACGCCGACACCGACACGACGACGATGATTGACGCGCTCGACACCCTTTCGTCGATGTACTATAAGATATTGAAAATCAACCTCACTAAAGATACATATGAGGTCGTAAAGACGAATGAAGACCTCTCGGCCCTTCCGTTCACCATTTCCGGCTGGTTCGATGTTTTCGCGAAGAGCGGCAACGTCTTCGAGGAGGATATCCCGATTTACCGCGCGTTCACCGACCTCGCGACCCTCCGCGAGCGCTTTTCGGGCGACCAATCGGTCTACAGCTGCCGCTACCGCCGTCTCAGCGGGGACGTCTACAGATGGGCACAGCTCGACCTCGTCCCGAGTATCGAGTATCAGCCGGACAACCAGGTTCTTATCCTCTATGTAAAGGACATTCACGAGGAGCATCTTCAGGAGCTGCGCACAAGGGCGGAGCTTGTCGAAGTATATCACCGCGACGCGCTCACCCTTCTTTATAACCGTCACAAATACAACGAGGACATCGCCGAGCTCGAAAAGAGCTGCCTAATGCGGTTCAGCTGTGCATATATCGACGTAAACGGCCTCCACGAGATGAATAACAAGCTCGGGCACCAGAGCGGCGACGATATGCTCTGTGCCGTCGCGGACGCGCTCCGGAGCGCTTTCCCCGACGAGCGGGTCTACAGAATCGGCGGCGACGAATTCGTCGTTCTCTGCCGCAATCTTTCGACAACAAGCGTCGAGAACCTTATCACCGAGGCGCGCCGCGAGCTTTTCAAGGACCACTATGAAATCGCGGTCGGAATCGCCGGCGGAAATGAGACGCAGTTTGTGAGAAGAATCATCGGCGAGGCCGAGCTTAAAATGCGCGAGGATAAAGAGCGTTACTATAAGCGGCACGGCGACCGCCGCAGGCGCAGGTCGATGAACGAGGAAATCGAGACGATTCTGGCCGAGAAAAAGGACGAGGAATACCTCATCAAGCTGCTTTCCCGCCGCTTCGCGGGCGTATATTTCCTCGACACAAAGACCGACACAGTGCGGCACATCTATATGCCGGACTATTTCAGAATCATTCTGCAGAAGACCGACTACTGCTATTCAAAGGCGCTTCGGCTCTATGTCTCGACATATGTCGACCCCGAATATGTCCGCCTCTTCGAGTCGGTTCTCGACTATGAAAAGCTCGTCGAAAAGGTCGCGAGCGACGGCGCGGTACAGTTTTCGTATCAGAAGGTCGACGGTCAGTGGATGCACCTTAATATCCTCAAGAACGACATCGTCGACGAGGTCGTCTGGATATTCTCGGATGACTCGAAGATTCTGAGCGGCGGAAACGCCCGTCCCACCGATATTTAGCAATACGCGACAGTTTTCCGCCGTAATCGGTACGGCGGATTACTTGACTTTGTTTATTACTGTAGTATAATATTACTATAAATTACCGAAAGGCGGGATATTATGAGATATGAACTCAAAGGCGGCAACTATCCGGTTGTCGTGTGTCAGCTTGAAAACGGCGAAAAGATGATTTCCGACAAGGGCTCGATGGTCTGGATGACTCCGAACATGGAGATGGCGACCAGCGGCGGCGGTGTCGGAAAAATGTTCTCAAAGGCGTTCTCGGGCGAGAGTATGTTCCAGAACATTTATACCGCGAAAGGCGAGGGAATGATAGCGTTCGGCTCGAGCTTCCCCGGAAGAATCCTTGCGCTCGACGTAACGCCCGAATTCGGGTTTGTACTTCAGAAGGGCGCTTTCCTTGCGAGCGAGATGGGCGTTGAGCTTTCGATTCACTTCAACAAAAAGCTTGGCGCAGGCTTATTCGGCGGCGAAGGCTTTATCATGCAGAAGCTTTCGGGACAGGGCAAGGCCTTTGTCGAGGTCGACGGCGAGCTGGTCGAATACGAGCTTGCCGCGGGTCAGCAGATGATTATCGACACCGGAAACGTCCTCGGCTTTGAGCAGGGCGTCTCGATTGACGTACAGACCGTCAAGGGCGCGAAAAACGTCCTCTTCGGCGGCGAGGGTCTCTTCAACACGGTCCTCACCGGCCCGGGCAAAATCTGGCTCCAGACGATGCCGATTTCGAGCGTCGCCGGCGCAATCCGCCGCTATATCCCGTCGAGCAACTGACGCGGAAGATGAATAGGTACATAAAGCCGTCCGAAAGGGCGGCTTTTTTGGGATATCTAACTTTTGATTTCTGCTTTCTCAATTCTGACTTCATAAAGGGGAGTGTCAATTCCGCACTCATTATTTGCATTATTTAAATCCGTCGCCGAAGGCGACTCCTTGAAACTCTACCATCTAATTTCTAACTTCTGTCTTCTGATGTGGCCTTGGCCACATCACGCTAAAATGCCCCTTTACAAATCCCCGCGAATGTGGTAAAATATCATCAATTATTTTTTGTTACCGGAGGATTACATGAAAAAGTGGACAGTGTCCCGCGCAGACGCCGAGGCGGTCAGAAAAATCGCGTCGACAACCGATTTGACGCCCTTTCTCGCCGGAATAATGGCGGCGCGAGGATATGATACCGTCGAAAAGCTCGCCGGATTCTTCAACGCCTCCGAGCTGTCCGACCCGTTCCTTCTTCCAGATATGGACGCCGCCGTCGAGGCGATTAACGACGCCGCCGATTCGGGTGACCTTATCTGCATATACGGCGACTACGACTGCGACGGCATAACCTCGACCGCCGTGCTCTACAGCTATCTTTCCAATATGATGGGCGCAAACGCCACCGCGATGATTCCCGAGCGCGGCGAGGGCTACGGTCTCAACGAGTCCGCCGTCAGGAAGATGAGCGAGATGGGCGTGTCGCTTATAGTCACCGTCGACAACGGAATCACCGCCGTCGCCGAGGCCGAGCTGGTTGAAAGCCTCGGAATGAAGCTCGTCATCACCGACCACCACCAGCCGACCGAAAAGCTCCCGAAGGCCGCCGCAATCGTCGACCCGCACCTTCGAGGCTCGGAAACGCCCTTCCGCGACCTATGCGGCGCGGGAGTAGTGCTCAAGCTCTGCGCGGCGCTCGACGGCGGAAGCTTCGACTCGGTCTGTGAGCAGTATCTCGACCTTGTCGCGCTCGCGACGGTTGCCGACGTCGTCCCGCTTGTCGGTGAGAACAGAATTATCGTCACACAGGGCCTCCGCCTTTTAAAGAACACCGAAAATCCCGGTCTGCTCGCGCTTTTTAACGAGAGCGGCACCGATTTGTCAAAGGTCACGTCGACCTCGCTGGCGTTCACGCTTGCCCCGAGAATAAACGCGTCGAGCCGCTTCGGTTCGCCGAAGCTCGCCCTCGAGATGCTTCTTTCCGAGGACGGTTCCGCCGAGGAGCTTGCCCGCGAGCTCGACCGCCTCAACACCCGCCGCCGCTCCGCCGAATCCGACGTCATCGACGGGATTTCCGCGATTTTAAAGGACGACCCCTCGCCGCTCTGGGGGCGCGTCGCGGTGCTTTCGGGCACCGGCTGGCACAGGGGGGTCATCGGGATTGTCGCAGCAAGGCTGGTCGAGGCGCTCGGAAAGCCGGTCGTCGTGATATCCTCCGACGGAAGCGGGACCTCATTGGGCTCGGCGCGCTCGGTCGCCGGGTTTAACATATTCTCCTGCTTCGACGCCTGCCGCGACTTGCTGGTAAAATACGGCGGACACGAGCTTGCCGGCGGTCTTACCGTCTCGGACGAAAACATTCCCGCGCTTAAAAAGCGGATTGAAGAATACGCCGAAAAGAATTTCCCCGAAATGCCGAGGCTCACCCTCTGCGCGGACAGACTTTTGTCCGGCGGCGACCTCACCCCCGAAAATGCCGCCTCGCTCTCGCGAATCGAGCCTTTCGGACAGTCAAACCCCGAGCCGCTGTTCGCGCTCTCCGGCGCGCGGATTTCGGCGGTATATCCCCTTAAAAACGGGGAGCACACCAAGCTCGAGCTGATGTTCGACGGTGTCCGCACCGCGGCGCTTATGTTTCGGACAAAAACCGCCGACCTCCCGTATTCCGCCGGCGATTCGGTCGACATAATGGCGGCGGTCGGGCTTAACGAATATAAAGGTACAAAGAGCGTCAGCCTTCGGGTGACGGATATCCGCCCGCACGGAATCAAGCAGGACAGATTTTTTGCCGCGATTTCGGCATATGAGTCCTTCCGGCGCGGCGAAATCGACGCCGGAACGGCGACAAAGGGCAATCCGACCCGCGAAGAGCTCGTCGACGTATATAAATACATATCGGCACAGAAGCACCCGCTTACGTTCGAGCGGCTGTGCGCCGAAATGTCGGGGAAATACAACGCATTCAAGCTTCACATAATCGCCGACGCCTTCGCCGACACCGGACTTGTCCTCTTCGACCCGCTTTCGGGGAGGATTGAGGCGGTAAAGGCGACTTCGAGGGTCGACATCGAATCGAGCGGTACATTAAAATCCCTCCGCTCGCTTATTCAAGGAGGCGGAAACAATGCCCGAACAGACAATAGAAACCTGTAACGAAACCTTTGAGCGGCTTATAAAGCGGCTTGCCGACCTCGACAGGCACTATAACCTCAACAAAATCCGCTCGGCATATGAATACGCCAAGCTGATGCACGAGGGGCAGAAGCGCGAGTCCGGCGAGCCATATATCACCCACCCGCTCGCCGTCGCGACGATTCTTGTCGACCTCGGAATGGACACCGACGCAATATGTGCCGCGTTTTTGCACGACGTCGTTGAGGACACCGACGCGACATATGACGACGTGAAAAAGAAATTCGGCGCCGACGTCGCAAACCTCGTCGACGGCGTCACCAAGCTCGACAAAATCAAGCTTGCGTCAAAGGAAGAGCAGCAGGCCGAGAATATCCGCAAAATCTTCCTCTCGATGGCAAAGGACATCCGCGTCATCATCATCAAGCTCGCCGACCGCCTTCACAATATGAGGACCCTCGGCTTCAGGAGCGGAGTTAAGCGGCGGGACGTCTCACTTGAGACGATGTCGATTTTCGTGCCGCTCGCGAACCGCCTCGGTATCAGACAGCTCAAGGAAGAGCTCGAGGACATCTCGTTTTCATATCTCGACCCGTTCGCATATGCCGAGATTGAACAGCTCCTCGAGAAGTCGAAGAAGGAGCGCGAGGACTTCATCGAGACGATTAAGTCGCGGATAAAAAAGCGCCTTGCCGCCGACTTCGACCCCGTCCCGACGGTAGAGGGGCGGGTAAAGAGCGCCTACGGAATATATAAAAAGGTCTATGAACAGGGAAAGACCTTCGACGAAATCTATGACAAATACGCCGTAAGGGTTATCGTCAACACCGTCACCGAGTGCTATTTTGTCCTCGGGATTATGCACGATATGTTCCAGCCGATACCCAACCGCTTCAAGGACTATATCTCGACCCCGAAGGCGAATATGTACCAGTCGCTGCACACCACCGTCATGGGCCGCGAGGGAATACCGTTCGAGGTGCAAATCAGGACTTGGGATATGCACCACACCGCCGAGTTCGGCATCGCGGCGCACTGGAAATATAAAGAGGGAAGAAGCGGAAAGTATAAGTTCGACGAGCGCCTTAACTGGGTCAGACAGATTCTTGATACCCAAAAGGAGAGCGACGACGCCGAGGACATCGTCCGCGCAATCAAAAACGACCTCGCGCCCGAGGACGTCTTTGCGATGACCCCGAAGGGCGACGTCATCACCCTCCCGCAAGGGGCGACCGTCATCGACTTCGCATACGCGATTCACACACAGGTCGGGCACAAGATGACCGGCGCAAAGGCGGATAAAAAGCTTGTGCCGTTCGACTATGTGATTCACACCGGCGAGATTATCGAAATCATCACCTCAAAGGACCCAAATCACGGGCCGAAGCGCGACTGGCTCAATATTTGTCAGACCAACGAGGCAAAGGCGAAGATTCGCTCGTGGTTCAAAAAGGAGCGCCGCGACGAAAACATCGCCGAGGGGCGCGAGACGCTTTGGCGCGAGCTTCGGCGCAATCTCATTCACATCTCGGAGGAAGACCTCCCCGAGCTTGTCGCCGTCGACATGAAGCACCACGGCTGTGAAACGCTCGACGACTTCTATGCCGCAATCGGCTACGGCGGCGTCGTTCTCTCAAAAATCCTCCCGAGAATGAGGGAGGACTATGCCAAGAAATTCGCACAGCCAGAGCCGCAGACGAACAGCTTCGAGTTTTCGCCGGCACAGGACCGCTCGGGCACCGGCGTCATCGTCGACGGTCTCGGAAACTGCGTCGTAAAGCTGTCGCAGTGCTGTTCGCCCCTCCCCGGCGACGACATAATCGGCTTCATCACCCGCGGGCACGGCGTCTCGGTCCACAAGAAGGACTGCGTCAACTATATCTCCCAAAAGGACGCCGAACCCGAGCGCTGGATTCCGGTCAGATGGGCGGGAAGCGGCAGCGCGGGGTACTATAAGGTCGCGCTCGAGGTCGTCGGGTACAACCGAATCGGCATTTTCGGCGACGTCCTGAACAGTCTCAGTGAGGCGCACATCTCGACCCACGAGGCGACGGCGCGCGTCCTCAAAAACGGAAACTTCATGGGCGCGCTGACGATAAGCGTCGCCGGGACGGCCGAGCTCGAGGGCGTAATTTCGCGCATGAAGCGGATTTCGGGGGTCATCTCGGTCGAAAGGAGCGCAAAATGAAAATCCATGCCTTCCGCGACATCGGCGACTTTGCGGTCAACAGCTATGCCGTCGAGACGGATTCGCGCCGCGCGATTCTGATTGACGCCCCCGGCAGCGCGGAATACCTTTCGTCCGAGCTTTCGCGGCTCGGTCTCGACCTCGGAATGATACTTCTGACCCACGGGCACTGCGACCACACCGAGGCGCTCGCGGGTCTGCTGAAAAAATACCCCTGCCCGGTATATATTTCGCCCGGCGACGCCGAAATGCTGACCAATCCGAGGGCGTCGCTCGCCGAGTTTTTCGGGCGCGATTTCGAGCCGGTGAGCGGCGCAAAACCGCTCTCTGACGGGCAGAAAATCGGCATCGACGGGGTCGAGCTCGGCGTCGTCTTCACCCCGGGGCACAGCCGCGGCTCGGTCTGCTACCTCCTCGGCGGGACGGTCTTCTCGGGCGATACGCTCTTTCGCGGGACAGTCGGGCGGACCGACCTTAACGGCGACTTCGGCGAGCTTCTCCGCTCGGTCGAAAAACTCAGTAAAATCGCCGTTTGCGGCGACGTCCTGCCCGGGCACGGCGAGCCGACCGACCTCGATTCCGAGCTTTGCTTCAACCCGTATCTCGAACCGCTCCGCCGGTGACGAAAAGAGGAATTTGTGATGACGGTCCTCCTGATAAGTAACGAGTTTAAATATGAGACCGAAGCGGTGATAAAGCTGTTTTTCCCCGTCCGCCGCTTCGGTTTTGTGAACATGACAACCGCGCCGTCAAGCTATCCGGACGGCGATTTTGCGCTGCTTGAGCTGAATCAGGGCTGCGTTATTTCGGTCGTGAGAATAGGGGATAAAACGCTTGAAAAGCAGCTGACGCTCGAGTCCGGTTTTTCGGACTCCGACGCCGAAAGGGCAATCTGCCGGCTGCTGTTCCTGTCCCTGCGGGAGCTGACCGGAATATACCCCCGGTGGGGTATGCTGACCGGAGTCAGACCGGTTAAGCTGATTTACCGTCTTCGCGCAAAAGGTCTCACAAACGGCGAAATATCGCGCTTTTTGGCGGAGCAATACTACGTCAGCGAGGAGAAATCCCGCCTCGCGATTGCGACCGCCGACGCACAATCCGAGGCGCTCAAAAGTCTTCCGAAGCGAGGCGCGTCGCTCTATGTGTCGATTCCGTTCTGCCCGTCGCGGTGCTCCTACTGCTCGTTTGTGTCGCAGACGGTGGCGCAGTTCGGGCGGCTGATGCCCGACTATGTGCGGCTGCTCTGCGACGAGCTCGACGCCGCCGCGGGGGTATTTTCCGACCTCGGCCTCGTCCTCGATACCGTCTATTTCGGGGGCGGAACGCCGACCTCGCTGACCGCCGAACAGCTTGCTTTGCTGATGGAGAAAATCCGTGCAAAGTTCGATTTATCGCGGCTTCGCGAGTATACCGTCGAGGCGGGAAGACCGGATACCGTGACCGCCGAAAAGCTTCATGTGATTAAACAACTCGGTGCGGACAGGATAAGCGTCAACCCGCAGACGCTCGTCCCCGGCGTCCTCGAGGCAATCGGCCGGAAGCACACTGTGGAGCAGTTTTTTGGGGCATACGAGCTTGCCGAAAAGACCGGCTTCAAGGCGATTAACGTCGACCTGATTGCCGGACTCCCGACAGATACCCCGTATGGGTATGCGTCGACGGTGGACAGGGTCATAGCGCTCAAACCCGCCAATATCACCGTTCATGCGCTTTCGGTTAAGCGAGCGGCGGATCTGATTCAGGACAGCGACGCTGTTTCGGACGCCGTGACCGCGTCGGAAATGATAAACAGCTCAACCGAAAAACTGACCTCCACGGGCTATGTGCCCTACTACCTCTACCGTCAGAAAAACCAGGTTGGAAACCTCGAAAACGTTGGCTGGATGCGGGATAACGCGGTCGGAATTTATAACGTCAACATGATGGAAGAGGTCCAGACGGTCATCGCCGTCGGCGCAGGCGGCTCGACTAAGCTCGTTGCGGGCGACGCAAAAATCGAGCGAATCTATAACCCAAAATACCCCCTCGAATATATAAAGAGGTTTAACGAAACTGTCCTCCCACGAAAGACGGAGGCGAAGCTGCGCCTCGAAAAGATTCTTGCGGAGCAGTAATATAGTTAAACGATATGACGGATATTCCCGATTTCCGAGAATCGCCGAATATGACGATACATCAATAATTCTAAGGCGGAAGATATGGAAAAGAACGAGCTGATTACGCTGAAAATTGATAGCCTGACTAACGAAGGCTGCGGCGTCGGACGGTCCGGCGGCATGGCGGTTTTCGTCCGCGGCACTGCCCCGGGCGACACCGTTCTCGCACGGATTCTCAAGGTTCAGAAGACGTATGCCTATGCGAAGGTCGAGGAAATTTTCGAGCCGTCGGCGCTTCGGATTGACCCCGGCTGCGACGCGTTCGGCCGCTGCGGAGGCTGTTCTTTCCGACATATCGACTATGCCGCCGAGCTTTCTGCAAAGGAGAGTTTTGTCCGCGACGCATTCGAGCGCATCGGAGGACTGAGCATCGAAATCGAGCCGATAATCTCGACCGGCAGGGCCGAGCGCTATCGCAACAAGGCACAGATTCCGGTCGCGATTCAGGACGGAAGGCCGGTCTGCGGTTTCTATTCACCGCGCTCCCACCGCGTGATTCCCTGCGCGGACTGTCGTCTCGAACCGGAAATCTTCTCCGAAATTACAGGAGAAATCATCAATTTTGTGACTTCGCGCAAGCTTTCGGTCTACGATGAAGCGACACATGAGGGTTGTCTCAGGCATATCTACCTCCGCCGCGGATTTTACAGTCATGAAGTCATGATTTGCCTTGTTTTAAGCCGCTTTGACGCCGTTTACCGTGACCTTGCCAACCAATTATGCAAAAAAATTCCTGATGTTAAGTCGGTTGTGGTAAATATCAATCCGAGCGACACGAACGTCATACTCGGCGACCGCGAGATACCCCTTGTCGGCAGCGGAAAAATCCGCGACACCATCTGCGGAATTGACGTCGAGCTGTCGGCGAAGAGCTTTTATCAGGTCAACACCGAGGCCGCCGAGCTTGTCTACCGAAAGGCCGCGGAATACGCGGATTTGCGCGATTTCGAGACCGTTCTCGACCTCTATTGCGGCGCCGGAACCATCGGTCTTTCGGTCGCAAAAAAAGTTAAGAGGATTATCGGAGTCGAGGTCGTTCCCGATGCTGTCGAGAATGCAAAAATTAACGCGAGGCTCAACGGAATCGCCAACGCCGAATTCATCTGCGGCGACGCCGGAGCGGTCGCTAACATGCTTCTCAGAAATCGAGAATCACCCGACGTAATCTTCCTTGACCCGCCGCGAAAAGGCAGCGATGGCGCAACAATCGCCGCCGTGACTGCGATGTCGCCGTCCCGCGTCGTGATGATTTCCTGCAATCCAGCGACCGCCGCGCGCGACGTCAAAGCCTTTGCCGACGCGGGTTACACGCCCGTCAAGGCCTGCCCGGCGGACATGTTCCCGAGGACGTGCCATGTGGAGACCGTCGTCCAACTTATAAATTCGCATCACCCGGCTGACATAAACTGATTTTGGAGGTACTTATGAAAAAGATTGACGGCTCGCCGAAGAGCCTTAAACAGCTTTTGCAGAACACAAAGTATTCAATTCACTATTATCAGCGCGAATATATGTGGCAGAGAAAGCACATCGAAGAGCTGATTGACGACCTTACGTCCGAATTTTTGGACTGTTATACTCCGGGCGACAGCCGTCTTAAGGTTCAGGATTACGGCGCGTATTTCATGGGTTCGGTTGTCCTTGCGGGAAGGGAGAACGCCATTATCGACGGTCAGCAGCGCTTTTCGTCGCTCACCCTCCTCCTTATTTATCTCAACAACCGTCTCCGTGCGCTCGGGAAGAGCTACAGCGTTATTGAACAGATGATTTTTTCGGAGGCATACGGCACAAAGTCCTTTAATATCAACGTCGAGGACAGATATGACTGTATGGACGCGATTTTTAACGATCGAACTTTTGATGTTACCGACGCAGGAGAATCGGTTAAAAATCTTTACGGCAGATATAACGACATAATCGACCTTTTTCCGACTGACGACATCACCGACGAAATGCTTCTGCACTTCTGCGACTGGCTCGCCGAAAAGGTGTTTTTCATCGAAATTGTCGCGACGACGGAACAGGACGCGCACAAGGTTTTTGTGACCATGAACGACCGAGGACTAAGTCTTACGTCCACCGAAATGCTCAAGGGATATCTTCTCTCCGAAATCAAGGACGACCGTGAGAGAGAAAAGCTCAACGGTGTCTGGAAGGAAAAGGTTCTTTTGCTTAAAAAGGACGACGACAAGGGCGACGAAACATTTATCAAAGCGTGGCTCAGGGCGCAGTATGCCGAGACAATCCGCGACACAAAGGCGGGCGCGGTGAATCAGGATTTTGACATCATCGGCGGCGCGTTTCACAAGTGGGTGAGAGACGAGCGCGAAAAGCTCGGACTTTTCTCTGCGGACGACTTTGAAAGCTTTATCATGCGGTTTTCAAAGTTTGCCGACGTATATATGAAAATCCGTGAGGCTGAAAAAACCTTCGCGGAGCAGACGAAATATATCTATTATAACGCACAGGTAAACTTCACCTTCCAGCCGCAGCTGCTGATGGCGCCGATTTGTTTTGACGACTCTTGGGCGGTAATCACGGAAAAAATGAACCTTGCGGCGAGGTTCATCGACCTGCTTATAATCACAAGGGTCGCGAACTATAAATCCGTCGACTACAGCACAATAAAGAACTATGTGTTTAACGTGACCAAGAACATACGCCGCTGTACGGTTGACGAGCTTAAAGCGCGGCTGAAGGCACAGTATGACGGTCTCGGACTAAGTCCGACAGAAGCACTTTCGGAGCTGAGACTCAGCAGCTTTACGAAGAAATACATAAAACATATGCTTGCTCGCGTTACGGGATATATCGAGGAACAGACCGGGGTTGCGTCGGGATATTGCGACTATATGAACACCGCCACAAAGAATCCGTTTGAGATTGAGCACATCATCACCGACCACTATGAATGGTTTACCGACGAATATTCCGACCAAGAGGATTTCCGCCGCTGGCGAAACAACATCGGAGCGCTTTTGCTGCTTCATAAGAGCATTAACGCGAGCCTGAGCGACTCGGTGTATTCATATAAGCTCACAAAATACTGTTCTAACGAGGGCAATATTTATACCGAGTCCCTCGGAAATCAGGCGTATCAGAATAACCCGAAGTTCAAAAAATTTATCGCCGAAAATAACCTTGATTTTAAGCCGTTCGATAAATTCGGCAAGACCGAAATCGCTTCGCGGGTGCACCTTTTGTCCCAGCTCTTCCGCCTAATCTGGAATACCGAAATGTTTGAATAAATAATTAAAACGGATACCCCCGGGATATCCGTTTTTGCTTTTACCTCTCCATCTTCCAGAACGCGGCGGAGTAGGGCGGGAGGGTGCTGCCGCCGCCGAAGTCGTGAGGGTCGCCGGTGATGAGGTCGACCGCGCGGCCGCAGCCGGCGTCGAAGTGCGCAGCGAACGGCTCGGAGTCTGCGTTGATTGCGACGAGCACCCGCTCGCGGTCGGTTTTGCGCTCGAAAATGCACTGGCGGTTCGTCAGCAGGACCGAGCGGAATGAGCCGTAATTAAGCGCTTCCGACGCCTTCTTTGCCTCGGCGAGCCTTCGGATAAATTCGCAGAGGCCGTTCCAGACCGGCGCGTCGAAACAGGGGCGGAGCGCCGGGTCGCCCTCGCGCTTGTCCGCCTTGGCGCCCCACTCGCTGCCGTAGTAGACACAGGGGATTCCCGGCATGCCGAATTCAATCGCGTAAATCAGCTTCAGGTGCTTGGGGTTCGTAAGAATACTCGCGACGCGGGTTACGTCGTGATTGTCGACAAAGCTCAGTAGGTGCTTGCCTTTATAAAGAGTCCAATTTTCCGGGCCGAACTGCCTCATCAGCGAGTGATTTATCTCGAACATATTCATGCTGTTGAAGCTGCTGTAAAGCCCTTTATAGCACTCGTAATTTGTCGCGGAGTGAAGCATTTGGTCGTTCATCAGGCGGTTATAGTCGCCGTGGAGCATTTCGCCGAGGAGGAAAAAGTCGGGTTTGAGCGACGAAGTGTATTCACGGAGACGTCTTAAAAAATTCTCGTCGAGACAGTAGGCGACGTCGAGCCTCAGTCCGTCGATGTCGAACTCGTCGACCCACTGTTTTACGCTTTGGAGGATATAGTCGACGACCTCGCCGTTGCGCAGATTCAGCTTCACAAGGTCATAATTCCCCTCCCAGCCTTCATACCAAAGGCCGTCGTTATAGTTTGAATTTCCGCCGAGCTCGATTCGGTTGAACCAGCCGATATACCGCGAGTTTTCGCGGTTTTTTATGACATCAACAAAAGGCCCGAAGCCGCGTCCGACGTGATTGAAGACGCCGTCGAGCACGACCCGGATACCGTTTTCATGAAGCGCGGCGCAGACCTCGCGGAAGTCGTCGTTTGTGCCGAGTCTGCGGTCAATCAGGCGGTAGTCGCGGGTGTTGTAGCCGTGTGTATCCGACTCGAACACGGGACAGAAATAGACCGCGTTTGCGCCGAGCCGCTTTATGTGCGGAATCCAGTCCTTTATTTTAAGTATGCGGTGTTCAAGCACTCCGTCGTTCTCGAACGGCGCCCCGCAGAACCCGAGCGGGTAAATCTGGTAGAACACGCTTTCATATGCCCACATCAAAATCTCTCCTTTTCGCTTTTTCCGCGATAGTATACCATTTGGGAGGGAAAAAGTCAAGGCGGAGGGGGTGTGACCAAGACCACATTAGAAGACAGAAGTTAGAAGTCAGATGTCAGAGGTTAGAGGTGTCGACTTCGGCGACGGTTTTAAATTGTGAAAAATGTGCGCGAAATGGATACTCCCCATGGAGTATCCCCCTTGACAACCTCCTAAATATATGCTATACTTCCCTTAACTGATAGAGGCGCGGTGTGCCATCAGTACCGGGGTCGACGTATGCCGATGCGGACCCCGCGGAAAGGGGCAGCCGCCGAGAACGTCCCGATTCGGCAGGCGGGGCGATTCGGCGCAGCGGATTAACAGCCGCTTCGCTGTCGCACTTTGTGCGGAGGGCTATCGCTTAATACTTACAGATATGTGATTATTATTGCGGAGACCCTGTCGGCTCCGCTTTTCGTTTTCTGAAAGGAGATTAAAATGAACACCACCGTTTTCACCGGCGCAGCAACCGCAATCATCACCCCGTTCAGGTGCGGAAAGGTCGACTATGAATCCTTCGGACGCCTTATTGATTGGCAGATTCGGTCCGGCATAAGCGCTATCGTCGCCGCCGGAACCACCGGAGAAGGCTCGACCCTAACCGACGCCGAACACCGCGAGGTTATTCGCTTCGCCGTCGAAAAGACCGCCGGCCGCGTCCCCGTTATCGCGGGAACCGGCTCGAACGACACCGCATACGCAATCGAGCTGACCCGCTTTGCATGCGACGTTGGGGCGGACGCCGTCCTTTTGGTCACTCCGTATTATAATAAGGCGACCCAGAACGGCCTTATCGCAAGCTTTACCGCAATCGCCGACGCAAGCACCAAGCCGGTCATCCTCTATAACGTCCCGTCGCGCACCGGCTGCAATATCCTTCCGTGCACCGCCAAAATCCTCTCGGAGCACCCGAAAATCTCGGGCATAAAAGAGGCGAGCGGCGATATTTCACAGGTCGCCGAGACGGCCGCCCTCTGCGGCGACAGCCTCGACATCTACAGCGGCAACGACAACCAGATTCTGCCGGTGCTCTCGCTCGGCGGAAAGGGCGTGATTTCTGTGCTTTCAAACCTCATGCCCGCCGAGACCGACAAAATCTGCAAGGACTTCTTCAAGGGCGACTTCGCCTCCGCAAAAGACGCACAGCTCAAGCTCCTCCCGCTGATTGACGCGCTCTTCTGCGAGGTCAACCCGATACCCGTAAAGGCGGCTATGGCCGAGATGGACTTCGGCGACGACGAGCTTCGCCTCCCTCTGACCCGTCTCGAACCCGAGCACCGCGAAAAGCTCTTCGCGCTGATGAGGGAACAGGGTCTTATTCACTGATAAATCAAGGAGATTTCGGATATATATGTTATATGACAATCTTGACACAACCGGCGGGCGGCTGATTTTTGCCGGCGCCGACACTGTCGCGCTCGCCGAAAAATACGGCACTCCGCTGTATCTGATGGACGAGGAAAAAATCCGCGCAAACTGCCGGGCATACAGGACCGCGCTTGACGCCTGCGTCTGTCCCGGGTCGTCGGCGATTTACGCGTCAAAGGCCTGCAGCTTCGCGGGGATATATAAAATCATCGCCGAAGAAGGACTCGGCGCCGACGTCGTCTCTGCCGGAGAGATTTATACCGCAAAAAAGGCGGGTTTCCCGATGGAGCGCGCATATTTCCAGGGAAATAACAAGACCGACGCGGATATCCGCTTCGCAATCGACGCCGGGGTCGGATATTTCGTCTGCGACAACTTCGAGGAAATCGACGCCCTCGACCGCATCGCCGAGGAGGCGGGGATTAAGCAGAAAATTCTCATCAGGGTGACGCCAGGAATCGACCCGCACACATATGCCGCCGTCGCGACCGGAAAGGTCGACTCGAAATTCGG
This sequence comes from uncultured Clostridia bacterium, assembly GCA_947625375.1. Lineage (GTDB taxonomy): Bacteria > Bacillota > Clostridia > Oscillospirales > Ruminococcaceae > Faeciplasma. The sequence goes on along the minus strand of CANQOC010000010.1, from coordinate 51,557 downwards.
CATCGCCGTCGAAACCGGACAGGCGCTCGAGGCCGCAAGGCTCGCCGTGTCAAAGAAAAACCTCGTCTTCGAGGGGATTCACTGCCACGTCGGCTCGATGGTCTTCGACTCCGACGTATTTATCCGCGCCGCCGACGTAATGCTCGGACTTATGGCGGAGATAAAAAATAAGCTCGGACATGAGCTTAAAATCCTCGACCTCGGCGGGGGATACGGCGTCGGATATTACGACGGACAGGGGAAAATCGACATTCCCGCGAACATCAGGGCCGTCGCGGAGCACGTCGGAGAGGCCGCGAAAAGGCTCGGAATAGAGACTCCGTCGCTTCGGCTCGAACCGGGGCGGAGCATCGTCGCCGACGCGGGAATCACCCTTTATACCGTCGGCTCGGTCAAGAAAATTACCGGCTATAAAAACTATGTCTCAATCGACGGCGGAATGACCGACAACCCGCGCTATGCGCTCTATCAGTCTAAATACACCGTCGTCACCGCGAACAAGACCGACGCAAAGGACACTATCACCGCCGACCTCGTCGGGCGCTGCTGCGAGTCGGGGGACATCGTCCAGCCGGAGGTCAGCTTCCCCGCCGACATCGCGCGGGGGGACACCGTCGCCGTCCTTACGACCGGCGCTTACAACTATTCGATGGCGTCGAACTATAACCGGATTCCGCGCCCGCCGATTGTGATGATATCGAACGGCGCCGACCGCCTCGCCGTAAAGCGCGAAAGCCTCGACGACCTTATTCTTAACGACATTATTTAGGAGACACCGATGAAATTCACTAAAATGCACGGCATAGCCAACGACTATATTTATATTAACTGCTTTAAAGAAAAGGTCGACGACCCCGAGGCGCTGTCCGTCCGGCTTTCCGACCGAAGGCGCTCTATTGGCGGCGACGGGATAATTCTCATCTGTCCGTCCGACGTCGCCGACTTCAGAATGAGAATGTTCAACGCCGACGGAAGCGAGGGAAAAATGTGCGGCAACGGCTCGCGCTGCATCGGGAAGTACGTCTATGACAAGGGTCTGACCGACAAGACCGAGGTCACTCTCGAAACCCTCGCGGGGATAAAGACGCTTAAGCTCCACGTTTCCGACGGAAAGGTCGGAAGCGTCACCGTCGACATGGGAAAGGCGGAGTTTTCGTCAAAAAGCGTTCCGGTGATATGCGGCTCGCCCGAGATGATTGACGCGCCGATAGACGTCTGCGGCAGGACATGGCGCGGGACTGCCGTCTCGATGGGAAATCCGCACCTTGTCGTATTCACCGATGAGGATATATCAAAACTGCCGCTCGACAAAATCGGCCCGGAGTTCGAGCATAACGCGATTTTCCCCGACCGTGTCAACACCGAGTTCGTCAACGTGATTGACGCCCATACGCTGTCGATGCGCGTTTGGGAGCGGGGGAGCGGAGAGACGATGGCCTGCGGCACCGGCGCATGTGCGGTCGCTGCCGCCGCCGTTAAGACGGGGATATCGCCGCTCGGCGAAAAAATCACGGTAAAGCTCCTCGGCGGCGACCTCGAAATCGTCATCTCGGACGGCTTCGGCGTGAGTATGACCGGCCCGGCTGAGACTGCGTTCGAGGGGGAAGTGCAGGCGTGACGGAGTCACGTCAGAGGACAGATATCAGAGGTCAGATGTCAGAAATAGAAGGCAGATGTCGGAAGACAGATGTCAGAAGCGGGCGGAGCGGCCGCCTCGCTTGACTGACAAGCCGACGCTTTTGCACCTCGACGAAGCAGTCCGGCGCTATGACCCCTGCGATTGATGACCGGCTTGCGCTTTCCGCCCGCCGGAGCGCAGCCTGACCGTCGGGGACGGTCTGCCGCCGCGCGGAACGCGTCGGCGCGCGCACTTCGTGCGCGGGGGCTGCGCCCCGGTTAGAAGATAGAAGTTAGAAGATAGATGATAGAAGTCAGAAGATAGAGGCAGAAGTCAGAGGTCAGATGTCGGAAGCGGGCGGAGCGGCGCCTCGTTTGACTGACAAACCGTCGCATTTGCACCCCGACGGCGCAGTCCGGCGCTATGATCCCGGCGAATGATGACCGGCTTGCGCTTTCCGCCCGCCGGAGCGCAGCCTGACCGTCGGGGACGGTCTGCCGCCGCGCGGAACGCGTCGGCGCGCGCACTTCGTGCGCGGGGGCTGCGCCCCCGGTTAGAAGGCAGAAGTTAGAAGACAGAGGTCAGAAGATAGAGGCAGAAGTCAGAGGACAGCGGTCGGAAGCGGGCGGAGCGGCCGCCTCGCTTGACTGACAAGCCGACGCTTTTGCACCTCGACGGCGCAGTTCGGCGCTATGACACCTGCGATTGATGACCGGCTTGCGCTTTCCGCCCGCCGGAGCGCAGCCTGACCGTCGAGGACGGTCTGCCGCCGCGCGGAACGCGTCGGCGCGCGCACTTCGTGCGCGGGGGCTGCGCCCCCGGTTAGAAGACAGAAGTTAGAAGATAGATGATAGAAGTCAGAAGATAGAAGATAGATGTTAGACGGCAGATATCAAACCTCTATAAATCACACTAAATCAGTAAAGAAAGGTGATACCAATGAAAATAAACTGCAACTATGAAAACGTAAAAAAGAGCTACCTGTTCATCGAGATTGCCCACCGGCTTCGCGAGTACGCCTCGGCGCACCCCGAGGCGGACATCATCAAAATGGGCATCGGCGACGTGACCCTGCCGCTTGCGCCGGCGGTCGTCGAAGCGATGGAAAAGGCGGCGGCGGAGATGGGCAGGAAAGAGACCTTCCGCGGCTATGTCGACGACAACGGCTATGACTTCCTCATCAACGCGATAAAGGGGTACTACGCCGCGCGCGGGGTCGACCTCGACTACTGGGAAATCTTTGTCTCGGACGGCGCAAAGAGCGACCTCGGAAATATCCTCGACCTCTTCGACGCCGACAACACCGTCCTTGTGACCGACCCGGTATATCCGGTATACGTCGACACAAACGTCATGGCGGGGCGGAGGATTATCTATGCCGACGCGACCGAGGAGAACGGCTTCCTGCCGATGCCGGACAGGAGCGTAAAGGCGGACATAATCTATCTTTGTACGCCGAACAATCCGACCGGAGCGGCATATACCCGCGCACAGCTTAAGGAGTGGATTGACTATGCCCGCGAAAACGGCGCCGTGATTCTTCTCGATTCGGCATATGAGGCATTTGTCACCGACTCCGATGTCCCGAGAACGGCCTACGAGGTCGAGGGCGCGAGGGAGTGCGTAATCGAATTCTGCTCGCTCTCGAAGACTGCCGGCTTTACCGGCACAAGGTGCGGATATACAATCGTCCCGAAGACATTGAAGGCGGAGGGCGACCTCAACGCGATGTGGCTGAGGCGTCAGACGACAAAGTTCAACGGCGTCGCCTATGTGATTCAGCGGGCCGCCGAGGCGGTCTTCACCCCCGAGGGACAGCGGCAGGTCAAAGAAAACATCGCCTATTATCAGGAGAACGCGAGGATTCTGATGAACGGTCTCGACCGCTGCGGAATAAAGTATTACGGCGGGAAGAATTCGCCCTATATCTGGCTCAAGTGCCCGAACGGAGCGGGTTCATGGGAGTTCTTCGACAGGCTTCTTACCGAGGCGAACGTCGTCGGCACTCCGGGCGAGGGCTTCGGCAAAAACGGCGCCGGATATTTCAGGCTGACGTCGTTCTCGACCCGCGAAAGGACCACCGAGGCGATGGTGCGGCTCTATAAAATGCTTAACGGATAAAATTGAACTGAGAGGGAAAAACATGAAAAAGCTTAGGACACATTTCCCCGCGTTTTTCGGCGGGATTGCCTCCGGACTCCTTATTTCAATCGGGGGAACGGTTCTTCTGAGCGTTGAAAACAGGTTTTTGGGAGCGGTGCTCTTCTCCGTCGCCCTGCTTTGCATCTGTCACCTTGACCTTTATTTGTTCACGGGGAAAATCGGCTTCTGCGCCGAAGAATTCGACGGAAAAATCTGTGCCGCGCTCTTTGTCGGACTGCTCGGAAACTTTATCGGCTCAACGGTCACCGGACTGATAATGCGCGCCGCAAGACCGCAGATTATCGATAGGGCTGCCGAGAGCTGCATCGCGAAGCTCGACGGGGGAATTTTAAAGGCATTTCTGCTCGGGTGCTTCTGCGGGGTGCTGATGTATGCCGCCGTGAAGATATATAAGCTCGGGAGCGACGTCGGGATAATCTTCTGCATACCGGTATTTATTCTGGCGGGATTTGAGCACTCGATTGCGGATATGTTTTATTTCGCCGCGGCGGGAATGATCGGGATTGAATATCTCGGGTTCATCATCGCAGTGGTGCTCGGGAACACCGTCGGCGCGCTCACACTCGCCGCACTTGTAAGACTTAAAAACACCGTCTGACGGATTGGAGGTAAACGAAATGGCAACAAAGAAGCTTTATAAGTCGCGCAGCAACCGCCAAGTATCCGGCGTCTGCGGCGGAATAGGGGAGTATTTCAACATTGACCCGACCCTCATCCGGGTCATCTGGGCGATTCTTGCCCTCTGCTTCGGCACGGGCATTCTCGCGTACATCATTTGCGCGCTGGTAATCCCCGAGATGCCGAACGGCACGGTGATTGTGGAGGATGGGGAAGATAGAGGGTAGAGGATAGAAGATGGAGGGTAGAGGATAAGGAATTCGCTTCGCTCATGCTATCTTAAAACTCCTATCCCCCTGTCCCCCCTTTTCCACATGGAAAGGGGGTGTTTGACACACCAAAGCTACGTCTGTTCAAAACCACACGCCATAGGAGCATACGCTTGTTTTATCTGTGAACGCGAGCAATCAATCGTTCTCGATTGCGATGCGTGAACAGCTATAAAACAAGCTTATGCACGCAGTCCTCGACCGCCGAAGGCGGTCGGAACAAAATAAGCAGGAAAGCTCCAACTGGAGTTTTCCTGCTCTTTTGTTCATGCGCTTCGCGCATCGGACTGCGCCCGCCTCACCAGTAGTGATACGCGCTCGGGCAGTAGTTCTTCTTCGCCGCGGCGCGGAGCTCGACGAAGCAGCCGCATTCGCCGCAGAGTCCGTCCCGAAGGCTCGCGCAGGAGCGGCAGAGCGACAGCCGGCGCTCGTATTCGTCGGCGTCCGCCCTTATGTCCTCCGGCATCAGCGAAATAAGCTCGCTGACCTTTTTATAGAGTCCGTCGGGGTCGATGTCCAAGAGAAGACACCGCTTGCAGAACGGCTTTTTCTCGCTCAGCACAGCTCAATCGCCAGAACCGAGCAGCGCGGCAGAGTGAAGCTCAGCTTTTCGCCGCTAAGCTTAATTCCGTCGAAGTTTTTCGGGACGACGCGGTCGGGCGCGTCGAAATCGTTTAGCGCGTTGTACTTTTCGGTGAGAATCTTCGCCGAAACGGTCTTGTATTCCGAGCGCGGAATCGCGCAGTCGATGCCGAAATCCTCGTCGAGAGAGGCGTTGCTGATTGTGATGTGCATTTTTCCGTCGGCGTCGACCGAGACCGACTGCGAAACCGCGGGGAATTTCCCGTCCTTCGCTTCAATCTCCTTGTTTTCGCAGGACGAATAGACAAGCTCGGCCTCCATGTGCTCCTTGAACATATCGAAGACGTGATACGTCGGGGTCTTGACCATCTTTTCGCCCTCGGTGAGAATGATGGCCTGGAGGACGTTCACCATCTGCGCGATGTTCGCCATCTTGACTCTCGACGAATGTTGATTGAAGAGATTGAGGTTGATTGCGGCAAGGACGGCGTCGCGCATCGTGTTCTGCTGATAGAGGAAGCCGGGGTTTGTGCCCTCGATGACGTCCGCCCAAAGTCCCCACTCGTCGACGACAAGGCCGATTCTGTGGTCATTGTCATATCTCTGCATGACCGCCTCTTGGTCCTTGAGGATTCTCTCCATGAACCAAGTGTGCTGGAGGGTGTTGTAGTATTCGTCCTCCGAGAAGCTTACGGAATCGCCCTTGTGCTCCCACTGATTTGTCGGGACGGTGTAGTGATGAAGCGAAAGACCCTGCATCTGATGTGCGCCGACTTTGCTCATCATCGCCTCGGTCCAGCCGACATCGTTCGAGTTGGGGCCGCAGGCAATCTGCTGCTCGGCGCCTCTTGCGAAGCAGTGGTACTGTTTATAGAGGCTCGAATAGAAGTCGGCGTTCATCTCGCCGCCGCAGCCCCAGTTTTCGTTGCCGATGCCGACATACTTGACCTTCCAAGGCTTTTCGCGGCCGTTCTTCTTTCTGAGCTCGGTCATCGGACTTTCGTTTGCCGAGGTCATGTATTCCATCCACTCGGCGGCCTCCTGAACCGTCCCTGAGCCGACGTTCAGCGCGACATATGCCTCACAGCCGACGGCTTCGCAGAAGTCGAGGAATTCGTGCGTCCCGAAGGAGTTGTCCTCGGTGACGCCGCCCCAGTGGATATTGACGATTTTCTTTCGGTTTTCCTTCGGACCGATGCCGTCGCGCCAGTGATATGTATCGGCAAAACAGCCGCCCGGCCAGCGGAGGACCGGAAGCTTTATCGCCTTAAGCGCCTCGACGACGTCGGTGCGGATTCCGTTGACGTTCGGAATGGGCGAGTCCTTGCCGACATAGATTCCGCCGTAGATGCAGCGGCCGAGGTGCTCGGCGAAGTGCCCGTAAATTTCCTTGTTGATTTTTGATATTCTGTTGGTCTTGTCGATTGTCATTTTCAAATCAGCCATAATTATCCTCCTACAAGTCTTTATGCTGATATTTTACACGTTAAATGCCCCCGTGTCAACAGCTTTTTAGAGGATTTTTTTGATATATTGTTATGCGGCGTCATGGCGGCTGTCCGCGCCGCAAAAAACCGTGCGTGGACTTGCCGGGCAGCATGCGCGGCGGGGTAAAACAGCCTCGCCGTATCAGCCGGACCTTCGCGCATGACCAATGTGGGAAACTGCCGAGCACGCTCGCGGAAAAGTTTGTGCATGTATGACGAAGGCGGGCAATTTGATTCTGCTTTCGTTTCATAATCCCGCCATAGGAGCATACGCTTGTTTTATCTGTGAACGCGAGCAATCAATCGTATACGATTGCGAAGCGTGAACAGCTATAAAACAAGCTTATGCACGCAGCCGGGCGCGCTTCGCGCGCAAACGAAGGCAGCAGGAAAAACCCGGAGGGATTTTTTCTGCTGCCTTCGTTTCGACCGCCTTTCGGCGGTCGCGGCTGCGCCTCCGCTGCTTCTACCGCAGACAGCCGAAGCGATGCGTTCCCCCTTTCCATGTGGAAAGGGGGACAGGGGGATAGGAGTCTATAGATAGCATGAGCGAAGCGAATTCCTTATAACAGGGCAGTGCGTCAGCACGCATTTTTTCTAAAACCTGCGAAAGTGTCCTCCCCACCCGGTACCACTCCCCTCGAGGGTAGTGGTCGCGCCGTCGCGGTCAGAAGACAGATATGAGAGGTCAGAAATCAGACTTCTGTTTTCTATCCTCTATCTTCTAATCTCTAACTTCTGACTTCTGACAATCTCACTTCTGTCCTCTAATCGGGCAGGGGGTGTGGAAGGAAAAGAACGGAGAAACATCAAAAATGATACGTTTATCGTCCGCCACAAAGCGTGCACCAATAGCTAAGCATGACGCTACAACAAATTTCCCCCGCCGTCAGGCGGCTCTCCAAACTTTGGCAACGAACCCCCTCCCATGTGGGAGGGGGAAGGGGGTGGGAGTCTAAAAATGGTATGAGCGAAGCGAATTCCTTATTTACGGCAGTGCGTCAGCACACAATTTTTCTAAAACCTGCCAAAGTGTCCTCCATGTCCCCTCCCCGTCTGGGAGGGGTAGGGGTGGGGGAACAGGCGTAATCACGTCACCGCTAAGGTGATGTGATTAGCCGTCCGCCAAAGGCGGACTCCTTTTAGGCAAGGTATGACGCCGCTCATGCTTTTAATATACCTGCGCAAGTGTCCTCCCCGCCCGGTACCACTCCCCTTGAGGGGAGTGGTCGCGCCGTCGCAGTCAGAAGACAGATATGAGAGGTCAGAAATCAGACTTCTATCTTCTATCATTTAACCTCTACCTTCCATCTTCTGACTTCTGACAATCTCACTTCTGTCCTCTATACGCCCTTCCCCGTTATTTTGCGTAATCCCGCCGCGTCTGACCGCAAAAATTTATTAAAATCGCCGATTGACAGAGTTTTAAAGCGGTGATATAATATCTGAAAATAAAAGGCGATGACGAAGACGGAACGCTTCTACCGCGCTTCAAAGAGAGTCGGGGACGGTGGAATCCCGAAGAGCGCAGAAGAGTTCACATCACTTCCGAGCCGAAGGCCCGAGCCGATTCCGTCGGGGTAGGCGTCTTCCGCGTCCGCGCGTTAAAGCGGAAGGCTTTTGATGAGCCGATTTAAGAGGCATGGCGTTTAAAGCGCCTGCAATTTGAGTGGTACCGCGGGAAAATTCTCGTCTCAAAGCGATTTGGGGCGATTTTTTGTTGCCCCGACGGTATGCCGCTAAATCATTCTTTATTAAGGAGAGAACACCAATGAGTCAGACCGCAACACAGACACAGCTCTTCGAGGTCGCCGAAAGAATTCGCGAAATGCGCGAAATAATGGGCTGGAGCACCTCAGAAATGGCCGAAAAGACCGAGGTTTCGGAGGAAGAGTACCTTAAATACGAAAGCGCCGAAGCCGACCTTCCGTTCACTTTTATCCACAAGTGCGCGCTCGCGTTTGAAATCGACCTGACCGACCTTCTTGAAGGACGCAGCGCCGCAAGACTTTCGAGCTATAACCTCACCCGAAAGGGCACGGGACAGGTCACGGCGCGCGAAAAGGGCATCGACATCGCAAACCTCGCGCCCAAATTCCGCAACAAAATCGCCGAGCCGTACTGGGTCAAGTACGAATACAGCGAGGCGCAGCAGAACGTCCCGATTCACCTTACGAAGCACAGCGGACAGGAGTTCGACCTCATCATCTCGGGAAGCCTTAAGGTACAGGTCGGGAATCACACCGAGGTTCTCGGCGAGGGCGACAGCATCTACTACAACTCCTCGACACCCCACGGAATGATTGCCGTCGACGGAAAGGACTGCGTCTTCCTCGCGGTCGTACTCCCGGGCGAGGACACCTCAGAAGAGACCGTCAGGACCTCTGTCATTCAGGCGAACAGACCCCAGCGCAGCACGCTTTTGTGCGAGAAGTTCGTCGACACCGTCGAGGACGAAAACGGCTGCCTTAAGAGCCTTAAATTCAAGAACACCGAGACCTTCAACTTCGGCTTCGACTGCGTCGACGCAATCGCCGACGCATATCCCGAAAAGCTCGCGATGGTCCACCTCGACAAGCACAAGGTCGAGAGAAGATTCACCTTCAAGGACATCAAGCGCGCCTCGAATCAGACCGCAAACTATTTCCGCTCGCTCGGCATAAAGCGCGGCGATAAGGTAATGCTCGTCTTAAAGCGGCACTACCAGTTCTGGTACGCGATGGTTGCGCTTCACAAGCTCGGCGCGGTCGCAATCCCCGCGACGAATCAGCTTAAGGAGCACGACTTCGTCTACCGCTTCAACAGCGCGAGCGTCTCGGCCATTCTCTGCACTGCCGACGGCGACGTCGCCGATATCGCCGAAAGAGCCGCGGCACAGTGCCCGACCGTCCGCACAAAAATCCTCGTCGGCGGACAGAAGGACGGCTGGCACGACTTCGACAACGAATACCCGCTCTTCACCGGAAAATACGAGCGCCCCGAGGACTGCTCCGCCGGAAGCGACATGGCGCTCATGTTCTTCACGTCCGGCACGACCGGCAACCCGAAGATGGCGGCGCACGCTCATACATACGCCCTCGGGCACTTCGTCACCGCAAAATACTGGCACTGCTGCGAGCGCGACGGCCTGCACCTGACGATTTCCGACACCGGCTGGGGCAAGTCCCTCTGGGGAAAGCTCTACGGACAGTGGCTCTGCGAGGGCGCGGTCTTCGTCTATGACTTCGATAAGTTCGACGCCGCCGACATCATGCCGCTCTTCGCGAAATACGGCATCACCACCTTCTGCGCGCCTCCGACGATGCTGAGAATGATGATAAAGGAAGACCTCTCGGTATACGACCTCTCGTCAATCCACCACATGACCACCGCCGGCGAGGCGCTCAACCCCGAGGTCGCGAAACAGTTCAAGCAGGCGACCGGTCTCGAAATAATGGAGGGCTTCGGACAGACCGAGACGACCCTCGTCATCGGCAACCTCTACGGCGACACCCCGAAGTACGGCTCGATGGGCAAGGCCTCGCCCCAGTACGACATCGACATTCTCGACCCGGACGGCAAGCCGTGCGCAAACGGCGAGGTCGGCGAAATCTGCATCAAAACCTCGGACGGCGCTCCGGTCGGACTCTATAAGGAATACTACCTCAACAAGCAGCTCACCGACGAGGCTTGGCACGACGGATATTATCACACCGGCGACACCGCTTGGCGCGACGAGGACGGCTATTTCTGGTACGTCTCCCGCGTCGACGACGTCATCAAGTCGTCGGGATACCGAATCGGCCCGTTCGAGATTGAGAGCGTCATCATGGAGCTTCCCTATGTCCTTGAGTGCGGCGTCTCCGCCGTTCCGGACGAAATCAGGGGACAGATTGTAAAGGCGAGCATCGTTCTCACAAAGGGCACCGTCGGCACCGACGAGCTTAAAAAGGAAATCCAGAACTACGTTAAGAGTCACACCGCACCCTATAAATACCCGCGTGTAATCGCGTTCCGCGACGAGCTCCCGAAGACCATCAGCGGAAAGATTCAGAGAAACAAGCTCTGATGAACGTCATACTCGGATATGCCTGCCCCGAGGACGCCGAGGCGGTCGGGAGGCTTCATTACACCTGCCGGCAGGAGACCTATCGCGGTCTTCTGCCCGACAGCTGTCTTGACGGCATGAGCGCCGAAAAGACCGCTCCTTTCAACGAGATAAGATATATAACCGATATCGAGAGGTGAATATGAAAAGGGTAACTCTTTTCGCCGGGCATTACGGCTCCGGCAAGACAAATCTTGCGGTCAACTGGGCGCTTATGCTCAGAAAGGAGCATGAGCGGGTGGTCATCGCCGACCTCGACATCGTCAACCCGTATTTTCGGACAAAGGACTCGATTGAAGAGCTCACCGCCGCGGGAATCGAGGTCGTTTCCCCGGAATACGCAAACTCCAACGTCGACCTTCCGGCGCTTCCCGCCGAGCTTTACGGAGTTGTACAGAACCGCTCGCGATACGCCGTACTCGACATCGGCGGCGACGACCGCGGGGCATATGCCCTCGGGAGGTTTACGCCCTATATCCTCGAGGAGAACGACTACGAGATGATTTTTGTCGCCAACTTCATGCGCCCGCTGACCCGGACGCCCGAGGAGGCGCTCGAAGTGATGCGCGAAATCGAGGCGGCGGGGGGAATCCCCTTTACCGCGGTGGTGAATAACACCAACCTCGGGCGGCTGACCGACCTCGCGACCGTCGAGGAGGGGATTCGGCTGTCCGAAGAGCTCTGTGAGCTGTCGTCGCTCCCGCTTCTTTATACGGCGGCCGAAAAGGGTCTTTGCGAAAGGCTCGGACTTAAGGGCGTCGTGCCGATAACGCTTCAGAAAAGGTATTTTGATATATTATAAGAATCGGAGGAATATCATGGCAAAGCTTACGTTTTTGAAGGACGTCTGTAAAGGCTGCGGACTCTGCGTGAACGCCTGTCCGCTCGGACTCATCGTTCTTGAAAAGGACAAAATCAACAAAAAAGGACATTCGCCCGCCGGTATAACCGACGAATCCAAATGCGTCGGGTGCGCAAGCTGTGCGATGATGTGCCCCGACTGTGTAATCACGGTCGAAAAGTAGGAGGGATATTATGGCAAAGGTACTGATGAAGGGCAACGAGGCTATTGCCGAATCGGCAATCCGCTCCGGCTGCCGTCACTATTTCGGCTATCCGATTACCCCGCAGACCGAGGTCGCCGCTTATATGGCGAAGAGAATGCCGAAAATCGGCGGGACGTTCTTACAGGCCGAAAGCGAAATCTCGGCGATAAACATGGTCTACGGAGTATCGAGCGCCGGAAAGCGGGTCATGACCTCGAGCTCGAGCCCCGGAGTCTCGCTCAAACAGGAGGGGATTTCCTATCTCGCCGGAAGCGACCTTCCCGCGCTCATCGTCAACGTACAGCGCGGCGGACCCGGTCTCGGCGGAATCCAGCCGTCGCAGTCGGACTATTTCCAGGCGACAAAGGGCGGAGGTCACGGCGACTATCGCCTTATCGTCCTCGCTCCGGCTTCGGTGCAGGAGATGGCCGACCTCACCTCAAAGGCGTTCGACCTCGCCGATAAATACCGCATGCCGGCGATGCTTCTTGCCGACGGCACCATCGGACAGATGATGGAGCCGGTCGAGCTTCCCGAGGAAAAGACCGACGGATTTGTCGAAAAGCCTTGGGCGGTGACCGGAACCGGCGGAAAGCGGGAGCACAATATCATCAATTCGCTCTATCTCGTCCCCGAGGAGCTTGAAAAGAAGAATCTCGAAAGATACGAAAGATATAAGCTCGTCGAGCAAAACGAGGTTATGGTCGAGGAATATCTGACCGACGACGCCGACATCTGTGTCGTCGCGTTCGGAATTGCCGCAAGGGTGTCGAAAAACGCAATCAACGCCGCCCGCGCAAAGGGAATCAAGGCCGGACTTATCCGCCCGATAACCCTTTGGCCCTTCCCAAAGGACGCAATCAAAAAGGCCGCCGAAAAGGTCAAGGGATTTATTTCGGTCGAGCTTTCGATGGGACAGATGATTGAGGACATAAGGCTTGCCGAGGAGTGCAGAAAGCCGGTCGTCCTCTGCAACAGAGTCGGCGGAATGATACCCTCGCCCGACGAGGTTCTTTCGGCGATTGAGAAAGCGGAAGGAGGAGAATTCTGATGGCGGTTGTATTTTCAAAGCCGAAGGCGCTGACCGACGCGCCGCTTCACTATTGCCCCGGCTGCACCCACGGAATTATACACAGGCTTGTCGCCGAGGCTATCGACAGCCTCGGAATCCTCGACAGGACCGTCGGAGTCGCGCCGGTCGGCTGTGCGGTAATGTCTTATGACTATTTCTCCTGCGACATGGTCGAGGCGGCTCACGGGCGCGCCCCCGCTGTCGCGACGGGACTTAAGCGCGCTATGCCGGACAGGATTATATTCACATATCAGGGGGACGGCGACCTTGCGTCAATCGGCATGGCCGAGACCGTCCACGCCGCGACGAGAAACGAGAACATCACCGTAATATTCGTCAACAACGCAATCTACGGCATGACCGGCGGACAGATGGCGCCGACCTCCCTCCCCGGACAGGTCACACAGACCTCGCCCTACGGCCGCGACGTCAAGACCGTCGGATATCCCATCAAGGTCTGCGAGCTTCTCTCGGGACTCGACGCCCCCGAATACATCGAGCGGGTCGCGGTCAACAACGTAAAGAACGTGATGAAGGCGAAAAAGGCAATCAAAAAGGCGTTTCAGAATCAGATTGAGGGGAAGGGTTTCTCGCTGATTGAGGTCGTTTCGAGCTGTCCGACAAACTGGGGCATGACCCCGCAGAAGGCGCTCGACTGGGTCGAAAGCGACATGATTCCCTATTATCCCCTCGGCGTCTACCGCGATAAATCGGCAAAGGAGGCGGAGTGACAATGTATACACAGATACTCATCGCCGGCTTCGGCGGACAGGGAGTCCTCTTTGCCGGAAAAGTCCTCGCTTATAAAGGTCTGACCGAGGAGAAACAGATAAGCTGGCTCCCGTCGTACGGCCCCGAGATGCGCGGCGGCACCGCGAACTGCTCGGTAATCGTCAGCGACACCCCGGTCGGCTCGCCGATTGTCCACGACCCCGACATTCTGGTGGTCATGAACCTTCCCTCGTTCGACAAGTACGAAAACGCGGTCGTCCCGGGCGGATATGCCTTTGTCGACTCGACGCTCATCGACAGAAAGAGCGAAAGAAGCGACATCTCGGCGTTCTATATTCCGGCGACAAAGATGGCGCGCGGCCTCGGAATACCGACTCTCGCGAACATGATTATGATTGGAAAGGTTATCCGCGAAACCGGCGTTATAAGCATGGACGGCTTAAGAGACGCCCTCGCGAAGACCGTTTCGGCAAAGCATCAGGACCTTATCGACGCAAACCTCAAGGCAATCGAGGCGGGATATTCCTTTGAAGGATAAATTTTTTGGTATAAAGTGTTGCATTGACGCGAAAACGGTATTATAATATATGCCGGAAACCGAATCTTACAGGAGGAAACAACTATGCTCGACATTAAAATTCAGAAGACAACGTCGCCGAAGCAAATCCCCGCAAAGGGCGAGCCTCTCGGCTTCGGACACATTTTTACCGACCATATGTTCATCATGAACTATACCGAGGGAAAAGGCTGGCATGACCCGCGGATTGTCCCGTTCGGAGACATCACCCTGAGTCCCGCCGCGATGGTCCTGCACTACGGACAGGAGATGTTCGAGGGACTTAAGGCATACCGCGGAGCGAACGGCGACGTCTATCTCTTCAGACCGGACATGAACGCAAAGCGCGCGAACAACTCGAACACAAGGCTTTGCATACCGCACATTCCCGAGGACGACTTTGTACAGGCGGTAAAGGCCGTCGTCGACGTCGACCGCGCGTGGGTGCCCTATGAAGAGGGGACATCGCTCTATATCCGCCCGTTCGTGATTTCGACCGACGCTCACCTCGGCGTCGCTCCGTCGAAGACATATATGTTCATCATAATCCTCTCGCCCTCGGGCGCTTACTATGAGAGCGGACTCGAGCCGGTCGGAATCTGGATTGAGGACGAATACGTCAGGGCGGTTCGCGGCGGAATGGGATACGCCAAGACCGGCGGAAACTACGCCGCTTCCCTTGCGGCACAGGTCAAGGCCCACGACGGCGGCTATTCACAGGCGCTCTGGCTCGACGGCGTCGAGAGAAAGTACATCGAGGAAGTCGGCTCGATGAACATCGCGTTCAAAATCAGCGGCAAGGTCGTTACGCCGATGCTCAACGGCTCGATTCTCCCCGGAATCACCCGCGACTCGATTCTCCACCTCTGCCGCGACTGGGGATATGAGGTCGAGGAGAGAAGAATTTCGGTCGACGAGCTTATCGAGGCGGCTCATTCGGGCGCGCTCGAAGAGGTCTTCGGCACCGGCACGGCTGCGGTCGTCTCGCCGGTCGGAAAGCTCCGCTATAAGAACGACGTCATCGAAATCGGCGGCGGCAAAATCGGCGAGCTGACCCAGCGCCTCTATGACGAGCTGACCGGTATCCAGTGGGGCAAGAAGGACGACCCCTACGGCTGGAGAGTTACGGTCTGAGAGTAAAAGTAAAGAGCACTCCGGAAGGGGTGCTCTTATTTTTGTGCAATATGCGCAGACAACGAAAAACCCCGCCAATCGGCGGGGCTTTTATCATACTTAATCCTTACTGTCAGTGCTTCTTGGAGACAGCGACAGCGGCCATCGCGATGACGGCGGGGATAACCGCGAGGGCGATGCCGGTCGAAGGAGCGGCAGCGGGAGCCTCGGCGGCGGGAGCTTCCTCGGCAGCGGGTGCCTCGGTGTCGGCGGCAGGAGCCTCGACGGTTTCGTCGTCAGCAGGGGCCTCGACGGTTTCGTCGGCAGCGGCCTCGTCAGCGGCAGGAGCGGCATCGGCAGCGGGAGCTGCGCCCTCGTCGAAGGTATAGGTTACGGTGAACTCGGTTCCGGCGGAAGCGGAGACACAGACCTTGCAGTCGGCGTTGATGACGGCGGTCGAGAGGTCGATGGTAATCGGGGTGGTGCCGGCGTCGGCCTGTACCCAATCGGTGCCGTCTACATATCCGACGGTGAAGTTGCAGTCAACGCTGAAGGTAAGGGTGGAATGACCGGCGAGGTCGGCTTCGGGAATGATAGTGAGAATCGGAATCTCATACCACCATTCCTTGTCGGCGGGGACGGTGTCCTTATACTCCTCGGCGAAAGCGGTAACACTGAGCGCCATGACCATTACGGCGGCCATGACAACTGCAAGAATTTTTTTCATGATTATTCCTCCAAATTTTGAATTGATGATAGCGCGGTTTCCCGCAAACTACAGTTATATTTTTACACAATTCTGTCAAAAAGTCAAGGGCTTTTGAATTTTCGTCATGTAATACAAAACACGCCGGTCAATTCTGTGCACTATTTCAGGCATTGTCGACGAGAGCCTTTACTATCGAGCTGTGGAGCACCTTGCAGGTCTTGCGGTCGATGAGGTTAAACTTTGCGCCGTCGTCCCAGAAGAAGCAGACGATTCCCTTTTTCTTCGCCGCCGCGACGAAATATCCGGCGTGCTCGGCGCGCTCGTTGTCGTTCTTTTTGTCGACAGAGCCGAATTCGCCGACAATCGCGGGGACTCCGAGCTTTTCGGCCTGTGCCGAAAGAATGTTCATAAAGTTGTCGATGTTGCGCTTGTCCTCGTCGGTGCCCCATGTCGAGCGCATAGTTGTCCAAGTCGCGTCGTCCCAAGTGAACCCCTGCGGGTCATAGTTGTGGACCTCCATCATCATGTGCCCCTCGGTCGTGTCCTTCGGGAGCTTAAAGCTGTTGATGATTCCGGGGTTGCTCGAAGCGGCATAGGTGTTGAGGATAAGGTTGCGCTCGGCGTTGTTTCCGCCGGTCTTTCTGACGGTGTCGACAAAGAGCTGTTCATATTTCAGGATGATGTCATAGTCCGCCTTTTTAGTGGAATTCCAGTCGTTTTCGTCGTTGAGCGTTTCGTTGAAGCACTCAAAGAGGACCTCGCTGCCGTAATCCTTGAAGCGCTCGGCAACCTGTTTCCAGATGTTCGCGAAGCGGTCCTTCGCGGCGGCATAGCTCTTGTCCGAAACGTGAATCCAGCCGTCGGTTCCGGTGTCGTGGTGGACGTTGATGATGACGTACATTCCGCTGTCGACAATCCAGTCGACGACCTGTTGGACGCGGTCGAGCCACTCCTTGCGGATATTTCCGGACGAGTCGGCGTTAAGTCCCCATGTCACGGGGAGACGGATTGCGCCGAAGCCGAGCGAGGCGAGCTTTTTAATGTAGTCTTCGGTCAGAACGGGGTTGCCCCAAGCGGTCTCGAACTGTGAGACCGAGGCGTTCGAGGGGAGCCACTTTCCGAGCGAGTCAAAGGTGTTTCCGATGTTATATCCCGCGCCCATTTTCGCGGCGGTATCCTTCGCGGATTCGATTTTCGGCGACGAGGACGTATCCGCCGGCTTTTTTTCGGACGGCTGAGCCGTCGTTGCGGTGACGGTTGCGGATTCGGCGCCGCCCGCCGTAATCTTAAAGTCATAGCTTATGCCGGCGCTCAGTCCCGAGACGGTCGCGGACGTCTTTTTTGTGGTGCCGGCGACCTTCCACGCCGAGGAAGACGAGCGCTTCCAGTTTACGGTATACTCCGCCGCACCGGACGCGGTCCATGACAGCGAGATTTTATTCTCACCCGCCGCCTTTGCCTTAAGTCCGCCGATTCCGGCGTCCGCCGCGAAAGCCTCGATTGCCCCGCACCCGAGCAAAATCAGCACGGCAAGCACTGCTGACAGAAATCTTTTCATAGTAACCTCCTTAGTTAGATAACGGATTAAAAAATAAGGGTGTATATACAGTGTACTACTTTTTAAATGATAAGTCAATCAGAAGATAGATGATTAGAGGATAGAAGATAGAAGACTCCGATTGACAACTCACCGAATTTATTGTAAAATCAAAGAAAAACGCGAGGTGAGCGAAATGAAAATTGAAAAGAGATACAGCGTCGACCCGGCGAGACCGGTCGAATTCAACAACGCCGTCGATTTCTGCGTCGGCACGGGGAGAATGGGTCTTGCGCTCCAGCGGGAATACTTTGAACAGCTGAAGCTCGTCCAGAAGTACATCGGCTTCAGGCATATCCGCGGGCACGGACTTTTCCACGACGACATGGCAATCTATCAGGCTCGGCGTGACAACCCTTGGGATTCGTCGAGTCCCGTCCACATCGAGTATAATTTCACATATCTCGATTTTGTGATGGACTCCTACCGCGAGCTCGGCTTAAAGCCGTTTTTGGAGCTCGGATTTATGCCGAAGGAGCTTGCTTCGGGCGAAAACAGGGTCTTCGTCTGGGGCGGTCACACGTCGCCGCCGAAGGACTATGAGGCTTGGCGCAGGCTTGTAAAGGCGACTCTTTCGCACCTGATTGAGCGCTACGGAGCCGACGAGGCGGTGACATATCCGATTGAGGTCTGGAACGAGCCGAATCTTCCCGGATTCTGGGAAAACGCCGACATGCAGGAGTATTTCCGCCTCTTCGACGAGACGTTTTCCGCGGTCAAGGAGGTCGACGAACGCTTTAAGGTCGGCGGACCGGCGGTCTGCGGCGGGAGCGATGAGCTTTGGATATCAAAATTCATCGAGCACTGCGAAAAAAAGGGCATCGCCCTCGACTTCGTCACCCGCCATCACTATACGACCGAACAGCCCGACCGCGACGGGCACTATGTCTATCAGGAGCTGATGGACCCGCAGGAGGGGTTCGACAACCTTCAGAGCACCCGCCGGATTATCGACGGCACGCCGGTTTACCGCGGTCTGCCGGTGCATATCACCGAATTCAACACCTCTTACAGTCCCGACAACCCGATTCACGACACAAACCGCAACGCCGCGTTTTTGTGCCACCAGCTTTCGCGGCTCGGCGACTATGCCGAAAGCTATTCATACTGGACCTTCGGCGACATCTTCGAGGAGAACGGGGTGCCGTTTGCGCCGTTCCACGGCGGCTTCGGACTCGTCGCGAACGGGTGCATACCGAAGCCGACGTTCTGGAGCTTCGCGTTCTTCAAGCAGCTCAAGGGCGGGGAGTGCCTTTTGAGGACCGACGAGGCCGTCGTCGTAAAGGAAGGGGACGTCTATAAGGGCGCCGTCTGGAACTCGAACCGAAAGCGCGAGGGGCGCGGCCTTTCGGTGACGCTCGATATCCCTTCCTCGGGACCGCTCTGTCTTATGACCGCGTCGGTCGACGAAGAGACATGTAACCCGCTTAAGGTCTGGCACGACCTCGGCGAGCCGCGGAGTCTTTCGCCCCGTCAGCGCGAGATTATCCGCGCCGCGTCATACCCCGCAGTCGCCACCCGCCGCATCGACGCCGACGGAAGCGCGGAGCTGACGTTTGACGTCCCCGAGTTCGGCGTCCGGTACTTCGAGCTGACTCCCGCCGCCCTGACTCCGGACAGGGGTTATGCGTATGACAGGGCGGAGGATAGGAATTAGAGGATAGATGGCGGAGGGGAGAGGATAGAGGCTCGGAAGGAGAATTTTGAGCGTCACAGTCGGATTTCAGAGGTGACATACCGGTGATAAAAAGGTATTCGCTTCGCTCATACTATTTTCAGACTCCCTCCCCCTTCCCCCTCCCACACGGGAGGGGGTCTGCATAGCTAAAACTTAGTGTGCCGCCTGACGGTGGGGGAAAATTACGTGTCATCACACCTTGCTTAAAAGGTTTGGCCCCTCTGCAAGCTTATCGTGCCACTCGCAAGTGCCTTTCCCACTCATACATCTAACCTCCACCCTCTATCCTCTAATCTCCAACTCCCGTCCAATTTACCTCCCCTCATGTTGAAAAAATTCCGTCATTTTTCCCTTTGAAATTTCCGCGAAAACGCGGTATAATAGCGACAGTGAGTTTCCTGAAAAGGTGTAAGTCCGGCTGCGGATTTACACCTTTAATTTTTTTCGGAGGTAATTTTATGGAAGAAAATCAGCAGTATCTCGGGCAGGAGAGCGTCGGAAAGCTTATGGCAAAATACGCCCTGCCCTGCATCGTCTCCCTTCTCGTCGGCGCGCTATATAACATTGTCGACCAGATTTTTATCGCAAACGCAAGCTATCTCGGCTCGTTCGGCAACGCCGCGAACACAGTCGTCTTCCCGCTGACCGTAATCGCCCTCGCTGTCGCGGTCATGATTGGCGACGGCTGCTGCGCGTTCGTAAGCCTCAGTCTCGGCAGAAATGAACCCGAAAACGCGAGCAGGAGCGTCGGAGGCTCGGTCACGGTCACACTTGCCGCGTCGGTCGCCCTGACCGCGATATACCTTATTTTCAGCGACGGAATCATCACCCTTTTCGGCGGGACCGTCAATGCCGAGACGTTCAGCTATTCCAAGGAATATTTCTTCTGGATAACCCTCGGAATACCGTTTTATATGTTCGGGCAGGCGATGAACCCCGTAATCCGCGCCGACGGCTCGCCCCGCTTCGCGATGATTTCGACCGTCGCCGGCGCAGTCACCAACACCGTCCTCGACCCGCTGTTTATCTTCGGCTTCCGGTGGGGAATGACCGGCGCCGCCGCGGCAACCGTCATCGGCCAGATTGTCACCGCGATTCTTGCCGCTTGGTACCTCTGTCACACAAAGACTGTCGGCCTTAAGCGGGACGATTTCGTGCCGCGCGCACGCGTTCTCGGAAAGACGCTGACCCTCGGGATATGCAGCTTTTTGTCGCAGATTTCGCTTGTCGCGGCGATGGCGGCAATCAACAACATGATTCGCAAATACGGCGCGCTCGACCCGATTTTTTTGGCCGAGGAGTACGCGCAAATCCCGATGGCGGTCGTCGGAATCGTGATGAAATTCTTCCAGATTGTGATTTCGGTCGTCGTCGGCATGGCGGCGGGGTGTATCCCGATTGTCGGCTACAACATCGGCGCGGGCAAAAAAGAGCGCGTCAGGAGCCTGTTTACGCGGCTTCTGATAGCCGAGGCGTGCGTCGGGCTCGTTGCCCTTGCGGCGGTCGAAATCTTCCCCGACCGGCTCATCGCCGTCTTCGGCGCGCGCAGTGAGAGCGCCTACTATACCGAATTTGCGCTCCGCGCGTTCAGAATTTACCTCTGCACGGTCGTCTTCGCCTGTGTGAACAAAGCGGCGTTCATCTTCCTTCAAGCGATGGGCAAGGCCGCCTCGTCGACAATGCTCTCGATGGTCCGTGAAATCGTCTTCGGCGTCGGCTTCGCCCTGCTTCTGCCCCGCTTCCTCGGCCTCGACGGCGTCCTCTGGTCGATGCCCCTCTCCGACGCCCTGACCGCCCTGCTCTCCGCCGCGGTGATTGCGAGGACGTATAAGGAACTCGGGGAGGGGAGAAGGGAACGCGTGCAGGTTGCTAAAAGTCGGAGAGCATTTTGACAGAGCCGGTTCTGTATGATTTGACCTCGGCACATATAAGCATGCCTATCTTCAAATGTCCGTACTTTTGTACTCAGCGCTGCAAAAATAGAAATAATTTCCGAAAGTTGTACGTCCGCGTGCAACTTTTTGTTGTATACTAAAACCCCGCGACAGACGCGGGGCTCGTGAAGCTTCAGCAATGAGCGGTTTGCGATGATGAGCAAGCAATAAAAAGACGAGCACCTGCCCATATTGCCGTCACCCACCCCCAATCTTCCCCTCACGCCGCCGCATTTGCGTTTATGCCGTCGATGATGCTTCGGATGTTATTCCACACCGTGATGTCGGTGAAGACTTCGACGACGCTGCCGCGGTCGGTGAAAGGCGGCTCCTGAAGGACGGACATGTCTTTCATCACGCCGTTTTGCGCGATATACTCCACAATCTGGTTGACAAAATAAATCTGCCTGCTGTCGAGAGAGACGTCGTTCAGATACCTTGAAAATGCCCTCTTTGCCGCCACCATGTCGAGGCCGACAATCTCGCGGACGAATTCGCCGAGCGGCTTTTTTCCGTATTCCGACTCATATTCGCTCTTGGTGCCGAGCTCGTCCCAAAGAATGTGCTCAAGCTCTTTTATGTCGCTGTCGGACAGCGGGACGTTGCCCTTGAGTTTGAGAATCACTTCGCTGTCGGTGTGCTGACGGATATAAAACTCGACCTTCGCCTTATAATTCTTAAGGTCGTCGTTTTCAAGCTCGGCGTCGTTCCGGTCGACCGAGAGAATATTGTCCTCGATATTTATGTCAAAAATAATGTGCTCGACCGGGATATATTTCATCAGGTTCCTGATATTTTCGCGGATATATTCAAAGCCGCCGATATCGGCGGTGTCAACGTAGTTTGTGTGAAGAATTTTATCGATAAGCTCTGCCTGAGCGGTGATTTCGGGATTGTTCGCAGAAACTTTGGCGACTGCCGCGACCTTTTTGATGAGCTCGCTCTTATACCTGCTGAATTTCTTTCCGGCGAGATATGCAAGCTCGATGCCGTACATCAGCGCATCGAAGCGGACCGCCTTCGGGTCGTCGAAATCCGGAATTATAAGCGGCGCAAGCTCGCCCGATACGATAAGCGTATCGCCATAGGTCAGAATCTTATAGTTTTCGGGGTCGGAATACATCTCGACATATTTAAGATGCTGCTTTACGGCAAAGCTTTCTTTATTCAGCTTTTTGACCGCGTCCGAAAGCTCGCCGACAAGCCTTTTCCTGAACTCCTGAAGCTCGTCGGTGCGGTATGCCATGTTCTGAAGCTTATAGACTATCTGAAATTTAAGGTTAAAAACAGCGCCCTGAAGCGAGATTGTGCCGATAACCGGCTTGCCGCCGTGCATGCGGAAGAACTCGAAGTTTCCGCAGAAGTCGAAGATATAGAATTTATCCTTGTCCCTGCCGTCGATGAGGTGCGGGCAAAGCCTTGTGCCGCGCCCTATCATCTGCCAGAATTTCGCCTTGCTCATCACCCTCTTGAAGAACACAAGATTCAGCACCTCGGGGACGTCGATTCCGGTGTCGAGCATGTCGACCGAAATCGCAATCTGCGGGAGCTTTTTCGGGTCGGAGAAGTCGTCAATCGCCGCCTGCGCGTATTCGATTTGGTTGTCAATCACCTGTGCGAAGCCGGGGAGATGCGGATATTCTTTATTGAAGATGTCTCGGATTCTCTCGGCATGATTGTGATTCTTCGCGAAGATAATCGTCTTCCCGAGCTTGTTTCCATAGTCGACTTTAAGCCCGTCGGTCATAAGCGTATTGAGCACGCGCTTTATGGTGTCTTCGTTGAATATCCACTCGTTGAGGGCGGACGAGCTTATCGTCTCGGGATAGTTTCCGTTCTCGTCCTTGAAGGTGTTTTCATAAATCTCTTTGTCCTTGTCCGAGAGTTCGTTATAGGTTATTCCCTCTTCGATGAATTTCAGCTTTGTCTCGACCGAAACAAAGTCTACAAGAAAACCGTCCTTTACCGCCTGCGCAAGCTCATAGCCATAGGTCGGGACGCCGCTTTCGAGGTCGAATATTTCATATGTATTCTTGTCGATTTCGTCCTTCGGGGTCGCGGTCAGACCGACAAGCGGGGCGTCGAAATAGTCGAAAATATCCTTGTATTTGTTGTAAATCGAACGGTGGGCTTCGTCGCAGATGACAAGGTCGAAGTGACCGCTTGTGAAGATTTTTCCCTCGCTGTCGCTCGCGGCGTCGATGACGTTATACATCGTCTGATATGTCGAGAAAATACAGTGCGCCGTATAGTCCGGCCTCGTCTCGCAGAGATTGGCCGTAGAAAGGTCGGGCAGGAGATTGACGAAGTTCTTTTTTGCCTGAATGACGAGCGAATTGCGGTCGGCGAGGAAAAGAATATTCTTCACCCAGCCGTGTTGGAGCAAAACGTCGCAGAGCGCGATGACCGTTCTCGTCTTTCCCGCGCCGGTCGCCATCACCAAAAGGGCCTTCCGGCGGTTCTTCTTTCCGAATGCCTCACAGACCGCCCTTATCGCGCCGTCCTGATAATATCTCCCCGCGATGTCGGTGTTGACAAAGACGTTTTCAAGGCTCGTCCGCATGTTCCGAAGATTAAACAGCTTTTCGAGGTCGCGCTTCGAGTATATCGCCGCGACCTTTCTCTCGGGATACTGTCCGTCGTCGATGCGCGTCTCGAAGCCGTTGGTCAGGAATACGACCGGACGCCTTCCGGTTTGCTTCTCGATGATGTCGGCATAGAGCTTTGCCTGATATCTTCCCTTCGAGACGTCGACACAGGTCCTTTTTGCCTCGACGACCGCCAGCGGACGCCCGTCGTCGCCGTAGAGGACATAGTCCGCATATCCCACGCCCGACTTATTCGGCATACCCGGAAGCTCGACTTCGTTGACCCAGTTCCTGCCCTCGACCCAGCCGGCGTCGGACAGCATTGCGTCGATATAAAGCTTGCGCGTCTGATACTCCGAAAGCTCCAAGGGCTTCGCGACATATGTCTTCTGCTTTTCGGCGCGGTGAGCCGTAAGCTCGGCCTTGAGCGCCTTGTTTTCTTCGATGAGCCTGTCGAGGTCGATGTCCGGACCGTCGGCATATGACAGCGCCTCCTGCGGAGTGAGATTTAAAAGTTCGCGGTCAAACTTCGGCTCGGTATAGTCATAGCCATAGCAATATGCCACAAAATCGAGGAAATAGAAGAGATTTTCGATACAAAGCTCGGCCTGTTCGCCGGTGACCTTTTTTCCCTCATGCGCGACGGCGTTCCCGAGCTTTCGGATATAGTCCATGCGCTTATGGATATCTTCGCCGGCGAGCTTTTTGAAGTCGGCGGTGTTCATCAGCGAGACAAGCGTCTGCTGATAGGGCGGATTAAGCTCTTCGTCGACCGAATAGACCCATTTCAGGGCAAATTCCATCGCACGGCGGCAGTTTATCACGCTCGCCCCGGGGTCGATGTGAAGAAGGTTTTCGGCGGATATCGCGATGTCGGCAAAGCCCGCGAAACCCTCGTCGGTTTTTAAAAAGTCGAAGTTGGACACGGTATCACTCCTAACCGAAATATTTTTGCATAAGCGCGGCTTTAAGCACCTGCGCCTTTTCAAGCGTTTTTTTGACGGCCGCCTTTGCGCGGTCGGTTTTTTGGACATACTCCGCAAACTGCTCTTGCAGGGGGAGAGGGGGAATTGTAAATTTAAGTTCAGACAAAATCTTAAGTGTTAAATATTTTGTCAATCCGCCAAGTGAGTGATTTTGTAAATAGTCAAGCTGATTTTCTAATTGGCATTTGAACAATTCATATGACCAGTTATTTTTTAATGTCAACACATAAGTGCGTTGATAAGCATTGAATTTACCGCTGTAATGTTTAACATCATACTTGCCTACTGCGTTATTACCAGCAAGCAGCAAAGCTTCTTGGTCAAATGCATAACTGTTTATTCTTAAAGGCGTTTTTGAGCAAGTAAAAAAGGGATACAATCCATTTTCGTCCATAGCATTAGAATCAAGTTTTCCGGTTGTCGTTTCAAAAACATCATTCCATTTTAGCACTGGATATTTATTTTCTTCAAACATCTCCGCAAACTTCGCCTTCACCAGATAATCCAGCTTATCGAGAATTTTCCGGCACTGCTCAATCGCCTCGGAGACCTTGTCTAAATTATACGCTATTTCGCGCTGGATTGCAAGAGGGTTATCGGGAATAATCACATCATTTATATAATCGGTTAGTTGAAGATTATGCAACCCTGTGGTCTTGTTTTGATACATGCGTGTTTTTCCGCAAAGATGGCTGCAAAATAACGCATAAAAAACATATTTGCACTCCCACTTGTTTCTATCTTTTACGCGTAAAGCCGCCGTAAAGTTGTTGTATAAGTATTTATCGTTTTCGCCTTCAAAATAAACAACGCGACCTACAGGCTGCTTATCGCTGCCACCGGATTTTTCAATTATAATATCGCCTTGCCGTAAAAATTTTTTGGCAGCTTTAGTCTTGTCAATAGTTCTTGTACACACGTTAGAATAGTTGATTATTCCTTCGTTTGTAAAATTAGTCGTTCTAAGGACGGGTATACCTTTGCCGCTTTCGTCATCAGTTCCCCATTCTCCGGAGCAGGGCTTTTCAATTATATCAGATAACTTCACTGTAAACCTCCCAACTCCTCGATGGTCTCACCGAGCGCGCTGTACAGTCCGCGCAGCTCCGCCAAAATTTCGTCGGTCGGCGGGTATTCCTCGGCGACATATTCGGTCTTCTTATACTTGTTCACCGAGAGGTCGTAGTCGTTCGCCTTAATCTCGTCCCGCGGGACAAAGAAGGATTTTTCGGTGCGCCCGCGGCCCTTTTCTTCGTCGCTCCCGCGGTTTTTGAACCTTCGGATAATGTCGGGAATGTCGTTCTCGGCGACCGGCGTGCGCTTGTCGTCAAGGCTGAAACCGTCGGCGCGCATGTCATAGAACCAAACGCTGTCGGTCCCGCCGAAGCCGGTCTTTGTGAAGATAAGAATTCCGGTCGAAACCCCGGCATAGGGCTTGAATACCCCCGACGGCATCGAGATGACGGCTTCGAGGCGGTTTTGGTCGATAAGCTCTTTGCGGATAGCCTTGTGCGCGGTCGACGAGCCGAAGAGGACGCCGTCCGGAACGATACAGGCGCACCGCCCGCCGACCCGAAGCATCTTTATAAACAGCGCGAGGAACAAAAGCTCGGTCTTTTTTGTCTTGCAGACTTTAAGGAGGTCCCCCGCGACGGTCTCGGCGTCAAGGCTGCCCTTGAACGGCGGATTTGCGAGAATAAGGCTGTAGACGCCGCGGTCGGAGTTGCGGTCCGAAAGGCTGTCGCGGTATTCGATGTGCGGGTTGTCGATGCCGTGGGTCATCATGTTCATCGCGCCGATGCGGAGCATAGTGCGGTCCATGTCGTAGCCGTGGAACATTTCGTTCATATAGTGCGACTTGTTCTGTCGGTTGAAAAAGACCTCTTCCTTGCGGTTTTCTTTGAGATATTCGCCCGCCGCGACCAAGAAGCCCGAGGTCCCGCAGGCGGGGTCACAGATAACCTCGTCCGCCCTCGGCTCCATCAGCTCGACCATCATTCTGATGATGTGCCTCGGCGTGCGGAACTGTCCGTTAAGCCCCGACTGGGATATTTTCGACAGCAGGTATTCATAGGTATCTCCGCGGACGTCGGCGGCCTGTGCCTCGCTCATCAGCTTATAGATTCCGTCCAAAGAGTCCACAACTTTGGACAGCACAAGCGGCGTCGGAATCTTGAATATCGCGTCGCCCATATATTTCGAGTAGGCGCTGTTTTTGTCGCCGTGGAGGTTTTTGATGAACGGGAAGACCTTTTCCTGCACGACTGCGTACATCTGTGCGGCGGGGAAGTCGTGGAAGACGCTCCATTTAAGCTGCTGCGCGTCAATCATCTGTCCCGCGACTTCAACCTCGCCGGCGAAGATGCTTGTGTGCGACAGCCCGAGCATCACCGCCTCTTTTGTGCGGAGGTTGTCGGTGTCGTCAAGGTCATGAATGAACATAAGATAAGTTATCTGCTCGATGACGTCGAGCGGATTGACGAGCCCTCCCGAGGCAAAGATGTCCCACAGCCCGTCGATTTTGTTTTTAAGTTCACCTGTAATCATTTTTTGCTCCTATCGATAATATTCGCTTCCGATTATTTGCATTATAACATATCACGCGGGTCTTGGCAACAAAAAAATTCCTTTTGACGTCCAAAAAAACGTACTCGTAGACAATAAATCCGCCCTCTGCCTCCGAATAGGGACAGGGAGCGGTTATAGTACCGTATTTCATATTTTTCGCGCCTTGGATGGCTTATTTATAAAAGCGGTGAGCACGGCGAAGTCGCGATGTCGCCGACAATGCTGCCTAAAATTTTCATATGCAATCCGCCTTTCACATAATTATTTCTTCAAAAACTCCCCGAGTCCGTTTTTCACAAATAACGGCATGAGCAGGTCGTACTGATATCTGCAAATCAGCTTTTCGCCGTGCTCATATGTAAGCGGCAACCCGTATTTTTCGGTCATGTCGGGGAACTCTGCGATTTTTTTGTTATAAAATTCTCCGAATTCCTCAGACCCTATCGCCTTAAGCTCGCTTTTTCTCGCCTGAACAACGCAGAACTTGTCGTTAAAGCCGTATTTCATGCCGAATTCGTTATATTTCAGGTCGAGCTTTTTAATTTCGTCCTTTGCAAAAATGTTGTGACCGACGATGATAACCTTGCCGGGGAATTTCGGAATATCTTTCTTGTCGCTGATAATATACGCGTTGATTCCGCGCGAAAGCAAATAGTGCTTAAGGCGGTAACCCGCCGGCTTCGGGGTGTTATTGCCGTCGATAAATATTCCGACCGAATTTGCGTCCGGCGCCGGCATGACGCAGAGATAATTCCCGCCGCCGGAATTCTGCTCCTTTTGCGCCAGCATATAATCCGCGTCGAGATATCCGTGGATAATCCTTTTCTGAATTGAAGACTGACGGAAATCGACCGTGCCCTCGCGCCCGCCGAGGCTTTCAAGGGGTTTTATGACCGTAATTTCACAGCCGGGGTATTCTTTGTAAAGGTTGATGATAATCTTATGCTTCTTGTCCTTCGAGATGTTAAACGCCGCCGGGTTGCACCTGTCGTTTAAAGACACAACCACAATCTTTCTGTACCCGAGGTCATAAAGCGGCTTTATCGGCATATTTCCGAATCTCACGATTCCGCCGTCGCGGCAGATATGCCCCTGAAATTTCTGCGCGGGATATATGTACGGAAGGGCGGATGTAGCAAGAAGCGCGGTTATAATATCGTCGGTCGAAGCCAGCTTTTTGAGATTTATATAACTCAGCTTATTCTCGTCCGTCAGAAGAGATGTCACAAAAATTTCGGTATCGGTATCATAGAGTTTTTCAAGCGGCACATATTCCTTGATGAGATTTACAAGACCGTTCGGTGAACAAAGTCCCTTGATTCTTAATCCGTCCGGCGATTCAAGCTGTTCGAGCAAAAATTCGCCGATGTCCTGACCTTGCCGGCGCTTGTCGGCCGTCTCTTTAAATATGTCGATGATTTCTTCGTTCGGTATCAGCATATTTGAAAAGTTGACCTTGCTCCAGATTTCCCGTGCGATTCCGTAATCGCCCAACGCGAACAGAACCGCGTTGAGTCCGCCGACCGACGTCCCCGCGATTGCGCCGACGCGGTCCAGAATACCGTGTTCCTCGAGGGCCTTCCAAGCGCCAATCTGAAAAGCTCCCCTTGCCCCGCCTCCGCAGAGCACAAGACCGATGTCTTTTGTCAGCATATTTATCAACCTTTCGCTTTTTATTTCGGGATAAGGACATTATCCGACAGGGATATTATAGCATAGCTCGGTAAAGATTGCAACAAGGATTTAAAATCCCAAATGTGTCCGAAACAATCGCATCAAGCCGAATTTTCCCCTTGACAACCTTGAAATTATGTATTATAATTACTGTTATGTAACATGAATTACAAAACGAAGGAGATGGGGGCATGCCGCCGAAGGCAAAAATCACGAGAGAGATGGTGATTGACGCGGCGTTCGCGGTCGCGCGGGAGGACGGCTGGGAGTATATCAGCGCGCGGACGGTCGCGGAAAGACTTTGCTGCTCGACACAGCCGGTAATGTACCACTTCGGGACGGTCGGGGAGCTGAAAAAAGCCGCTTATGAAAAGGCGGACGGCTATCATTCCGAGTACCTGATGAACATAAAAGGGCCGCAGGTCATGCTCGAAATCGGGATGAATTATATCCGTTTCGCGGCGGAGGAGACGGAGCTTTTCCGCTTCCTTTTTCAGTCGAATTATTTCGGCGGGAAGACCCTGCTCGAAATGATTGACGCCGACGAGCTCGCGCCGGTTCTTTCGGCGATGCGGGAGGCCTCCGGCATGAGCATGGCGCAGGTCAAAGAGGTCTTCGTGACGGTGTTTTTATTCGTCCACGGCTACGCGAGCATCATCGCGAATAATTCGCTGATTTACGACGAGGAGACGGTAAAATCGCAGCTTACGCGTGCGTACAGAGGCGCGGAATCGGCGGCGCGGGAGGGGTTAAAATGAAGAATAAAAAGGCTGAAATTTTAACGGCAGTCGGAATTCCGATAATGATTTTGCTGACGGCGACGAAGGCGGTTCCGTCCTCTAAAATCGCGGGTTATTCGGTCTTTGTCGGGCTTGCGTTTTTCTTTATCACCGAGGCCGCCGCCAAAACTCCGCGCGCCGAATCGGGTCTGCGGTTCAACACGGTTTTGGCGGACCTGAAAAAGCCGGGCGTGATTATCTGGACGCTTCTGCCGATAGCAAGTGCGGTTGTGAGCTGCGCTGCCGGGAGACTGATTTTCGGCGATGAATTTTCCGCACACATTTTGGAGCGCGCGGGGTCGGTTCTGTCGTTCGACAAAATCGCCCTGCTGATAATTCAGGTCGTTATCGCGGCGTTCGGCGAGGAAATCGCGTACCGGGGATTTTTCCTCGGAAAAGGCATGAAGATGTGCCCATTCTGGCTCTGCGCGGCCGTGTCGTCGGCCGTCTTTGCGGCGGGACATATCGCGGCGGGGAACGTCGGGGTCGTGCTCTTCGACGTCGCCGGCGTATTCGTCGACAGCCTCATTTTCTCGGTGATTTACCGCAAGACGGACAACTGTGCCGTGAGTACGCTCGCGCATATCCTCGGGAATACGGCGGGGATTGCTGCGGCGGTGATGTTAGGGTGAAAACGCATTAAAAGCGCCCCGCAGTCCTTGCAGCTGCGGGGCAGTTGTTATCCCACCTTGAACTCCGCCAGCGTTATCCCGTCGAGGCAGAGGGTCAGCGGCTTTGTGCCGCTGCTCGGCTTGATTTTGAGGGTGATGTATCTGAACTCCGCTTCGCCGGCGGTCGCGGGGAGGACCGCTTCACAGACCGTTTCACTGCCGTGGAGCGCCCTGAACCTGCCGCTTCTTCCGGAGGTCGCGTATCTGAGCTGAACGGTCCTGCCGGTCAGCCGCGCGCGGTCGAAGATAAGCTCGCCGCCCGACATGTACCAGAAGCCGCCGTACTTTGAAAACTTCATCTGCGAGCCGCGGCAGGTGTCGTAATTGATGGCCTTGACCGTCCTGCCGAGGTCGCGCGGGGGAATCGTCTCGCCGGGGATATCGACCTCGCGGGACAGCGGGAAATTCTCGCTCGACGGCCCGACCGCGAACAGGTATTTTCCCTTTTCGACCGCGAATTTCTCCCGCGAGACGTCATAGAACCTCAGCTGACGGTAGGCGATTTTAATGGTGAACCGCGCGGTCTCGCCGGCCTTTATCAGCCGCCTTTCAAAGCCGCAAAGCTGTTTTTCCGGACGCTTCACGCTCGGGCTGAGCGGCTTGAAATAAACCTGTGCGGTCTCATCGCCGTCCCAATCCGAGACGTTTCTGACGCTGAACGAAACCTCAATCCCGTCCGAAAGCTTTTTCAGCTCCATGTCCGAATAGACAAAGTCAGAATAACTCAGTCCGAAGCCGAACGGATAGAGCTTTTCGCCCCTGAAATAGAGGTATGTAGAGCTGTTCGCGATGATGTCGTAATCGGTAATCGGCGGGAGGTCGTCCTCCGAGAGATACCAGGTCTGCGGAAGCCTTCCCGCGGGGTTATACTCACCCGAAACGACCTCGGCGAACGCGCTCCCGAGCTCGGGTCCGGAATGTGACGAATAAAGGACCGCCGAGGCGAGCTTTTCCTCATCCGAAATCGCGAACGGATACCCCGAGACAATCGCCAGAAGGGTGTTTTTGTTTACATTCGCCGCGGCGCGGAATATTTCGGACTGATGCGGCGCGAGCCTAAGGCTGCTGCGGTCATAGCACTCCCGCGCGATTATCATCGGGTTGTTCCCGAGCACGGCGATAACGACGTCGGCGTTTTTCGCAATCTCTCTGACCCTTTCCGCACCGTCAGAAACAACGACCTCCTCGAAGAGCGTCTCGGGTTTCGGGTTTTTAATCGGCATCTGTACAAGCCTGCCGCCGCCGTCGACGCCGAGGACGGAGCGCTTGAAGTAGGTCAGATATGTCCGCCCGCCGTCGGAGTCCGAGGGGCGGAGGATTTCCTGATTGAACCAGCGGTAGGTCGTGTCGCTGTCCGCCTTCATCGTCTCGGTCGTGAAGAATTTTCCGGTCGATTCGACCTTATATGTGACCTCGCCGCCCCAATCCGCCTTGATGAAGACCGAGCCGGCGCACGGCTTGTCGGCCGACGCGAAGACGCTTCCCTCGGCGTCGGCGGAGAGATATTTTCCGTTGAGCTTCGAGCGAATCGCGACCCTGTCGTGACCGTCGTCATAGACGACGTTTTCGCCGCCGTAAAGCTTCTTCAACCCGTCGAGGACGGTGACGTTATAGCTCGACCAGCCGGTGTACCAGTCCATGTAGTTGTGCGACGCGATGTCGCCGATGACCGCGATTTTAAGTCCCTTTTTCAGCGGCAGGAGTCCGCTGTTCTTCAAGAGCACAAACTGTTCGAGAGCCGCCCTGTGATTGACCTCGCGGTGTGCGCCGCAGTCCATCTCGGACGGGTCGGGCGACGAATACGGGTTCATTTCGGGCGGGTCGAATTCGCCGAGCTTGAACCTTGCGCGGAGGCTGTTTTTAAGCGAGCGGTCGATGTCCTCCTCGGTCATAAGTCCCTTTTCGAGCGCTTCATACGCCGCCGCGGAGACGATTTCGGCGCCGTCGGTCATGATGTCGGTGCCCGCCTTTAAAGCGAGCGCTATCGTCTCGGCATGGCTCAGAGAATAGCGGTGCGCGGTGACGTTCTGTGAAAAATCGCCGCCGTCGGTCACGATAAAGTCGAGACCCCACTTGTCTTTTATTATCGGGCGGAGGTCGGGATTGAGGATTGCCGGGACGCCGGATATCTCGTTATACGACGCCATCATCGAGCGCGCGCCGCCCTCCTCGATTGACGGGCGGAAGAATTCATAGTAGTATTCAAATTTACAGCGCGGGGTGATGTTTGCGTTGCAGCGGTCGCGCTGGTGCTCGTTGTTGTTCGCAAAAAAGTGCTTCAGCGTCGGAATTGTCCGCATATATCTCGGGTCGCGCCCCGCCATTCCGACGGTATATGCCTTGCTCATCTCGCCGGTGAGGAACGGGTCCTCGCCGTATCCCTCTTCATTTCTGCCCCAGCGCGGGTCGCGGCAGGCGTCGACCGTCGGCCCCCAGAGCATAAGGTTTGTCTTCGGGTTCTCGGCGTGAAGAATCCGCGCCTCCTTCCCCGCGATTTCGCCGAGCGACTCCATCAGCGCGGGGTCAAATGTCGCGGCGAGACCAAT
Source organism: uncultured Clostridia bacterium (assembly GCA_947625375.1). GTDB lineage: Bacteria > Bacillota > Clostridia > Oscillospirales > Ruminococcaceae > Faeciplasma. The sequence goes on along the minus strand of CANQOC010000010.1, from coordinate 18,484 downwards.
CGGCTCGGGGAAGACGGTTGTCGGCTTATCGGGGTTCCGCGAGACATATCCCCGCGCGACCTCCGCGCCGATGTGCCACTCTCCGACGCCGAGGCGGGGCACCGCCTTCTGCCACGTCGTCAGCATAGAAATTTTTTCGTCAAGCGTGAGCCTTGCAACAAGGTCGTCTACCCGCTCGTCAATCGCGAGCGAGGTATCTCTGAACGGATATTTCATAAAATCTCTCCTTTCGGACTGAACGCTTCCCGCCGGTTTTTGTTATGATTAGTATAAGTGATTTGCGGTGTAGAGTCAAGGTAGTTGTTAGAGATTAGTTGTTAGTAGTTAGAGGGTATTGCAATTTTTCGGCGGATGTGGTATACTGTCGGTAGGAAATTCCGACTTTCTAACCGGGAGATGTTATTATGATAGCCGAATTCAGGACTAAGTCACAGATTACGATTCCGAAAGAGATTGTCACAAGCCTCGGACTCACCGAGGGCGACAAGGTCGACATCTTTGAAAAGGACGGCGAGATTCACATTGTGCCGGTAGTGGTGTACCCGAAGAAATATGTCGACGAGCTTCGCGCGGAAATAAGCGAAGCGAAGGCAAAAATCGCCTCCGGAGAACAGCCAGTCTTCGACAGCGTCGACAAGCTTTTCGCGAGCCTTGAGGAGAAATGATGGCGTAAAATATCAGTGTCAGAAAAAATCACCCCGCAGCCTTTGCAGCTGCGGGGCGTTTCCGTATCAATTTTCCTCGGTCTTCTCGCTCTTCCCGATTTTCTTCGCGAGCGAATTCATCAGGTTGATGATGACCGGCGCGCCGGCGGTGATGTAGAGAATCAGCACGAACTGCTCGGCGGCCTTGCCGAATCCGCCCGAAATAAGGTTCGGAATCAGCGGGGCGACATAGTCCTCTAAAACTAAGTATATCGAGATGCAGACGGCGTAGCGGATAATCCTTACAAAAATGTTTCCGTCGGTCGAGAAGCGGATAAACCGCCTTTCTAAGAACCACCCGAGAATGAATCCGAGACCCATTCCGGCGTTCTTGAACGAGTCGACCGACATCTTTTTCGGGTCGACAATAATCTCGCCCGCCGCGTTATAGTCGACGGGGTACGGCTTCACCGACGCGTATACAATCAGAATCACACAGAGCGCCGCGCCCGCAAGAAGCACGACCCAGTCGAGCGTCGGGTGCTTATCGACCCAATCGATGACGAGCCTGAACGCGAACAGCAGCACAGCCGATAGGACGACCGAGACGGCGACGTCCTGCGGCGTGTGAACGCCGAGATAGTTACGCGAGAAGCAAATCAGCAGCACAAGCAGTATCATCGCAATCCTGAACGGAGCTTTCCGCTCTTTTTTCATCGCGAGTCCGCCGAAGAACGCCGAGGCGTTTGCGGAATGACCGCTCGGGAACGAATAGCCGGTCGCGTCCGCTATCGCCCCGGGCACCGGCACGACCCTTGAATCGCGAATCCACGGGCGGTAGACACAGGCCGTAATCTTCAGAAATCCGTTGATGACGCGGTTATAATAGAACGTAATCATAAGATAGAGACCCTCGCGCTTGTCGAAGCACCAATACAGCGCCGCAATCAAAAGCGTCACCTTCGGCGCCTCGCCGAGCTTCGTCACAAGCTCCATAAATCCGTCGAGCACTCCGCCGGTCGCCTCGCGGAACCGCTGGAGCAGCAAAAGATATTCAATGTCCATAACAATCTCCTTAACATTTTTTGCGCCCTGCGGCACATATGTACATTATAGCACAATTTCCCCGCGCCTGCGCTGTAGTTTGCGCCGAGTTTCGGACGTGAAAGAAGATTTTGGGTGATGGCAGATGACGGGGGACGAAGGTGCCGCCATGCTGTCGCATGACGGAATCTTAAGGGGTCGCCCTATCTTGCAGAGCGACCCCTCTTAAAAAAACAGTCCACAGGATTGTTAATCCCAAAATCAAAAAGCACTGTATATTGATGAAAACGGCAGAAAGGACACAATATATAGTAGTTTTTGAGAGATTACAAAAAATCTCTACCACAAGTTTACCACATTTGAGCGGAAAGAGCAATACTAAGTTTATATGCAATGATAAGCCTACTTCGGAGCGATAGCCTCCGCAGCAGTCCAAACATTTTAATCTTATTGCGCGTAAAGGTGATATAATTTTTTCGTCGTCCATATAATTTCTCCTTTATAGTTAGAACCACTCCCCCGAATTAGGGTACTGGTTTTGCCTTTGTTGGTTTTAGCAAAAAAAGCATTTAAATTTGAATGAGTTTTTCAAGGGTAGAATTAAGAGTATAATTTCACCTTGAAATGATTTGAATTGAAAAAAGCATTAGAATACTAATGGTTTTTGAGCGGAAAATGGATTTAAGGGTTTGGGAAAAATATCGGTGGAAAAAAATCTAGTTTCATGTGCCGATTTTCCAAAAAATGGGGGTCGCTGAGAGCTTCTTCTTGCCCTCTCTGAGCTTTCCGAGGTCGAGGAGTGATAACATACGCCTAAAATTAGAACGCCTCAGAACGCAGATTTACCGCCTCTCCGTCGATGTTTCATTTTGTTAGATTCTTCCATTCGTCAATAATTTAAACAGATTTTACTCCCAGAATTTAGCAAAAATGCGCTTGAAAAATGCGCTTGCAACCGTTGCGGATTCTCTTATACTTTCGGCGCAAGTCTGTTTTAATTCTTATATCGCGCTCACGTCGATTTAAAGGCACTTTTAAGACGTTCTAAGCCTTTGCGGGTATAGTTTGGTGTATAAGGTCAAAAGTCGATTGTAGCGCATTGTAGACCCCTTAGAATTGATTTGAGGTTTTCGGGTATATATCGGGGTCAATATAGTTGCGCAACGATAAGCGCATAGACGAATTACAAGGTACTTCTAAGCCGTTCTAAGCTTTGCAAGGTCAAACTATATTGCCGGCTATGTGTCGGCGATTGTGGCGCGTTCTCGTGCATATGAGCGCATAACAAAAGACAAGCCCGATATTATCGAGCTTGTCCTTAAACTTGGAATGGGCAGTCAAAAACTGACTAAAAGAAGTGTTTAGATAGCTAATTGTCCAATAACTGATTGCAGCTTATATCCGTTCCGATTCGGCAAAAATCCATATCGGGCAAAACGTGAATACACCGACGAGCAGAAAGCTGAAATCGCAATCAGACTTAAAGCAGGGAAAACCAACAAGGAGGAAAAGTAAATGCTTAACTTAGAAAGACTCAAATTGCACCTCAATGAAAAGAATTATTATGGCGAAAAGACCGACGATGTCTACACCGAATTACTCGCAGAAAACAATCTTGATGCGCTCGATAACTATGATAAAGCCAACGACGAAATCCCAATGCTGGAAACAGTTTATACGATTCTTAGCCAAATGGCAAACGACATCAACAGCTTTATCAAGGTTGAAACCGAATTTACAACTGTTTCCGCCGGATATGCTTACTTGCAGAAACGCTTAGCAGACCTACGAGCAGAAATTGACCGAGCGAAAAAAGAAAACCATTATGAGGAATCCGACGGTTCAAGCAACGGTTTAATATCTTATATGTTCTTTAACGCTCGAAAAAGAGGTGCTGACGAATGAGCAATTATTTTGATAATGTCCTTCAGCACGTCTATGATTTCACACTTGACAACGAAACCAACGAAGCAACTTTGCATTACGGCGGAAATGAAATCAAATGCTTCTTCCGCCGAAATAACGATGCAACAAACAACAGAGATACAATGATTCTTTATCATTCCCCGTTCGAGAAAGTCAAGGCAGGTTCTTTGATTGACTTTCGGGGAAAGACTTTTCTTGCTTTGAATGACGAAACCGCCGAGAATAATATCTATTTCAAAAACGCAGTTGTTCAAACCAACGGAATGATAACAACTTTCAGTCTTTCAGCGGAAGATATTCCCGTTTGGGCGGATAATGCAAACAACGAAACCTTAGCTAACGGCGAAATGATTAAACTTATTGACGGCACTTTACGACTTCTTACAGAAGATTGTGAACAATCACGAAAAATCCAAATCGGGGATAGATTCAACGAATACGGTCGTTCTTGGTCGATTTCAAATATCTATTTCAAGGACGGATTAGCTCATATCTTAGCGGAAGTTATCGAGGATGATAATCCGGAATTCTCATACAGAATTGAATTCGTTGATTTTGAAACCACTGCTAAACCAAATACGGAAGTACAATTAGTTTGCAGATGTTTCAGAAATGATAAGCTTATAGAGAATCCAACGCTGACATATTCTAGCTCGGATAATTTTCTCGCAACGATTGATGAAAATGGGAAAATCTCATATAGCGAGAATTTAGGTGAAGTTTACTTCATTGTTACTTGGAACGGATATTCTCAAATCACCGAAACAGTAACAATAGCAGAGGAACCAGCGGAGGATGAAATTACAATCTATATGCAGACTCTTTCCGAGGAATTTTACGCTATCGACGTTCCTTACCAGCTTGAAATCTATGCTTGCAGAAACGGAGTCAAAGACCTGACAACCCCGATTCGGGTATATGCCGAGAATTTGAAACCAGCAGACGAATCATATCTCAAATATATTAAAGTCGTCGATAAAACCAACGGAACATATGAGATTTCAGCATCCAACAGCGAAAAACTCAATCGGTCAGATTTTGATTTAGTTGCTAAATCTGATGAATATAACGTCGAGGCACGCCAAAGCATTCATATCACGCCATTCTTCTAACACTTTAGCGTGCTAAAGCGCGCGGAACAATCTTTACCTCATACAGAATATGTGGGGTAAATTAGCATACTTGTCTTCGACCTATATAATTTTCCATTGAAATATAAAGAAGAAACCACCGGAGGAAAGTTAATATCTCTATCTTTCTTTCCTTCAGCAAAAAATTTTGAAAAAAGAAACACTTCGATGACATTAACTTATGATTTAATAAGTCTTATATTTTCTAGGATGAAATAATTATCATAAGTTAATGGATAAAATATATCCGTCTAGTAAAAAGAAATATTTTTAATAAGTCTTATCTAGGATATATTTTATTAATATTAATAGGGGTGTCTTCAGTTTCAATTTCTTCTTGAATCTCATCCAGAAAATCAACGAATCGACGTAACATATTCTTCTTAAATAAAATATATTCTAGAAAGAGTTATATCTAGAAGAATATGTTTTTAAAGAAATATACTTTGTACTAATAATATATTAATTAATAAGGGGTGTGTTCATTTTGATTTCCTTTTTCTGGAAGGAATTTTCGGCGAAATCTACCGGTAGATATTTCCAATTCCCTCTTTGGTTTCCTCAAATCCTCTCAGACGAATTCTAAGGCACTTTTTAGACACTTTGCGCTTTCGGGGTATAGTTTCATTAAAAAACGCTTAGAATTGATTACAGCGCAGATTTGAGGGGTATACGGCGATTCCTGCGTTGGTTTTGAACATTTGTTCTTTAGCTTCATATATCGGGTACGATAGATTTCAGGGGCTAGTCGCGTTTTGCGACCTGCCTCTTTATCGTTGCGCAACGATTTTGCGGCAGAATCAAGCTCAATATCGCTTTATCCCGTTGGTTTCCGGTCGGATATATCGAATGCAATATAGCCGTTATGGGTGAACGATTCGTTCACCGTTGGGGGTGGGCGATTTGTCTACCCTCGGTGGTATCTGAAACGGACATTCCCCCGCGTTATCTACCGGTATATATCGAATGCGATATATCGGGTACGATATATCTGCTCAGATATATGCAGCGACGGCAAAGATTCAAGGTGGGCGCATTCAGATGGGGTCAAAAAAAGTTGCCCCATCGAAGTGACCCAGTGCTTGAACTTCTTCGCCTGGGAGTTTGCTTGACAGGATGAGGGAATACAGCCCGGACTCGTTGATAATGATGGTTTTGCTTTTATAGTTAGAACCTCTCCCCCAAATTAGGGTACTGGTTTTGTCCTCATCATCAACCGGTCAAGGGGGTGGTGAAATGCCACCTCATAATCTGCTTTGGCTTTGTTAGCAGACCATTTAAAAGATGAGATACCTCGCAAACTGTTTATTATCGCGGGTTTGCGGGTATGTGTCTTTTTGTACTATAGGGAATAGCGGTGAAAAACTGTTAATCTGTTTATTATGTCCACAGCGCAATTAAAAGATTAAAAGTCTGTAAAACCGCATCAACAAAGCGTTTGCGGACACCCCCTCAAACGTACTATAGGGAAAGAAAGTAAAAAATCGTCAAGTTGGTTTCTTGTGGACAGCGCAATTAAAAGATTAGACACCCCGCAAAGCGTTTATCTATGCGGGTTTGCGGGTACCCCGTTGAATGTACTATAGGGATATGAAGCAAAAGTCTTTAATCTGATTAAAAATGAAGACAGACCAATTAAAAGATGAGTCGCCAAATTAGCCTCAATTCGTGGGGAGAATTTGAGGGGGTACCAAATATACTATAGGGTAAGAAGCGAAAATTCAGATTCGCTTTTTTATTTTTTGGATAAATTCATATGAAATTATGAAAGTCGAACAAAGGGAGATGATGAAGTTTTGAATTTAAGGGAAAGAGTCTTGCGGTATCTCGAAGAAACGGGAGCGACAAAATCAGCACTAGCCCGGAGGGTCGAGGTCAATATGACGACGCTTTGGAAATGGCTTGATAACCGGATAGATATATCCGAGGCTATCCAACGGCGGTTAGACGAATTTATCAGTCGCTTTGGATTTTGAGTTGCGGAGGATAAGAAATGAGAGGTCGAAGAAGAAGAAACAATAACAGCATATTTATGATTCCACCGCCGCCGAAGGAACTGCGGGACAAGCCGGTCAAATATTACTTGATGGAAATTCGCGGAAATCGTCGTTTTCAGCTTGCGGAATACTGCGATTTTGAAACAGCGCGGAAAGCTATGTACGCTTTCGGTAATACGCATCGCCGTAAGCTTTTAGCAATCGAGGAAGGCAGATATTCACCGGAAACGGGCGAACGACTATCGGGATATTCACCGATGGTTGCAGCATACAGCGCAAAAATAATTGACGATGCGCGACGGTGCGGAATTGATATGGAAGATTCAGTTTAGGAGGTTACATAAAATGAGGAACAAGAAATCAGCACTTGAAAAGGTCAGAAACGCTTTGATATTCGCCGGTTGTTTTGGCGTATTCGCGTTTTATCAAATCTTAATGCTGACATACATATTCTGCTAATGAGTTTAAGAAAGGAGATTGATAACTATGGGCGGAACGGACGTTCTTTTTTAAGGAGATAGCACATTGGATTTAACAAACGAGAAGTGGATAGCGATTCGGGATTTCCCGAACTACGAAATATCAAATTATGGACGTGTTCGACGGCAGGAGCGGGAGGATGCGGATAGCTGGGGTCGGGATAGGTATTACGACCGCCAATTCATAAAATCGCATAACGGAAACGTCGTATTGTGGCGCGACGGAATATCATCCTGCAGGTCGATAAGGAAATTACAGAAAATCGCTTTTGGCGAGTGAGATAAGATGGGGTCGCAAATTGCTACCCCATCGGTCATAAATGATGAAGAGGTAAAAATATGGTAGACAACAAGATTAAGCAGTATTCAATATTCAAGCTCGAAACTTCGAGGTTTTTCGAGTATGGCAAAGGCAAGAAGAAAGAGCCGAAAATCGTGCCGGTAGATATTAGTATTCAGTCTGCTGCGATGAACGGCGAATTAGTCAAAATCGCTCAAAATCAGTTGACCAATGCTATTTTTAATCACATTGAGCAAAACGGGGTCAGCGACACCGGTCTTGAGCTTCTTAATATCGTCGTTGCGGTGGTGGTTCCGACGGAAACGACCTCAAAAAAGAGGGCAATTAAAGAATATAGGACGCTTGCTGAAAATGGCTTTACGCTCAACGGAAAAAAGTTTACTAGGCTGATGAGTGGAGCAGGTCAGATTCGCCGTAACACGACTTTGTTTATCCGCGAGGACTTTTACGAGCCGATAACAAAACGCTTGATGTGCGGATTAACGCCGGAGGATTTCGGTCAGGATTTTAACGCAGCAAAGTACAACGCTTATTGGGGTCTGAATGCTTCTGGATGCAAATTATTGCCGTCCGAGCTAACACCGAACGTCTGTATAATCGACGATTATGAAGCAATCCGACCTCATATAAAAGTTAATCACGTCAGCGAAAAGGAAGTTGACTATATCAGTTTGGCTGACGGTGATTTCATAGTTGATGGCTGGAACACCGACGGTGAATATGAAGTTGAAGATAAATTCGTTACGCGGTTGTCTGATTTTCAATTCTTTAAAAGGAATCGCGGCATACATAAGGAAATCACCGAGGCATTCTATGATGAGATAGAGGATTCGCCGGCGTTGAATTCATTCGACGGACAAGGACTTTGCAGAGTCGAATTTGCGGAGCGCGTCGCAGAACATTTCAAATTGGGATTCATTCCCTCGCAAATGATAATCCGCGGTGCGTGGGTCAAAGGAATGGTCGCGACCATGCCGCTTTCCGAATGGTTTGAGGAAAATGAAATTACGGAAGTGACCGACTCTTTTGGCACTGTTCGCAGGGTCGAAGATATTGACTTATTCATTAGTAAAAGTCAATGGAAAATGCACAAAATCTATCAAAAGAAGTGTGAAAAGCTGGGCGTCAATCCTTGGGATTATGCAGTTGAGCAAATGCGCGAAAACGACCTATTATTCGGCATTGTCAAGACTAATAACAAGTTTGACGACGACTATAAAAGTTTGAATTATCAATACATTCAAGCCTTGCAATTAGCAGATGAGGATATATCAAAATTGTGTGAGCCGATGATGGACTTTCTCAAAGACTTAAACAGCGGAGATTTGCAGTCGGTTTATAATAATCTGATTATTAAGCACAATTCATTTATTGAGCCTTCGGATGAAGACGACGATTACGAACCGGACGGCGCGAAACTGTTTCAGCGGATAATCGAAGCGAATCCGGCAATGCTCAACGATAGACATATCCGCGAATTGATTTTCCGCGAATGCAAAACAAAGTTTGACGGTGCGAAAATCGGCAAAATCCTTGCGAGAGGCAATTATCAATTTATGATTTCTGACCCCCTTGCCCAGCTTCAATGGATTGCGCATCATCATTGCGGACGGGAGGACATCCAAGTTGAGGGTGCGATTCCTGCGGGTACGATATATTCAAATTACTGGCTTCGACAAGAGGACAAGCCGGAACAAATTGTGCTCTTGCGGTCGCCATTAATTGATAGAAACGAGATTGCAAAGCGGAAATTGATTCAGCAGAGTAATCATTACTTCCGGTATCTGCAATCCGGAATTATTTACCCGATTAACGACCTGACCGCCCTTCAGCAAGCCGGCGCAGATTTTGACGGAGATTTAACATATTCAACTAATTGTGAAGTCATTTTGCGCGGAAGTCTGGATTATGAAGATGCGCGACCTTTATACTATAAGGCAAGTGCGACAAACCTTGTCGGCGACATTTCGGCGGATAATTTGATTGCAGCAGATTCGAGGGGGTTATATTCCCGTGTCGGAACAATAAGCAATAAAAGTTGCAGCTTGTATGCCAAAATGAAAAATTACGACGAGGATTCAAAAGAGTACAAAAAATTGTACTCATCTGTCGTTGTGCTGGGTCAAGCCGTCGGGATGGAGGTTGACCGAGCGAAAACAGCAGTCGCGCCAACGATGCCGCTTGAATGGACAGAGCTTCAAGCAAATATCCAGCAGACAAGAAATCAAGATTTAGTCGTTGAGAATCCGGAGGAAGAAGCCGGAATTCGCCTACATAACGCGCTTTTGCCCGACGTAAAGCCGTATTTCTTTAAATACGTTTATGATTATATTGCTAAAGCAATCCGTCAGTTGGATAGGGATTTTGAATATCTGGCAAAGATTCAGCATCATTCGACATTAGACGAAATCCGCAAAAAGGTTGAAAGTGAAACGGCGACGGAGGATGAATCGGATTTATACAGCCGATATGTTGAAGCGAAACCGATAATCGACAACGACTGTTTAATGAATCAGGTTTGCCGAATTTTTGAAAGCTTTGAAAAGGACTTGCATCGGCAAACTTTGAGCGAAAGTCGGGATATGCTAAAAGATTTTGCCGACGATAGGTATATATGCGCAGATATATTGTCCGAGGTCGAACGGATTTTGAATCAATATCTATCGCTCAAAAAACGCTTAGTCAGAAATCTAAGTGACACAAAATCCAGTTGCAAGAATACTGCAATTTGCAGATTCAACAGCTTTGCGAGATTACGGGAGGTTTATCGCGCACAAATATTGTCGCTTTTTGGTGGCGACGTGATAACAGCATTTAACGCGCTGATGCAGATAACGGATTCGGAATCCGTTTGGGATATTTTAGACTCCAAAATTGTTAAGGTGGTAAATTTATGATACTGAACAAAGATAGCTACATTAAAGAAATTGAATCCTGCGGGATTCTGGCGAATGATAGATACGCTCAATCGAAGATTGCTAACTACATGAATCATTTGATTCACGATACGACGTACAGACGGAACACAATTATTCACCGCGTTTCGGAGGTTGCAGCCGATTACTACCGATATATGCCGGTAGATATAGTTAGTAATGAATTACTTTCGTGCTATAATCGCTTATCGCGCTTGCCTCAAAAGAAAACGAAAGCGGAAAAGCCGAAGCCTCCGATTATTCTTTACAATTCGGAAATGGAAGTCATTTCGGCAATAGACGGCGAAAAGGCACAAAGGCTTGCGCTGGCTATGCTCATATTACATAAGCACCTCGGATTATACAAGGTCGGCGATTCAATCCGTTGTCATCAATATAAGGCAATGGCAAAATCCGACATATTCCGTCTTGCAGGGTTAGGCAATATATCGGGTACGAATAAGTTAAGTCTGATACAAGAGTTATCGGATGCAGGTTTTATCTCATTGACCGTCCGCACAAACAACAGTTGGAAACATCATCCTGATTGGCTTTCCTTCACCGGATATAAAATCAATTTTAACGCCAACTTGAAAGCAGATTTAAGCGACGAAACACCGTTTATCGAGGTCAAAAGCCTTGACGACATAAACTTGTATCTGCGACTTTGGAAAAACGATAAAAGTATAATTTTATGCTCAGATTGCGGAACGCCGATTGAGCGGACAAGCAACAGCCGAAAGCGATGCAAAACGTGTGCGGAAGCTCATAGAAACGAAAAACAAAAATGCAAAAATATGCAAATAGAAAATCCCGCAAATGCGCTATAATAGGCGGTTTGCGGGTTTTGTTGTCCGACTTTAGAAATGAATACAGTGTTTTTCTATCTGTATTTATCTTGTTAGTTCCGCGGTGGTCAGGCGGGCGATTCACCACCTCCGCCGAGCTATTTTTGAGTATCACATATTTTACCCCTTTAGGAGTCGCGTTTTTGCCGAAACACCTTGACAGTTACATCAAAAAATAATAAACCTCTTTCCTATCTGCAAACGCGGCTCCAAAATTAACTTGCTTACAATTACGTTTCATTTTTATATTGACTTTTTCTAATTCAAACAATGAATTGGTTCATTCATTGTTTGTGATTCCTTTCTTAATAATGCTTACGCCGGCAGCAATGCCGGCAGAAAATACCGAGCAAATTGCTCGTTATCATATATATGATTTCTTATCGAGGTGATTTTATGCCAACGCGAACGCTACAATCCGAGGTTGCAAGCTTTTTGCGAAAAAACAAGATTAAGAAGCGGGATTTTGCTGACGTGCTTGGCATATCCGCGCCTTCATTGAGTCATTGGTTTCAAGGGCGATTGAGATTTAATGCCGAAATCATTGATGTTATGATTTATATTATTGATAATTACTCATCTAAGCGATGATTATTATACCACTGTTGAGGCGAATAGCTGAACGCTTCAACGAAGTATTATTCATTTTTTCATTGGATTAAACAAACGGTTCGGCGCATCCGTCCAAAATGCGCACTTAATTTAATAATTATCCGCCGATGGCGGGTTTTTATATTCATACACCAAAAAAGAAAAAGATTTTATCAACACTTTTTATATTGCGTGTATGTCCGAGCTTAATGCTCAAATATCTTCATCTTTTGCTGGGTGTATTCCCAGCGTCGAAAAAATTATTAACTAAACTTATACATGGCGGGTGCCTTATGTCGAACTTTGCAAGGGCGACAAAGTGCAAACGCTAACAGAAAGGATTTTGCATTATGGAAAATAATCAGAATACTACCACGCAGGAGGGCGCGACTGTAACCGTTGAGGGTGCAGGAGGTCAGACTGAGAAAACTTTCACGGAAGCGGAAGTCAACGCGAGAATCCAATCCGAAACCGACCGAGTACGCACAAAATATGCTAACCGCGTTAAGGAATTGGAGGATGAAGTCAAGAAGCTGACACCGGCGCAAAAGTCGGAAGCCGAAATCGACTTTGAGAATCGTCTCGCTAGTCTTGAAGCGCGTGAAAGAAAATTAAACTTCCTCGAAAATTTAAAAGCAAAGGGCGTTTCCGACGAACTTTCCGATTACATTAGAGAGGATGCCGACCTTGATAAGCTTTCCGCGACATTAACAAAAATCGTTAATGACACGGTAACTGAAAGGGTCAGACAAACGGGATATAAGCCGACCGACCACAAAAGCGGTGAAACCGTTACGGCGGAGGCTTTCGCAAAGATGAGCCTAGACGAAAAAGAACGTCTATTTGCGGAAAATCCCGAAATTTATCGTTCGTTGGTTGGACGATAACTTGATTAACAAAAAATCTTATGAAAGGAGATATATTTAATGGCTTTAATTATTCCTGAAGTGTTTGCCGATGCAGTAAACGCCGAGTTGGGCAAGCGACTGATTATAAGTAAGTTGGCTAAGGATTATTCCGACGATGTTGATATTACTACTTGTGGAAATACCGTTCATTTCCCTGTTTTTAACCGGATTTCCGGCGCAAAAGTGCTTGAAGATGGCGGCACCGCTACCTTTGAAGACATTGCGATGACCGATAACACCGCCGAAGTTAAGCAGCATTATGCTGCTGTATTTATCGCCGACAAAGCTTCCATCCAGGTGAAGGGTTCGGCTAAGACTCAGCTTGTCGAGCAGCTTGCAGATGCTATGTCTGTTTCTCTTGACGAAACTTTAGCTAAGAGCATCGTTGATACCGCCGCCTACAAGACCGAGGTTGAATCGCTCGGTACTTTTGCTGCTGCTAAATTTGATGCCGCGCTTGAAGTTTTTGGCGACCAGCAACAGATTTCGAGCTTTGCCGGTATTGCCGTAAACAGCAAGCTTTATTCCAGCATTGCTAAATGGGATGAATTTATTTCTGCGGTTAAGACTTATAATATGGCTGGGAACGGCATTGTCGAAGATACCGGACTTGTCGGCTATTACAGAGGCATCCCCGTTTACCTGACTGACAGTGGCACCGCCGATGAAAGCAATGCTTATGCGTTCCTTATCAAGAAGGGCGCGCTTGGCGTTGTCTGGCAGAAAGTGCCTTCCGTTGAGGAACATAGAAATCTTGCCAAAATCGGTACTGACATTTTGACCTACGACCTCGTTGCTGCAAAACTTTTGCACACCAACGGCGTTTCGGTCGTTTCCGTTAAGACCGGAGAATAATTTTATTAAACTATATAACCGCCGTGGGCAATAGTCTGCGGCGGTTTTGACTTTTAAATCTTTAAGAAAGGAGAGCAAATATAATGCCCGAACTTAATAAGGCTAATAGACAAACTTGTGATGTTGATATTCGCATACTCAAGACTATGGCTCCTTATCTGTTCTTCGATACCGCTAACGTCACCACTGCCGGTGTTTCTGCTTCCAGTGTTTACGCTATGGCTAAGGGTTCTCGTAGAATCGCGTTCCAAGACCCGCTGACCGGTACGATGACTATCGAAGCACAGGTTTATCCATTTAAACTGTTTGCGCTTTTGTCTGATGGCAAAATCGAGTCTAACGCCGTTATCGCGACTAAGGAAACTATTCAGGGCGGCGAAGGTACTCTTACCATTAAGCCCAAGAAAGGTACTGTAAAGGCTGGCACTGTTTTCGTGTTCCCAGAGGGTCAGTATGGCGATGAAACCGCTATGATTAAAGGTACTTTTGCCGAAGGTACTTTTACTGCTGAGGGAATCACCGCTGACAAGAAATACGACGTTGGTTATATGGTTGCGAAAGAATCTGATGTTAAGCGTATTTCGTTTAACAACAAGCAGGTACCGCCAGATTACTTTATTACTATGAAGACGCTGGATAAAAACGAAGAAGGACTTTTAACTCCGTTTATTATGACGGCGTATAAGGCTTCTATTCAGCGCAACTTTGAGCTTTCGTTTAGCTCTGAGGGTGACCCCGCTTCTGTAAGCCTTTCTTTTGACCTCCTTGAATCGAAAGACGGCGATATTCTTGACTTAGTCGAAGATACTTCCGACGACGAGGAATAATTTTAACTTCTATCTGTACAGTATCAGAGTTTCATTTCACATATAATACAGTTATGTTTTCGCATCATATGCTGCTGAACCTTTCGTTAATTTATTTAGCGAGAGGTTCACATTTTTTACTAAATTTTTACAAAGGAGTGATTATCATACTTACGAAAGAGGAATTAAAAAGATACCGCAAATTGCGCGGATTATCTTTACGCGATGTCGCTGCTTATTGCGACGTTTCAGCGATGTTGATTTCCGAGGTCGAGAATGGCATCCGATATGTCACGGAATATAATCATAAACAGATAGTTGACGGGATTAACAAAGCATATGCAGCAAAAATGAACGGCACATTTACGAAACCGCCCGTGAATCCGCCAAAAGAGGAAACACCGATTGAAGAAACCCCGGAAGTAGAAAAGCCGATTGAGAAAATGCCAATAGAGGAAAAGCCCGTCGAAAAGGCAAAGCCGAAAGCGACATCTGCAAAATTTAAAACGACTGCAAAGAAAGGAAAAGGCAATGTCAAAGCTTGATTACGTTTTATTGCTCAATGCTAAACCGTTATCGACGGAGGTCGGGCATATAAAGAAGCCGACGTTAAGAGAGCTTTCCGAGCTTGGATTTGATGTGTATTCGCTTTATCTCGTTTTCTTGAAATTAACGCCTGAGCATTATTACACGTCGTTTAAAGGCGAAGCCGGAAAAGAAGCCTGGGAGAATCTGACTGACGAGGAACGCAAAAGCATTAAACTATTTGATATGATTTCGCAGGATTTGTCTTTGCAGAAAATGTACGAGGAAATCCTCAATTTCTTTTTTGTCGAACAAATCCGAGCGATTAAAACAGCGGACGATGGCTTTGTATTCAGCGTATTTCCGAAAGATGCGGAACGACTAACGGAGGAAAATATTTTAACCTTTATTGGCGAAAAGCAATTTTATGATGCTATTGAAATTATGCAACAGATATGCTGCGTATATGAGCCTGATAAAAATCCCGAAAATCTCAGATTCAAAAATAATAAAGCGCGTAAAATGTTCGAGCGTATGCAGAAAGCCGAAGCGGAAAACAACCGGCGCAAGGGCGACAACAGCTATTCGCTGGGTAATCTCATTAGCAGCGTCGCAGCTTATCATCCGTCACTTAATTTGGTTAATATCTGGGATATAACCGTTTTCCAACTGATGGATTCGTTTAATCGTCTGAGTGTCAATACGCTTTTCGGAATAGATAAGACACGGGTTTCAGTGTGGGGCGATGAAAAGAATACATTTAAACCGGAGCTTTGGTATAAAAACTATTATGAAAGCGAGGGCGAAAGATGAGTCATACAAAAGATACAGCACTATTAAAAATCAAGCTGAAGGAAGCTTTGTTGCAGAATGAGGACTTGAAAAAGTTTATCGTCGCAGATGAGAATATATCAGATATTCAAAAGATTCAAGAGTTTAACAAGCACGTCAAATCTCATCTATTTGTGGACGATACGATTAAGGATAAGAGCACATATATATTTTACGAAGTGGTTTCGCCGGAAATCGGAGCGCAGCTAAAAGAAGCGCGTTTAGTGCTGTATGCGATTTGTCATTGCGATTTACTTGATAAAGATATACCGAAGGTTGAGGGCGACTATATCGGCAATCGTGCGGACGTGTTATCTCAGATTGTAGAAGATACATTAGAAAATGATACCGAGTTAAATAAATTCGGCATCGGCAAATTTGATTTGGAAAGTATCGAAGTGTATAATTCCGCTTCATATTATGGATTCCAATTCATTGGAAATATTTACCTGTTTAACAAATAATAAAATAGTGATTTTATTTAGGCATTTGGAAAGGATTTTGATTATGAACACTGAAAAATTACTTTACTCTATTAAAGAAGTCGGAGATTTGATAGGCAAACAGCCGTATCAGATTTATCCGTTAGTTTATTCGGGAATTTTGCCGGCAATCAGGATAGGCAGCTTAAAGGTCGCTCGCGACGATTTGTTAAGATTTATTGCTAAGTATAAGGGTATGGACATATCCGACCCCGACAATATTAAGCCGCTTTTGAGCGACACCAATTTTAAGCCGTCGTTCTGACGGCTTATTCTTTTTTGAAAGAAGGATGAGCTTATTAAGATTGAGATTCCTGTGTGGGAAAAGTACACGTTAAGCATAGAAGAAGCCGCCGAGTATTTCAGAATCGGCGAAAACAAGCTAAGAAGTTTGGCGAATGACAATAAAAACGCCGACTGGGTATTATGGAATTCCAGTCGCGCACAAATAAAGAGAAAACAATTTGAGCGATTCATAGATAACGCGAATTGCATTTAACATATAAAAATTTTAGAAAAGGACTTGAAATAAACATGAAGCAGTGCTATAATACTAGACCTAGTATTGCTCTTTTCCTCAATATACAAATTACAGAAAATAGGAGGCTGTAATTTATGGAGAAAAGAAAGGACACAAAAGGACGCTTATTACGCGACAATGAATACCAAAAAGCGGATGGACGATATGAATTCCGCTATAACGACCAGACCGGCAAAAGGCAAAGCGTTTATAGTTGGAGATTGGTTGACACCGACCATACCCCGAGCGGGAAAAGGGAATGCGAATCCCTCCGCAAAATGGAGCAGGCTATTAGGCGTGACCTTGAAGACGGGATAATCTTTCAGCGCGACGTTCGCTTAAATAATTTATGGGATAAGTACATATCCCAGCGGACGGAATTGAAGAAATCCACGTCAGACAACTATAAGTATCTGTACAACAAGTTTGTCAGAGATGAGATAGGCTATCAGAACATATCCGGCATTAAATATAGTGCGATGCGGAATTTCTTTAATACCTTGATAGTCGATAGAGGATTCAAGCCTAATACAATCAAGAATATCTATAAGCTTATACATCCCGTTTTTGAACTGGCTATCCGCGACGGATATATCAGGCTTAATCCGCTCGATGGAATAATGACGGATTTGAAAAAGGGTCGAGATTGGACGACGGAAAAGCGACACGCTTTGACGGAACAGCAGCAAAGCATATTCTTTTCTTATGTTGCGAATCACTCAACCTTTAAAGAATGGTTGCCGTTGCTTACTTGCTTGATTGGTACTGGATGCCGTATAGGTGAAATGCTGGGTTTGCGCTGGCAGGACATTGATTGGCAGAATGGCACAATTAGCATAAATCACAATCTGACCTATCGCTACACCGATACCGGACACTATGAATTCCACGTCACCTCGACTAAAACACAAAGCGGAGTGCGCGATATACCGATGTTTGAGAACGTCCGCAATGCGCTGATTCAACAGAGGAAGTCGCAGGTCGAAAACGGAGGATGCAAAGATACGATTGACGGATATTCCAACTTCATTTGGCAAAACGAATCCGGAAATCTGCAAAATCCGTTTGCCGTAAATCGCGCCCTTGATAAAATCATTAAAACATATAACACGGAAGAAACAGACCGTGCCGAGCGTGAACACCGAGAAGCGGTGCTATTACCTCATTTTTCGTGTCATAATCTGCGACACACATTCTGCACACGTCTTTGTGAGAATGAGCGGGATATTAAAATCATACAAGAGATAATGGGTCACGCCGACATAAGCACGACGATGGACATTTATAATGAGTCAAACCTCGATAGGAAGAAAGCGAGTTTTGCGAGGCTTGAAGGATTGATTAAGATTTCTTGATTTACCACATCTTTTACCACATTTGACCGAGAATTTATAAGAACTTTTAAGAACTTATAAGAAGTTACTAAAAGTGCAAATGTCCTATTGATGCGGGTTTATGCCCTATTTACGCGGTTTTACGGGATATTGAAAAACAATCCACCGGACTGTTTTTTTAATTCACCCCTTGCGGAGCGCACTTCGTAAGGGGTCCCGCGACTGCGGTCGCGGCTTGGGGACTCTGTCCCCAAGACCCCTGTGAGCCTTTTGAAGATGTATGATATAAAGGGTGAGAATCACACCTAATATATCATAGCTGACGGCTCATTTGCGGAAATAGCGAGT
>CANQOC010000009.1 GCA_947625375.1 uncultured Clostridia bacterium | reverse complement strand
CTGAACAGTCTTCCGAAGGACGCTTGGCGAGCCGAAACCGTCAGCATCAGAAAAATCGAAAACGACGACGACCTTTGGTATGCCGTCGCGGAGTGCGAAATCACCCCGGAGCAGGAGGATTTTGTCAATCCCGCCGGCTTTTCAATCGGCAGGGCATACCTCAATCCGGGCGACAATGTCCCGTGCGTAATCTGCAAGTCCGACGGCGAGCGAATCGGGTTTATCGTGTTCAGAAAATGGAGCGCCGCCGCCCCGGGATATAACTGGAGCTATTTTATCGACCGAAAATTTCAGGGCAGGGGTTACGGAAAAGCCGCCGCAAGGCTTGCAGTAAAAATTCTGAGAGCCGCCGACCCGAAAATGCCGATTAAGCTCTCGACGGAGGCCCTCAATATCAAGGCACAGAAGCTGTATCAATCCGTCGGATTCATTAAAACCGACGAGCTCGACGGCGACGACTTGGTTTTTGTCCTTCGGTGAAAACAGCGTCAGGAACTATACAGCATAAAAAACGACCGCCCGTATACAAAAGGCGGTCTTTTATTTTCCCGAAATCTTCCTCTCCGTCACAACTACCGTATACCCTCCGCCGTCGTATTCAACACCGGTCGGCAGAAATCCGTTCTTGCGCCAAAAAGCCTCGCTCTGCGGATTTCCCTTTGCAAACCCGAGGCGGACATATTCATATCCGGCGCGCCCGAGCTCATCAAAGCACTCCGACACAATTTTACTGCCGAGACCCTTTCCCTGTTCCTCCCGCCTCATCATAAAGAACCCGATGAAGGCGGTCTTATCGTTCGGGTAGTTGAGTATCAAATCCATGACCGCGGCGAGCTTATCTTTGTCGAAAAATCCGAGATAAAACTTGTCCTTCGGGCCGGTTCTCGGCGGAAGCGCCGACATGTCTGCCAAAACACTTTCCCTTGTGACCGCCGGCGGACAGAAGCGGTAATACTGCGGATTGCCGCGGCAAAGCTCAAGAACGGTGTCCGCGTCACGGTCACAAAGTCGCTTTACCGAAAACGTCTTCGACAGCGCCGATATCTCCATTTTTTCACCCGCTCATACCTTATAATACAGTCATGCTTGAAAACACAATCCTCCTCTTTCCGCCCTCAATCCGCCCCTCGTGGACGTTGAGGATATCCGCCTCGGATTCGCCGTGCCGGATTATCAGAAGGGTCATTTCCTGTCCTTCCTTTCCTCAACATAGCTCGACGCCTCGCAGTCGGCAATCATCAGCGCCAGCGCAAGGGGATACATTCTCAGCGCGTTGCCAATCAGCTTTTGGTCCTCGGGACCCGAAAATCCCATATGCCACCGAATCGCCATCGCCTCGTCCCGCGTGAGCCTCATGAACCCCGAGACGATATACACCGACTTTTCGCCGTGCCCATAGGGGAGGGTGTCGTTGTACTCATAATAGGGGACCTTTGACCAGACGCCGGTCTTGTCGTCCTTGACGTTTCTCAT
This sequence comes from uncultured Clostridia bacterium, assembly GCA_947625375.1. GTDB lineage: Bacteria > Bacillota > Clostridia > Oscillospirales > Ruminococcaceae > Faeciplasma. Next base: position 90,607 of record CANQOC010000009.1, on the reverse strand, counting down.
CGAGGTCTTATATGTATCAATCTTGCAGACGTCGTGCAGAAGCGAGACAATAGCGACCGACTCCTCGGAGAAATCAAGGCCGAAGGTCTGCCTTGCGCGGTCGGTGTCGAGATATGAACAAAGGCAGTCATAGACATTCAGACTGTGCTCGCAGAGACCGCCCTCATATGAACAGTGAAACCTCGTCGACGCCGGCGCGGTAAAGAAGTCGGAGCGGTTCAGAAGGTATTCAAGCAGCCGGTCCGACCCCTCTCTCTTTATTTTTTCGCGGTATACCGCGATAAAACGCTCTTTTATTTCGTTGCTCATTTCGCGCTTTCCTTTCGCATTGATACCTGATTATAGCACATTTTTGCGGGGTTGTAAAGGAGATACAATCATATTTGCACTTGCGCGCGAATTGCCCCGACGCCCGCTTTCCTTAAATTTTTCCGAAAAACTTGCTTTATTTATCCGTTTGTGCTATACTGTATATTGATTATGGATAACTATGCACGGAAAGGAACATTTATATGCCGAGAAGCATGACCGGATACGGCAGGGCGGTAAAGGTCTTCGACGACCGCGAGATAACCGTCGAGCTTAAAGCCGTTAATCACAGATTCTTTGAATTCACCGCAAGAACCCCGAGGCAGTACGCGTTTTTGGAAGAACGCCTCAAAAAGCTGTTTTCCGCCGAAATCAACCGCGGCAAGGTCGAGGCATATGTCTCGGTCGCGGCGATAGACGAACCCGACGAAACCGTCGAGGCCAACGCCGATATCATAAAGAGCTATGTCGCCGCACTGCGGAGCGTCGGCGGAGAAATCGGCGTCCCCGACGACCTTGCGCTGTCCCATCTTCTCCGGATTCCCGACGCGTTCACGGTCACCAAGCGCGAGGAGGACGAAGAGGCGGTCTGGGAAGAGGTCAGGGAGACGGCCGAGGAAGCTCTTTCGGCGTTTGTCGCGATGCGGACCGCCGAGGGCGAAAAGCTTAAGAGCGACATTCTGACAAAGGTCGACGAAATCGAGCGGGGCGTCGCCGCCGTGACCGAGCGTTCCCCCGAGGTCACCGAAAAATACCGCGAGCGACTTTTCGCGAAGCTCAGCGAGCTTCTGGCGGACCGCGCCGTCGACGAACAGAGGATACTGACCGAAGCGGCGATTTTTGCCGACAAAACCGCCGTCGACGAAGAGACCGTCCGCCTGAAGAGCCATATTTCGCAGTGCCGCGAGATTCTGTCGCTCAACGAACCTATCGGCAAGCGCCTCGATTTTCTTATTCAGGAGTTCAACCGCGAGGTGAACACCATCGGCTCGAAGTGCAACGACCTTGAAATCACCAAGACCGTCCTGAACATGAAAAACGCCGTCGAAAAAATCAGGGAACAGATTCAGAATATCGAATAGCGGAGGAATTATGGACGTTATCAACATCGGATATTCCTGTTATGTTTTAAAGGACAGGATTATCGCCGTCGTCGAGCCGTCGAGCTCGCCTATAAAGCGTCTTATTCAGGACGCGCGCGACAAGGGCTCGCTCATCGACGCTACATACGGAAAAAAGACAAAGACCGTTATCGTCACCGACAGCGACCACGTCATTTTATCGGCAAGGGAGCCGGACTATATTCTCGGACTGAAAGGGGAGGACAGCGATGAATAAGGGTACGCTTTATATCATCTCCGCGCCGTCGGGCACCGGAAAGAGCACAATCGTCTCCGAGCTTCTCGCGTCCGACGAAAACCTTTGTTTCTCGGTCTCCGCGACCACAAGGAAGCCGCGCGAGGGCGAAACCGACGGCGTCAGCTATTATTTCATGTCGAAGGAAGAATTTTCCGGACTTGTCGAGAGCGGCGGTATGCTTGAGCACGCCGAGTTTTGCGGCAACTTTTACGGCACACCGAAAAAGCCTGTTTTCGACCGTCTCGCCGAGGGGCATGACGTAATCCTCGACATCGAGACCGTCGGGGCGTCGAAGGTGATGGAAGCCTGTCCCGAGGCCGTCTCAATCTTCATTCTCCCGCCGTCGCTCGAAACGCTTAAAAGGCGCCTCACCAAGCGCGGAACCGACTCGGAGGAGACAATCAGCCTCAGAGTCGCACAGGCCGAGCGCGAAATCGGCAAGGCCTATAACTACGACTACACCGTCATCAACGGCGACCTCGACAAAGCCGTCGCCGACGTCAGGGCGATAATGTCGGCATCAAAAAATATGACAAAACTCAATCATGATACAATAGAAGGAGTGCTTAAGAAATGCTGAGACCGTCAAGTTCACAGATTCTGAAGAACGGCGAGAGCAACTATTCTCTCGTCATCGCAGTCGCCCACCGCGCGAGGGAAATCATCGACGAGGCCTTTGACGAAAAGGCGATTATCGACGAAAAACCCGTCAAGACCGCTGTGGAGCAGTTTGCAAGGGGCGAATACCGCCTTATCGAAGACCCGTCCTTCAGGAGAAAGTGATAACCTGCGCTAAGGTCGTGCTCTCGGGAACGGCCTACGGCTTCGACATCGAGTATACCTACCGCGTGCCCGGAATCATAAAACCGGCGCTAAGAAGCGGCATGAGGGTTCTTGTGCCGTTCGGAAGAGGAAATAAAAAGCGCGTCGGACTTGTGATGCGGGTGTATGAGCGCGAGGACGAAGAGGGGATAAAACCGGTTCTTTCGCTTATCGACCGCGAGCCGATAGTCTCGGAGGAACAGACCGAGATTGTCCGCTGGCTCCGCGACCGGACATTTTGCACCTATTTCGAGGCATTCAGGACGGTCGTCCCGTCGGGATATTCCGTGAGCGTCACCGAGGCATATTCGCTGTCGCCACAGCGCCCGACCGCCGACGACGCCCTCGGCGATGCCGAATCCGAGGCATATGAGCGCCTTCTTGCCGCGAAAAACCGCAAGGAGTTCGACGCCGCCGCCGAAGAGGCCGGTCCCGCAGTGCTCAAAACCCTTGAAGAAAAAGGACTTTTGGAGCGTGTCGACGAGATAAAGCGCCGCGTCGGCGACGAGACCGTTTCGATGGTAAAGCTTTCCGACGACTGGCTTTCGGGCGCAATCGTCCGCGAGCTCACCCCGAAGCAGCGCCTCGTCGAAGAATTCTTACAGGAAAACACCGCCGCGTCGTTCCGCGAAATATGCTATTTTCTCGGCGTCACAAGGACGATTATCTCGAACATGACCAAGCTCGGGATACTCACCGAATATAAATACGAGGTCTTCAGAACGCCAGAAATCGAGGGGCGCGGATGCCCCGCCGAAGAGGTCATACTCTCGGAGGAGCAGGAAAAGGTGTATTCCGGCGTGATGGAGCTCATCGACCGAAAAAAGCCGGCGGGAGCGCTTTTGCACGGCGTCACCGGTAGCGGAAAGACCGCCGTGTTCATCAGGCTTATACGCTCGGTGCTCGACCGCGGGCGCTCTGCAATCCTCCTTGTCCCCGAAATATCGCTCACGCCGCAGCTTGTCGGGCGGTTTAAGGCGGCTTTCGGCGACCTTGTCGCGGTAATCCATTCGGCACTGTCGCTCGGACAGCGCCTCGACGAATATAAGCGCGCCAAGAACGGCTCGGCAAGAATCGTCATCGGCACCAGAAGCGCCGTCTTCGCGCCGCTGAGCGACATCGGAATCATCATCATGGACGAAGAGGGCGAACCGAGCTATAAGTCCGAGTCTTCCCCAAGGTATCACGCGCGCGACGTTGCGACCTATCGCTGCGGAGTCCATTCCGCAGTTCTTCTGATGGCCTCGGCGACGCCCTCGCTCGAAAGCTATTACTACGCCAAGACCGGCAGATACAGCCTATTTGAGCTGACACACCGTTATAACGACGCGCCGCTTCCGAAGGTCGTTGTCGCCGACATGTCGCTTGAAGCCGCGAACGGAAACGGCACCCCCTTTTGTGAAGACCTTATCCGCGCGGTCAACGAGAACCTTAAAAACGGACATCAGTCAATCCTGCTATTGAACCGCAGGGGATACAACACCTACGCCTTTTGCGGCGGCTGTCATTCGGCGATAAAGTGCCCGAACTGCCTCCTGCCGCTCACATATCACAAGCCGAACGGACGCCTTATGTGCCATGTCTGCGGCTATTCAACCCGGTTTGACGACTCCTGCCCCGAGTGCGGCGGGAAAAACGTCAGGCTGACCGGCGCAGGGACCCAGCTTATCGAAGAAGAGCTGTCCTCGGTCTTCCCGGGCGCAAGAGTCCTCCGCGTCGATGCCGACACGACCTCGTCGCGGGTGCAGTATGAAGAAAAATTCCGCGACTTCGAGGACGGAAAGTATGACATCATGATAGGCACACAGATGATTGCAAAGGGCCTTGACTTCCCGAACGTCACCCTTGTCGGGGTGATATCCCTCGACAGCTCGCTTTTTGCCGGGAGCTACCGCAGCTTTGAGCGCAGCTTTTCGCTGCTGACACAGGTTGTCGGGAGGGGAGGGCGCGGCGCCGAACCCGGGATTGCCTATATACAGACCTATGTCCCCGACCACCACATAATCGAGCTTGCCTCGCGGCAGGACTATAAAGAGTTTTACGCACAGGAAATCGCGCTTCGCCGCGAGCTTATATACCCGCCGTTCTGCGACATCTGCATCATCTCGTTCTCTTCGGCGCTCGAATCCGAAGCGGTGAGGGCGTCCGAAAGATTTGTCGAAATGATGCGCGAAAGCCTCGGACGCACCGGCGAAAAGCTACCGCTGAGGGTTCTCGGACCGGTAAAGAGCGGACAGGGGAGGGCGAATCGGCGGTACACCTATGCCCTCACCGTAAAGTGCCGTAACGGCCGGAAATTCAGGGATTTTCTCTCCGAGCTTCTCATCGCCGCGTCAAAGGAACGCATTTTCAACAACGTCCGCGTCATACCGGACATCGACCCCGAAAATATATGATTCTGAAAGGAATGTAAATATATGGCACTAAGAAGAATTGTCACCGACGGAGACCCCGTCCTGCTGAAAAAATGCAAACCGGTGGAAAAGTTTGACTCCCGGTTCCACGAGCTTCTCGACGACATGGCCGAGACGATGTATGCCGCCGACGGACTCGGACTCGCTGCGCCGCAGGTCGGAATCATCAGGCGAGCGGTCGTAATCGACGTCTCGGAGGACCATACCGGCCTTGTCGAGCTCGTCAACCCCGAGATAATCTCGCGCTCCGACGAGACTCAGTACGGCACCGAGGGGTGTCTTTCGTTCCCCGAGATGTACGGATATGTGACCCGCCCGAAGACGGTTAAATTCCGCGCACAGGACCGCAACGGAAACGTCTATGAAAAAGAGGTCAGCGACCTCTTTGCCCGCGCGGTATGTCACGAGCTCGACCACCTCGACGGAACCGTCCTGCCGAGCTATATCGAAAAACCCTATGAGCCGGAAGAGAACGCCGGGGAATAATTTATCCGAAAGACAGATATTATATGAATATAGTTTTTATGGGTACGCCGGACTTCGCGGCGGTATCACTTAAAGCGCTGATTGACGCCGGACATTCCGTTTCGGCGGTGTTCACCCAGCCGGACAAGCCGCGCGGGCGGGGAATGAAGCTCGTTCCGTCGCCGGTCAAGGAAATCGCGGAGGAGCACGGGATAACGGTCTATCAGCCTCAGTCACTCAAAAAAGAGAGCGGCGTCTATACCCCGATAATCCGGGAGCTATGCCCCGACTGCATCGCCGTCGTCGCATACGGAAAGATACTTCCGCCCGAGGTGCTTTCGGTGCCGAAGTACGGCTGTGTGAACGTCCACGGCTCGCTTCTCCCGAAGCTTCGCGGCGCCGCGCCGATACAGTGGACGGTTTTGTCCGGCGAGGAATTCGGCGGCGTCACCACGATGCTGATGGGCGAGGGGATGGACACCGGAGACATGCTATTAAAAGAGTCGGTCCGCGTCGGAAGCACCGAGACCTCCTCCGAGCTCTTCGACCGCCTTGCGCCAATCGGAGCCGAGCTTTTGGTAAAAACGCTTGCACTGCTCGAAAAGGGCGAAATCATCCCGATTCCGCAGGACGAAGCGCTCGCGACATACGCCCCGATGCTCACAAAAGACCTCTGTCCCACCGACTTCAACGGCACCGCGGAGCGCGTCTGTGCACACATAAACGGTCTTTCCGACCGCCCGGGCGCAACTGCCGCAATCGAAGGAAAGCGGCTCAAGCTCCTTCGCGCCGAGGCAGTTTCGTGTCCTTCGGGACATCTTCCCGGCGAGGTCATCGACCCGAAAATCCCGACCGTCGCCTGTAAAACCGGGGCCGTCCGGCTCATCGAGATACAGGCTGAGGGGTCAAAGAGAATGTCTGCGGACGACTATTTAAGGGGACATCCGCTCAAAAAAGGTTCGGTATTCACCCCGGACATCTGAAAGGAAAAACAATGCCATACTATCCCTATTTTGACTACACCTTTATCGTGCTGATTCCGGCGCTGATTTTCGCGCTGTATGCACAGTTCAAGGTCAACACGACATACGCAAAGTATTCAAAGGTCCGCTCTTCGCGCGGACTGACCGGCGCCGAGGTCGCAAGGCGAATCCTCGACGCAAACGGACTTTTCGACATCAAGGTTATCCACATTTCGGGCAATCTCACCGACAACTACAACCCTTCGACCGGCGTCCTCTCGCTCTCTGACAGCACCTATGCCTCCGACTCGGTCGCCGCAATCGGCGTCGCGGCTCACGAATGTGGGCACGCCGTTCAGCACGCCGTCGGCTACGCCCCGATAAAGCTGAGAATGCTTCTCGTCCCGATAACAAACTTCGGCTCGAGCGCCGGCGTAATCGTTCTGATGGTCGGACTGATTTTCGGCAGCTATAAGCTCGCGCTCCTCGGGATTATCCTCTATTCGCTGATGGCGATTTTCCAGGTCGTAACGCTTCCGGTCGAGTTCAACGCCTCGTCCCGCGCGCTTCAGACGCTCTATGAGGACCATATCCTCGAGGACGACGAGATTCCGTATGCAAAAAAGGTCCTCTCGGCCGCCGCGCTGACCTATGTCGCCGCGCTTGTGTCGACTGTCGCGACACTGTTCAGATATCTTCTGCTCGCAAACAGCCGCAGGAAACGCTGATGCAGTCGGCAAGACAGACCGCGCTCCGGCTTCTTGACTCGACCGAGCGCTCGGGGGAATACTCGAACATCGCGCTCGACAGCGAATTAAAGCGCTCCGGACTGTCCGACGTCGACCGCCGGTTTGTGTCCGCACTCTATTACGGCGTACTCGAAAGGCGGCTGACGCTCGACGCGGTCATCGAAAAATATTCCTCCCGCCCGTCCGAAAAGCTTTCGTTAAGTATTCGGCAGATTTTGCGCCTCGGGATATATCAGCTGCTATATATGGACAGCGTCCCCGACAGCGCCGCCGTGAACGAGAGCGTAAAGCTCGCCGGAGGCATAAAAAACGGCGCCGCGGCGGGATATGTGAACGCGCTTCTTCGCGGGTTCATCAGAAGCGGAAAAGAGATACCGAAAAGCGGTGTAAAGCTTAAAGACTTGTCGGTTGAATATTCCTGCCCCGAGTGGATTGTAAAATCGTTTATCCGCGACTTCGGCGAAGAACGGACCGCCGAAATTCTTAAAACAACGCTGATGCGCGCTCCGCTGACCGCGCGGCTCAACACCGCAAGGTTTAAGCTCGATGAAATCTTGGACGAGCTTTCGGCGCAGAACGTCGCTGTAAAGCTGTCTAACTTTACAGACTCGTGCGCGGATTTGTCCCCGTGCGGACCGATTGAAGAGTTGACGGCGTATAAAAAAGGTATGCTTCATATACAGGATTTGTCCTGTCAGCTATGCTGCCGCGAGCTCGGCGCCGAGGAGGGCGAGACGGTCATCGACTTTTGCTCCGCGCCGGGCGGAAAGGCGTTCACCGTCGCCGAGATGATGAACGACCGCGGACGGCTCCTCGCTTTCGACCTTCACCCCAACCGCGTAAGGCTCATAGAGAGCGGCGCAAAGCGCCTCGGACTGACGTCGATTTCAGCGGCCGTCAATAACGCAAAGGCGGTCAACCCCGATATCCCGCCCGCCGACCGTATTCTCTGCGACGTTCCTTGTTCGGGACTCGGCGTAATCCGCCGCAAACCCGAGATAAAATACCGCCCCGAGAGCGCATATGCCGCGCTCCCCGAGGTCCAGTACGAAATCCTATCCGCGTCCTCCGAAAAGCTTAAAGCCGGCGGAACGCTTATATACTCGACATGTACGCTTCGGCGCGAGGAAAACGCCGAAGTCGTCGAAAAATTCCTTTCGGAACACCCCGGTTTTGAGCCTGTAAAGCTTTCCGGCTTTACCGGCTGGAACGTGACCATCACGCCGGAAATGTTCGGCAGCGACGGATTTTTCATCGCAAAACTCACAAGAAAGCGGTGACGAAAATTACCGACATTTTATCACTGACCCTCCCCGAGCTTCGCGAAGCTCTGACAGATCTCGGCGAGAAGCCGTTTCGTGCGGCACAGATATACGACTGGCTCCACAAAAAGCGCGTCCGCTCCTTTTCCGAGATGACGAACATCTCGGCACAGCTCCGCGAAAAGCTTTCCGAGAGGTTTGCATTTGAACATATCACACCGATAAAAAAATTCGAGTCCGAGCGCGACGGCACCGTCAAGCTGCTGTACGAGCTGCCGGATAAAAATCACGTCGAGACGGTTCTGATGCGCTATGAGCACGGCGATTCGCTCTGCGTTTCGACACAGGCGGGGTGCCGCATGGGCTGCCGGTTCTGCGCGTCGACAATCGCCGGCTTCAAGCGGAATTTAGAGCCGAACGAAATTCTCGGACAGCTCTACGAGACCGAATACGCCACCGGGCGGAAGGTTTCGAGCATCGTCCTGATGGGCATCGGCGAGCCGCTCGACAACTTCGACAATGTCGTCAGATTTCTCAATATCCTCTCATCGCCCGAGGGGACGAACATGAGCCTGCGGCATGTCTCGCTGTCGACCTGCGGACTCGTCGACCGAATCTATGACCTGATGAAGCTCGACCTCGGCTTGACGCTGTCGATTTCGCTTCACAGTCCTTATGACGAAAAGCGGAGCGAGCTTATGCCGATTAACAGAAAATACCGTATACCCGAGTTGATGAAGGCCTGCCGCGACTATTTTGACGCGACCGGGCGCCGGATATCCTTTGAATACGCACTCATTGACGGCGAAAACGACTCACAAAAGGACGCCGAGGCGCTTTGCGCGCTGACCGGCGGTATGCCGTCTCACATAAACATCATTCCCGTAAACAGCATCAAAGAGCGCGGGTACCGCTCGGACAGGGCGTCGGCGCAGCGGTTCTGCCGCCTGCTGAATTCACTTGGCGCAAACGCCACCGTCCGCCGGACTCTCGGCGCGGACATAAACGCCGCCTGCGGTCAGCTGAGGCGGGAATACGAAGACACCGAAGCATGATTTTTCACATTGGAGGGAAGTCATTATGATAATATCGGCAAAGACCGATATCGGAAAAAGCCGCTCCGAAAACCAAGACCGTTTCAGGATATGCGAGCTCGACGACAACACCGGAATCGCCATCGTCTGCGACGGAATGGGCGGGACGAACGGCGGCGGAATCGCCAGCGAAATTGCCTCAAACGCGGTATACGAGCGCCTTTGCCTCAGCTATCGCGACGGAATGGAGCCGAGGGCGATAAAGTCGATGCTTGTGTCGGCGATAACCGCCGCAAACACCATCGTCTTCGACAAGAGCAGCGAAGAGGACGAAAACCGCGGAATGGGAACGACCTGTGTTGCGGCTCTCGTACATAGAGAGCTTTGCTGTGTCGCGAGCGTCGGGGACTCGAGGGCATATCTTCTCAGTGAAGACGGCATCCGCCAGATTACGAGCGACCACACCGTAGTCGAATTCTTAAAGGCCCGGGGCATGATTGACGAAAAAGAGGCGAAGCAGCATGCTATGCGCAACGTCATCACCCGCGCCGTCGGGGTCGAGCCGACGGTCGAGGTCGACTACTTCGAGTTCGAGGCGGCGCACGGTTCGGTGCTTTTGATATGCACCGACGGACTGTCGAACTATTGCCCGAACGAAATCATCTATTCGACCGCATATAAGTCGCCGCCCGAAGAAGCGGCGGCAGAGCTGATTGATTACGCCAACAGTCACGGCGGCAAGGACAACATCACCGTCGCGATGATAGTTATATAAGCTTCGGAAGGAGATATACCGATGGACAGATATATTGGACTTAAGCTTGACGGAAGATACGAAATTACCGAGATGATAGGCATGGGCGGAATGGCCAATGTCTATAAGGGGCGGGACATAATGGAAAACCGCACCGTCGCCGTCAAGATTCTGAAGAGCGAATATTCCGAAAACGAGGAATTCGTCCGCCGCTTCCGCAACGAGAGCAAGGCGATTGCCGTTCTTTCGCACCCGAATATCGTTAAGATATACGATGTCGGCTATGAGAACAGCATGCAGTATATCGTTATGGAATATATCGACGGAATCACTTTAAAAGAGTACATCGAGCAGCAGAAGGTGCTGAAGTGGCGCGACTGCGTTCACTTTACCATTCAGATACTCCGCGCGCTCCAGCTGGCGCACGACCGTGGAATCGTCCACCGCGACATCAAGCCGCAGAACGTGATGCTCCTTTCGGACGGCTCGATAAAGGTCATGGACTTCGGAATCGCAAGGTTCAGCCGCGAGGTTGAAAACAACGCCTCGGAGAAGACGATGGGTTCGGTCCACTATGTCTCCCCGGAGCAGGCCGCGGGCGCAAGAACCGACGAGCGGAGCGACATCTATTCCGTCGGCGTGATGATGTACGAAATGCTGACCGGAGTAAAGCCGTTCAACGGCGACAAGCCGATAGAGATTGCGCTTAAGCATATGCACGACGCGCCGGTCCCGCCGACGAAATACGCGCCTTCGCTCTATCCCGGCCTCGAGGAGATAATCCTTCACGCGATGGAAAAGGACCCGTCGAAGCGCTATCAGTCCGCGTCCGGCATGATAAGGGACATCGAGGCATTCAAGCTCGACCAGAGCATCACCTTCGGCTATACCGACCGCCGTTCCGAGAGAAGGAGCGAGTCTGAGTCCGGCTCGGCTGCTAAAGAAAAGCTTGCGTCGAAGCTGTCGGCAATCAAGCCGAAGAAGGAAAAGAAGCCGAAGAAGAAGGACATAATCCCCGAACCCGAGCCGGAGGCTGAATATTATGAAGACGATGACGACGATGACGACGAAATCATCGTGAAGCACAACTATGCCCTGCCGATTCTCGCCGGCGTGACCTGCACCGTAATCATCGTCGCGACGCTCTTTGTCGCAAACGTCATTCTCGGGGCATTCAAGACGACGGCGTCGTCAATCAACGACTATGAAATGCCGAACCTCATCGGCATGAACTTCTATGACGCCCGCGCCAAATACCCCGACATTCAGCTTGTCGCCTCCGAAGAGTACAACAACCAGTACGAATCCGGAACAATCATCAATCAGGAAAAGGCTGAGGGCCGCTTCGTCAAAATCGGCGACGCAATAAAGGTCACGGTCAGTAAGGGCACCCGTATCGTTAAGATACCCGACGTAAAGAACTACTACGTCTCCTCGGCGATAAAGGCCCTCGAGGACTACGGTCTGAGATATGTCCTTGTCGAGCAGGAGAGCGAGGAAATCGCCTCGGGACTGGTGGTACAGACCGACCCGGGCGCAAATTCCGACGTCGAAGAGGGCACCGAAGTGAGAATCTTCGTAAGCCTTGGCCCGATGACCGAGGACACGACGGTGCCTTATGTAGTCGGCAACGACCTTGTCACCGCCAAAAACGCCATCTCCGACGCGCATCTTCTTGTAAAGGTGCAGTACGAGGCGAGCGCCGAGGTCCGCGACACCGTTATTTCACAGAACATCGACGGCGGGTCGAGCGTCGCAAGGGACACGATGATAACGATTTACGTCTCGGACGGCTCGGGCGAGGTCGAGACTCCCGAGGAGGAATATACCGAGGATTATCCTTGGTACACCGACCCGAATATCCCGGACAACACCTTTGAACCCGAGCCTCCCGCGCCCGAGGTCGGCGGCGAGAGGACGATGACGATTCTTGTCGACATTCCTGCCGACGCGGTCAACAACTATGTGCTGACCTTCAACTACTCCGGCACCGACGAAAAATTCGGCACCGACTCGTTCAGTGTGAGCGCGTCCTCGTGGGCGGGGAGCAGCTATCCCGCCACCCTGACCGGCTCCGGAACCGTCACCCTCGACGCCTATGTCCGCTACGGAAGCCTTAAGCTCTCCTTCGCGACATATACCGTAAACTTCGACGAGGGAACCTACAGCGTTGACGACTACCAGAGCTCGAAGTTCCGGACAATCGACACCTTCGTCATGTGGTAATATATGGTCGGAATGATAATAAGCTCCTTCGGCGACAGCTTTCGGGTTGCCGCCGATGGTGAAGAATACACCTGCCGCGCAAGGGGTACCCTGAGACAAGGCTCGCTGAGTCCCGTCTGCGGCGACAGGGTCACGGTCGAAATCTCGGACGAACCGGTCATCACCTCGGTGCTTCCGCGGAAAAACGAAATCGTCCGCCCGCCGCTTTCTAACCTCGACTGCCTCGTCTTTGTCTGTTCAACCGTCGAACCCGCCCCGAACCTTCTGAATCTCGACAAGTTTACAGCCGTCTCGGTCTATAAGGGGATTCAGCCGGTGATTGTCTTTACAAAGTCAGACATCGCCGACCCCGAGAAATACGTCAGCCTCTACCGCGGGATATTCCCGGTGTTTTCGGTCGACAATAAGACCGGCGCCGGCATCGACGGGCTTCTGAAAGAGCTCGAGGGAAAATTCAGCGCCCTTGCCGGAAATTCGGGCGTCGGGAAATCGTCGCTGATGAACTGCCTTCTTCCGGGACTTAACGCGAAGACCGGCGAAATAAGCCGAAAGCTCGGACGCGGGCGTCACACCACCCGCCGCACAGAGGTATATCCTCTCCCGAACGGCGGATATCTCGCCGACACCCCGGGATTTGCCGCGTTTTCGACCGACCGCTACGACATCATCTATAAAGACGACCTTCCGTCCTGCTTCCCCGAGTTTTCGGAATACATCGGCGCCTGCCGCTATCCCGACTGTTCACACACCAAGGAGCAGGGGTGCGCGGTGCTTGAGGCTCTCGGCGCCGGAAAGATTATCGAATCCCGGCACAGAAGCTATCTCGCGATGTATGAAGAGGCGTCGAGGCTTAAGCCTTGGGAGCATAAGCTATAACATTTTTTCCGCCTCTGAATATTATGGTATTGAGCGTCGCCGTTCAGACTATATTGGAGGAGATACATATGAAGGTCATAGTAAAGAAACCCGGAAAGCTTGTCGCCGGAATCCTTAGGCTTTTGTTCGGAGTATCGAAAGACTCGCCGAACTGAACCGCTCTGCCGAAAAAGCGCTCCTTTTCGGGGCGCTTTCGTCATGTCCCGCGGCCGTGCGCGCATATAATCCCTTATGATAACATTTTCCTGCGCAAAAGTCCGCGTCTGCCTGACGTTCGGATTCTTCTTCGCCGCCGCGCTGACCTCTGTCCGCGACAACTCTCTCGGCGCGCTCTCGCTTCTTTTCTGCATCGCCCATGAGCTCGGGCACCTTTTGGCCATGCGCGTTTTGGGCGCAAGAGTCGCCGAAATAAGGCTGTACGGCGGGGGAATATCAATCTCGGCGGAGGACATCTCGACCCTCGGCAAACCGTCACAGGCTGCGGTATATTTCGCCGGACCGGCGGTAAACCTTGTCCTTGCGGCTGTCCTCGGCGGAACCGCCGGCGCAATCAACCTTTTCCTCGCGGTATTCAATCTCCTGCCGCTCGGATATTTCGACGGCGGGAAGCTCTTGGCACTCGTCTGCCGCAGACCGCTCGGTGTGGTCTCTGCGCTCTGTACCGCCGCTCTCGCGGCCGTGGTGATTCTTTCGGCAATAAGATATCCCGCGTCGCTGAGTCCGTCGTCGCTGATGACGCTTGGCTTCATCGTCCTGTCCTATTTTCTCGATAATTAGCACTTTTGACGAAAACGGGCAGTATTTTTACCGAAAATTTTGCATATTGCACTATTGATTCCGCACTGCCGTTGTGATATAATATTTAGGCATTTGAGTCAGCCGACGGGTCTTCTTCCCGCCCGGTTGGGTTTAGTTGCAATACTAAAGCGGATAGTCCTCTGGCTCTGTTATAAAGCGGCCCCGATGCGGCCGGCTGGAGCGTATGAACATCTGGAATTAAAAAGGAGGATTTAAGAATGGACGCATTGAAGCTTATCTCAGAGACCAGTCTTAAAGAAAATGTCCCCGAATTCAACATCGGCGACACCGTAAGGGTGTCCGTAAGGATTCAGGAGGGCGACAAGTCGAGAATTCAGGCTTTTGAGGGTACAGTTATCGCCCGCAAGCACGGCGGCGTGAGCGAAACCTTCACCGTAAGAAGAGTGGCGCACGGCTGCGGCTGTGAAAGGGTCTTCCCGATTCACTCTCCCGTCGTCGAAAAGGTCGAAGTCGTAAGGCGCGCCAAGGTCCGCAGAGCAAAGCTCTATTATCTCCGCGACCGCGTCGGCAAGGCAGCAAAGACCAAGGACGCTCTTCGCTAACCGAAAAGAAGAAATGCAGGAATCCGACGGGTTCCTGTATTTTTTGTATATAACGCTTGCAATCTTTGCCGAGATTTGCTATAATCAACATGTATGTAATTTTTGCAAAGGTAAGTGGTATTTTATGATATTTCCGTCAAAGACACCGGCGGCCGGTAAAAAGCCGAAAAAAACCTCTTTTACCGACGACCTTCTCGACTGGCTCTCGACAATCTGCAAGACCTTTGTCCTTGTAATCCTTGTGTTCACCTTTGTCGCCCGCACCGCAAGGGTCGAGGGAAGGTCGATGCAGCCGACGCTTGTACAGAACGACTTTCTTGTCCTCTGGTCCCTCGGCTATAAGCCGGCACAGGGCGATATCGTCGCCTGCAACTGCAACGGTCTCGGAAAGGTCATCGTCAAGCGCGTCATCGCCGTCGGTGGACAGACTGTTGACATCGACTTTGCCAACGGCGACGTATATGTCGACGGCGAAATCTTTAAGGTCGACGGCATACAGAACATCACCACCGACCGGGAGTCAAATTTTGTCTACCCGATGACCGTCCCCGAGGGGAAGTATTTCGTGATGGGCGATAACCGCCAGCAGTCGACCGATTCCCGCAGCAGCTATGTCGGATTTGTCGACCGCGAGGACATTCTCGGCAAGGCGGTTCTGAGAATCCTTCCGCTTCAGAAGTTCGGAACCCTCTACGGAAAGAAGGACGCATAACCGTGGACAGCCTTTTTGACAGGATAATGGAGTGGGTGCGCCCGGCGCTTAAAACCTGCATCGTCGCGCTTTTGGTCTGCACCTTTGTCGCCAGACCCGCAAGGGTATCGGGCAGCTCGATGTTCCCGACTCTTGCCGACGGCGACGAGCTTATCCTCTGGTCATTGGGATATACCCCGGAACAGGGGGACATCGTCGCCTGCAACTGTCCGGGACTTAACGAAATAATCGTAAAGCGTATTGTCGCAAAAGAGGGGCAGAGCGTCTATGTCGACATCGGCGAGCGCCGGGTATATGTCGACGGCGAGGAGTTTGTGATTGACGGTCTCGAAGACCTCATCACCGACCGCGAGTCGCCCTACAGATATCCGATTACCGTCCCCGAGGGAATGTATTTCGTGATGGGCGACAACCGCCAGCACTCGACCGACTCCCGTGACGAGCGCGTCGGGTTCATCGACCGCGAGGACATTCTCGGAAAGGCTGTCCTGAGGATTTTCCCGTTCTCGTCTGTCGGACCGATTCGCAATACCGCTGACGGGCGGGACCGTTTCAAAATTTCGATAAGGATTGATAAAAATAGATAATGAGATAAACATTCAGTGGTTCCCGGGGCATATGGCGAAGACCCGGAGAATGATTTCCGAGAGCATAAAGCTCGTCGACGCCGTCGTCGAGGTCACCGACGCAAGGATTCCGAATTCGAGCCGCAACCCCGAGATATCAAAAATCACTGCGTCAAAGCCGCGGCTGATTCTTTTGAACAAGTGCGACGCCGCCGACCCCGACGCCACCGCAAAGTGGCTGGAGCACTATAAGCGCGAGGGACTGAGTGCTGCCGCCACCGACTGTAAATCCGGCAGGGGAGTCGAGCGGGTCATTCCCGCCGTGCGCGCGCTTTTAAAGGACGACATCGCGCGATGGGAAGAAAAGGGAATGGTCGGACGTCCTGTCAGGATAATGATTGTCGGTATACCGAACGTCGGAAAGTCGGCGCTTATAAACCGCCTCTCCGGCTCAAAGCGGACAAAGGTCGAAGACCGCCCCGGAGTCACCCGCGGGAAGCAGTGGATAAAGCTTAAAAACAACTGCGAGCTGCTCGACACGCCGGGCGTCCTTGCGCCGAAGTTTGAGGACAAAAACGTCGGACTCTCGCTCGCGTTCACCGGCGCCGTCAAGGACGATATCCTCGACACCGAAACGCTGTCGGTGCTCTTCGTCAACCGCCTGAGAGCCGTCGCGCCCGGGGCGATATCCTCGCGCTATTCGGTCGAAATAACCGACGGCATGACCGACCTCGAGGTTCTCGAGGCAATCGGACGAAGAAGGGGATTTTTGGTCTCGGGCGGCGAAATCAACTATGAGCGCACTGCTGCGGTCCTCTTCGACGAATTCCGTTCACAAAAGCTCGGGCGGATAACCCTTGAACTCCCGGAGTAAGATATGACACTTTATGAATACGACCTTTCGCTTCGCGGCGAATTTCCGGTGATTGCCGGAGTCGACGAGGCCGGACGCGGTCCTCTCGCCGGGGACGTGTACGCCGCGGCGGTGATTCTTCCGCCCGACTGCGTCATCGAAGGCGTCGACGACTCGAAAAAGCTGACCGAAAAAAAGCGCGAGGCGCTTTATGACGAAATAACACGGCGCGCCGAAAGCTGGTGCGTTGCGACGGCGTCTGTCGAAGAGATTGAAGAGCTCAATATCCTCGGAGCGGCGATGCTCGCGATGAAAAGGGCACTTTCGGGACTCGGGCGCGGGTTCGACCTTGCGCTGATTGACGGAAACCGGACGCCCGATTTCGACGGAAATCTCCGCGCGGTCGTAAAGGGCGACGGCACAAGTCAGTCCGTGGCCGCAGCGTCGATTCTCGCAAAGGTCTCGCGGGACAGATATATGCTCGAGCTTGACCGCCTCTATCCCGAATACATGTTTTCAAAGCACAAGGGCTACGGTACCAAGCTTCACTACGAGATGATAAAAAAATACGGTCCGAGTCCGGTTCACCGCCCGTCATTTTTAAAGAAGATGCACTGAACCGCTTTATATGAGGTGTGGGAATTATGAGCACTCGCGATATCGGAAGACTCGGCGAAGACTATGTCGCAAAATACCTTGCGGAAAAAGGCTGTGAGATTCTCGCCCGAAACTACTGTATCCGCGGCGGAGAGCTCGACATCGTCGCAAAAAAGGGCGAGCTTATACACATTGTCGAGGTCAAGACCCGAAAGGCGGGCGCACTCGAAAGCGGCGAGGACGCCATCACCCCGAAGAAGATTGAGCGCATCATCAAGACCGCGAGGGCATATCTTTCGGCGAACGAATGTGACCTCAGCTGTGTCTTCGACGTCGCGGTCGTAACGACCGAGGGCGGAAGGATAACCGAACTAAAGTACATCCAGCGGGCATTCACCGCTTGAAATAAAACTAAAGAGGTATAGGTATGTATTATCAGAGCACAAGAAACAGCGATTTAAAAATCAGCTCGGCAGAGGCGATTGTCTCGGGAATAAGCCGCGACGGCGGACTTTTCGTCCCCGATTCGGTCCCGAAGATGGAGCTTTCCGAAATCGTCTCTCTCGGAGATTTCGGTTATCCCGAGCGCGCGGCGGCGGTATTCAAAAAATATCTCACCGATTTTACCGATGACGAGATTAAAACCTGTGTCAGTCGGGCATATTCTTCCGGGAGCTTCGATACCGAAAACGTGATGGAGCTCTCCGAGCTCCGCCCCGGACTGAATATCCTCGAGCTGTGGCACGGCCCGACCTGCGCCTTTAAGGACATGGCGCTCCAGATTCTGCCGCACCTTCTGACCGCGTCCGTAAAAAAGACCGGCACCGACAAGAAGGTCTGTATTCTCGTGGCGACGTCGGGGGACACCGGAAAGGCGGCGCTCGAAGGCTTTAAGGACGCCGAGGGCACCGAAATCCTCGTCTTCTATCCCGAAAACGGCGTCAGCAAGATGCAGAAGCTCCAGATGACCACTCAGGACGGCAGTAACGTCGGCGTCTGCGCGATAAAGGGCAACTTCGACGACGCACAGACCGGAGTCAAGAGGATATTCACCGACCCCGAGGTCGCAAAGACCCTCTCCGACCACGGCATAATGTTTTCGAGCGCCAACTCAATCAACTGGGGACGCTTGGCGCCGCAGATTGTCTATTATCTATCGACATACGCACAGCTTGTGAAGGACGGAAAGATTAAGGCGGGAGATAAAATCAACGTCGTCGTCCCGACAGGCAACTTCGGAAATATCCTCGCCGCATACTACGCGAAGCTTATGGGCACCCCTATCGCGAAGCTGATTTGCGCGTCGAACTCGAATAACGTCCTCACCGATTTCATCAGGACCGGCGTCTATGACCGCAACAGAAAGTTTTACACCACGATTTCCCCGTCGATGGACATTCTCATCTCGTCGAACCTCGAAAGGCTTCTCTATCACCTCAGCGGCGGCGATTCGGAATACATCGGGACGATTTTCTCCGAGCTTTCGTCGACCGGCAGATTCGCCGTAAACGACAGGATTAAGTCGGCGCTCTCCGAGCTGTTCTATGCCGATTTCTGTGACGACGCCGAGACAAAGTCCGCCATCGCCGCGACAAAGCGCGACTACGGCTATACCACCGACACTCACACCGGCGTCGCCGTCGGAGTCTATAATAAGTATCTTTCCGCGACAGGCGACACCGCCCCGACCGTAATCGCCTCGACCGCCAGTCCCTATAAATTCCCGGCGGCGGTTCTCGAAGCGCTCGGCGCTGGCACCGGATATGCCGACGAATTCGAGATGGCGGATAAGCTCTGCGAGCTCAGCGGAATGCCGATTCCGAAGGCTCTTTCCGAGCTTAAGGGAAAAAAGCCGCGCTTCATCGGCTCGGTCGAGAAGAGCGAGATGCTCGACGCGGTATATTCGCTTCTTAAAATAAAATAGGTCCCCGAAAAGGGGACCCGCGGTTCAGTGCTTCGGCCTGAATGTCTTACATTCGGTCTGTGCCGAGCACTCGGGGTTCTGACATCCGCAGCAGCAGACGTCGATTTTTCCCGCGACACATTCGCAGTCGTCGCGGTTGTACTCACAGCTTGAGACCCCGCACTTGATACCGCTGATTCGCTCTTTACCCATATTCGAGTCTCCGTTTTCTTTAAACTTTGCAATCGCTTGCAGGAGTATTATTGCCCGCGCTTCGGGCAATATTCCGGAGGTGAAGTATTGTCATTATTTGCTATTGCCGACCTTCATCTGTCGCTGTCGGCGGATAAGCCGATGGATATCTTTCCAGGCTGGACCGAGCACGTCGCGCGGCTCGAAAAAAACTGGCAGGAGCGCGTTTCACCCGACGACACCGTCGTAATCCCAGGCGACATCTCGTGGGCGATGAGCCTTCAGTCCGCGCTCGAGGACTTTCGGTTTATCGACCGCCTCAACGGAAAAAAGATTATCGCAAAGGGAAATCACGACTACTGGTGGACAACGGTGTCGAAAATCGAACGGCTTTTTTCGGACAGCGGTATCGGGTCGATAAGTATTCTTCACAACAATTTTTACAGATACGGCGATATCGGCATCTGCGGGACCCGCGGCTGGATTAACGACGGAAGCGAGCCGAGGGACAAAAAGGTCATTCTCCGCGAGGCAATGAGGCTTGAACGCTCGGTGAAGGCTGCGGTCGACGGCGGCTGTACGCCGGTCGCGTTTCTGCACTACCCCCCGGTTTTCATGGAGGACCGCAACGCCGAGATAATGGAGGTTCTGAAAGCCTACGGCGTAAAGCTCTGCTTTTATGGGCATCTTCACGGATATGCGCACAAAAACGCCTTTATCGGCGAGTGCGAGGGGATTGAATTCCGCCTTATATCCAGTGATTTTTTACATTTTTGTCCTCTGGATATCACAAATCTTGTTGAATCCGCCAAAAAAGAACTTTTTTAAAATTTCTCTGGAAATAATTCTTATCTTATGCTATACTTTATTACTGTGTAACCAATAATCACCCAATAAAACAGGAGGCAACATCATGCTGAAGTCAAAAACACAAGTCGAAACCAATAAATACGAGCTCGAAATCGAGGTCAGTCCCGAGGTCTTTGAGGACGCGGTACAAAAGGCATATCTTCGCAACAAGTCGAAAATCAACGTCCCCGGCTTCCGCCCCGGAAAGGCCCCGAGAAAGATGATTGAAACCCAGTACGGCGAGGCCGTGTTCTATGAAGAGGCCGTAAACTCAATCTACGGCGAAACGATTGAAGAGGCCGTAAAAGAGGCAGAACTGACTCTTGTCGCCGCCCCCGATGTCGAAGTGACCGACGTCGGAAAGGATATCGGCGTAAAGTTCAAGGCCGTCTGCATCACCAAGCCGGTCGTAAAGCTTGCGGACTGCAAGGGAATAAAGGTCACCAAGAAGGTCGAACCCGTCACCGACGAGATGGTCGACCACGAGATTGAGCATATGCGCGAGCGCAACTCCCGCTCGATAAGCGTCGACGACAGACCGGCGCAGGACGGCGACGACGTCGTCATCGACTTTGACGGATATAAGGACGGCACCCCGTTCGAGGGCGGAAAGGCCGAGAAGTACACCCTTAAGCTCGGCTCGGGACAGTTTATCCCCGGCTTTGAGGAACAGGTTGTCGGTCACTCGGTAGGCGACGAATTCGACATCAACGTGACCTTCCCCGAGGACTATCACGCAAAGGAGCTTGCCGGCGCGCCCGTAGTCTTCAAGATAAAGCTTCACGAAATCAGATACAGCGAAATCCCCGCTCTTGACGACGACTTCGTAAAGGACACCACCGACTTCGAGACCGTCGACGAGCTCAAGGCGGATACGAGAAAGCACCTTGAGGAGCACGCCGAGGAGCACGCCGACGCCGACGTCGAAACCGCGATTTTAGAGGGCATCATCGAGCGGCTCGAGGGCGAGATTCCCGACGTCATGTACGAAAACAAGGTCAACGAGATGGTCGAGGACCTTGCGCACAGGCTTTCGCATCAGGGTCTTGACCTTTCGACCTACCTCCAGTTCACCGGCATGACCGAAGAGAGCCTTCGCACCGCATACCGTGAGCAGGCCGAGAAGCAGGTAAAGCTTCGCCTCGCCCTTGAACAGTACGTTGCCGACAACTCTGTTGAACCGACCGAGGAAGACGTCGAGGAGGAGTATAAAAAAATCGCGGAGCAGTACAACATGCCCGCAGAGGAAGTCAAGAAATACATCCGCGCCGAAGACCTTAAGCTCGACGTTGCCGTCTCGAAGGCCGTCGACGAAATCAAGGCCGCCGCGGTCATCGAAAACGCCTGACGGCGCACACATATTTATTTAAACCGAAAGAGAGGAATTCACAATGGCATTGGTACCGAACGTGATTGAACAGACCGGGCACGGCGAGCGCTTTTACGACATCTTTTCCCGTCTTCTGAACGACAGGATAATCGTCCTGTCCGACGAGATTAACAGCGCTTCGGCTTCGGTCGTCGTCGCACAGCTCCTGTTTCTGGACAGTCAGGATTCCGAAAAAGACATTTTTCTCTATATAAACAGCCCCGGAGGCTCGATTTCCGACGGCATGGCGATTTATGACACCATGCAGTACGTCAAGGCCGACGTCTCGACAATCTGCGTCGGCATGGCGGCGTCGATGGGAGCGGTCCTTCTTGCCGGAGGCGCAAAGGGAAAGAGAATCGCGCTGCCGCACAGCGAAATCCTTATCCATCAGCCGCTTATCGGCGGGGGCGGACTCGGAGGACAGTGCACCGACATCAAGATTCACTCCGACCACCTCTATGCTACCCGCGAAATGCTCAACCGCCTTCTCGCCGAAAACACCGGAAGAACGGTCGAGGAAATCGCTCGGGACACCGAACGCGACCACTATATGACTGCCGAGGAGGCCAAGGAATACGGCCTTGTCGATAAAATCATCAAGAGCGCCAAGGGCGAATAAATTTCATAAGTAAATAAGGAGGGGTCATATGGCGGGCAACGAAAACGGCCTTAAGCGCTGTAATTTCTGCGGAAAATTCGAGAACCGCGTGAGCAATATGTTCTCTGCCGGCGATGTACACATCTGCGACGAGTGCGTGCTGTTCTGCTACGACCTTTTGGACGAAAAAGGGTATTTCTCGTCCCGTTCCGGTAGACCGCACGCCGCGCGGCAGTCGAATATAACTCTCACAAAGCCGTCCGAAATAAAGAAGATTCTCGACGAATACGTCATCGGGCAGGACAACGCGAAAATCAGGCTTGCCGTAGCCGTATACAACCACTATAAAAGAATAATCGCGCCTCAGTCAAAGGTCGCCGAGGACGTCGACATTCAGAAGTCGAATGTTCTTCTCCTCGGACCGACCGGCGTCGGAAAGACCTATCTTGCACAGACGCTTGCGAAAACTCTCAATGTTCCCTTCGCAATCGCCGACGCCACCACTCTTACCGAGGCGGGATATGTCGGCGACGACGTCGAAAACGTCCTTTTAAGGCTGATTCAGGCCGCGGATTACGACATCGAGGAGGCCGAGCACGGCATCGTCTATATCGACGAGATAGATAAAATCGCGCGGAAGTCAGAAAACGTCTCCATAACCCGCGACGTCAGCGGCGAGGGCGTGCAGCAGGCGCTGCTTAAGATGATTGAGGGAACAATCTCGAACGTACCGCCGCAGGGCGGGCGCAAGCACCCGACTCAGGAATTCATTCAGATTAACACTAAAAATATCCTCTTCATCTGCGGAGGCGCCTTCGATGGCATCGAAGAGATTATCCGCCGCAGAACGGATACATCGACGGTCGGCTTCGGCGGAACGCTCAAAGAAAAGACG
Organism: uncultured Clostridia bacterium; assembly: GCA_947625375.1. Taxonomy (GTDB): domain Bacteria; phylum Bacillota; class Clostridia; order Oscillospirales; family Ruminococcaceae; genus Faeciplasma. Next base: position 67,477 of record CANQOC010000009.1, on the reverse strand, counting down.
ACCTCGGAGGAGACCCTAAAAAGGGTCATACCGCAGGATATCGTCCGCTTCGGAATCATACCCGAGCTTATCGGGCGTCTTCCGGTCATCACGGTCCTGTCTCCGCTCGACGAGGACGCGCTGATGAGAATTCTGACCGAGCCGAAGAACTCCCTTGAAAAGCAGTATAAGGCGCTGTTCGGCATCGACGGAATCGAGCTCGAGATAACCGACGACGCCAAGCGCGAAATCGCGAAAAAGGCGATTGCACAGAAAACGGGCGCAAGAGGTCTTCGCTCTATCGTCGAAGACGCCCTTTTAAAGCCGATGTTCGAGACGCCGTCGGTCGACGACGTCACAAAGGTTACGGTCACCGCCGAGACAATCCGCGACGGCGCCGACGTAATCCTCGAACGCGAGGCACCGAAGTCGAAGCAGAAAAAGTGACATAAGCATAAAGGGGCAGGGGACTGCTCCTTTTGCATAGTCGGAAAGGAGCGAAAAGATATGCAAAAGCCGCTTGCCGATAAAATCCGTCCGAAGACCCTCGACGACGTCGTCGGGCAGTCGCATATTCTCGGACCCGGTAAGCCGCTCAGGAGGATTATCGAGAGTGGGCGAATCCCGAACATGATTTTTTACGGCTCGTCCGGCGTCGGAAAGACGACCGTCGCGCGGATTATCGCCGAAAACACCAACATGAAGATGTGCAAGCTCAACGGGACGTCGGCGTCGGTACAGGACATCAAGGACATAATCGCCGACACCGACACCCTCGAGGGCTATAACGGGATACTTTTATATCTCGACGAGATACAGTATCTCAACAAAAAGCAGCAGCAGTCGCTCCTTGAGCACATTGAAAACGGCAGGATAACGCTTATTTCGTCGACGACTGAAAACCCGTATTTCTATGTATATAACGCGATAATAAGCCGCTCGACGGTCTTTGAATTCCTGCCGGTATCTCCGAAAGAGATTGTCCCGGCGGTTGAGCGCGCGTTCCGCCTTGCGGGCGAGGAGCTCGGGTGCAGGATTGCCGTCGAGGACGGTGTCTGCGAGCACATTGCGCGCGGCTGCGGCGGCGACGTGAGAAAAGCGGTCAACACCGTCGAGCTCTGCGTCCTGTCGTCCTGCGGCGGAGATGTCGCCGACATAACCCTTGAAACCGCAAGGCTTCTGACCCAGCGCTCGAACATGAGATATGACCGCGCCGGCGACGAGCATTACGACACTCTTTCGGCGCTCCAGAAATCGATTCGCGGCTCTGACGAAAACGCCGCGCTCCACTATGCCGCACGGCTTTTGGAATCCGGCGACATAATCTCGCTCTGCCGAAGACTTCTTGTAATCGCGTGTGAAGACGTCGGACTCGCGTATCCGCTCGCAATCCCGATTGTAAAAGCCTGTGTCGACTCGGCGCTTCAGCTCGGAATGCCCGAGGCGAGAATCCCGCTCGGCGACGCGGTCGTCCTTCTGGCGACGTCGCCGAAGTCGAACAGCGCATATCTTGCCGTCGACGCCGCAATCGCCGACCTTAAGGAATTCGGCGGGGCGGAATTCCCGCGGCACTTGCAGAACAAGCATTTCGACGGCGAGGGCGCGGCGGTCAAGGGTCAGCACTATCTCTATCCCCACGACTTCCCGAACCACTGGGTCGAACAGCAGTACCTGCCCGACGTCATCAAGGATCGCGTATACTACCGCTACGGCGAAAACAAGTCGGAACAGGCGGCAAAGGCCTATTGGGAACAGATTAAGAAGAAGCCTTAAAAGTAGGTCTCGATGACCTTGTTGCATTCCGCCGGCGAATAGCGCCAGTAGTCGACGACACCGCCGCTGATGAAGTATTCGCACCGCCTTTCGGGCGAATAGTCATATGTATCGACGATGATAAGCTTTATCTTCATCTTCTCAGGGTTGATTGACTTAATGTAGACGCTCGCGGTCTGCCCGGGATATACCCCCGAGCGCGGCTCGGCGAGTCCCGCGAGATTCGGCGCAAGCTCTATGAATATCCCGTACGGCTCGACGCTTCTGACCGTCCCCCTGACGGTCTCTCCCGCCCTGAATCTTTCGGCGTTTTCCTCCCAAGTCCCGAGGAGCTCCTTGTGCGAGAGATAGAACTTTTCGCCGTCATATCCGCGCAGAATCGCCTTGACCCTGTCGCCGACCTCGAAGCGGTCGGAGGGGTGGCTTATCCGCGAGACCGAGATTGCGTCAATCGGTATCATCGAGCATATCCCGCAGCCGATGTCGACAAAACAGCCGAACTGCTCGATATGCGTGACGGCGGCGTCGATAACGCTTCCCGCCGGAAGCTGCAGAAGATAGTCCTCCATGCACCGCCTCTGCGCCTCGGTCCGCGAGAGAATCGCAACCGGCTTGCCGTCCTCCTCGACTATATCCTTGACGGTGAACGCGACCGGCTTTCCGACGCGCGAGATTATCGCGATGTCCTTTGTCTTTCCCTCGGCGATGCCGAGCGCACATTCCTCCCTCGGGATAAATCCCTTGCAGGACGGAAGTCCGACGACAAGGTCGTGCGTCGGGGTACAGCTTTCGGCGCGCGCTTCGAGCACCGTTCCCCTGTGCATGGCGTCATACATCGCCGGCAGACTGCCGAGATATCCCATGTTTTCCTCACTGTTTATAATCCCGCCTTCGGGCACATAGATTCTCATTTATATCTTTCCTTTCGTTTCGGGAATTTGTAAATACTATGTCTTTTTTGTCTCGGATAGACCCTGTATTTTATGACCGGCATAAAAACGGTTGCATTTTGACCGAAAACGTGGTACAATATCCGGGATAATTATTTTGGAGTATCATATGAACCGCTGTCTCACTAACCTCTGCCGAATCGAATTCCCGGTGACATACCGCTGCAACGGCCGGTGCATACACTGTTCCGAGGCCGGGCGCCGCGGCATTTCGGCACATATCGACGGCGATATTGCCGCAAAAGCGATAAAACGCGTTGCGTCGGAATATAAAATAACGTCGGTCATGACATTCGGCGGCGAACCGCTGCTTTATCCCGAGGACGTTTATAAAATTCATTCCGCCGCCCGGGACTGCTGCGTCGCAAGCAGAGAGATAATCACCAACGGCTGTTTTTCAAGGGACTGCGCCGTCCTTCGCAGTACCGCAAGGCGGCTCGCCGAGAGCGGCTGTAACCGAGTGCTCCTTTCGGTCGACGCTTTTCACCAAAAGACCCTTCCGATTGAGCCGGCAAAAATCTTCGCCGAAGAGCTTCTCGGCATTTCCGGCGTCACCGTCAAGACCAATCCCGCCTGGATATCCGGGCGCGGCGCCGACAACCCGTATGACGCTGTCACCGAAAGGCTCGTCTCGGAGTTTGAGAAAATGGGAGTCCCGTCCGCGAAGGGAAACGTCATCTTTCCCGCCGGCAACGCGAAAAAATATCTCGCCGAATACTTTGACCCCGAAAAGGAATACGTCAACCCATACGAGGAAGACCCGCATGATGTCAAAAGCATCTCAATCGACCCCGACGGCGGAATTTTCGGCGGGAACATATACCGCACCGACATCATTAAAATACTCGACGGATACACCGGAGAATAGCTATGGACATACAAAAAGGCGACATTCTTATAATGAAGAAAAAGCACCCTTGCGGAGCGGATAAAATGGCCGTGCTCCGCTCTGGAATGGACTTTAAGCTGCGGTGCTGCGGCTGTGGGCGCGAGTTCATGATTCCGCGCTCAAAGGCGGAAAAAAACGTCCGCTCTGTCGACAGGACACTGCGGGAAAATAAACCCGAGGAAAAGGTGTAAAGTATGATAGAAAGGCTTAACGCGCTTCTCGACAAATACAACGAAATAAACGAGCGGCTGATGCAGCCCGAAACGGTGTCGAACCCGCCGCTCTACCGCGATTTGATGAAGGAATATTCTTCGTTGACGCCGATTGTCGAAAAATACCGCGAATATCTTTCGGCAAAGGACGCGCTCGTCGAGGGCGAAGACCTCAGAAAAGGCGAGAGCGACCGCGAATTTTTGGCGATGATTGACGAACAGTGTTCAGCGGCAAGGGCGGACATGGAGCGCCTTTCCGAAGAGCTTAAGATACTGCTTCTCCCGAAGGACCCGAACGACAACCGAAGCGTTATAATGGAAATCCGCGCGGGGGCCGGCGGCGAAGAGGCGGCGCTTTTTGCCCATTCGCTCATGAGAATGTATACGATGTATGCCGACTCGAAGCGCTGGAAGGTCGAGGTCTTAAGCATCAACGAGACCGAGCTCGGCGGCGCAAAGGAAGCGGTATTTTCGGTCGAGGGCGAGGGCGTATTTTCGCGCCTTAAGTATGAGCGCGGCGTACACCGCGTCCAGCGCGTCCCCGAGACCGAGTCGCAGGGGAGGATTCAGACGTCGACGGCGACCGTCGCGGTTCTCCCCGAGGCCGAAAACGCCGAAATCGACATCGACGACAAAGACCTTAAAATCGACGTTTTCCGTTCGTCCGGCGCGGGCGGACAGCATATAAACAAGACCGAGTCAGCGGTCAGAATAACCCATCTCCCGACAGGACTTGTCGTCGAGTGTCAGGACGAGCGCAGCCAGCAAAAGAACCGCGACCGCGCGATGAAGGTCCTCTGTTCGCGGCTTTTGGACATGAAGCAGGCCGAGCTTGACGCGGCATACGCGAGCGAGCGAAGGTCGCAAATCGGCACCGGCGACCGCTCGGAGAGAATAAGGACATATAATTTCCCGGAAAACCGCCTCTCCGACCACCGCATCGGGTTGACGCTCTATAAGCTCGACAGCGTGATGAACGGCGCTTTGGACGACGTCATCGACGCGCTCGCCACTGCGGAGCAGGCCGAAAAGCTTGCCGCACAGTCAGAGGACCGCCCATGAACACAAGGATTCTCGACTGTTCCGAGGAAAACCTTTTATATGCCGCCGGAATAATAAAGGACGGCGGAGTTGTCGCCTTTCCGACCGAAACTGTCTACGGCCTCGGGGCGAACGCTCTCGACGCAGAAGCCGTAAAAAAGATTTTTGCCGCAAAGGGGCGCCCCGCCGACAACCCCCTTATCGTCCATATATCCGACCTTTCGATGATTGAAAAAATCGCGGCCGAGGTGCCGCCGACGGCATATAAGCTTGCCGAGCGGTTCTGGCCCGGTCCGCTGACGATGATAATGCCGAAGTCCGAGCTTATCCCGTCGGTCACAAGCGGAGGTCTCGACACCGTCGGCATAAGATTTCCGTCACACCCCGCGGCACGGCGGCTGATTGAGCTTTCCGGACTCCCGATTGCCGCACCGTCGGCGAATCTCTCGGGAAGTCCGAGTCCCACCAACGCCAAGCGCGTTTTCGACGACATGAACGGGCGGATACCCGCCTTAATCGACGGCGGCGAGTCGGAAGTCGGACTTGAATCGACCGTCCTCTGCTTCGACGGCGGCGGGGTAAGAATCCTAAGACCCGGGGGAATCACCCCCGAGATGCTCTCCGAGGTCTGCCGCGTGACGGTCGACAGGGGAGTCCTCAACGAGCTTGAAGAGGGCGCGGTCGCGCGGTCGCCGGGAATGAAATACCGGCACTATGCCCCAAGGGCGAAGGTGATTATTCTTCGCGGAAGCGCCGAGAGCTTTTCGGAATACATCAAAAACAACGCCGCCGACGGCGATTGGTGCCTTTTGTTCGACGGAAGCGAAAGCGTCGGCGACGTCCCGTATATCTGCTACGGCAGCAGCCCGGACGAACAGGCTCACCGTCTCTTCGAGTCCCTCCGCGAGCTTGACGCAAGGGGAGCGAAGAGGGTGTTTGCACGGTGTCCCGGAACCGAAGGCGTCGGTCTTGCCGTATACAACAGAATTCTGCGTGCCGCCGGTTTTTGCGTCACGGATTTGGAAGTGGTAAAATGAACTCTCTTGACGGAGCGGCGGTCGTCGGACTGACCGGACAGAGCGGCGCCGGAAAGTCGACGGTCTCGGAAATCTTTTCCGACTGCGGACTTCCGGTAATCGACTGTGATAAAACCGCGAGGCGCGCCGCCGATATCCCCGAATTTCTTTCGGATATAAAGGCGGTGTTTCCCGACGGCGTCGAGGACGGTAAGCTTTTGAGACAAAAAATCGGCGCGCTTGTGTTCAACGACCGAAAAAAGCTCGCGCAGTACGAGGGAATCATCTTCCCATATATCGTATACGACATCTTTCGCGAGATTCGCGAGCTCAAGACCCGCTCGGGGATTGTCGTTTTAGACGCGCCGACGCTCTTCGAGAGCGGTCTCAACGAAATCTGTTCATACGTCATAAGCGTTGTCGCGCCCTTTGACATGAAGCTTAAGAGAATCCTCGAGCGCGACGGAGTTCCGGTCGAGCTTGCGAAATCCCGCCTTTCGAGTCAGAATTCCGAAAAATTCTTCTACGACCGCTTCGACGCCGTCATAAATAACTCCGGGAGCCTTGACGAGCTGCGCGAAAAGGCGCTTTCTTGCGCAAGGGCCGTAAAGGAGCGCTTCAATGCTTAAAAAAGCGCTCAGATTTGCGGTTGCGGTGGCGTTTGCCGTCGCGGCGATGTTTCTTTTGTTCGACATAATCCCGGGTGCCGTCACCGACGCGGTCTACCGAACGGGATATAAAGTAGAGGTCGAGAAGTGGTGCGCCGAGTTTTCGGTCGACCCCGCGCTCGTCTATTCGGTCATAAAGGTCGAATCGAACTTCGACCCCGACGCTCATTCCGACGTCGGCGCAATCGGACTGATGCAGATGATTGAGGACTCGTTCGACTGGACCGCTTGGCGCTTAAAGCGCGAGGACCTGCGCTTCGAGGACCTCTATGACCCCGAGTACAGCATTATGTTCGGGACATATCTCGTCGGATATCTCTATGACCGTTACGGAAGCGTCGAGCTTACCGCCGCGGCATATCACGCGGGCATGACGATGGTCGACAGCTGGATTGAAAGCGGCGAGGTCGACCCGCTTAACGTCACTCCCGAGGACATACAGGGGACAAACACCCGGCACTATGTCCGCAAAATTCTCAAGGCATACGAAAAGTATCAGAATAAACTGAACGGTTAAGAAAGGAAGGCAATCAATATGTCAGAAGAAAAATCAGCCGGGAAGGCGCTTGAAGAAAAGCTCCTCACCCAAAAGAAGAACGGACTTTTAAAGACCGATGCCGCCGAGACCGAGCGCGCCGACGCCTTCTGCGAGGGCTATATGAAGTTTTTGGACGACGCCAAGACCGAGCGCGAAGCTGTCACAGCGTCGGTCGCCCTTGCCGAAGCCAACGGCTTTACGCCCTATGAGTTCGGAAAGGTATATCGGGCCGGCGAAAAGGTTTATCTCAACGTCCGCGGAAAGAGCCTTATTCTCGCGGTCATCGGTAAAAATTCGCTCGAAAACGGCGTAAGGCTCCTTGCGGCGCACATCGACTCGCCCCGCCTCGACCTTAAGCAGCACCCGCTCTATGAGACCTCGGAGTTTGCGCTTTTAAAGACGCATTACTACGGCGGCGTGAGAAAATATCAGTGGGTGACAATCCCGCTCGCGCTCCACGGCGTCATCTATAAGGCCGACGGCTCGGGAGTCACCGTGAACATCGGCGAGGACGACTCCGACCCCGTTTTCACCATCACCGACCTCCTTCCCCATCTTGCACAGGAGCAGTCGAAGCGCACCCTTGCCGACGGAATCAAGGGCGAGGAGCTCAACGTCCTCATCGGGAGCAGACCGTTCAGGGACGACGACGTCTCCGAGAAGATAAAGCTCAACGTGATGAAGATACTCAACGAAAAGTACGGCATAACCGAGGACGACTTCGTGTCCGCAGAGCTTGAAATCGTTCCGGCGTTTAAGGCGAAGAACGTCGGTCTCGACTGCGGTCTTATCGGCGCATACGGACAGGACGACCGCGTTTGCGCATATCCCGCGCTCGAGGCAATCCTCGACTGCGACAACCCCGAGTACACCGCCGTCGCCGTCCTCACCGACAAAGAGGAAATCGGAAGCGTCGGCCCGACCGGTCTCAACAGCGACTATCTGAGGCACTTCCTCGAATCCCTCGCCGATATGCAGGACGTTCCGGCATACACCGTTATCCGCAACTCAAAGTGCCTTTCGGCGGACGTCACGGCGGCGTTCGACCCGACCTTTACCGACGTCCACGACCCGAAGAACGCAAGCTATTGCAACTACGGCCTCGCGATGTGCAAGTTCACCGGCTCGCGCGGAAAGAGCGGCTGTAACGATGCAAGCGCCGAGTTCGTATCGCAGGTAAGGCGCGTCTTCGACGAAAACGGCGTCATCTGGCAGACGACCGAGCTTGGAAGAGTCGACCTCGGGGGCGGCGGAACCGTCGCGGCATATATCGGGAACATGGACATCGAGGTCGTCGACGTCGGCGTTCCGGTCCTTTGTATGCACTCTCCGTTCGAGGTGACGTCGAAGCTTGACGTGTATATGGCGTATAAGGGCTTCTCCGCGTTCATAAAATAAGATAAATCACCGACCGCTTCCGGATATCCGGAGGCGGTTTTTTATGTCCCCGAAACGACAAAAATCCCGCTCGGACGGGTCTAAAATAATAGCGGTGACGATGATGGAGATATACATAGACGTCCTCTGGGCGGTGAACACATATATGACATGGCTGCTTCTGAGCCTTACCGCCGCGCTGACCCGCACACCGAGCCGTCCGATAAACCGCGCCGCCGCTTCCGTCGTCGGTGGACTCTGTTCGCTGATGATACTGCTTTCGACGCATGGCAAGGCTATCGCCTTTACACTTGCGGTGCTGAAAGTCCTGTCCTGCATACTGATAACCGCCGTCGGATTTTGGAGGATATCTCTTAAAAAGCTTATGCTTCTGTCCGCCGCGTTTCTGGGGAGCAATATGCTGGTCTGCGCCGCACTGATTCTTATTCAGAACGCAATCGGAGCGCGCCCCGTCGCGGTTTCCGGCGGGTTCATCTATATGAGCATATCCCCGACCGCGCTGATTGTTTCGACCGCGGTCATATATCTCATTGTGTGCCGGATATCAAAGCTCTTTGACTCCAAATTCGGCGAGAGGAATTCATACCGAGTCGAGTTCAGAATCGGGTGTAAAGCATATTCACTTGACGGACTTGCCGACACCGGTAACCGCGCCCGCGACCTCTTTTCGGGACTTCCGGTAATCATCTGCACCGGCGTTGATATCCCGGTCGAGGGGTATTTGAGGGCGGTGCCGTATCGGACGGTCGCCGGCGAGGGGATATTATATGCCGCGATGCCCGACGAGCTTACCGTCACCGACGGCTCGGGAAGAAAATATGCCGCAAAGGCGCTTGTCGCGGGACTGCCGATGGGCGGAGAGCGCCGCGCCGTGTTCAGTCCGGAAATTTTAGGAAATACCGAAAGGGGATAGAAAGATGAATCTTTTAGTGTCAGTCAAGGAATTTATCAGGCGGATTTTCGATTCAAAAGCCTCCGTCGATTACATAAACGGGCCGGACACCCTCCCCCCGCCGTTAAGGCCGGAGGAGGAGCGCGAGGTCTTCGACATGCTTAAAACCGAGCCGAAAAAGGCGCGCGAGCGGCTTATTACGCATAATCTTCGGCTTGTGGTATATATCTCGAAAAAGTTTGAGTCGACGGGAATCGGCGTCGAAGACCTTGTGTCAATCGGCACAATCGGACTGATTAAGGCGGTCAACACCTTCGACCCCGACAAGAACATCAAGCTCGCGACGTATGCCTCGCGCTGCATCGAAAACGAGATACTGATGTACCTAAGAAAGACGAGCCAGCAGCGCAACGAAATCTCGATTGACGAGCCGCTCAATATCGATTGGGACGGCAACGAGCTTTTGCTGTCCGACGTCCTCGGGACCGACGCCGACGAGGTCGGGAGCCGGCTTGAAAGCGAGACCGAGAAAAGACTGCTGATAGAGGCGGTCGAAAAGCTCGGAGGACGCGAGCGGTTCATCATGCAGATGCGCTTCGGACTACTCGGCGGGCGCGAGATGACCCAAAAGGAGGTCGCCGACGTCATCGGGATATCGCAGTCGTATATCTCCCGCCTTGAAAAGCGGATTCTAAGAGACCTTAAAAAAGAGCTCGAGGCAATCTGCTGAATTCTTCCATATAATGTCTTTATAACTTCTGAATAGCTCGGCTCTGCGATGGCAATAATTATCTCAAAACCGTTCGGGAGATTGCCATGCAGTACAATAAAGTCGAAATCAGCGGGGTCAACACCTCAAAGCTGAAGCTTTTGACGGAGGACGAGAAGACAGAGCTTTTAAAAAAGGCGAGAGGAGGGGACAGGGCCGCCCGCGAGGAGCTTATCGAGGGGAATCTGAGGCTGGTGCTGAGTGTTATACAAAAGTTTATGAACCGAGGGGCACAGCCGGACGATCTTTTTCAGGTCGGAGTCGTCGGACTGATTAAGGCGATTGACAACTTCGACCTCTCGCTCGACGTGAGATTTTCGACATATGCCGTGCCGATGATATCGGGCGAGCTGAGAAGATATCTTCGCGACAACAACTCAATCCGCGTCAGCCGTTCGACAAGGGACCTTGCTTACCGCGCGATGCAGGTCAAGGAGTCGCTGACCGCCGGAAGCGACCGCGAGCCGACAGCCGACGAGGTTGCGAAGGCGCTCGGAGTGCCGAAGTCGGAGGTCGTCTTTGCACTTGAATCGGTGAGCGAGCCGGTGTCGATTTATGAGCCGGTCTACTCGAATTCGGGGGACGTCCTCTATATGCTCGACCAGCTCGGCGACCGTTCGAGCGACGAGGGGTGGATTGACGAGATAATGCTCCGCGAGGCGATATTGATGCTCTCGGAACGCGAGAAGAACATACTCTATCTTCGGTTTTATCAGGGGAAGACGCAGGTCGAGGTCGCAAAGGAAATCGGCATTTCTCAGGCACAGGTCTCCCGACTCGAAAAGAGCGCCCTCAACCGTATTAAATCGAAGGTTTAGCTTCCAAAAATCAAAAGTTTTCGCTTGAGCCTTTTTCAAAAGTGCTCACTGTGCAAGCCGGTTTTGTTCCTGCTCGACCGCCCTCGCGATACCGAACCGCTTCGGTCGTCTTGCAGACAAAACCGGCGTGCACCGGTCCAGAGGCGAGGAGCCTCTGGTCGCGCTCCGCAGAGCGCGAAATCCCCTACGAAGTGCGCTCCGCAAGGGGTGAATTGCAAAAACAATCCTGCGAATTGTCGATTACATCAAAATGAGGGCAAAGGCGAAGCCTTTGCTTAGGCGTCGCTGACGAAAGTACGAAACCGTAGTCATTCGGGCGACGCCTTGACGCCACTGTAAGAGAGGGCGTCCCCTTAAGATACCGTCATGCGACAGCATGGCGGCACCTTGCGTCGGTAGTCGTGGGAGTGTCCATTCTGCTCGCATTATCCTATTCTTAAAAAACGTCGCCGAAGGCGACACCTCTAAATTCTGACCTCTGACTTCTAACTTCTGTCTTCTTGATGTGGCCGCTTAGGCCACATCTTGGCGCACCTTGCGCTTGACAACCTCCCCTGATAATGATAAAATAAATATATCAACTTTAACTTTCAGGGGGATAAATATGAAAAAGCTTTTTGCAGTCATCATCTCCGCAGCTGTAATGCTCTCGCTCTGCGGCTGTGCGGTATCAAAGCTTCCGACCTATGACGAACTCAAGGGCAGTTGTTCGGGGGATACATATGAAAACGAATACCTCGGACTAAAGCTGACGAAGCCGTCGGACTGGACATTTATGAGCGACGACGAAATTGCCGAGATGACGGGTGTCACCGCCGACCTTCTTGAAGAGGGCGGAGTCGAGCTCGAAATGGGGGAAGAGTATTACGACATGTTCCTGACCGACCCCGAGACCGGAAACAACATAAGCTGTATCCTTAAAATCGTCGGGAATACCGGGGAGGTGGACTATGCCGGCGCGCTCGACGAAATCGAGGAGTCGATAAAGTCCTTCGGCGAAGCAATCGGCATGAGCTATACCTTTACCGGCCACGACGTCGTTGAGCTCAGCGGCATCGAGTTTCACAAATTCGGCGCATCGGCCGTCTATGAGGGCATGAACTTTGAACAGGCGGGATATGTCGCTGTCGAAAAGGGAGTGCTGATTAACGTAAACGTCACCGTCATGGACGGAACGCCGGTTGCGGATATTGAGTCGATGTTCACGGAATAACATGTGATTTTTGTCTTGACATTTTCCCGACGTTGTGATATAATGCAGAACAATTCGATATTATACCGACTGTGACGGGAACAAGTAACCGCGGACAGGTCATTAAAGAGAGCTTTCGGCCGCTGTGAGAAAGCATGACCCCCGCCGGCGAATACATCCCCGAGTCCGCTCCCTGAACCGTTTAGTAGGGGAGCGCGGGTGCGCCCGTTAAAGCGCCCTGAGGCAGAGGGGATATCCCCCGCTGTGAACAGAGGTGGTACCGCGGTAATAATCGCCCTCGGCTTTTGCCGGGGGCTTTTTTTGAAGAAAAGGAGAAGAAATATGGGTATTTATGAAGAACTTAAGGAGCGCGGACTTATCGCACAGGTTACCGATGAGCCGCTTATCCGCGACCTTATCAACAACGGGAAGGCGACATTTTATATCGGCTTCGACTGCACCGCCGACAGCCTTACCGCCGGTCACTTTATGGCGCTGTCGCTAATGAAGCGCCTCCAGATGGCGGGAAATAAGCCTATCGCGCTTATCGGCGGCGGAACGACGATGATCGGCGACCCTTCGGGAAGAAGCGACATGAGAAAAATGCTGACCCGCGAGGACATCGACCACAATGCCGAGTGCTTTAAAAAGCAGATGTCCCGCTTCATCGAATTCGGCGAGGGCAAGGCGATGATGGTCAACAACGCCGACTGGCTCCTGAATCTCAACTATGTCGACCTTCTGCGCGAAGTCGGCGCATGCTTCTCGGTCAACAACATGCTCCGCGCCGAGTGCTATAAGCAGAGAATGGAGAAGGGCCTCTCCTTCCTCGAATTCAACTATATGATTATGCAGTCGTACGACTTCTACTATCTCTTTAAGAACTACGGGTGCAGCCTTCAGTTCGGCGGCGACGACCAGTGGTCGAATATGCTCGGGGGAACCGAGCTTATCCGCCGCAAGCTCGGAAAGGACGCCTCGGCGATGACAATCACCCTTCTGACCGACTCGAACGGCATGAAGATGGGAAAGACCGCCGGAAACGCCGTCTGGCTCGACCCGAACAAGACCCCGCCCTATGATTTCTTCCAGTATTGGAGAAACGTCGGCGACGCCGATGTCATCAAGTGCATAAAGATGCTTACCTTTATCCCGCTCGACGAGATAAAAAGAATGGAGAGCTGGGAGGGGAGCGAGCTCAACCGCGCCAAGGAAATCCTCGCCTTTGAGCTGACAAAGCTCGTTCACGGCGAAGAAGAGGCGCAAAAGGCACTCGACGCCGCAAGGGCCGTCTTCGGCGGCGCAGGTTCAAGCGAGAATATGCCGACCGTTTCGGTTGACGCCGACGAAATCGGACTCCTTGACCTTATGGTCATGTCGAAGCTCGCGCCGTCAAAGGGCGAGGCAAGGCGCCTTATCCAGCAGGGCGGAGTCAGCGTCGACGACGAAAAGATATCCGACGTGAACACCGTCGTGACAATCGGAGACGGAAGAATTATCCGCAAGGGCAAGAAACAGTTCGTCAAAGCCGTCCGCGGGTAATAGGTTTCTTAATTTGCGCGCTTACCCCTTGAAATAATATGAGATATGTGCTATAATTAAAAAATACTAATTTGGGGAGGTATGCAGCGTGATGATTACTAAACGGGTTATATGCTGTCTTCTCTGCGCGGTAATGCTCTGTTCCTGCGCGGCGAAACAGACCGAGAACGTCTCGGGCGAACAGTCGGTCACCATTCAGACCTTTGAGAGCATCGGAACCTCCGAGGCTCCCGCTTCGACGACGTCCGAAACGCTGAATACCGACCTGCTCACCTCTCCGGCATCGACCGAACCGTCGACAAGAGTCCCGCCCGAAACCTCGGCGACCGAGCCTAAAACCGACAGACCGGCGACGACCGCGTCAAAGGGCGAGGACAAACCCGCCTCTTCCGCCGCTTCGGGGGACTATGTCATAACCCCCGCGAGCGCGGTCATGTACGCGACCGCGAGCGTCAACGTCAGGGCGAAACCCGACGCCGACAGCAAGCGCGTCGGTCATCTCGATAAGGGCGAAAAGGTTACCGTCACCGGACTTGTCTCGAACGGATGGGTCAGAATCGAATTCAAGGACGGGGAATACTTTGTCAACGGAAGCTATCTCGGCGAATCCGGCGGCTCGGAGACGACAAAGGCGACCGAAAAGACCACCGCCAAAACCGAGGAGAAAAAGCCGGCCCCGACCACAGATAACACCGAAAACCTCTCCGAAGACCCCGAACCCGAGTCCGAGAGCGACTATGACATCTCGGACGCCGAGGGGACGATGCTCGTCACCGAGACGCTTAATGTCCGGACCGAACCCGACCCGTCCGCCGAAAAGGTCGGACAGCTTCACGCCGGCGAAACGGTCACCGTTACCGGACTCGTCTCGAACGGCTGGGTCAGAATCCGCTATGAAAACAAGAACCGCTTCGTCAGCGGCGAATACCTCACCGTCTTAAGCAACGCGCCGCAGACTCCGAATAAGGACATCGGCGGCTTCGTCACCGGCACCAACAGCTACAAGACTTTAAACTATGGCACGCAAAAGGCGGTCTGGTTTGCATATCTCGACATCGATTCGATGCTCCAAAACGCCTCGGAGTCGCAGTTCAGAAGCCGCATCGGCACCGCGTTCGACAACGTCGTGTCAATCGGCTGCAACACCGTTTATGTCCATGTCCGCTCGTTCGGCGACTCATATTATACATCGGCATACTATCCCTTTACCGCGGCATACGGAGGACGTCTCGACAGTATGCCGTCATACGACCCGCTCGAAATCATGATTGACGAGGCGCACGACCGCGGACTATCGTTCCACGCTTGGGTGAACCCGATGCGCATCAACACCGCCGCGCGAATCCGCGAAATGTCGCAGGAGTATTCGATAAGGCAGTGGTTTGATTCCCCGTCAACGAATGGGACATATATTGTCTATGACTCCGACTCGGGATATTATTGGCTCAGTCCGGCTTATGAACCCGTCAGGAAGCTGATTTGTGCCGGAATTGCCGAAATCGTCGTCAATTACGACGTCGACGCTATTCACATCGACGACTATTTCTATCCGACAACGTCGACATCGTTCGACAAGGCGGCCTTCGAGGCGTCGCGCACCTTTAACCGCGACGACTGGAGAAGAGACGTCGTCGGTCAGCTTGTGAAGGACATCTATTCGACCGTAAAATCCTGCAACAAGTCGGTTCTCTTCGGCGTTTCGCCGCAGGGGAACATCGAAAACAACCGCAATCAGCTCTATGCCGACGTCGAGACGTGGTGCTCGCACTCGGGATACCTCGACTATGTCGTGCCGCAGATTTATTACGGCTTCGGCGACAAGCTCGCTTTCGACGTCGCCGCGGCGCAGTGGGCGGGAATAGTCACCGGCAGCGGAATCGACCTTGTCTGCGGAATTGCGGCATATAAGGTCGGCACGAACAGCGAGTGGTCGAGCGGCTCGATTCTTAAGAAGCAGACCGAGCATATCTCGCAGATGTCCGACTTCGACGGCGTCGCCTATTACCGCTACGGCTCTCTCTTCGGGTCCGCAAGCTCGTCCGAAAAGCTTATGAGCTCCGAGATTAAGCCGCTCGCCGAGGCGATAGCTTCATTCTGAACAACCGAGGATGACCATGAAAAGATTTTTAGCGTTTTTTCTTGCCATACTTCTGCTCTCGCTTTCGGTGACGGAGGCGGGATTTAACCTGTCATTAAGAGTATCCGCCGATGACGCCGAAAGCGGCGCCGCCGACGCCGAAACGGTCGAGGTCCCGACGGGGTTTCTCGCCTTTCCGGACGATATGCGCGCGTCGGTCATAACCGTCGGATACGACTTTTTTACCGACCCGAACCAGTCGGCGGATGTCACCAAATCCGAAATCGACGAGATAATCGCCGACTTTGAGGACATCGGTCTCAACACAATAATCATCAACACCGCCTATGACGGAAGAATATACTACGAAATCGACGAGTCGCTTTATCCCAACGGCTCGCCGCTCTCAATGCTCCTCGACGCCGCAGTGTCGCACAATTTCTTTATTTACATCACCTTCGACCTCAACGCCGCGCTCACCGGCGGAAGCTTTACCGAGCTCGGCGATAAAATCGACTACCTGACCTACTGCGTGCACAGGATTACGGGAAAATACCTCATCGACGGAATAATTTTACAGGACTACTATTCACAGGTCGGAGAGGGGACATACCGCGACTACCGCACCGACGGCTCGGGAATCGGCTATGAAAACTGGCTCGTCGACAACAGCGCATATATATTCAGCCTTGTAAGCCGCGCAATCCGCGCCACAAGCAGCTCGGTCGCGGTCGGAATCGGCATCGACAACATGTGGATGAACAGCGACAGCGACCCCCGCGGCTCGGACACCGAGGACGACTTCGAGGCCCTTGCCGACGGATATTCCGACACCCGCGGATATATCCTTGACGGCCTTGCCGACTTCATGGTCGTATACTGCTACGGCGGACTCGACAGCTCGGCGCTTAAGTTTGAAAACGTCGTCTCCTGGTGGAACGACGTCGCCGAAGAAGCCGGAATACCGATGTTTTTAAAGCACGCCAACTCGCGCATAAGCTCCTCCGACCGCAGCTGGGACGTTGCGCAGATACTCAAGCAGCTCGAGGAGTGCGACGACTACCCGTCGTACCGCGGAAGCATATTCGAGTCGTATGAACAGCTTATGTCGAACAGCGTCAGCACCGACGCGCTTATCCGCTACTATGCCGGACAGATTGACACCAACTCGCTCTATAAAGAGCTTAAGATGGTCCTTCCGACAAAGACCGACTTTACGACCTATGAGCCTTCGGTCATATTCCAGGGTTCGTTTGACTATAACTTCGACGTCTATTTCAACGGTGAGCCGATAACCCTTAACGAAGCCGGAAACTTCTTCTTTGAGGAAGAGCTCGACGTCGGCGTAAATACGTTCACCTTCAAGAACAAGTCGACGACCGTAAAGTACCGAATCACAAGAAAGGTCAAGGTTCTGAACAGCGTTGAACCCGCCGACGGCTCGACGATGTATGTCGAGGGGACGTCGCGCATCGGTGTAAACGTTGTCGCGTACCGAGGCTCGACCGTAAGGGCGACGCTCAACGGCGAGACAATAAAGCTCACCGAAGAGGAAATCCGCGCCGACGACCTCGACGCCAACACCAACTATATCCACTTCACAGGATACTTCACCGCCCCCGAGGGGATAGTCGGCGAGGAACAGGACCTCGGTGAAATCGAAATCAACGGAAGCTACGGCGAATACAGCCGCGAGTCCGCGACCGGCGCAAGGATTATCGTCAACGCCATATCTCCTCACGCCGAGGAGGCGCAGCTTGTCCGCGTCAAAAACGACAACACTCTGACCTATGACTACTACACGACCGACAGCATCGCAAATCCGACGTCGCCCCGACTCCCCGCCGGCACCATCGACGTTTTGGTGAACTCGGTCACATATAACACCACCTCCGAGGGCGTCACCCAGAGCATCGAATACTACCTCACCGAATCGGGACTGAGGCTCCGCGCGAAGGACTGCGAGCTGATTGACGGATACACCGTTGTCGACAACGTCGCCGTATTCAACGGCGCATCTACAAGAAACGGCGACACCGTTCTGAGCTTCAAGCTCGACTATCAGACGCCGTTTACCGTCTCGTTCTCGCCGCTCAGCTATGACAATCCCTCCGGCGGCTCGTATCTCGTCGAAAACTTCGCTCCGGACTATGTTCTGCTGACGTTTGACTACCTCTCGAACTACTCCGGAACGCCGAGCTTCTCCGACGGACTATTCAGCGGCGCCGAGTGGCAGTATGTCACCGTCGGCGACACCCTGAAGCTCCAGCTTAAGCTTCGGCTCCGCCGCTCGGGAGTATATATGGGCTATAGCGCGAAATACGACGGCTCCGGCGGACTGACCATCACCTTTAACGGCTATAACACCGGAATGTCCGGAACGACGATTGTCGTCGACCCGGGGCACGGGTATAATCACTCGTCGACGAATATCGACTCCGGCGCGGTCGGCCATGTCGTTGAGCAGAAGATTAACCTTGAAATCGCCAAAAAGCTGACCGCGGCGCTCGAAAACGCCGGCGCGACGGTATATATGCTCCCGACAGACACCACATATATAAGCGTATACGACCGCTCGGACTATGCAAGGCGGTACGACCCGGACATCTATATTTCGGTGCACTGCAACTCGGTTACCAACGGCGAGGGGGTAAGGGGAGTCGAGGCGTATTACTTCACCCCGTTCAGCCAGCCGCTTGCCGCCCTTGTCAGCAGGAAGATGGCGAACTATTACGAAAACAACGTCTACGGAGACGGCAAGAACCGTAACCGCGGCGCTAAATATAACTACTTTGCGGTAACTCTTGAACAGGAATTCGCTTCGATTCTCGTCGAGTGCGGTTTCGTTTCGGACTACAGCGAGGCGATGGCGCTAAACGACTCGACGACGCAGTCAGGTCTCGCAAACGCAATCGTTTCGGCTGTCGAGGAGTATCTCGCAAGGGGAAGATAGGAGGAAAACAATGTTTAAAATTCTCAGAAAGCGCGAGCTGAACAGTCAGGTCACGCTGATGGTGATAGACGCGCCGCTCATCGCGAAAAAGGCTCTTGCGGGGCAGTTTATCATCTTCCGAATCGACGAAAAGGGCGAGCGCGTCCCGCTGACCGTCGCCGACTATGACCGCGACGCCGGAACGGTTACGATTATCTTCCAGAAGGTCGGACGCTCGACAATGCTCCTCGGCGAGCTCAACGAGGGCGACTATATCCTCGACGTCGTCGGACCGCTCGGCGTCCCGACCGAAATCCCCGAGGGCGCAAAAAAGGTTGCGGTCATCGGCGGGGGAGTCGGCTGTGCTATCGCGTATCCGCAGGCAAAGGCGCTTTATAACGCCGGAGTCGAGGTCGACGTAATCGCGGGATTCCGCAATAAAGACATCGTAATCCTTGAGGACGAGATGCGCGCTGTCAGCAAGAACCTCTATGTCACCACCGACGACGGCAGCTACGGCACAAAGGGATTCGTCACCGACAAGCTCAAAGAGCTTATCGACGCCGGAAACAAGTATGACTGCGTTATAGCAATCGGTCCTGTGCCGATGATGAAGTTTGTCTGCGCGGTCATAAAGCCGTACGGCATAAAGACAATCGTCTCGCTCAACCCGATTATGATTGACGGCACGGGAATGTGCGGCGGCTGTCGGGTAAGGGTCGGCGGAAAGATTAAATACGCCTGTGTCGACGGTCCCGACTTCGACGGACACGAGGTCGACTTCGACGAGCTTATGCACCGCAACTCGGCATACCGCGAGCAGGAGCAGCACGACCGCGAACATATTTGCAGAATTACAGGAGGTGTACGCCATGCCTAATATGCAGCCCGAGAAGACCGCCGTCCGCGAACAGGACCCCAAGGTCAGAGCACATAATTTCGACGAGGTTTCCTCCTGCTATACCGACGAGGAGGCGCTTAACGAGGCGAACCGCTGCCTGAACTGTAAGAATAAGCCGTGCGTCGGCGGCTGTCCCGTCGGGGTGAGAATCCCCGAATTCATCGAAAAAATCCGCGAGGGCGATATCCCCGCGGCGTATGACATCATCAAGACCACCAACGGACTCCCCGCTGTCTGCGGACGCGTATGCCCGCAGGAGAGCCAGTGCGAGTCGAAGTGCGTCCGCGGCATAAAGACCGAGCCGGTCGGAATCGGACGCCTCGAAAGATACTGCGCCGACTACATGGCGGATAAGGCTCCCGCGCCGGAAAAACCCGAGTTCAACGGCCACCGCGTCGCGATTGTCGGCTCGGGTCCTTCGGGACTGTCCTGTGCCTCAGACCTTGCAAAGCTCGGCTACGGCGTAACCGTCTTCGAGGCGTTTCACACTGCCGGCGGAGTGCTTATGTACGGAATCCCGGAGTTCAGGCTTCCGAAGGCGACCGTTCAGCGCGAGGTCGACGGACTTAAGGCGCTCGGCGTCGAAATCCGCACCGATATGGTCATCGGAAAAATACTCTCGGTCGACGAGCTCTTTGAACAGGGCTACGAAGCCGTCTTCATCGGCACCGGCGCCGGTCTTCCCAACTTTATGGGAATCGAGGGCGAGTCGCTTGTCGGCGTCTTCTCGGCAAACGAATACCTCACAAGGACGAATCTCATGAAGGCGTACTTAGACGACTACGACACCCCGATAAGCCGCAACCGCGCAATCGCGGTCGTCGGCGGCGGAAATGTCGCGATGGACGCCGCACGCTCGGCGCTGAGGCTCGGCGCGGACAAGGTATATATCGTCTACCGCCGCTCGGCCGAAGAAATGCCCGCCCGCCGCGAGGAGGTTCATCACGCCGTACAGGAGGGCATCGACTTTAGGTACCTGACCAATCCCGTCGAAATCCTCGGCGACGAAAACGGAAGAGTAAGGGCAATAAGGTGTCAGAAGATGGAGCTGACCGAGCCCGACCAGAGCGGACGGCGCGGCGTAAAGCCGATTGCCGGCTCCGAGTTTGAAATCGACGTCGACGCGGTCATCATGGCAATCGGAACATCGCCCAACCCGCTTATCCGCTCCACCACCCCCGGACTCGAGACAAACCGGCGCGGCTGTTTCGTCGTCGACGAAAATATGCTGACCTCCCGCGAGGGGGTATATGCCGGCGGAGACGCCGTAACCGGCGCCGCAACCGTTATCCTCGCGATGGGTGCGGGAAAGAGCGCCGCCGCGGCAATCGACGAGTACATAAGGAATAAAAAATAATCCCGCATCGACGGAATACGGTTGAAATTTTCCGGAATATGTGGTAGAATACAGTAAATTACAGTAACGGAGGAACAAAAATGCTTTCAATGTCAATTATATACACCGCCGGCACGGGACAGATTTCCATGGGCGGTACCCTTTACCCGCTGATATTCATGGTTCTGATGCTCGTCGTCCTCTATTTCATCATGATAAGACCTCAGCGCAAAAAGGAAAAGGCCGACGCCGAGATGAGAAAGAACGTACAGGTCGGCGATGAAATCGAGACAATCGGCGGAATCGTCGGAATCATCACCAAGGTCGAGGACCAGACCGTCGTCATCGAGACCAGCTCGGACCGCTGCAAGATGAGAATCAAGAAATGGGCGATTGCACAGAACGTCTCCGCCAACGAAGAGGCGACCGCGCGCGCCGAGGCCGCAAAGGCGTCGAAGTCCGAGAGCGCCGAAAATGCCGAAAAATCGGACAAGAAGTCCAAAAAGGACAAGGACGTCCCCATCGAGAAGGACTGAGTATTCTAAAAGCTTATCCCTCCGAATATCGTTTACTATAACGGTGTTCGGAGGGATTTTTTATGTCAAGAAGCGTTATAAGCGGAATCGCGGCCGCGGCCGCTGCGGTCGGCGCGCTCTGTCTTGTTCTCGGAATCGCACAGCTTTTTTTCGATATCCCCGACGTAATCCTTTCATACGCCTCCTGCGCGGTGCTCGGAATTGCGTGCTATGCCGCGGGATATTCCTCGACGCAGATAAAGCGCTCGATGGGTCTTGTACAGGGACTTCTGTGCGGACTGTCCGTGTTTTTGATATCGCTCGCTTCGGGAATCGTCTTCGGACAGTTCATTTTTTCGGACATGACTCTGATTAAGGCCGCCGTATGCCTTATTTCCGGCGGAATCGGCGGGATAAAGGGCGTCAACACCAAAAAGACCCGCGAAAGGCATTAAAGCTCGGACAGGCGCATAGTATGTACAAGTAAAGCAAAGGAGGAAGAAAATGGAAAGCAGGATTGAATATGCCCTGTCGCTTCTAAGCGGCGAACCGCTCGGGGCGATAAGGGCGCTCGATTCGCAGACGCTGATGAAGGTTGACGAAATCCGTCTCCGGATTTCCCGACCCGTGTCGCTGACAATCGACGGTGAGGACATTCTCACCGACGCAATCGCGTCGCCCGAGGACATTGAGCACACCTTCAAGGAGGCGTTTTCATACTCGCTCCACAGCTATTCAAAGGAGCTTGCGCAGGGCTGCGTCACAACGCGGGGAGGAAACCGCGTCGGGGTCTGCGGGACGGCGGTCATATCCCCCGAGACCGGTGCGGTCGACACGGTTAAGTGCATATCGTCGCTGAACATAAGAATCGCGCGGGAGGCGGTCGGCTGTGCCGAGGATATCGCGGCGGAGTGCTTCGGCGGCGGTCTTTCGGGACTTGTCGTAATCGGTCCGCCGATGAGCGGAAAGACGACGGTCCTGCGCGACCTCTGCCGAATCCTCGGGAACAGGTGCCGGATCTCGCTGATTGACGAGCTCAACGAAATTTCCGCGTCGCACAGGGGAATCCCGCAGAACGGCATCGGCCGCTTCACCGACGTTTTTTCGGGATATCCCAAAAAAAGCGGCATCGAAACCGCGGTTCGGGTGATGTCGCCGAGGGCGATATTGGTCGACGAAATCGGCTCGGAGTCGGACGCCGAGGCGATTTTATATGCGCTTCATTCGGGGGTATTCCCCGTCACTGCGGTTCATGCCGCGGACATCGCCGACGCCCGCCGAAAGCCGGCGATAGACAGGCTATTTTCCGAGGGCGCATTTAAAAACGCGGTCGTTCTTGACAGAAAAAGGCGGCGGACGGTGACGAGGCTTGTATAGGTTTATTCTCTGCGCAATTCTCTGCGGCTCGACGCTGATGGCGTCAGCCGAGCTTTACCGCGATAAGCTCAGGGAAGCGGAGAGTCCGAAACTCCTTGCCGACGCCGTCTCGCGGATATCCTTAAGACTCCGCTTTTCTTCGGACGACGTTTTTTCGCTCGCGCAGTCGGCATTTCCCGAAGCCGGGATTTCCGGCGCAGAGGCGTTTTTGAAGATAACCTCGGGCGATTTTTCGGAACGGTGGAAAGCGGCATGCGGCGGTCTTTCAGCAGACGCGGCGTCGAAAAGGCTTTTTTCAGAGCTCGGGGAAATCCTCGGGACAAGCGACACGCAGTCACAGGCCGACCGCCTCGGGGTGATTGAAGCGGGACTGAGGGACCGCCATGCCTATCTTGTCCGAAAAGCAGAGAGCACAAAGCGGCTTTACACCGCGCTCGGTGCGCTTTCGGGAATCGGGATTGCGATAATGACAGTTTGAGGTGTATATGGACGTTACATTGGTTTTTCAGATTGCCGGTCTCGGGATTATCGTCGCCGTTCTGAGTCAGCTTCTAAAGAGGGCGGAGCGGGACGAGCAGGCGCTTATGATAACGATTGCCGGACTCGTGATAGTGATGCTTATGCTCGTAAACGAGATATCCGAGCTTTTCGAGACCGTCCGAAGCGTCTTCGGATTCTGATGGAAACGCTGAGGATAGCCGCCGTCTGCCTGATTGCCGCGGTGCTCGCCAAGGTCGTACAGCCGACGAATCGCGACCTTGCCGCACTTATTTCGATATCCGCGGTCATATTCGCGGCGTTTGCGGCATTTTCCGGCATTAGCGACGTTGTCTCGGGAATCGGCGGAATAATCTCCCGCGCCGGAATCTCGGGGGAATATATCTCGGTCGCATTCAGGGCGCTCGGAATCTGCTATATATGCGAGCTTTGCTCGTCAAGCTGCCGGGACTGCGGCGAAACCGCCCTCGGAAGCGTCCTCGACATCACCGGAAGAATCGCGGTCGCGCTGATGTGCCTCCCGCTTATCGGCGACTTTATCGGAGTCGCGGAAACAATTCTTGAAAGATGAAAAAGATTTTATTCCTTGCGGCGCTGATTTTTTCGGTGATGATTATGACAGCTCCCGCATATGCCGCCGCGGACTATCGCGATAAGGTCATGGACGGGCTTTCCGAAGCCGACGTCTCTGGCGTCGCCGACGGTCTTTCAGACCTCGGAATCGACCCCGCCGACCCCGAATCGGTGACAAATCTCGACACCGGCGGAATCCTCCGCTTCGTTCTCGGAACCGTCGGAGAAGCGCTTCGGAAGCCGCTTCGGGCGGTGCTCCTGACCGTGATTTTCGCGGCGATATGCCGGATTGCGACGTCGCTGTCATATAAGGCGGGACTCTACGGCGAAATTTTTGTGCTGCTCTGCTTTATGGCTGTTGCACCCTATGCCGCCGAAGCGTTCGTTAAGTCAGCCGAGGCGATGAAGAGCTGCCACACCTTTATGCTGACCTATATTCCGGCGTTCGCGGGTGTCGCCGCCGCTTCGGGGAACATCACCGCCGCGGTGTCGTATAACGCAATCGTTCTCTATTTCTGCGAAGCCGCGGCATTTTTCGCAACAGCGGTATTCAGGCCGATATTGGGCTGTATGCTCGTGATGTCGGTGACACAGGCCATCGACCCCGACCTCTCGGGACTGACGTCGTCGGTCCGAAACGCCCTCACCGTCATGATAGGCTTTGTGATGACGCTGTTTTTGGGCGTGCTCAGTCTCCAGACGATTGTAGGCAGGGGAGTCGACGGACTCGCCGTCCGTGCGGGAAAATACGCGGTGTCGAGCTTTGTCCCGATAATCGGGTATTCACTCTCCGAGTCGTACAACGCCGTCAGCGTCAGCTTAAGCGCAATCCGCACCGCCGTCGGCGCGTTCGGAATCGTCGTCCTCGCGCTCTATATGCTCTCGCCGATTGTCGTCTCGCTCGTCTATAAGACCGCGTTCAACCTCTGCGGCTGGATATGCCGGCTTATCGGCGCGGACAGGATTGCCGCGATGTCGTCGGGACTCGGCGACGTCTTCGGCTTCAGCGGGACGGTCCTGACCGTGTTCATGCTGATGCTGACCATGTCGACCGGAATGCTGATACTTCTCGGAGGTGCGCTGACGGCATGACGCTGATAAAAGACCTGACGCTTGCAATCTGCGTCCTTTCTCTCGGATATGCGCTTCTTTCGGTCCTCGTTCCGGACAGATACCGCTCCGAGCTTCGCTCAATAGCCTCGCTCGCCGCCGCTGTCACAGTCATCGGAATGATATCCGGTGCGGACTTCGGAGATGTCATGACCGGCTTTCCGGAATTTTCGGCCGAGGAGGGGACATATGAGCGCGAGCGGCTCATCTGTGCCGAGCTTGAGGAGAGAATCGGGGAGTATCTTTCGGAACTTCTCGAGGAAGAGGGACTCGGGTGCAAAAAAGTCTCGGTGAGGACTACTATTGACGGACAGAACCGCATATCTATTACAGAAGTCGGACTTGTAGCCGACGGGGCACTGAGGGAGCGCGAGGGCGATATTCGGGCGCTTGTGCTCGAAAAAATCGGCTCGGTCGGGATTGAGATAAGATACGGGGAAAGCTGAATGGGAATTAACGGGATATGGCAAAAGCTTCGTGAACGACTCAAAAAGACGCCGAAAGCGGCGGTATATATCGCGGCGGCGGCGCTCTGCACTCTGCTGCTTTTGATGCAGAAAGCCCCGAAGACAAGCGCCGCAAGGGACATCTCCCCGCCGGAAGAACCCGAGCCGGCACAGGCGGGATATACCGAAATCCTCGAAAAGCGTCTCGAGGAGATTATCGGACAGATTGAGGGGGCGGGCGAGGTCTCGGTGATGATAACGGTCGGCGGGAGCGAGGAAAAGGTGTATAAAAGCGACGTCTCCGAGTCGGACTCAAAGCGTGACGAGAAAACCGTCGTCCTCGGCTCAAAGGACGCCATTCTGACCGGCACAAGGTTTCCCGAGGTCCTCGGGGTGCTGGTCGTGTGCTCGGGCGGGGACAGACCCGCGGTACAGGAAAAGGTGGTAAACGCGGTCGCAACCGTGTTGAATATATCCACAGGCAAAGTTTATGTTGCAAACCGAAAATAATGTTTCAAGGAGGATAACAATGAAAAGAGCAAGCAGGAGTTTTAATTTCAGGGTCAACAAAAAACACATCATCTTAGCGTGTCTGACGCTATTCCTCGGGATAACGGTGTACGCAAACTACCGTCTTTCCGAAAGAAAGATTCCGTCGACCGAGGTGATGGACAGCGTCGACATCGGCGACACATACGGCGAGGTCCAGTATGTAAACGGCACCGAGCTTGACAGCTATTCGAGCGAGGACTATTTTGCACAGGCTCGCCTCGACCGCCTTACCTCGCGCGACGAAGCCGTCGAAACGCTTAAGATGGTCCTCGGAGGTCAGGACATCACCGAGGAGGAAAAGGCGGCGTATACGATGAACGCCGTACAGCTTTCATCGCTGATTGAGAGCGAAACGAACGTCGAAAATCTTATCATCGCGTCGGGATATGAGGACTGCGTTGTATATCTCGACGGCACAAACGCGAGCATCGTTGTGAAGTCTGACGGCCTGAGTCCCGCGCAGGCAGCCGAAATCAAGGACATTTTACTCTCCGAGGTCGCGGTCGAAAATGAAAATATAAGAATTTTTGAAGTAAAGTAGTTGTTTTTCTCGGAAGAAGATGCTATAATAGCAGTGTATAATTTTGCGGAGTATACATTTGCGTATGCGCCGCACAGGGAAGTATAAAAGGAGAACGGACAATGGAAAAAGATACCACCACAAAAAAGGGCGCGCTTAAGGTCTCCGAGAGCGTTATCGCGACAATCGTCAAAAACGCCGCCTCCGAGATAGACGGTGTTCAGAGGATTGCAACCAAAGGCCTCAGCATCAAGAGCCTTTTGCAGTCAAGCGCCGACCCGAGCGACATTCGCATCTCGATGCAGGACGGAGTTTGCAGAATAGCGATGTCCGTCGTCGCAAAGAGCGGATATAACGTCGTCTCGGTCTGTGAACAGATTCAGGAGCGGGTTAAGTCCGCGGTGCAGTCGATGACGGGGGTTACGGTTTCGACCGTCGACGTCTCGGTCGTTGACGTCGATTTCGGACAGGACACAAATCAATAATAAAGCGGCACTGAGGTCAGGCGGAAACGCTTGGCCCTGCCGTGTTTATTCATAAAAACAAATAGGACGGTAAAAGTATGGGTCTTACAAGACATGAAGTTCGCGAAGCCGAATTTTTGCTCATCTATGAAAAAATGTTCCGCGACGAGTCGATAGCCGACCTCGTCACCCAGCATGAGACCGATTATGAATACAAGTGCGACGAGGAAATCGAGAAGACCGCCGAAGAGGTTGTGTCCCGCGCGGACGAGCTCGACACCATTATCTCGGGATTCAGCCAGAAGCGTGCGATTTCGCGTATTCCGCGGGTAAACCTCGCGATTCTTCGGCTTGCGGTTTTCGAGATACTCTACCGCTCCGAGGCCGTCCCGCGCAATGCCGCCGTAAACGAAGCCGTCGGACTCGCCAAGGCTTATGCGCAGGAGTCGGACGTAAAGTTCGTCAACGGCGTCCTCGGCTCTTTTGTCAGGAGTCTTGATAAAAATGGCTGAATACCTCGGCATCGACACCTCTAACTACACCACCTCGGCGGCATTGACCGACGGGAAGTCCTGCCGACACAGCCGGAAGCTCCTTCCGGTAGCCGAGGGTGAGCGCGGAATAAGGCAGTCCGAGGCGCTTTTCCACCATATAAAGCAGCTTCCGGACCTTCTTGAAAGCCTTTTGCCCGGCGCAGACGTCGCGGCAATCGGGGTGTCGACCCGCCCAAGAAACGCCGACGGGTCATATATGCCCTGCTTTTTGGCGGGACATTCGGTGTCAAGAAGCCTTGCCGCGATAAAGGGTATCCCGCTTTACGAGACCTCGCACCAGGTCGGACATATCCTTGCCGCGCTTTATTCCTGCAAGCGTCTCGACCTGCTTTCGTCGGAAAAGCCGTTTATCGCGTTTCACGTCAGCGGCGGGACGACCGACTGCCTATTGGTGAAGCCGGATTCCGAGGCGGTCATCGACTGCAAAGAGATATCCTCCTCCCTCGATTTAAAGGCGGGACAGGCTGTGGACAGGGTCGGCGTCGCGCTCGGACTCGCGTTTCCGTGCGGAGCCGAGCTGGAGCGTCTTGCGCTTAAGTCGGAGAGAAAATTCAGAATACGACCGACCTTAAAGGACGGCTGCTGCTGTCTTTCGGGTCTTGAAAATATATGTAAAAAGATGATAGCCGACGGCGAACCGAGCTGCGACACCGCGCTTTATTGCATAAAATACATAGAGGCGGCGGTGACTGCGATGGCGGAATATGCCCTCGGGATTTACGGTGAGCTTCCGGTGATTTGCGCCGGCGGGGTGATGTCGGACGGCATCATCAGGGAGAGCATGAAGAGGAAATTCGGCGCCGAATTTGCCGAACCCTCGCTTTCGACCGACAACGCCTGCGGCACGGCGCTTTTTGCGGCAATGAAGGAAGGTGCGCTGAAGTGAGTTCGATTCTCTCGGTTTCACAGATTAACACCTATATCTCGCTAAAGATAAAAAACGACGCCAAGCTTCGCGGTGTCGCGGTAAGGGGAGAAATCTCGGACCTAAGCCGCTCCCGCGCGGGGCATATATATTTCACGCTCGGCGACGGCTCGTCGTCGGTGCGCGCGGTGATGTTCGCCGGAAACGCGTCGAAGCTCCGCGCAGAAATATCTTCCGGAATGACGGTTATCGCATACGGCAACATCGAGGTATATGAGCGCGGCGGGACATATCAGCTTGTCGCGACACAGCTTATCCCCGAGGGCGCGGGAAACGCGTTCTTGGCGCTGAATATCCTGAAACAAAAGCTTGCGGACATGGGCGTGTTCAGCGCGCCGAAAAAGCCTATTCCCCGATATCCTCGAAAAATTGCGGTCGTCACTTCGCCCGACGGCGCCGCGATTCACGACGTTGCGTCGACAGTGGCGCGAAGATATCCCCTCGCCGAGACGGTGCTCTTTCCGGCGACGGTACAGGGTTCGGACGCCCCCGCAAGCATTTGCGCGGCAATCCGAAGCGCCGATGCCTCGGGTTCGGACGTAATCATCGTCACGCGCGGCGGAGGCTCCTCCGATGACCTTTCGGCGTTCAACACCGAGGCAGTGGTGCTCGAGGTATATTCCTGCAAGACGCCGGTCATCTCGGCTGTGGGTCATGAAATCGACTGGTCGCTCTGTGACCTCGCCGCCGATTTGAGGGCGCCGACGCCGACGGGAGCCGCCGAGCTTGCGACCCCCGACGCCGCCGAGATGAAGGCCGAGATAGCCGCGCTGAGAATGTCTGTCAAAGGACTTGCGGCGTCAAGGCTGCGGACGATGCGCGAGAGTCTGAGAAAATACGAATACGCCCTTGCGGCGATGTCGGTAAAAGAGAAGATAAAGAGCCGCCGCGCCGAGCTGATAAACCTGCGCGACCGCGCACAGCGGCAGTATCGGCACCGACTTGAGGTCTCGCGCCTCGGACTCACAAGCCTTCGGGCGATGCTCGAAAGCCTCGACCCGAAAAACGTAATCTCGCGCGGATATGCCCTTGTGATGAAAGACGGCGAAATCGCGGCGGACATAAATTCACTGTCCTTGGGGGACAGCGTCGAAATAGTGATGCGCGGCGGAACGGCCGGTGCGGAAGTAAAAAGGATAAGCGGTGACAGCGATGAAGTATGAAGAAGCGATAAAGCGCCTTCGCGAGATTTGCGAAAGGCTCAGGGACGAAAGGACGACCCTTGAAGAGACGTCCGCCCTGTATAAAGAGGGAATGAAGCTCGCCGACGAGTGCGAAAAAATGCTCGACGGCTTCAGCGCCGGTCTGGTGGACAAAGCCGATGAGGAGTGAGTTTTCCGAAATCATCGGGCGCGACGCCGAGGTCATCAACGAAATGCTTCTGAATCACCGGCTGTTGAAGAAGACCGACGGCTCGCCCGCCGAGACGGTCATCGACGCCGAGGTTTATGCGCTGTCGGCGGGCGGAAAGAGAATCAGACCGGTCCTTGCGGTTGAATTCTACAAGCTTTTCAGCTGCATCGCCGACCCTCCGGAATACGTCTGGGAGGCGGCCTGTGCCCTCGAAATGGTGCACACGTTTTCGCTGATTCACGACGATATGCCCGAGATGGACGACGACGACCTCCGTCGCGGCAAGCCGTCGACTCATATAAAATACGGCTGTGCGGCCGGACTTTTGGCGGGTGACGGCTTGGCAATACTGCCGTTCGAGCTTATCTCCGACCTCGCACTTGCGGGAAAGATGCCGCACAAAACCGCGCTGACGCTGATAAAGCTTCTGTCCGCCTCCGCCGGAAACCGGGGCATGATTGCCGGACAGATGCTCGACCTCTGGTCAGAGGGCAGAGGGGAGATTGACTGCGATTTCCTGCGAAAAATGTCGGAACGCAAGACGGGGGATATGCTCCTTGCTTCCTGCCTCTTCGGCGCGGTGATGGCGGACGCGTCACCCGAACAGGAGAAAAGCGCCGGAATATACGCGAAAAATGTCGGTCTTGCGTTTCAGATTGTCGACGACGTCCTCGACGTTACGTCCGACGAAAAGACGCTCGGAAAGCCGATTGGGAGCGACAGCGGGCGCTCAAAGCCGACGTTCACGACGCTGCTCGGAGTCGACGGCGCTCTTTCTGAGGCCGAAAGGCTCAGCGCCGAGGCTGCGGATGAGATAAAAAAATACCCCGGGAGCGAGCTGCTCCGCGAGTTTGCGATGTCGCTGGCATCGAGAAATAAATGAGAAGAAAGTGATTCGATGAAATATAAGCTTCTGTCTCGGCTTGACCTGCCGAAAGACCTTAAAAAGCTCTCCTTGAAACAGGAAGAGGCTCTTTGTCGGGAAATACGCGGAAAGATTATCGAGACCGTATCGAAAAACGGCGGACACCTCAGCTCCAACCTCGGCGCTGTCGAGCTCACCGTCGCCATACATAGGGTTTTCGACTCGCCGGACGACAAGATTGTCTTCGACGTCGGTCACCAGAGCTATGCCCATAAGCTTCTCACCGGCAGATACCGCAGCTTCGACACCCTCCGCCAAAAGGGCGGAATCGCGGGGTTCACCCGTCCTTCCGAATCGGTTCACGACGCCTGTGTCAGCGGGCACAGCTCGAATTCGATATCCGTCGCGCTCGGTATTGCCGAGGCAATGAAGCTTTCGGGCGACAATCACCACGCCGTCGCGGTCATCGGCGACGGAGCGCTCACCGGCGGTCTTGCGTTTGAGGGTCTTAATAACGCCGGCAACAGCGGCACAAACCTTGTCAT
The DNA here is from genome assembly GCA_947625375.1 of uncultured Clostridia bacterium. Lineage (GTDB taxonomy): Bacteria > Bacillota > Clostridia > Oscillospirales > Ruminococcaceae > Faeciplasma. The sequence goes on along the minus strand of CANQOC010000009.1, from coordinate 36,257 downwards.
TGTCCTCAACTATAACGAGATGTCCATTTCCAAAAATATCGGCGGCATCGCGACGTATCTTTCCGAGATGAGGACGCAACATAGCTATAAACGCCTTAAGCTGGGGGCAAAAAAGGTCATCGGCTCGATTCCGGTAATCGGCGAGGGACTTCAGAACATGATAAGCCGCTCTAAGGACAGCCTTAAGGAAAGGCTTATTCACAGCACGATGTTCGAGGACTTCGGATTCGAGTTTATCGGCCCGATTGACGGGCATAACCTCGAAAAGCTCGAAGCCGCGCTCCGCTCCGCGAAGGAGATGAACTGTCCCGTGCTTGTACAGGTCAACACCGTCAAGGGAAAAGGCTACCGCCCAGCCGAGGAACAGCCGGGCGAGTATCACGGCGTCTCGGTCTTCGACATCGAGACCGGCGACAAGCCGGCTTCGACCGAGAGCTTTGCCGACGTCTTCGGGACCGAGCTTGCGGCATATGCCGAAAAGGACGAGAGAATCGTCGGCATCACCGCCGCGATGAAATACGGCGCGGGACTCAACCACTTCAAGGGTGCGCTTAAGTCGCGTCTGTATGACGTCGGAATCGCGGAGGAGCACGCCGTGTCGTTTGCCGCGGGACTTGCGTCGATGGGGAAGATACCGGTGTTCTCGGTCTATTCCTCCTTCCTCCAGCGCTCCTATGACGAGCTTTTGCACGACATCTCAATCCCGAATCTTCACGCCGTAATCGCAATCTGCAACGCCGGAATCGTCGGCGGCGACGGCGAGACCCACCAGGGGATTTTTGACATACCGTTTTTGACGACCGTCCCGAACGTCACCGTTTATTCACCGTCGGGATATGACGAGCTTAAGCTCTGCCTTAAAAAAGCTCTTTATGAAGACACCGGACTCGTCTGTCTTCGGTTCCCGAAGGGCGAGGAGGAGAAGTGCGACATTCCGTCTTCCGACAGCTATACGCTCGTCGGCGGCGGGTCGGATACGCTTATCGTCTCATACGGGCGGACCGCAGTCAACGCCTTTGAGGCGTCGAAGGAGCTCGGCTGCGACATGCTAAAGCTGACAAGGATATTCCCTTTACAGAACGATGTCTTTGACATAATGAAAAAGTACCGCCGGGTATTCGTCTTTGAGGAGACATACAGATGCGGCTCAATCGGCGAGAAAATCAAGGCAGAGATACCCTCGGCGGAGCTTACGTCGCTCGAAGGCTTTGTCCCGACGATGACCGTCTGTGAAGCTTTTGACCTTTACGGTCTCACCAAGGAAAAGATTGTCCGAAAGATTGGGGAGCAGAAGTGAACAGGCTTGACGCCGAGCTCGTAAAGCGCGGACTTGCGGCAAGCCGCGAGCGCGCAAAGGAATATATCCGCTGCGGAGAGGTTTCGGTCAACGGAAGGACCGCAAAAAAGCCGTCAGACCCCGTCTCGGACGCCGACGAAATAGCCGTCACCGGCGAAGCGCTCAGGTATGTCGGCAGGGGAGGACTGAAGCTCGAACGCGCGTTCTCCGAATTCGGGATAAATCTCTCGGGACTAACCTGTCTCGACATCGGCGCGTCGACCGGCGGATTTACCGACTGTATGCTCCAAAACGGCGCGGAACGCGTCTATGCCGCCGACGTCGGGCACGGTCAGCTTCACGAAAAGCTCCTTTCAGACAGCCGCGTCATAAGCCTTGAAGGCGTCAACGTCAAGGACATTTCCACGGAAATGTTCCCCGAAAAAATTGATTTCATCTCCGCCGACCTATCTTTTATATCCGTGAGATTCGCCGCAGACGCCGCAAAAAGAGTCCTCGGCGACGGAAAAGGTGCGGTGCTCCTGATAAAGCCGCAGTTTGAGGCCGGACGCTCGGCGCTCTCGAAGTCGGGAATCGTCAGGGACAAAAAGGCGCATGTCGCGGTTCTGAAAGACCTCTGCGGATACTTCGTCGCAAACGGCTTCGGCATTAAGGGACTTATTCCCTCGCCGATAAAGGGCGGCGACGGGAACGCCGAGTACCTTGTATATCTTGTAAAGCAAAATTACTTTACGGCGTTCGATGCCGATTTTTCCGGAATATGCGAAAGGGCGCTTTCCGAAAAGGAGGGAACAGGATGAAGATATTCATATACCCCAACTTCGGGAAGAGCCATTCCCGCGAGACGACCGACTCGGCCTGTTCCGCGTTGATGAAGCTCGGCTGTGAGATTATAATGCCGAGCTTCTGCGCAAACGCCGACTTTATCCCGAACGTGATGTATACCGAGCCGGACAGCGGCGCAAGGCTATGCGACATAATGATATCGGTCGGCGGCGACGGAACCATATTAAAATGCGCGAAGCTCGCCTCGAAGTATGACCGGCATCTTCTCGGAATCAACTGCGGGCGGCTCGGGTTTATGGCAACGCTCGAACGAAGCGAGCTCTCTCTCCTCAACCGGCTCATCACCTGCGAATTCGAGACAGACGAGCGGATGATGCTCGACGTCGAGATTCTTAATGACGGCGGCGTAAAGGAGTCCTGTATCGCGCTGAACGAGGCCGTCGTTTCGGGGGGATACGGGACCGGAATCCGCGATTTCACCGTCCTTGCCGACGGGCAGACGGTATCGTCGCTACGCGCCGACGGACTTATCTTTTCGACGCCGACCGGCGCTTCGGCGTATTCGCTGTCGGCGGGAGGACCGCTTATTGAGCCGTCTCTCGACTGCATCGAATTCACACAGATTTGTCCTCATTCGCTTTTTGCGAGAACAATGCTGTTTTCGCCAGAAAAGCTGATTGAAATAAAGTTTGACGCCGACCGCGACTGTACCGTAAGTCTTTCGGTCGACGGACTTGCGCCGATAAGGCTCGAACAGGGCGACAGGGTCACGGTAAGGCGCTCGGCGCGCAGGCTGAAGCTTATCGACATCTCGGGGGACGGATATTTCAGGGCAGTCAACCGAAAGCTTATGCAGCCCGTAAAACAGACAGGAGAATGACCATGAAAAACGACAGAAAAAAAGCCATACTCGACATAGTCAGCCACTATGAGGTCGACACACAGGAGACGCTTCAGGCGCTGCTCCTCGAACGCGGCTTCTCGGTCACGCAGGCGACGGTGTCGAGAGACATAAAACAGCTTTCGCTCGTCAAGACGATGGGGGAGAGCGGCAGCTATAAATACTCCCTGGCCCGAAGCGAATACGACGGAGGCTCGAAGTCGGGTCTTATGCGCGTATTCTCCGACTCGGTCTATGCTGTCGACAGAGCGATGAATACCGTCGTCCTCCGAACCCATTCGGGAATGGCAAATGCGGTATGCGCAAGGCTTGATTCCGCGGGATATAAAGACATCGTCGGGACGATTGCCGGCGACGACACCATTTTTGTTCTGATGCGGACCGAAGAGGACGCCGCAAAGATGCTCAGGGAGTTTGAAAAGCTTCTTTAATTACTTTTGAAGGGAAGTCGGACAATGCTGAAAGAGCTGCATATCGAAAATCTTGCGGTCATAGAGAACGCGACGATATCGCTCGGACCCCGTCTCAACGTCTTTACCGGCGAGACCGGCGCGGGAAAATCAATCCTCATCGGCGGGATTAACGCCGTGCTCGGACAGCGTGTCTCGCGGGATATCGTCCGCGCGGGAGCCGACAGGGCATATATCAGCGCGGTGTTCACCGACGTCCCGAAGGAAGCCGAGGAAATGCTCCGCGAAATCGGAATCGAGCCCGAGGACGAGCTTATAATCTCCCGCGAGATATCCTCGGACGGCAAGGGCGCCGCAAGAATCAACTCCCGCGCCGTAAGCGTCGGGGCGATAAAAGAGCTCGGCGGACTCCTCATAAATATCCACGGTCAGCACGACAGTCAGATACTTCTTGACCCGCTTAAGCACCTCTCGGTCCTCGACGGATTTGCGCGCGACGAGGAGGTCATAGCGGACTATCAGTCGTCGTTCAGGGAGCTTCAGTCGGCCGCAAGGAAGATTTCGGCGCTAAAGCAGTCTGAGCTCCAGAAAAACCAGCGCGCGGCATATCTCCGCTCAATCATAAGTGACATCGGTGCGCTCGGGATATCCCCCGGCGAGGACGCCGCCGTCGAAGAACGATTTCGGGTGATTGACAACGCCGTCGAGCTTTCAAGGGCGGTCGGCACAGCGATACAGTATCTCTCGGGTGACGAGGAAATAAACGGCGCGGGCGCGCTTTCGGCGAATGCCGAGGGCGAGCTTTCGACAGCGGAAGAGCTCCTGCCCGAGCTTAAGCCGCTGTGCGAGCGGCTGAATTCTGTCGGAATCGAGCTTTCTGACATCTCGGACGAGCTTTCAAGGCTTCTCGACCGCCTCGACATCGACGACGCCGAATATCAGCGCCTCTCGGCAAGGCGCGACGAGCTGAGCCGGATAAAGCGCAGATACAACACCGACATCGACGGGGTCATAAAGCTCTATGAAGACGCCTCCGCCGAGCTCGGGACAATCGAGGGCGCGGAGTCGGAAATCGAACGCCTGATAAAACAGCGCGACGAGCTCTTGGCGACCGTCACGAAAAAGGCGGAGAAGCTGAGCACAATAAGAAAAGACGCCGCACAGCGCTTTAAGACCGAGGTCGAAGAACAGCTTAAGTTTTTAAATATGCCGGACGTGAGGATTGAAGTCAGGACCGAGCGCGGAAAGCTGACTTTGAGCGGCATGGACCGCCTCGAATTCCTCATCTCGGCGAACCGCGGCGAAGAGCCGAAGCCGATGGCGCGGATAGCCTCGGGCGGCGAGCTTTCAAGGATTATGCTTGCGCTGAAAAGCGTTCTTGCCGACCGCGACGGAATCCCGACGCTTATCTTCGACGAAATCGACTCGGGCGTCAGCGGCCGTGCGGCACAGAAAATCGGCATCAAGCTGAGGGAAATATCGAGAAAGCGGCAGGTCATTTGTGTCACCCATCTTGCGCAGATAGCGATTATGGGCGACGACCATATACTTATAGAAAAGCACAGCGGCGCCGAGCGCACCGTCACCGACATACGGCCTCTCGACTTTGAGGGGAGAAAGTATGAGGTCGCGCGGATTCTCGGCGGCGACAACATCACCAAGACGGTTTTGGAGGACGCCGAGGAACAGCTTCGTTCGGCGGCCGGAGAGGAGTAATTATGGTACTTGTTTTTCTTGCAAACGGCTTTGAGGAAATCGAGGCGCTGACGCCCGTCGACTGCCTGAGAAGATGCGAGGTCGACGTTAAAACGGTCGGCGTCGGGAACCGCGTCGTCACCGGGTCGCACGGGATAAAGACGGTCGCCGACCTCGACGACTTCGAGATTATCTTTGACGAAAAAATCGACATGATAATCCTCCCGGGCGGTATGCCGGGGACGCTCAACCTCGAAAAGAGCGAGACGGTTCAGCGCGCAATCGACCACTGCGTCGAAAACGGAATCCCGTTTGCGGCAATCTGCGCCGCGCCGTCGATTCTCGGGCACAGGGGACTCCTCAAGGGAAAGAAAGCGACCTGTTACGTCGGCTTTGAGGACCAGCTTGAGGGCGCCGAGGTCATAACCGACGTCCCGTGCGTCACCGACGGGAACATTATCACCGCCTGCGGAATGGGAAATGCGCTCGAGTTTTCCTGTGAAATCATTAAAAAGCTCATAAGCGCCGAACGCGCCGAGCTTTTGCTGAAAGCGCTTAATAGGAAGTAAACGGAAAGGAACAGTCATGAGAGACGAGATTTTTGACAGATATCTGTATGACATCATGAATAAATCTCCCGAGGAAAAGGAAAAGCCGGAATCCGCCGAAAACAGCGACGGCGGCGAGGATATGTCACAGGTGCTCGGAGAGCCGGTCAACGAAAACACCGACGCCGAGAGCATCCGCGACCTCACCGAGAAGACCATACGGTTTTCAAAAGGCAATGTCGCACAGATGATGAGCGCAATAAAAAAGAGCGAAACCGCCGCTCCGATTGAAGAAGAGGAGCCCGAGCCGCCGGTAAAGAAGCGCCGCCGCAAGCAGCGCGTCAGGAAGGCAAATTATTCGGCATACGGCGGACTTGTGCTCGTGACGCTTGTGCTCTGCTGTTCGCTGATAATATCACTTTTCGTAATCGTCGTCGGGCGGGACTTTTTGGGAATCGACACCAACAACAACGTCTTCACCCTTTATATCCAACCGATGACGGGCGACTATGACATTTACGATATTGCGGACATGCTCGAAGAAAACGGAATCATCGAATATCCCGAGGTCTTCGTGAGATTTGCGAGGCTAAAGCTCGGGAGCGACCCGATTTATCCCGGCGACATCGACGTAATGCCATCGATGAGCTATTCCGACATCATCGACCTTATGTCGACAAGCCGCGAGGCTCACGAAACCGTCACGGTCACTATTCCCGAGGGATATACAATCGACCAAGCCGCAAAGCTTCTTGAAGAAAACGGAGTCTGCTCCGCCGACGACTTTGTGTTCACCTTTAACTCGTCGCTCTACGGACTCAATTTCGAGAACTACGTCAGCTCGTCCGGCATGAAATACTATAAATACGAGGGATTCCTCTTCCCCGATACCTATGAATTCTACGTCGGGGATACGCCCTATAACATCGTAAAGCGAATCAAGGAGCGCACCGACGAGGTTCTCTCCGCCGACGTCATAAACCGCTGTAACGAGCTCGGATATACGCTTGAGCAGGTGGTGACGCTCGCTTCGATTTTACAGCTTGAGTCCGGCAATCCCGACGACATGGACGACATCGCCGCGGTCTTCTATAACCGCCTTAAAAACCCGGGCGAATACCCGAGGTTACAAACCGACACCACCTCGCGCTACATTGAAAACGTCATCAAGGCGGGGACGACGGTCGTGTTCCAGGAGATGTATGACGCCTATGACACCTATGTCTGCACCGGTCTTCCGGTCGGACCGATATGCAACCCCGGCGAGGCCGCGATTCACGCCGCGCTCTATCCGGCGGAGAATAACTGCTATTTCTTCTGCTCCGACGCCGAGACCGGCGAGTTCTACTATGCCGAGACATATGAGGAGCACCAGGAGAACATCGAAAAGGCGGGACTGAGCGCATGACGCCCGAGGTTTTATCTCCCGCCGGCGACCTCGAGTGTTTAAAGACTGCGCTTTTATACGGCGCCGACGCGGTATATCTTGCGCGGCGGGAATTCGGAATGCGCTCCGCGCCGAAGAATTTCTCTTATGAAGAGCTGTGCGAGGCTTGCAGTCTGGCACATTCGGCCGGAAAGAAGATATATCTTGCCTGCAACACCCTTCCGCGAAACCGCGAGCTTTCGGGACTGAAGGTCTTTGCCGATGAGGCTTCTTCGGCGGGCGTCGACGCATTTATCGTCAGCGATATCGGGGTCATGTCGCTCTTAAAGGAATATGCCCCCGACATCGACATTCACATTTCAACGCAGGCCGGAGTCGTAAACTTTGCCTCTGCGCGCGAGTTTTACCGCATGGGCGCAAAGAGAGCGGTGCTCGCCCGGGAGCTGTCTCTTGACGAGATAAAGCAAATCCGCGATAACACCCCTCCCGAGCTTGAGCTCGAAGCGTTCGTACACGGCGCGATGTGCGTGTCGTTTTCGGGAAGATGCCTTTTGTCGCAGTATCTTACCGGCCGCGACGCAAACAGGGGAGAGTGTGCACAGCCCTGCCGCTGGAGCTATGCGCTTATGGAGATGACCCGCGAGGGGCAGTATTTTCCGGTTGAAGAGAGCGACGGAGGTACATATATCCTAAACGCAAAGGATATGTGCATGATAGAGCACCTCGGCGAGCTCGCCTCCGCCGGAATATCGAGCTTTAAAATCGAGGGGAGGGCGAAGTCGCCATATTACGTTGCGACGGTAACGAACGCCTATCGCGCCGCCGTCGATTCGCTTGCGCTCAAAAGCCTTCCCGAGTGGATTAAGGACGAGACCGAAAAGGTCTCGCACCGCGAATACTGCACCGGATTCTATTTCGGAAGCGACGAAATCATGCAGAACACCAAAGACGGAGGATATGTCCGCGGGTATGACTTCGCCGGAACGGTCGAAGGCTCGGACGGTGAATTTGCCGAAATCCTGCAGCGCAGCCGCTTTTTCCGGGGCGACACCTTAGAGGCGGCAATCCCGCGCGGAAGACCGGTATGTTTTACGGTCGAAAGAATAATTGACAAAAACGGCGAAGAGTCCGAAGCGGCAAACAGGGCCGCCGAGCACTACAGAATCAGCTGCCCGATAAGGCTTGAACCCGGGACGGTTCTTCGCGTTAAAAAACATCAGGGAGGAATTTGAAAATGTATCCGTTACTTTTAAAAGCGCCGCTTAAGGACTATATCTGGGGAGGAACGCGGCTTAAGACCGAATACGGCTTTAAGACCGACCTCGAAAAAGTCTCGGAGGCTTGGGTCCTGTCCTGCCATAAGGACGGCGAATCCGAGGTCATGAACGGCGAAATGAGCGGCAAAAAGCTCGGTGAGGTTCTTAAAATCTGGGGCGACGGCGCAATCGGCGAACGCGCTGCAAGGTTCCCGTACTTCCCGCTCCTAATAAAGCTCATCGACGCCGCCGACCGCCTTTCGCTTCAGGTTCACCCCGACGACGACTACGCGATGCGCGTCGAGGGCGAGTTCGGAAAGACCGAGATGTGGTACGTCGTCGACTGCGAGCCGGGGGCACGGCTTATCTACGGTCTGACCAAGAAAATAGGCAAGGACGAATTTGAGCGCAGAATCCGCGACAACACCATCGAAGAGGTCTGTAACTTCGTCCCGGTAAAGAAGGGCGACGTCTTCTTTATCCCCGCCGGAACGCTTCACGCCATCGGAAAGGGAATCCTCATCGCCGAGGTGCAGCAGAATTCAAATACAACATACCGCGTCTCGGACTACGGCCGCCTCGGCGCCGACGGAAAGCCCCGCGCGCTTCACATTGAAAAAGCAATCGACGTCACCAAGACCGAGCCGCCGACCGTCCCTTACGGCGCTGTCGGAAGTATCCTCACATACGGAAAGTCAGAGGTCAGAAAGCTCGCCGAATGTCCGCTCTTTATCGCTGAGGCGCTAAAGCTCGACGGCGGGTTTACGGTCGACAGCGACGGATTCGTCTCGGCGGTCGTTCTGAGCGGCGGCGCGGAATTTTCTTGGGACGGCAGGAAGATATCCGCCGAAAAGGGGCAGAGCGTCTTCATTCCCGCCGGTCTTAAAACCGCGATATCCGGCAAAGCAGAGATACTTTTGAGCCGTGTGTAAAAAATTTTTATAAAAGTATTGATTTTTGGATTTTCATATGTTATAATACATATCGCTGTCCCGGCGGACGGCGATACGGTGGATATAGCGTAGTTGGTTAACGCGTCAGATTGTGGTTCTGAAGACCGTCGGTTCGAATCCGACTATCCACCCCACATTTAAAATCAAAGCGGCATTTTCTCCCGAAGATGCCGCTTTTTCATGTATAACCGCAAAAAGAGGGGAGCGCCGCTCCCCTTTGTCTTATGAAAAAATGCCCTTTCTGCGCTTGATTTGCCTGATGTCCTCGCCGATGAACCTTACGGTATAGAACATTCCGGTCAGGCGGGATATAATCCTGTCGTCGTATTTCTGTGTCAGCTCTTCGAGCAGAAGGTTCGAGCTGACTATCGTCGGCTTGCCCATGTTCAGCCGCGAGTTGATGATGTTATAGATTGCGGACGAATTAAACTGCGACCCGAATTCGCTTCCGAGGTCGTCGAGAATCGCGAGGTCGGCGTTGAGGAGCGTCTGCAAGGTGTCGGTGACGCCGTCGGAGCGCCCGAAGTGCTCGTTCTCAATCTGTCTCAGATAGTTCTGAATCGAGTCGAACGCAACGCTTATGCCGCGCTGTAAAAGCTCGTTCGCGATACAGCCGGACAAAAACGTCTTCCCGAGACCGGTTCGGCCGTACATAAACAGGCTTACCGAGTCGGGGCCGAAGTTTTTGGCGTAGTCCATGCAGAATCTGAGGTTTTCACTCATCTTTTCCCGCGCGTTGACGGTCTGTCCGCGGTATTCATAGCTCTCGGGGTAGTAGCTTATGTCGAAGGCGGCGAAGCTGCCGAGCTTTATCTTGCACTGCTCATTCAGCTTTTCGACCGCGAACCTGTCGAGAAGCGCGGTCACACATTCACAGCGGTTGCCGTCCTTGACGCCGGAGTCGCAGCAAACCGGGCAGTGATATTTTCGGTCGAGATAGTCCTCGGGGAGCGAGAACGCCCGAAGAAGGCGCTTAAGCTCGGACTGACACTTAAGGTTTTCGTCGCGGATTTTTTCGATTTCGGCCCTTGCGTCGCCCTTTTTTGAAAAGATGACTTCGGCAAGGCGGTCCTTTGTCGACGTAATCGCGGAATAGACGCGGTATATCTCGGGATAGCCGGTCCTGATTTCCTCGACGCGCATGTCGCGGAGCGCGGCGGATTCGTTCCGGCGGCGTTCGAGCTCGTCATACGCAAGCTTTATAACTTCGTTTGAATATGTCATTTCTTCTCCTTATCCGTCCCGAGCGTGAACAGGTCGAACTCGTCCATGTCGAAGCTGTGCTCATTTGACTTTTGGGGTTTAACGTCGGCTTCGGCGGCCTCGGGGGTGAAATACCCCTTGTCCTGCCATGATTTAAGTATTTTGTTGATATATGGGAAAGACAGCTTGTTGATTGAGTCGACGCACTTTGTCCGCGCGAGGGATATCATCTCTATGCCGAATCCCATTTCTTTCCATGACTCGATAAGCTCCGACTGCTTCGGCGATAGCTTTACGTCGATGCCGAAGTCGCTCTTCACCATGCCCTCAAAGCTGTGCCGCTCCCTTTGTGCCTCAAATTCGCGCTCGATTTGGTGGAACTCGGTACAGCCTTTTTCATAGAGACTCTTCGCGACGCTTTCGTAATACCTTGCCGACGTCTTCCCGAGGTCGGCGCAGTAACCGAGAATGAGTACGATTGACTCGTCGCCGAAGCCGTAGTAGTCCCGAAGTGAAATCAGCGTTTCATGGTCGGCGTGCTTCAAAAGGCGTCCGAGGGTCGACTCCGCCTCGCCGAACAGCTCTTTAAGCTCGGCGTCCGAGAGGAGCATTTCTGCGATGTCCTTCGGGTGATACCCCGTGCGGACAATCTTCGGCGCGGATGCGGCAGACGGCGCTTCCGGCGATTTTTCGGGTTCTGCCGCGGGAACGGCGTCGGTTTTTCCGTCATCATCACAGAGGACGCCGAGGCTCTTCCAGAACGATACCGCTTCGTCGATGCTTTCGCGGCTCAGTCCGGTTGCGGAAAGCGCGCCGTCGAGGCTCGGAGTGCCGTCGCAGGAAAGAATATATAGGATAAGCTTGAGCGCGGGACCGTCGGCGAGCTTCAGCCAGCTGTCCGCCACGGCGCAGGGAACCGAGAAATACCGTTTCCACCCGCCGTAATTGAGTTTTAAGGTCAAGTCATCACCCCCGATGCAGTAAAACAAGTATATCACATTCCGCACCGATTTTCAACATTTTTCTTTCATCTGTCATTTTCGCAATATTTAGAAAAAAGAGTATTGAATTTTTCTACAAGTTGTGGTATACTAAGACAGACTTTATTTTAGAGGAGATATAACTATGAACGTAATCGAACTCACAAGACAGCTCGGCAAAGCTATACAGGCGGACGAAAGATATTCCGCCTATATCACCGCGCGCAACAACAACGACGCCGACGAGGAGCTCCAGAAGCTCATCGGCGAGTTTAACATGGGAAGAATGCAGCTTAACCGCGAAATGTCCAAGACCGACAAGGACCAGGACAAGATTGCTGACATGAACCTTAAAATCCGCGAGCTCTACGGAAAGATTATGGAAAACCCCAATATGGCGGCATTCAACGACGCAAAGCAGGAGATGGACGACCTTATGATTGAGGTTACGGGTATCCTTCAGATGTCGGCGAACGGCGAAGACCCCGAAACCTGTGAACCCAAGAACTGCACCGGAAGCTGCTCGACCTGCGGCGGGTGCCACTGATAGCGAAGACGAAAGAAAATTTTGACAGAGGGTGAAACGGTTGGCACTGCTGCTGAAAGACATTGATATGTCAAGGCTGTCCCAAGGAATGAGGCAATACGTCGAATTCAAGAAGGCGCACATGGATAAGATAGTCTTTTTCCGTCTCGGAGACTTCTACGAGATGTTCTTCGACGACGCCATCGAGGCGTCAAAGGTCCTTGACCTCGCCCTGACCGGAAAGGACTGCGGACTCGACGAGCGCGCCCCGATGTGCGGCGTGCCGTTTCATGCCTGTGACTTCTACATCAAAAAACTCATCGAGAACGGCTATAACGTCGTCATCTGTGAACAGATGGAGGACCCCGCGCTCGCAAAGGGAATCGTCAAACGCGACATCGTCAGAATCGTCACCCCCGGGACCCTTACCGACAGCTCGATGCTCGACGAGGGACAGAATAACTGGCTCTGCTCGGTATATCTGAGCGGCGCCGACGCCTGTATCTGCATGGCGGACATGTCGACCGGCGAGGCGCATCTTTTCCGCATAAGCGGCAAGGACCGCGAGCAGCAGATTATTGACAGGATTTCGCGCTTCAATCCCGCCGAGATTATCTGTCAGCCGAACTTTTTGGCGCTCGACTCGGTCACAAAGTTCATAAAGACAAAGCTTCGGACCGGCGTCTCGACGCTTCCCGAGCGCGACTTCGACCCTTATAACCGCCGCGAGGACATTCTGAAGCAGTTTTCGGCCGACAGCATAGAGAGCATCGGTCTCTGTGAGGGCGACCCGGCGCTCTGTGCGGTCGCGGCCTTCTGCGGCTATATCTGCGATACACAGCGGGTCAGCATCGGCCGCTTCTCGAAAATCGAGCTTCACGAGGACGAACAGGTTATGCAGCTCGGCTATACCGCGAGGACGAACCTCGAAATCCTTAAGACTATGCGCACCGGCGACAAAAAAGGCTCGCTCCTCTGGGTTATCGACCGCACAAAGACGTCGATGGGGCGGCGAATGCTCCGCTCCTTTGTGGAACAGCCGCTTTTAAGTCCGTACCGGATAATACAGCGCCTTGACGCCGTCGGCGAGCTGACCGAAAGCGGCTCGTCGCTCGGAATCCTGACCGACTCGCTCGGCGGGGTGTACGACCTTGAGCGCCTTATGACCCGCGTCATGTATAAGACCGCGACGCCGCAGGATTTGCGGTCTCTTATGCTGACCGCCGAACGCCTCCCGATAATCAAAGAACAGCTTTCGGGGTTTAAGTCGAAGCTCTTGAACGACCTTGACGCGCAGATTTCGCCGCTCGGTGAAATCAAAGACCTCATTTCGGCGGCAATCGTCGACGAGCCTCCGGCGGCGATGAAAGACGGCGGAGTTATCCGCGACGGCTTTAACGCCGAGCTCGATAAGCTGAGAGACATCAAGAACAACGGCGAGGGAATCATTCAGGAGATAGTTGAGCGCGAGCGCGAGCGCACCGGCATACGAAACCTTAAGGTCGGCTATAACCGCGTATTCGGATACTATATTGAGGTGACGCGGTCGTTCTATGACCTTGTCCCGAATGACTACATTAGAAAACAGACGCTTGCGAACGCCGAGCGCTTTGTCACCGAGGAGCTTAAGAACACCGAGGAGATGATTCTCGGCGCGTCCGAAAAGATTACACAGCTCGAGAGCGACATCTTCGCCGAGGTAAGGGAATTCTGCGCAGACAGGCTCGGCGAAGTACAGGATACCGCCGCCGCCGTCGCCACCGTCGACGTCCTCTGTTCGTTCGCCAACGTCGCAATCGCGAACCGGTACACCAAGCCGGAAATCGCGATTGACGGCATCATCAACATCAAAAACGGGCGTCACCCCGTCGTCGAGCTGACTCTTGAGGACGAATTCTTCGTCCCGAACGACACCTATCTCGACCTATCTTCTAACCGAATGGCAATCATCACCGGGCCGAATATGTCCGGAAAGTCTACATATATGAGGCAGGTTGCGCTGATAGTCCTTATGGCGCAAATCGGCTGCTTTGTCCCTGCGGATTACGCTAAGATATCCGTCGTCGACCGCATTTTCACCCGCGTCGGCGCCTCGGACGACCTGACCGCGGGGCAGTCGACGTTTATGGTCGAGATGAGCGAGGTCGCCGAAATCGTCAGAAACGCCACCAAGAACAGCCTTGTGATTCTCGACGAGGTCGGGCGGGGGACTTCGACCTATGACGGCATCAGCATTGCCCGCTCGGTCGCGGAATACATTGCCGACCCGAAGCTCATAGGCTGCAAGACCCTCTTCGCGACGCACTATCATGAGCTTATATCGCTCGAAGGCGAGGTCGACGGCGTCCTGAACTACAGCGTCGCGGTTAAGAGAAGCGGCGACGGGGTGAGATTCTTAAGGAAGATTGTCCGCGGCGGCGTCGACGAGAGCTACGGCATCGAGGTCGCAAAGCTTGCGGGACTGCCCCAAAAGCTTATAAACCGCGCAAGGGCGATTTTATCCACCCTTGAAACCAAGACAGAGCAGGAAGCGAAGTCCGACGAGCAGTCGGGGCAGCTGTCCTTTGAGCGCCTCAGTGAAAACGACGCTCTCAATAAGCTGAGAAAGACCAACATCGACGAGCTTTCGGACTCGGAGCTCCGCGAGCTTATGCGCGAGGTTACAACAAGCATATAAGGAGAAGGAATAGTGAGTATTCACATTCTTGATGAAAGCATCTGCGAGCTGATTGCGGCGGGAGAGGTCATCGAACGCCCCGCAAGCGTCATCAAAGAGCTTGTCGAAAATTCAATAGACGCGGGCGCGACGTCGATTGCCGTCGAGATAAAAAACGGCGGCAAGACCTATATGCGCGTCACCGACAACGGCAGCGGCATCGCCTCGGACGACCTTCCGAGGGCGTTTTTGCGGCATGCCACCTCGAAGATACGCACCCGCGACGACCTTGAATCAATCCTCACGCTCGGCTTCCGAGGCGAGGCTCTTGCTTCAATATGCGCGGTCTCGAAGGTCGAGACGATGTCGAAGTGCCCCGACAGCGAAAACGGCATCAGATACTGCATCGAGGGCGGAAAGGACACCGTTTATGAGGACTGCGGCTGTAAGGACGGGACGACGATTGTCGTCCGCGACCTCTTCTATAACGTCCCCGCAAGGCTTAAGTTTCTCGGCAAGGACGTCACCGAGGCCAACTCGGTCGCAAACGTCGTCTCGAGGCTTGCGCTTTCTCACCCCGAAATATCCTTCAGATTCATCAGAAACAACAAGACCGAAATCCTGACCTCGGGCGACGGAAAGCTTATGTCGGCGGTATATGCCGTCCTCGGACAGCAGTTTTACGCGGCGGCGCTCCCCGTTGAATACAGCTATAACGGCGTCAACATTTCAGGCTGCGTCACAAAGCCGCTTCTTTCACGCGCCAACCGCTCGCAGCAGTATTTCTTTGTAAATCACCGCAGCGTTCGGGCACAGGTTTTCACCGCCGCGCTCGAAGAGGCATACCGCAACATCATCATGGTCGGAAAATTCCCCGGCTGTGTGCTTATGATAGACATCGACCCCGCGAGCACCGACGTCAACGCCCATCCGACCAAGTCGGAAATCCGTTTCAGCGACCCGAAGCCGATTTTCGACGCCATCTATTTCGGCGTGAAGAACGCGCTTATGGTCAACGACAGAGACGTTGAGGCACAGATTGACGACGCGCTGAAAAAGCGCTCCACCCTATCCGATGAACAGATATTAAAGGCTCCCGAGCCGAAGGAAGATTTTCAGCAGTTTACGTTCGGCGCGTCTTCGGCGGTCATAAAAGACTTCGTATTCCCGCAGGTCGGCAGCGAAGAATCCGTCAGCAGGCAGGAATACCTGATGCCCGACGGCTATGACTTCACCCAAGAGGACCAAAAGCCGAAGAATACGGTTACGGTAAAGCCGGAGCGTTCTTATAAATACATACGTCCGGACATACAGCCTCCGAAAAAGGAGGAGCCGCCCGCAGTCCACGAGGATGAGAAGCCGTCTATGGTTGCGGTCGGCGAGGTATTTAAGACATATATCGTCGCGCAGTGCGGTGACGACATGTATCTGATTGACAAGCACGCCGCGCATGAGCGCCTTAATTTCAACAGGCTGAAGGTCGACGAGGCGCACGTTGAGAGTCAGCTTTTAATCAACCCGATTGAGGTTGAGCTCTCGTTCGGGGGGCATGCGGCGGTATGTGAAAACCTCGGTGTCTTCGAGCAGTTCGGCTTCGGCGTCACCGCCAAAACCGCCCCGTTTATCAGCGTGACCTCGATTCCGATGCTCCTTGACGACGAGGACCCGGTCGACCTTCTGACCTCCGTCGCGGACAGGCTTGCGGTCGGGGACTTAATCGGCTTCGACAGCCTCTTTGACGAGCTTTTTCACTCGGTGGCATGCCGCGCGTCGGTCAAGGCGAACAGCGACTCCGCCATCGAAGAGCTCGACGCGCTCGCAAAGCTTGTCACCGAGAACGACATTCGCTATTGCCCGCACGGGCGTCCTGTATCTGTAAAATTCACCAAGCGCGAGCTTGAACGAATGTTCAAGAGAATCGTATGAAGACAAAGATTGCGGTCATCGCCGGGCCGACCGCATCGGGAAAGACTGCGCTTTCGGTCGAGCTTGCAAGGAGGCTTGACGGCGAGATTGTCTGTGCCGACTCGATGCAGATATACCGCGGAATGGACATCGCCACCGCAAAGCCGACCCCCGAGGAGATGTCGGGGATAAGGCACCATATCGTCGACTTCCTTGAACCCGACGAGGAATTTTCAGTCGCCGACTATGTCGGACTGGCGCACTCGGCGATTTCTGACATTGCCGGAAGGAACAAGCTCCCGATAATCTGCGGCGGGACGGGTCTTTATATCGACTCGCTTATTGATAACATATCCTTTGAAAAGACCTGTACCCGCACCGACACGAGGGACGAGCTTAAAAGGCTTGCCGACGAAAAGGGGAGCGGATATCTCCTCGAAATGCTCCGGGAGATTGACCCGAAGACAGCGGACAGGCTTCATGAAAACAACCTGAACCGCATTATCCGCGCAATCGAAATCTACCGCGAGACCGGCGTCACCATGAGCGAACAGATTGAGAACAGCCGCGCCGCCGAAAGTCCCTACAGCGCCTGTTATATCATTCTCGACTACGTCGACCGTCAGAAGCTCTATGACCGAATCGATGCGCGCGTTGATAAAATGCTCGCCGAAGGTCTCTTGGACGAAGCCGAGCGGTTCTGCGGCTTGGGGGACAGGGCGACCGCGAGGCAGGCTATAGGCTATAAAGAGCTTGCGCCGTATTTTGACGGAAGCGCCGCGCTCGAAAGCTGTGTTGACAGCTTAAAGCGAGCGACAAGGCGGTACGCGAAGAGACAGATTACTTGGTTCAAGCGCCGCGAGGGCGCAATAAGGCTTGCGCCGGACGGATATCCGGGCTTTGATGAGCTTGCCGACGCCGCCGAAGAGATTATACGCGATTTTTTAAAGAAGGAGGATTAGATGAATATACGCCTTAGAAGACTGCGCGACGCCCTTTTGATGGCGGTCATCGCCCTCTGCGTGTTCGCGCTGATTGCGTCACAGATATACCTCAGCGTTCACGGCAGCGAGAACACACAGGACGCGGTCCTTTATACCTGTAAAGAGAGCATCAGCTTTACCGGCGTGATTGTCCGCGACGAAACGGTCATCTATTCCCAGCACCTCAACGACGGGGTGATGAACTATTCGGTCAGCGACGGCGCAAGGCTGTCGAAGGACTCGACAATCGCGCGGATTTACGACTCGTATACACAGGTGTTCAACCGCTACCGAATCGAGCGCCTCACCGAAGAGCTTGAAAATCTCAGAAGGGCACAGGACCCCGGCACAACCGACTATGCACAGCCGGAGTTCATCAACAAACAGGTGGCGGAGAGCTATAAAAACCTCCTTCTGAATCTCACGGAAGGGGAGCTTGGCAACGTCTATGACGACAGCCTCGAAATGCTTAAGCTGATGAACATATATAACATCGCGTCGAACGTCGAGAGCGACTATCTTGAGCGAATCGAAAAGCTTTCGGGCGAGCTCGACAACCTCAACGCCGCGCTCAAAGAGCCTATCGCGACGATTACGACCACCAGCGCCGGATACTTCACCTCGGTCGTCGACGGATACGAAAACGAGCTTAAGATTGAAAACATCGGCAATATGACCGTCGACGACATCAAGGCAATTATCGAGCATCCCGACAAGACCACCGAGTCGCAGAACAACGCCGTCGGAAAGGTCTTCAGCGGGTATGAATGGAAGATGGTGGGAGTTATCGACACCGCGGACAGGTACTTTGTCAACGAAACGCTTAAGTTTTCGGTGGATTCGTCCGAGAAGACCCATGATGTATACGTCGAAAGCATCACTCCGACCGGAAACGGCAACGAGGCGATTATCGTCATAAGCTGCGACGAGCTTGACAGCGAGCTCGCGAGGACCCGCGTCGCCGACGTCGAGCTGACCTTCGTCGAAGAGACGGGAATAAGGGCGCCGAGGGTCGCGATTCGGTTCCTTAACGGCGAAAAGGGCGTTTATGTGATGGTCGGCGAAAAGCTTGAATTCAAAAAGCTCGACGTCATATACGAGGGCGATGACTACGTTTTGTCGGAAAACACCGCCGATGACGACTATCTGAACCTCTATGACCGCATCGTAATCGACCCGATATCGGCTATGGAGCCTGAGCCTGCCGAGGATACGGCATAATTTTGATAAAAAATCCCGCTAAACGCTTGACAACTGAGCGCAAATATACGATAATAAATACATGATGGATTTATTATATCTTGATTTCTTAAGATAAAAGATGAAGATGGAGGATTATTATGAGCTTTGTAGATTCTGTAAAGAAATTCGTTCTGGGCGAAGAGGAAGAAGACACCGAGTATCAGCCTCTCTATGACGATACCGCACAGACAGTCGATGTCGCCGAAGAGCGCCGCAACCGCGAGGTGAAGATTACCACCCCCGCGACCGTGCAGATTGTGCTTGCCCGCCCGACCGACTTCTCGGAAGTAAAGTCTATCGGTGACGACCTCAATCACCAGAAGACGGTTCTTCTCAATCTTGAACAGGTCAGGGCCGACGACGCCAAGCGCATCATGGACTTCCTGTCCGGTGTCGCATACGCCAACGACGCCACCATCAAGATGACCGCACAGAAGACCTTTGTCATCATGCCCAAAAATGTCGGGTTCAGCGGCGTCGACCTTATGAGCGAGCTCGAAAACAACGGCTACAGCTTTTAAAGAGTGAGGCCTGCCGTTCCCGCCGACGAGGAGGACAGGCTCCTTGTGCGGCATATTCTCGACATCGCCAAACGAAGCGAACAAAGTTATCGGCCGCTGTATTCGACCTTTCTTGACGACAGGCAGCTCGCTATCTGCGAGGCTGCCTTGAAGTCGGAATGGGGAGGCCGATTTGATTCATTCGGGGGTTATCCCTCTGCCGAGCGCAAGGTTCTCGCATTCGGCGACGGGGATAGTCTTTTAAGCTGTATTCCCTTCTCCGCCGCTGTCTTTAATTACCGCGTCGGCTCGAATCTCTGTCACCGTGACTTTTTAGGGAGCCTTATGGCCCTCGGCGTTAAGCGCGAGCTTTTCGGCGACATTCTTGTCGGAAAGACGAGAACCGCCGTTTTTGTGATGAATACCGCGCTCGGACCGGTAAAAGAGATGACCCGCGTCGGAAAGTGCGGCGTTTGGGTCACCGAGGACTTCTCCGACGCCGACATTCCGGTTCAGGAGTTTGACGAGATAAAGACGACGGTCGCGTCGCTTCGGCTCGATTCGGTCGTGTCGGACGGCCTTCGGATATCCCGCGAAAAGGCCGCCGAGCTTATCCGCACAAAGGGAGTGCTTCACAATCGGGTGATGACATACAGTCCGGACGACAGAGTTGAAGAAGGGGACAGGATATCGGCACGCGGCTTCGGAAAGTTCGAGCTTTACGAGGTCGGGACACAGTCGAAAAAAGGAAGAATATTCATCACTTTGCATAAATTTATATGATTACAATTATGAGGAGGTCCACACTATGAATCCGCAGGAAATTTCCACAAGAAAGTTTTCCAAGTCTGCCGGCGGTTATAAGCCGGACGAGGTTGAAGAGTATCTTCGCGAAGTCGCCATTGCCTATGCAAAAGAGGTCAAGGACAAGGAAGAGAACGAAGCAAAGATTGTAAAGCTTGTCGAAAAAATCAACGAGTACCGCAACGACGCCGACGCCATTCGCGACGCACTTCTTGTCGCACAGAAACAGGGCAATAAGATTATCGCCGACGCAAAGGCCGAGGCCGAAAAGATTGTCGGCGAGGCACAGGCAAAGCGCGATTCAATTCTTTCCGACATTCAAAGGGACTCGGACGCACTTAAGCACTCCGAGGTCGAAAAGATATATGCCGCAATAAGAGCGGAGAACGAAAAGCTCGAAGCCGTACAGGCTGCGTCGAAGACCCGCCGCGAGATGGAAGAGGAAAAGCTCAATTCCCTTAAAAAAGAAGTCACCGACTTCAAGAGAAAGCTCATACTTATCCTTGAGGAACAGACCAAGCTTGCGGTGTCGCTTCCCGAGCTGACCGATGAACAGATTGAGACGATTCTGAACACCGAGCCTCAGCCTGCTCCCGAGCCTGTTCCCGAAGAAAAGCCGGAGCCTGCGGTAAAAGAAGAGAAGAAGGAGCCGAAGCTTGACCAAGGCTTTGCGTTCCAAGGCTTTAAGAGACAAAACTATTCTGCCGACGAGCTTAAGTTCGGACAGAATAATCACAACTGATACAGTAACGACGAAAGGAGACTTGTGACAGATGCCACAGGACTATAACAAGACCCTCAACCTCCCCGAGACCGACTATCCCATGAGGGGGAACCTCCCCTCGAAAGAGCCGGTCATGGTCAAGGACTGGGAGGAGAGCGGTCTTTACGAAAAGATACTGAAAAGAAACGAGGGCAAGCCGACATATATTCTTCACGACGGTCCTCCCTATGCCAACGGTGACATTCACCTCGGGACCGCGCTTAATAAGGTCCTTAAGGACATCATCGTGAAGCAGAAGAATATGAGCGGTTATTGCTCTCATTATGTGCCCGGCTGGGATACGCACGGACTTCCCACCGAGCTTAAAGCGATGAAGGCAATCGGCGTCGAAAACGGCGCTATCCCTCCGCTGGAGCTGAGGAAGCACTGCCGCGAGTTCGCACTTTCGTATGTTTCTTCCCAGAGGGACCAGTTCATGCGCCTCGGAGTCCTCGGAGACTTCAAGGACCCTTATCTGACCCTTAAACCCGAATTCGAGGCAAGACAGATTGAGGTCTTCGGCGAAATGGCGAAAAAAGGCTTCATCTATAAGGGACTTAAGCCGGTATATTGGTGCCCCGACTGTCAGACTGCGCTCGCCGAGGCGGAAATCGAATATCAGGACGACCCCTGTTATTCGGTATACGTCAAGTTCAAGGTCGCGGACGACAGGGGAGTCCTCTCGAATCTCGGAATCGACCTCGATAAGACGTATTTCGTAATCTGGACGACCACCACATGGACCCTCCCCGGCAACCTCGCAATCTGCCTCGGTCCCGATTATGAATACACAGTGGTTCAGGCAAACGGAGAAAACTACATCATGGCGCGCGAGCTTATCGAGCCGACCATGAAGGCCGCGGGTATCGAAGAATACACCACCGTCGGCTCGTTCACCGGCAAGGAGCTCGAATACTGCACCGCGCAGCACCCGTTCATGCCGCGCACATCGCTTGTAATCGTCGGTGACCACGTCACTCTTGACAGCGGTACCGGCTGTGTACACACCGCCCCCGGCTACGGCGTCGACGACTTTGAAATCGGCAACAAATACAACGTCGGAATCGTCGTCGGAGTCGACGGAAAGGGCGTCTTGACCGAAGAATCCGGAATTTTCGCCGGACTTAAGACCGACGACGCAAACAAGGTCATCGCGAAGCATATGTCCGAGACCGGCTCGCTCTTCGCGACCGAAAAAATTACCCACCAATACCCGCACTGCTGGCGCTGCAAGTCGCCGATTCTCTTCAGAGCTACCGAGCAGTGGTTCTGTTCCGTCGACAGCATCAAGGACGAGGCAATAAAGGCCATCGAGGGCGTAAAGTGGATACCCGAGTGGGGCGAAGAGAGAATAAAGGGAATGGTCCGCGACCGCTCCGACTGGTGCATTTCCCGCCAGAGGACTTGGGGCGTCCCGATTCCGATTGTATACTGCAAGAGCTGCCGCAAGGCGATTATAAACGACTACACCATCAAGGCGATATCCGACCTCTTCAGGAAAGAGGGGTCCGACGCTTGGTGGGCGCATGAGGCGAAGGAGTTCCTCCCCGACCTCAAGTGCGAGTGCGGCTGCACCGAATTCGAGAAGGAAAAGGACATTCTCGACGTCTGGTTCGACTCGGGAGTCACTCATACCGCCGTTCTCGACCAGCGCGAGGGTCTAAGCTCTCCCGCCGACCTCTATTTAGAGGGCGCGGACCAGTACAGAGGCTGGTTCCAGTCCTCGCTGCTGACGTCTGTCGCGTTCAAAGGCTGCGCGCCGTATAAGGCCGTCTGCACACATGGCTGGGTTGTAGACGGACAGGGGAAGACGATGCACAAGTCGCTCGGAAACGGCATCGAGCCGTCCGAGATTTATGACAAATACGGCGCCGACATTCTCCGCCTCTGGGTCGCCTCGAGCGACTATCACTCGGATATCCGCATCTCGAAAGAGATTCTCGGACAGCTTTCCGAGGCATATAAAAAGGTACGCAACACTGCAAGATATATCCTCGGCAACATCTCGAATCAGGGCGGATTCAATTTCGACACCGACGCCGTCCCGCTCGAAAAGCTCACCGAGCTCGACAAGTGGGCGATAATGCGGCTTGACAAGCTCATTCAGAAGACAGACGAGGCTTATAACGCCTTTGACTTCCACATTGTGTTCAAGTCGATTCACAATTTCTGCGTCGTCGATATGTCGAATTTCTATCTCGACGTCATCAAGGACAGACTCTACTGTGAACCTCCGAAGAGCGAACAGCGCCGCTCGGCACAGACCGCGATGTATATCGTCCTCTCTGCGCTCGCAAGGCTGATTGCCCCGATTATCCCGTTCACTGCGGACGAAATCTGGAAATATATCCCTCACCGCGCCTCCGACAACACCGAGAGCGTTTTCCTCAACGACATGCCGAAGACTTCGGGTCTTTCGTACAGCGACGAATTCGTCGCCCGCTGGGACCTCATCGTGAACGTAAGGGACAGCGTCAAGAAGGCGCTCGAGGTAAAGCGCGCCGACAAGGTCATCGGCTCGTCGCTCGAGGCCGCTGTAAAGGTCTCGCTCTCCGCCGCCGACTATGAAACAATCACCCGCGGCGATGCCGCTTCGGCAGAAAAGGCTTTGAAGGACATCTTTATCGTCTCGAAGGTCGAGCTCATTAAAGCTGACGAGACCGGCGAGGTCGAGGTCAGCCGCGCCGAGGGCGAAAAGTGCGAGCGCTGCTGGACGTATTCCGACACCGTCGGAAAGTGCGCCGAGCACCCGACCCTCTGCGACAGATGCGCCGCGACCGTCTCGGCGGAATAAACCATGCTGATTCTTTCGTTCATACTCATGGCGGCGCTTGTCGCGCTTGACCAGCTTTTAAAGCTTTGGATTGTCGGGGCGTTTCCGATGTCGGCCGGCGCGATAAGAAGCTATATCAACGTCGGAATCGGCGACTTTGGGATTTTCAGCATCACCCATATCCGCAACAACGGCGCCGGCTGGAGTATTCTCGGCGGAAAAACGGTCTTTCTGATTGCCCTGACGTCGGTCATTCTCATCGCGATTATCGTCTACCTTGTGATAAAGCGGCGCACAATCGGAAAAACCGAGCTTCTGGCGCTAAGCTTTATCGCCGCAGGCGGCTTCGGGAACCTCATCGACAGGTTCAGAATGTTGATTGAGGGGACTGACGCTTTCCCCGGCGTCATCGACTATATAAAGCTCGACTTCATCGACTTTCCGGTCTTCAATTTTGCCGACTGCTGCGTGACAGTCGGGGCGGTCCTGTTCTGCGTTGCCGTTATCGTCGAGGAAATAAAGTCGTCGAAGCTGAAAAAAGCCGCCGCACAGAATAAGAAATCGCCCGAAAACACCGATGGAGAGGTATAGCTTTATCGCCGAAGAGTCCGACGCCGGAAAGCGTATCGACAAGTGGCTCTCGGAACAGGACGAAATCGAGCTGACTCGCTCCGCCGTCGTCAAAATCATAGAGGACGGCGGTGTAAAGCTGAACGGCTTTACAGTGTCGAAGAATAAAACGGTCACTGCCGGCGACATAATCACCGCCGAAATTCCCGACCCCGTCGGCGTCGACATCGTCCCGCAGGACATTCCGATTGACGTCGTATACGAAGACTCCGACCTTGCGGTCGTCAATAAGCCGCAGGGGATGGTCGTCCACCCGGCGGCGGGAAATCCCGACGGAACCCTTGTAAATGCGCTGATGTACCGCTTCGGAGACAACCTCAGCGGCATAAACGGCGTCCTCCGTCCCGGGATTGTCCACCGAATCGACAAAAACACGAGCGGACTCTTGGTCGTCGCAAAAAGCGACAGGGCACACCTTGGTCTTTCCGAGCTTATAAAGGCGCATGACTTTACACGCGAATACGAGGCAATCTGTGTCGGGCACTTCAAGGAAGACATCGGCACGATTGATGCGCCTATCGGCAGAGACAAAAACGACCGCAAGAAAATGTGCGTCACCGAGCAAAATTCCCGCAATGCCGTCACGCATTACAGCCTTATTGAACCGCTCAGGGGACACTCGTATATGCGCTTTACCCTCGAAACAGGGCGGACGCACCAGATTCGCGTGCACTGCGCTTATATGGGTCACCCGATTCTCGGCGACGACGTATACGGAAAGCCGTATAAAGGCTGTAAAGGTCAATGCCTTCACGCCAAGAAGCTCGGCTTCGTCCACCCGTGCACCGGCGAATACCTTGAATTCACCTCGCCGCTGCCCGAATATTTCGCCAAAATCCTTGACACACTGAGGTTATAATGGACTTATCAAAAACAATCTTCGTCTCCGACCTCGACGGAACGCTTTTAATGTCTGATAAAACGCTTTCACCGCGCGACGTCGCGGCAATAAAGCGCTACACCGACGCCGGAGGGATTTTCGTAATCGCGTCCGGACGTCCGCTTCACACCGTCACCGACTTTATCCCGAGCATCGGCGGCGCGCCGATGATTCTCTGCAACGGCGGAGTCATCTATGACGCCTGTAAAGGACAAGTGCTTTACGAAGTCGACCTCCCCGACATCGCAAAAACCATACTCGGGGACGTCCGCGAGCGCTATCCCGACATCTCGCCCGAGATATACACCTTCTCGAACCGCTATTTCTTCCACATGAATACGGCCGAAAAGTGGCATCAGCACATTCTCGGAGGCATCAGCTTCACCAAGGTCTCCGACCCCGGCGACATAAATGAGCCGTGGACGAAAATGCTCTTCGCCGACGAGGTCGAGGTCATAAACGAGCTGACTGAGTTCGTCAAAAGATACGGCGACGACAAGGTCAGGTTTGTGCGCTCGTTCACGAAGTTTCTGGAAGTCCTTCCGGCGGAAGTCTCGAAAGGGAGCGCCCTCTCGGAGCTAAAAAGAATCATGAAATGGGAAGACCGCTTTATCGCGGCGGCGGGGGACTATGACAACGACCTCGAGATGCTCGAAGCGTCGGACCTCTCTTTCTGCCCGTGCGATTCACAGGAGTGCGTCATCAAGTCCTCGGACGTTGTACTTAAGAACAACTGCGATTCCGGCGCAATCGCCGAAGCGCTCGATATATTGGAACATAGGTAAAAGTATGGCAAGAAGGTCAGTATTGCTGTAAATAAACACATAAACGGAGGTTATAAAAATGGATGAATTACTGAAAAAGCAGCTGCAAATCACAGCCTGCAAGGTCAGAATGGGCATTATCGAGGGCGTTTATAACGCCAAGAGCGGTCACCCCGGCGGCTCGCTCTCTATCGCCGATACCCTGACCTATCTTTATTTTGCAAAGCTTCATGTATATCCCGACAACCCCAAGCTCCCCGACAGGGACCGCTTTGTACTCTCTAAGGGGCACACTGCTCCCGCGCTCTATTCTGTTCTTGCGCACCGCGGATTCTTCCCGGTCGAAGAGCTCAAAACTCTGCGTCATATCGGCGCAAGGCTTCAGGGGCACCCCGATATGAAGCATATCCCAGGCGTCGACATGACCACCGGCTCGCTCGGACAGGGAATTTCCGCCGCCTGCGGCATGGCTCTTTCCGCAAAGCTTTCGGGCGACACCTATAACGTATATGCCGTTCTGGGCGACGGCGAGCTTGAAGAGGGACAGGTTTGGGAGGCGGCTATGTTTGCCGCTCACTACAAGCTCGACAACCTTGTAGCCGTCGTCGACAACAACGGACTCCAGATTGACGGCAAAATCAGCGACGTATGCTCTCCCTATCCCATCGACGAAAAGTTTAAGGCGTTCGGGTGGCACGTTGTGACGATGGACGCGCACGACTTCGATTCAATCGAAAAGGCGTTCAACGAGGCCGAGACCATCGTAAATCAGCCTACGGTCATTATCCAGACCAGCGTTAAGGGCAAGGGCGTATCATACATGGAGAATCAGGTGTCGTGGCACGGCTCCGCCCCCAACACCGAGCAGTATGAACAGGCTATGTCCGAGCTAAAGGCTCAGCTTAAAGAATTGGAGGGATAATTTATGGCAGATTTAGTTAAAAAGGCTACCCGAGAGAGCTACGGCGAAGCGCTTGCCGCTCTCGGAGATAAATACGAAAACCTCTATGTCCTTGACGCCGACCTTGCCGGCGCCACCAAGACCGGCATCTTTAAGAAAAAGTTCCCGGACAGGCATATCGACTGCGGAATCGCAGAGGCGGACATGATGGGCATTGCCGCCGGTATGGCTTCGACCGGAAAGATTCCCTTTGCGTCGTCGTTCGCGATGTTCGCCGCCGGAAGGGCATATGAAATCGTCAGAAACTCAATCGGCTATCCTCACCTCAACGTAAAAATCGGCGCGACTCACGCCGGAATTTCGGTCGGTGAAGACGGCGCGACCCACCAGTGCAACGAGGACCTTGCCTTAATGCGCACAATCCCCGGAATGACCGTCATCAACCCCGCCGACGACACCGAGGCAAGGGCCGCGGTCGAGGCGGCAATCCTCCACGACGGACCGGTTTATATCCGCTTCGGAAGGCTTGCGGTGCCGATTTTCAACGACCCCGCCACCTATAAGTTTGAAATCGGCAAGGGCGTACAGCTTCGTGACGGCAGCGACGTCACCATTATCGCCACCGGACTGATGGTCTATGAGGCAATCAAGGCCGCCGAAGAGCTTAAAAACGACGGCATCAGCGCAAGGGTCATAAACATTCACACCATAAAGCCGCTCGACAAGGAGCTTGTCGTCAAGGCCGCGAAGGAGACCGGACTTATCGTCACCGCCGAGGAGCACAGCATTATCGGCGGACTCGGCGCCGCGGTCTGCGAGGCCGTTTGTGAGGAATGTCCCGTAAAGGTCGTGAGAATCGGCGTGAACGACGTCTTCGGACACTCCGGACCCGCCGCCGACCTCCTTAAAGAATTCGGACTCAGCAGCGAAAACATCGTCGCGACCGTCAAGAAGGCTGTTGCCGAAAAATAACTGAAACTTTTCACTTTTCCGCCCTGATGAACATAAAATATCATCAGGGCGGGGGTGATAGATTGAGAAGACACAGGTCAGCAAAAACCGGTATAAACCGCCGCAATCGAAGGTTTTTCGCGATATGCGGGATTGCCGTCCTTTGTATCGCGCTGGTCTATGCGCTGAATCAAAGGATAAAGCCGGTGAGCTTGCGGCTTGCCGAAAGCTACGGCAGCAGCGCGGTGCTCGACGTTATCAACAGCACCGTGTCGGATTTTTTCAAGGACCGCGACATCGGATATTCCGACCTCGTGAGGCTTGGGTACAACTCAGAGGGCGCGGTCACTTCGGTTGAATACAACAGCGCCGAGATGACGCGAATGAAGATAGACTGCCTCTCCGAGCTCAATAAAAATCTCGGAAAGCTCCGCTCGGCGAAGATAAGGGTTCCGGTCGGAAGCCTTTTCGACGACGTATCGCTCAGCGCGAGGGGACCCGCGATATACCTTAGAATCAGCGAATCCGCGGTTCCGGATATCGAGGTTCTTTCGTCGTTCGAGTCGGTCGGAATCAATCAGTCGCGGCACGAAATCGCGCTGAGGGTCAGCGCAAGGGTCAGCGTCTATCTTCCGCCGAGAATGTCGGAATTCACGGTCACTCAGGACTATGTTCTTGCACAGACGGTTATCGTCGGCGACGTTCCGTCCGGCTGTGCTTTTGTGGATTAGAAAGAAAGAAAAATGGATATAAATGAAGCAAAAAGGCGGGTTGACGAGCTCACCCGACTTTTGAACTATCACAACAGAAAGTATTACGTCGAGGACGACCCCGAAATCGAGGACTTCGAGTACGACGCGATGATGCGCGAGCTAAGGTCGCTCGAGGGGGAGTATCCCGAGCTTTTAAGTCCGGTCTCGCCGTCGCAAAGGGTCGGCGGAGCGCCGGTCTCCGGCTTTAAAAAGGTCAGCCATACCGTACAGATGGGAAGCCTTCAGGACGTATTCAGCTTTGACGAGGTCCGCGACTTCTTCGAGCGAATCTCCGAAACGGTCGACAACCCGAGCTTTACGGTCGAGCCAAAAATCGACGGACTTTCCTGTTCGCTCGAATACCGCGACGGAGTGCTCACATGCGGGTCGACGCGCGGCGACGGCTTTGTCGGCGAGGATGTCACCAAAAACATCATGACAATCGGCTCGGTGCCGCTGTCGCTCCCCGATAAGCTCCCGCTGCTCGAGGTTCGCGGCGAGGTATATATGCCGCGCTCGGTGTTCTCAAAACTGACCGAAGAGATGGAGCTGAGCTCCGAGACGCCTTTTAAGAACCCGCGGAACGCCGCGGCCGGGTCATTGAGACAAAAGGATTCGAAAATCGCGGCAAAGCGACGGCTCGACATCTTTTGCTTCAACGTCCAGCGCGTCGAGGGAAGGAGCTTTTCGTCCCACCGCGAAACGCTCGACTACCTTAAGTCTCAGGGGTTCAAGGTCATTCCGAAGTACACCCTTGTGACGACCTGCGCCGAGATTGAAAGCTGCATCGAGGACATCGGAAAAAGCCGCTTCGACCTCCCGTACGACATCGACGGTGTCGTCGTCAAGCTCGACAGCCTTTCGGACAGGGAACAAATCGGCTCGACCGCAAAGGTTCCGCGCTGGGCGGTCGCTTATAAATTCCCGCCCGAAGAAAAGGTCACTCGGCTGAAGGACATCGAGGTCAATGTCGGGCGCACCGGGATTATAACTCCGGTCGCCGTCTTCGACACCGTCCTCTTGGCGGGGACAAGCGTTTCAAGGGCGACCCTTCACAATCAGGATTTTATCGACGAGCGCGGAATCCGCATCGGCGACGAGATAACCGTCAGAAAGGCGGGGGACATTATCCCAGAAGTCCTCGGAGTCTCAAAGCCGACCGGAAGCGACGAACCCTATAAGCTGCCGGATACATGTCCGGTGTGCGGCGCAAAGGCGGTAAGGGACGAGGGCGAGAGCGCGCTGAGGTGCTCTAATATCGACTGCCCGGCGCAGGTTCTGAGAAGAATCATCTATTTCGCGTCAAAACCCGCGATGAACATCGACGGACTCGGTCCGGAAAAGGCAAAGGCGCTTTTCGACAGCGGTTTGATAAAAAACATCGCCGACATCTATCGGCTGACCGTCCCGGACCTCTTAAGCCTTGAGGGATATAAGCAAAAGAGCGCTGAAAACCTCGTCAACGCAATCGAAAACTCGAAGTCGAATTCGTTGGACAGGCTGCTCTGCGGCCTCGGGATAAGAAACATCGGCTCGGCGTCGGCAAAGCTTCTTTGCGACCGCCTCGGCGACATCGACAGTATTCTTGCGGCGTCCGCCGACGACATCGAAGCGATTGACGGCTTCGGGCGGCTGACTGCCGAAGCTGTCGCGGATTCGCTGTCCGAGCCGCATATGCGGGCAGTGATTGAAGACCTTCGCGCGCTCGGCGTGAATATGTCGTATCAGCGGGTGGCGTCTTCGGAGAAGCTCGGCGGGCGGTCGTTCGTCATCACCGGAACGCTCCCGACGATGAAGCGCGACGAGGCACAGGCGATTATTGAACAGAACGGCGGAGTCGTCAAGTCAAGCGTCTCGAAGAAGACCGATTTTGTTCTTGCGGGGGACGACGCCGGCTCGAAGCTCACAAAGGCCCGCGAGCTGGGCATAACCGTTATCGACGAAGCCGGTTTGTTTGAACTGATAAACGGCTGAATATATTTTCGGAGGAATATTATGGAAATCGACATCAGGCATATCGCAAAGCTGTCAAGACTGAGAATTGACGACAGCGAGCTTAGCGGCTATGAAAAAGAGATGGCGGACATCATCGCGATGGTCGAGGCGATGCCCGACATCAGCGACGAGCTTACGGTTGACCCCGACAACGCCATGACCCTTCGCTCGGACGAGATTGAGGGGAAGAGAATCCCCCGCGACGAAATGCTCAAAAATGCGCCGAAGACGGTCGCTGGCTGTGTCGTCGTGCCGAAGACGGTTGAATAAGAGGGGAGCGGTAGTATGAAACTTTATGAATTTCCGGCGTATAAGCTCTCGGAGATGCTTAGGAACAAAGAGATATCCTCGCGCGAGCTGACCGAGGCGGTATTTGTCCGCGCGGACGAGGTCGACCAAAAGGTCGAGGCGTATCTCTCCCGCGACCGCGAAGCCGCGCTTAAAATGGCGGACGCCGCCGACGGAATGATTGCGGCGGGGAAGAATACCTCCCGCCTCTGCGGAATTCCGGTCGGAATCAAGGACAATATCTCGACGACCGGCATCGCGACCACCTGTGCATCAAAGATGCTTGAAAACTACGTTCCGGTATTTAACGCCACCGTCGCGGACAAGCTTGAGGCGGCGGGATGCGTATTTTCCGGCAAGCTCAATATGGACGAATTCGCGATGGGCTCGTCCACCGAGAACTCGTACTTCAAGACGACAAAGAACCCGTTCAACCTCGGCTGTGTCCCCGGCGGTTCGTCGGGAGGCTCGGCGGCAGCTGTGTCAAGCTGTGAGGCGGTCGTCGCGCTCGGCTCGGACACCGGCGGGTCAATCCGTCAGCCGTCGTCGCTCTGCGGCGTGGTCGGACTTAAGCCGACATACGGCAGTGTTTCGAGATACGGCCTCGTCGCTTTCGCTTCGTCGCTTGACCAAATCGGGCCGATTGGGCGCTGTGTCGAAGACGTCGCGCTTTTACAGGACGAAATTCAGGGGCACGACCCGATGGACGCGACGAGCGCAGACCGCAGCTATGCGTCCCTCTTCGACGGTCTTAACGACAGCGTCGCGGGACTTAAAATCGGAATCCCGTCCGAATATTTCGGCAGCGGAGTCAAGCACGAGGTCGCCGAGGCGGTCATGACAGCGGTCAGGGAGCTTGAAAAGAGGGGAGCGAAGGCCGTTCCGATTTCCCTCCCGTCGACGGGATACGCGCTTTCGGCGTACTACATCATTGCCTGTGCCGAGGCTTCGTCCAACCTTGCGAGATTCGACGGCGTAAAGTACGGCTACCGCGCTAAGGACTGCGACGGACTCATCGACATGTACGAAAAAACCCGCAGCGAAGGCTTCGGGCGCGAGGTCAAGAGAAGAATAATGCTCGGAACCTTTGTGCTCAGCTCCGGCTATTACGACGCGTACTATAAAAAGGCGAAGCTCCTTCAAAAGCGAATTCAGCAGGAATTCAGCGACGCTTTCAGCAGTGTCGACGTCATCGTCACCCCGACGTCGCCGTTCGAGGCGTTCGGCATCGGCGAAAAGACCGGCGACCCGCTTTCGATGTATGCCGCCGACATCTGCACCGTAACCGTTAATATCGCGGGACTTCCGGCGGTAAGCGTGCCCTGCGGATATTCCGCCAAGGGTCTGCCCTACGGTATGCAGATTATCGGCAGGAAATTTGATGAACAGACCGTTCTGAACACCGCCCTCGCGCACCAGCGCGCCTTCGGCGAGTTCAGACGCCCCGAGCTTTGAGAAAGGAGTGACGGAAATGCTTATAAACGGCTATGAAGTCGTCGTCGGACTTGAGGTCCACGCCGAGCTTAACACCAAGACAAAGATTTATTGCAGCTGCCGCAACTCCTTCGGCCTCGAGGTTAATACACAGGTTTGTCCGATATGCCTCGGAATGCCCGGAACGCTTCCGACGCTCAACGAAAAGGTCGTTGAATACGCGATAAAGATGGGTCATGCGCTGAACTGCTCAATCAACCGCATCTGCAAGCAGGACAGAAAGAACTACTTTTATCCCGACCTCCCGAAATCGTACCAGATTTCACAGGCGGATATCCCGCTCTGTCACGACGGATATCTCGACGTAATCATGGATAACGGCGACGTAAAGCGAATCGGCGTCGAGAGAATTCACATCGAGGAGGACGCCGGAAAGCTCCTTCATTCCGACAAATTCGAGGGGTCGCTTGTCGACTTCAATCGCTGCGGAGTGCCGCTTATCGAGATTGTATCCCGCCCCGACCTCAGAAGTGCGGAGGAGGCAAAGGCTTATCTCGAGACAATCCGCTCGATACTCAAATATATCGACATTTCGGACTGCAAGATGCAGGAGGGGTCGATTCGCTGCGACGTAAACGTCTCGGTCCATAAGCCGGGCGAGCCGTTCGGTACACGCTGTGAGATGAAAAACGTCAACAGCTTCTCGACGGTCGTCAAGGGAATCGAATTCGAGGCGCGGCGCCAAATCAGCGAGCTTGAGGCCGGAAGAACGATTGTACAGGAGACCCGCCGCTGGGACGACCAGCTCGGCGAGAGCGTCGCGATGAGAAGCAAGGAGGACGCGCAGGACTACCGCTATTTCCCCGAGCCCGACCTCCTCACCATCGTCGTCCCCGAGGAAAAGGTCGCCGAGCTTAAGGCAACGCTTCCCGAGCTTCCGAACGCAAAGATAATGCGCTATGTCAACGACTACGGCATCGGCAGGTATGACGCGTCGATGATTGTCGACGTCATCGAAAAGTCGGAATTCTTTGAAAAGTGCATCGCCGCCGGCTGTAAATCGCCGAAAATCCTCTCAAACTGGGTCCTCGGCGAGATATCGAAGTTCATGAACGAGGGCACGGCGATTGAGGACACAAAGCTGACGCCCGAAAAGATGTCCGAGCTCGTCGGTCTGATTGCCGACGGAAAGATTTCGACCGCCGCCGGAAAAACCGTCTTCGACATCATCATAAAGGAAGACCGCGATATACTGTCGATTGTCGAGGAGAAGGGGTTGGCACAGGTTTCGGACGAATCCGCTCTCGAAGCCATCGCCGACGAGGTCTTGGCGGCCAACGAAAAGTCGGTCGCGGACTATCTCGGCGGAAAGACCAATGCCCTCGGCTACCTTGTCGGGCAGTGCATGAAGCTCTCGAAGGGCAAGGCGAACCCCGGCGCGATGAAGGAAATCATACTCAAAAAAATCAGCGGATAGTTTTGCCGTCCCGGACGGTTATAAAAACCATCGCCGCGACACAGATTATCGGAATAAGGCTCGAGCTTTGGCTCAGCCTTATTTTTGTCGCCGCTTCGCAGACGATTCCGAGTCGCTCGAAAATCTTTCCGAAGATAAAGGCGTAGAGCGCGCAGAGGGGGAGCTGAATAAGCCGCGTAAAGTAAAACTGCTTTACGCTGAATCTTCCACCGATGATGGCGATAACCTGCATATGCACGCATATTCCGCCGAATCCGAGGAAAGCGGCAGCCGCGACAAGCGATACGCCTTTACAAGCTGATATATTCGATATTTCAAGCACCGGCGGCAGAAGTCCGATGTCCGCCAGCGCCGGAAATGAAGCTTCAAGGACGGCCTTCAGCGCCGAGAAGAAGACAATCATCGGGCAGACGGTCATCATCGCCGACGTCGCGTCCCTGACGCTCTCGGTCATGAGTGAGCTTGAAAACCCGCGGATTTGCGGCATTTCGGCCGGCGCGGTGTCATTGTTGAAGATGAGATATATCGCGAACAGAGTCAGGTTTGACATCACGCAGGAAAGGAACGCGGCAAGTCCGAAGCTTGCGTTCCCGAACAGCGCGGCACCCGCGACTCCGACCGCAAACGCCGGTCCGCAGTTGTAGCAGAAGCAGAGCGCGCGACCAGCCTGTAAAGGCGTTAGCCTTTTCGCGTCGACAGCGTCCGAAAGGAGCTTTGCGCCGATGGGGTATCCGCCGATGTTCCCAAAGACGAGCGCCGCGGCGACATCGGGAGATAGCCTTGTGTGCCGCGTCACGACCGACAGAACGCCGCTTTTTGATATCGCTCCCGACACAACCGTCATCGCGAAAAGCGACGGAATGATGCGGTATGCACAGCTTTTCAGCGCCTCGACCACCGCCGCGCTGACCTCCTTTTGGCGCAGAATCAGCATCGCCCCGATAAGTATCAGCACCGCAGTCGCGACAGTATCTGTAAAGGCTTTTTTCTTCACACAATCGCCTCCGAATAGTTTGTCTTTCCAATTCTATGCCGGACAAAAGCCGAGTATAATTTAACAATGAACAGGCTTGAAAGGAAAATTTTGCTATGTCTGAGGTTTGGTCAAAGCTTGTCGGCGGTCTTCGCGCGGCGACTTTCCGCGAGATGTGCGTCACTGTCACCGGCGGGAGGCTCGTCACGGTCGAAAATGTCTCCCACGTCTATGAGTGCAACGAGATTATGGTGCGCGTCAGGGCGGCCGATTCCGACGTCATAATCTGGGGCGAGGGCCTTGAAATGGGCAGCTTTAAAGAGGGGACGGTCAGAATCAGCGGGCAGATAACCTCGGTCGAGCTGAATAGAAGGACGGGTGCGAAGGATGATTGAATCGCTGTTTCTCGGTCGTGTCAGCCTTAAAATCGACGGCTTCGAGACGCCGCTGCTCGTCGAAAAGCTGTATCACACATGTAAAGTCATATCGCTTTACACTAAGTCTGACACCGTTTACCTCACGACCTTCGGCAGCTATGAAAAGCGCGTCAGAAGGCTCTGCGAGGAGTCCGGCTGTATCTGTGAAACGCTCGAACGGCGCGGCGCGGTATATACCGTCATGAAATATCTCCGCCGATACGGCCTCTACGCGGGCCTCGCGCTGTCAATCCTGCTGATATATTTTCTCTCGAACACCGTCCTGAAAATCGAAATCAAGGGGACGTCGGACGAGTCGCTTAAAAGCGAGATTCGGACGATTCTGCGTGAAGAGGGACTGTATGCCGGCGCGAAGATGTCGGCACAGAACTTCACAAAGCTCTCTAACGACCTTTTTACGCAGTCTGACGGCATCGCTTGGGCGTCGCTCGGGAGCTCCGGCTCGGTGGTTTATGTAAACGTCACCGAGAGCACCGAGCGGATTAAGACGGAGAAGACGCGGATTCCCTGCAACATCGTCGCCGACCGCGACTGCGTCATCACCGACGCCGAGGTCCTCGTCGGACAGCTTGAGGTGCTGATTGGCGACGCGGTCTATAAAGGCGAAATACTTGTCAGCGGCGCGATTGAGCACGGCAGCGTTTCGACGAGATATTACCACTCTTTGGCAAATATCACCGGACGGTACGAAGACACCGTCACCTTTAAAGTGCCCTATGTCTCAGTCACAAACGTCCGAAAAAGCACGCTTTGCCGCAGATTTATATCCCTCTTCGAGCTTGAAATCCCGCTTCCTTCGGATATCCTCGACCCCGAGGCGGAATACGAGATTGAACACACCGATAAGCCTGTAAAGCTGTTCGGCTTGACGCTTCCGGTGTCGCTCGTCACATATAAATGCACCGAAATTGAGCGGAGGGAGACGAGCCGTTCGACCGCCGAGGCGCTTTATGAGGTCTACCGGCGGCTCGACAGCTATGAAAAAAACATCTTAAAGGGCAAAACGATTGTTGACCGGCAGACCTTTGAGACCGCCGACGACGCCGGGATTACGCTTACGGTTCATTACACCCTCGAGGGCGATGTCGGAAAGGCTTCGGAGATTTATATTAAATAAGATTTTGCGGCGCATGTCAGTTTGTCAATGATCTTGTACATTGAAAGAGAAGAATTCGATTGGAGAGAGAAAGTTCAGCGGCCTCATAGG
>CANQOC010000008.1 GCA_947625375.1 uncultured Clostridia bacterium | reverse complement strand
GATATTGCCAAAGATACCGGGCTTGGTAACGATGCTATTAAGATGATAAAGACTGTAGCATATACTAATAAGCTGGTAGCTCTGGATTTGAATAAGGCTCTGAATGACTTTGTGGGCTCTGGTAGCTTTGTACAATTTATAATACAACTTGCAGGGTGTAAGCTGTCTGCGGATATGCTCAATGGAGCTATGGACAAATTAAAAAACAAATTTATTGAGTATGAAGAAACGCCGCCTGATGATTTATTAAAGTATGCCGCCGAGATGGCTATTTCTGAAAACAGCACATTTAAATTAGATTGTATGGAGATAATGGATAAGAAAGACGATTTAGATTATCAGATTTATAGATTGCAAAACATAGTAAAACAAATGGCAGATAAAATATGTTTAGGAGGTAAAAACAATGGCAAACATCAGAATTAACAGAAACGCCGAGGGGATTCCGACATCTGCGACTATTCGTGTTTTCAAAGGGCGTGGAGCTGACGGAAAACAATTAAAGCCGTGGGTCTTGAATGTGGATTTATCCGCGTGCAAGACGGAAAAGGCGGCATTAAAAAAAGCCGACAGTGCGGCGGCGATTTTTGAAAAACAGTGTAAAGAGGGGCAAGTCGCTGACGGTCGCAAACGGTTTGAAGAATACGCGCTCTATGTCATTGACTTAAAGGAAAGCCGGGAAACGCTTAAGAGGTCTACGATAGCACGGTATAAAGAGCTGTTAGGACGTATAACCCCGGAGATAGGATTCATGAAGTTATCGGAGATTCGCCCTGACCATCTCAATTCCTTGTACTCTAAGTTATCCGCTCCCGGTTCGGCTCGTAACGGTGGCACTCTTAGCCCGAAAACAGTTACAGAACATCATCGCCTTTGCCACATGATTTTTGAACAGGCGGTTAAAGAGGGACTGTTAGTCACTAACCCGGCTGACCGTGTAACCTTGCCAAAGGTAAATAAAAAGGACGTGAATTATTATCAGCCCGAAACAGTAGAAAAGATTCTCGCCGCTCTTGAAAATGAGCCTATCAAGTGGAAGTTATTTATACATCTGCTCTTGGTATCAGCTTGTAGGCGCGGGGAGATTCTGGGGCTGACGTGGGGAGCGATTGATTTTCAAAATCGGAGGATACATATAACTCAAAGTGTCTTGTATTCTCCCGAAAGAAAGGGAAAGGGGAAAGCAGAAAGCGGTCTGTATGTGGATACGCCGAAAACTAAAACCTCTGTGCGCTGGATAACGATTCCGCAGGAAACATTAAACCTAATAGCGGAGTATAAGCAAGATGAGATGAAGCAAGGCTATAATACCTTTGACAGATTCCGCGCTGATAGTTTCGTCTTTACGCAACTTGACGGCAAAAGTCCTATGCACCCTCACTCTGTAAAATGTTTCTTGGAAAGATTTGAAAAGAAAAACGACCTGCCACATCTCAACGCCCATGCGTTCCGGCATACTGCCGCCTCAATGCTATTGTTTGGAGGGGCTGACCTTGCCGGAGTGTCTAAGAGATTAGGGCATAGCAAGATTTCTACGACCTCTGATATTTACTGCCATGTAATAGAGCAAAGCGATAAGCGAAACGCGGATATACTTGAAAACGCCCTCTATAGCTCTAAGACAAAAAAGGCGTAAAAATGAGCGAGTTGTACAAAAGTTGTATAATCGCCCTCAAAATTGATTAACAAATAAAAATAAACCGCTTATTCAAACCTTGTAAAATGGCTTAAATAGGCGGTTTACGCTTGGTTGCGGGGGAAGGACTTGAACCAACGACCTCCGGGTTATGAGCCCGACGAGCTACCAACTGCTCTACCCCGCGGTATGCTTGGTGCTCAACTATAATATCATAACTCGGCGCGGTTGTCAAGTGCTTTTGAAAAATTATTTTCGACAGATTTTTACATTTGTAAGAATATTCCCCTTATTTCACAAACTTAATGCTCTTAAAGTCGAAGTCACACCCGGGGAGGAAGACGACTTTAAGCGTCCTTGTGCCGGCAATCTTTCCGATGCCGAAGCGGCGGGTCACATAGCCGTCGGAGCGGGGGACTTCGATAATCTTCGCGTCTTCGCCGTCAAATCTTAGGTGGACGGTGTCCTTTTCGTTCCGCGTGCGGCAGGTTATTTCGACCGCGCCCGCGCCGTCTCCGAGGTTGATTCCCTCGAAAATTACCGAGACGTTGTTGCCGATGCGCTCGATGGCGTCAGCGCCGACCGTGAACGAATCGCCGTAGATTCCGTCGTTCTCGACCGCCAAAAGCTCCTCGCCGAGCCTGCGCGGCGCTGAGAACATGAACCCCTTGAACCTCAGTTCCTCGCCGAATTTGAACGCAATCCCGCGCTCGCCCCTGAGCTTTTCGGGGAGCCTGAACGTGTTGTACTTATAGGTGTTCCACTCGGTCTTCGACTGAAATTCGAGGGTCGTGATGACGTTTCCGCCGCCGTCCAGAAGTTCGACCGGAATCTTTTGCTCGTTATATGTATATATCCCGATTGTGATTTCGTCCGAGCCGATTTTCCCGAAGTTGACGCTGTCAAACCTGACCACGCTGCCGTTTCTGACGATGACTCCGCCGCCCATCGTACTCTGATTTTCGTCGGCATTGGTGCAAAGCGACGCACAGACCGTCTCGCCGTATGGGTCGATGCTCGCGGAACCGAACCCGCGGTTCTCGAATTCAAGCTCGGACACGGTCTCCTCGAGCCTGCCGCCGTTCTTGCAGTACGCCCTTAAGCGGTATATCCCGTCGCCGCGCGGCTTGAGAAGCGCTTCCTTTCCGTCCGACTCGATTTCGAGAAGATTTGTCTCAACTCCGCTCTCGGTGACCGCTTTTATTCCGATGTTCCCGGGGCCGTAGGTGTTGTTCTCGGGATAAATTTTTATCCCGACCCTGACCGCCCCTGTTTCGGGGGTGATGAGGCGGACAGGCGCCGAAAGCTCAATCTTTCTGACGCTGACGTCCTCCCTCGGCTCGCTTTTCGGGACCTCGTAGTCACAGCAGACTCCCTCTTCGCACCTCGCCGAAAGCGCTCGGAGCGCAATTTTCTTTTCGGGAAGACCCTTCGACGTCACCCTGACCTCGATGTCTCCCGCCTCTTTTTTCGACGCAATCATCGCCATAAGCCGTCCGCCGAAGAGCTTTCGCGACGATGCTTTATATTCCTCATAGTCGGTCGAGTCGCCGTTGTCGAGACCGACAAGCCGCCCCGCGCCGCTCACTTCGACATTAATTCTGTTCCTCGCGTTTTCGACGGTGATTCCGTCGCGGTCCGCAAGCGAGATTTCAATAAAAGCCATGTCCTCGCCGTTCGCAAAGAGCGTCGTCTTGTCGGCATGAAGGACGATTTCCGCCGGGTCGCCGAAGCTCTTTTTCGCCTCTTCACAGACCCTCGCGCCGCTTTCGTCATATCCGACCGCGCGGACCTCTCCGCGGTGATATTCCGCCTGCCACCTGCCGGTAAGGCGGTCGCCGTCCCGGTGATTGTGGACATAAGTCCCGAGCGACTGCCCGTTGACGAAAAGCTCGGTCTTCGCGCAGTTCGAGTAGACAAAGATGTCGATAAGCTGACCCTCGTTGAAGTCCCAGACCGACGGAACGATGTGCACAAAAGGCTCGGCGGTTTCGTTCCATTCGGCGCGGTAGGCGTAAAACGTGTCCTTCGGGAAGCCCGCCGTGTCGATGTGCCCGAAATACGAGTTTTTGGTGGAATATGGCGTCGGCTCGCCGATATAGTCCCAGCCGGTCCAGATAAACTGCCCGAGGCTGAACGGGCGGTTGCGGTCCGCCGTGATGTTATATTCCGCCGTCGGCGCGCTCCAGCCGGTCGCGCAGTTCATAAGGCTCGAACACTGCCCGTCGTCGTGCGTCGTCGTGAATACCCTCGCCGGGAAGTGATATATCCCCCTCGACTGTATCGTCGAGGCGGTCTCGGAGCCGTAGATAAGCCAGCTCGGGTGCTTTGCGTGGTGCTCGTCATAAATGTCCTCGGCATAGTTATACCCGACCGTCCCAAGCTTTTCGGCGCAGTTCTGCGCGCCCTCCCAGCGCATATAGTTCGACCCGATTGTCACCGGACAGACGCACTTGTAGTCGTCAATCCTGACGCAGCGCGTCAGTTCCTCGGTTATTTCAACGCCGTGCGGCGAAGCGTGTGTGTCATAGATTTCGTTGCCGATGCTCCACATCAGAAGGCTGACGTGATTGCGGTCGCGGCGGACCCAGCTTCTGACGTCCCGCTCGTGCCACTCCTTGAAGAACCGCGAATAGTCATAGTCGGTCTTTTTAAGCTCCCACATGTCGAACGCCTCGGAGTCGACGAGAAATCCCATTTCGTCGCAAAGCTCCATAAATTCGACCGACGGGGGATTGTGCGACGTCCGAATAGCGTTGACGCCCATCTCCTTGAGCTTCAAAAGCTGGCGCGCGGTCGCCGCCCTGTTCACCGCGGAGCCGAGAGCGCCGAGGTCGTGGTGCATACAGGCGCCGTTCAGCTTAAGGTGCTTCCCGTTGAGGAAAAGACCCTTGTTCGGGTCGAATCTTGTGTATTTATAGCCGATTCTCTCAAATCTGCTGTCGACGACGTTTTCGCCGACGATGAGCTCGGTCAGCAGCGAATAGAGATACGGCCTGTCGACGCTCCAAAGATACGGCTTTTCGACCTCGAACGACGTCGAGACCCTTTTGCACCCCTCCGGAAACGGCATCCTTGTGATTGCGGCGGTTTCGCCGTCGGCGTCGATGAGCGTATGGCGGATAATCCCCGCGCTTCGGCACTCGACCTCGGTGTCGACCTCGGTCGTCCATGTCTCGCCGCAAAGGCTGCTGACGACATATGTCCCGTCGTCGGCGATTCGGTCAAGCCCCGTCTCGCGGATATATATGTTCCTGAATATCCCCGCGCCCGAGTACCAGCGCGAATTCGGACTCTGGTATCTCACTCTCACCTCGACCTCGTTCTCGCCGTTGAGAAGACCGTTCAGCGGGACGTCGAAGGTCGTGTAACCGTATCTCCACTCGAAAATCCTTTCGCCGTTAAGCTTTATCTCGCAGTCCATATAGACTCCCTCGAACCTCAGCGAGATTTTCTTTGCGACCGGCCTTTCGACCGTAAAGCGCTTGCGGTAATAGCCGTCGCCGTCGGAATAGAGGGCGTTGACGTGATGAATCTGCCAGTCATGCGGAATGTCGACCGGTGAAAATGCGCTGTCGGCGGGAATCTCCCCGACCGGCACAAGCGCAAACCTCCAGCCGTCGTTGAAGAGCTTATACATATATTTATCCTCCTTTACTTTTTTGCATATAAAACGGGCGGTTTATCATTACAGACAAACCGCCGCGTAAATCACTTTTTGTTCGGCAGGGTGTCGAAGTCCTTAAGCACAAGGGCGACGTCGAGATTGCCGTTGCGCGAGCGAATCGCGTCGATGAATTCCCTGCGGTCGGTGCTGTCCGCAAGGGTGATGATGTATCTCAGCTCATAGACCGAGCCGAAGTCGGCGGTCCGAATCTGATTCAGCTCCCAGTCGTCGGTGTATTTGTCGAGAAGGTCGTCAAAGGCGCCGTCGAAGTTAAGGTCCTCGGGAATGGATATCTTTAAAAGAATACGCTTTTTACTCGGTACGCCGAACCGCACCGTCGAGAGAATAAGCATCACCGCGCAGACGATGAGCGTGATGATAAGGGTGACGCCGTAATATCCCGTGCCGCAGCCGATGCCGATGACGATTGCGAACAAGAGGCTGGTGATGTCCATTGTGTCGCGCGGATTGCTCCGGATTCTTAGGAGCGCGAGCGCGCCGCCGAGCGATACCGCGACCGCGACGCTCGAATTTATCAGCATAATCACGCTCGCCATAAGCGGCGCCAGAAGGACTATCGCCGCCGGGAAATCGGAGGTATAGCCTCTCTTGCGGTTGGTATAAAGGTATACAAGGCTGAGCGCGAGTCCGAGCACAAGCGCGATTGCAACGGAGATAAAAACGCCTTTTGCGTTAAGCGCGACGCCGCCGACGTCGGGGAATAAAAATTTTGTCATGTCATAAGTTTCCTTTCGATTCGGCTGCGTTCGTCAAGGTGCAAAAACTCCCGTCCGCGGAGCCTTGAATATTCGTTTCCGTACTTTGAAAACCGCGTCATAAACGCTTTTTCCTCGGTGAGCAGGTCGCAGAGCCACTTCGGCGGAGCGTGAAGAAATTTTATCTCCATAAGCCGCTCGCCGGGGTTGAGGAGGGGTTCGCCGCCTCCGCCCATTTTAAGGTCGACGTCGTACCGCCGGGTGAGAATGTTGCGGTCAAAGGTTATGCGCAACGAGGGGTCGGTGCTGTCGCTCATCGCGAACCGGTCATAGCTGATGAACACCTTCGGTCCGAGGGACTTTCGGCTCAAAAAGTAGCCGATTTCGTCGAGTGTGCGGTTTGCGGCATAGTCGGCGACCTCGGGGCGCTTTCCGCAGCAAACAAAATCCATCGCGGCGCGGTAGGGGAGGATTGCCCTCCGCTTTGTGACGATTCCGTTTATCTTCCGCTTAAGCTCCAAGAACACCGTTTCGTCGCCGGTCGTCGGAAAAGCGTATGCCCGAAGCCTGAGCTTTTCCTTGAATTTCGGCCGCATCACCGAGTTATAAATGACCGAGTTGTTTTCGTCATCGAAGTATATGTTATATATGCCGTAGGTATTTCCGCCGCGGCAGTGCTTGTCCGGCACCATTGTGTGCTCTTCGGTGAGGCGCGAGATAAGGCGCTCTTCCTGTGCACTCGACAGAAGAAACTTCTTTTCATAGCGCTCAAAGGTAAATATCGCCACCAAATCTCTCCTTTCCTCGGTCAATACCCTGTATTATACCAAATATTCCGCCGGATTTCAATATAATCGCGGGAAAAATCCGTGAATTTTAAATGAATTTTTTTCGGACACGAAAAACGGGACCCCGGGGGGTAGCCCCGCATAAAACAACAAAACAAAAATTTTATTGCGGCAGTCTGCCAAAAGGGTGCTAAACAAAGCCATATCCGAGCAATCGGGTATGGCTTTTACTTTATGTAGTTATCTTTTTTTGAACATCTTTCCTCGCCTGCTCGCCCTATTCTTTAAAATCGTTGACTTCTCCAAAATTTTAATCAGCGTTACAAACTCCTCTTTTGACAGCTTGTTATAGTCGATATTCAAACTTGAAAGCCATAATTTTGCGCTTTTTTCCTCCTGACTGCCCTCAAAGTGCAGAGCAGCTTCAACGTTCGCCTGCATATTCGCCACGGTCGAATC
This sequence comes from uncultured Clostridia bacterium, assembly GCA_947625375.1. Classification (GTDB taxonomy): domain Bacteria; phylum Bacillota; class Clostridia; order Oscillospirales; family Ruminococcaceae; genus Faeciplasma. Next base: position 84,899 of record CANQOC010000008.1, on the reverse strand, counting down.
AACATCAGCAGTAGTGGTATCGGACTTATGAGCTTCTCGTACATCTTTGAGAATCGCTTTCAAATCGTCGTAAATGATATGAGCAAAGTATTCGGTTTCGTCAATCTGCCCAACCTCCAACGAGCGGGTATAGACATCTTCTCCTCCTGCCTTTTCAAGAGCTTTCTTTCTTGCAACTTCAAGCATGGCGTTCGCGTCATTTATTCGCATATCGACGATTCTGTCAACATAAATTTCGCTGTCAATAAGCAGCTGTCTGAAATTTTCATGACAAAGAATCTCACAAATTAGCCTGTTATTCAACTTGCCACTTTTCAAAACATCTATCGCCGTATCACTCAAACGCAACTCACTAAGAGCTGTGTTTGGGTGATTTTTTGTTTCGGTCAAACCGAGCAGGTAATCGGTAGATACTCCGTAGAACTCTGCCAAGGTTACAATCGCAAACGGACTTATATCCTTGTAATCATCGGTTTCGTATTTGCCAAGAGCTGACTTTGACAGCCCAGTTTGTTCTGCCAATTCTTCCAAAGTCAAATGTTTTTGCATTACCCGCAGGTCTTTTAATCTTTCTGGGATAGTCAATTTCGCGTACATAATAATCACCTCATACTAATTATATCATACTTTCGCAGAATTTCCAAGAGCGTGGAAATTTTTGATTTTCGAGCAAATTTCCATCTTTATGGACATACGGGAAAAGGGGTGTTTTTACGCTATACTGTAATTGTCGAAAGGCAAGCAGCTTGAAAATTGAATGACTGCGAGAAAGGGATATGCCCGTTGGCGAAGTTTGCGATGAAAGTCTTAACGACTGAGCGAACCAAGATGGGCGGTAACGTCAGTGTAGCGAAAACATGGCAGGAACGGCTTTCATTGAAGCGGCAAAAACAGGGCAATCGCGATTTAACGAAATATATCGCCAAAAAGTATTGCCAAACACATTGAGGAGCGTGACGTTGTATAGCGAATGAAGTTTGTTATTCAGTGTGAATATTTGCGATTTAGCGAAAAGCCACGCAAAACAGCGAAATCGACTATGCCAAGTTTGAACAGGTATACGCGCTTAGAAAAACTGAAAAGATAAGTTAAAACAGAAAAATAAGCTTGATAACGTTGTCGATTCGTGATGAAGCGAACGGCATTTACAATCAAGTGAATACAAAATTTGGAGGTAATATGAACATCAGAAACGAAATTAAGTCTTATATTGTCCGCGAGGGCATGACCATGAGCGAGGTATTGGAAAGACTTGTCGAAGAACATGGGTGGAGCAGTAGTGTCCCGAACTTTTCGGGTAAGTTGCAACGTGGAAGTTTGAGGTACAGCGAAGCAAGGGAGCTTGCCGACGTCCTCGGCTATGACCTTATATGGCAGAAAAGGGGCAAGCGATGATTTACGGCTACATTCGGGTCAGCACGAAAGAGCAGAACGAGGATAGGCAGCTTATTGCGATGAGCCAAGCTAACGTCCCACCCGAGAATATTTTTATGGACAAGCAATCGGGCAAGGATTTTAACCGTCCGAATTACAAGCGGTTATTGCGAAAGCTAAAGCGCGATGATGTGCTTTATATCAAAAGTATAGACCGCCTTGGCAGAAACTATGAGGAAATACAACAGCAGTGGAGAATCATCACGAAAGATAAGGGCGTTGACATTTGTGTAATTGATATGCCATTGCTCGATACTCGCCGTGGCAAGGACTTGGTAGGCACATTCCTAAGCGACATTGTGTTACAGGTGCTGTCGTTTGTCGCGGAGAACGAGCGCACGAACATCAGGCAAAGGCAGGCAGAGGGCATAGCGGCGGCAAAGTTAAAAGGCGTAAAATTTGGTCGCCCATCGATACCTCTGCCCGAAAATTTTCACGCGATACACAAGGCGTGGCGGGGCAAAAAATTAACGCTCCGAGAGGCGGCAGAGGCGTGTTGCCTGCCCGTCGGAACGTTCTATCACAAGGCGCGGGAATTTGAAAAAGCCGACTAAATAAACTCGGCGAAAGTTTGAAAATGTGTACTTTTTCAAATTCACTTTGATACATAGAGTGTAGCAGAAAACATGGCAAAAGTCAAGCATTTTCGCGGAATTTTTTGCCCTAAACCACCTAAAAATTGGCGGTTTGAAAAGGTACACTTTTACAAAAAGATTACAAATTATTCCATATTAGGCGGTGACGACAATGAAAGTAAGGTATTACAAGCCTAAACCCATGCTTCAAAAATACGAGGTGCTATCGTCAGATGGGCAAGTGCTTTATAAAATTAAACGAGCTAATATTTTGATGAGGGGGTCTTGGAATATAAAAGATGCATATGACAACAAAATCTCCAAAATCAGTTTATGCTTTGCCATTTTGCTTCCAAAAATAAAAATACGATTTGCAGATGGCCGCCATTTTCTTGTCAAGCGACAGCTATCAATAGAAAACTGCTATGAAATTAAAAACTCTGATTATAAGGCAATATGTGATATGTATTCACATCACATCGAGCTGACCGACAGTAACGGTTTGACAATCGCAATAGCAGAAAAGACTAACGGAAGTTGGGCGGACGAAGTAATGATAGATATTACTCAAAGCGCAGATACTGCAGAAATAATTTGTTTGGTTTTTGCCATCAATGCAATAAATGCGTTGATGAGAAAAAATAATTGATTTAGGAGGAAAATATGTCTAATCGTAAAAGAATCTTATCGTTCTTGATAGCGGCTGTGCTTTCGTTTACACTGCTATCAACAAATTTCGCTTCGGTTTTAAGTGCTGCTCAAATTACAGCGGCTACTTCAAACTGGGAAAATCATGATGCCCAAGCCATGCAAAAAGAAATTTCTTTGATGGCTGCGAGCATAGAAGAAAACATCATTGGAAACGAATATATTGAATTTAACGTTTCGGAAAATGATGAGGACAGCGGCAGATTTACCATAGGCAACACAGGAGGAAATCCGGAATATTCTTCTGATAACGGTAAAAAGCTGATGTTTGGGCATCCGAACCCATGGTCGTCATATACGACTATAGTTATTGACGGTGAAGCTTATTATTTCAAGGCAGATAATACTGATTTTGATAAGGCTAATCTTAGAGCGGTTTCAACAATGACTGTGGACGGAGTGGAAATCAAGCAAACAATCCAGATTGTCAATAATGAAACGACAGGCATAAAGGATACAGTAAAAATAAGCTATTCTTATAAAAATACAGCTAATACGTCTAAAAATGTTGGAATAAGAATAATGCTTGATACCATGCTCGGCGATAATGACGGAGCTCCGTTTAAGGTTCCGTCTTTAGGCAATGTAACGACTGAAAAAGAGCTTTCGGGATCAAGAATTCCGTCAAGCTGGCAAGCATTCGACAATTTATCAAATGCGAGCGTGTTTGCAGTCGGAACGCTTTATAAGTCCGGAGAAAGACGCCCTGATAAGGTTCAGTTTGCTTCATGGGGTAATGTATATTATTCTGCCGGCGCGTATAATTATATAATCGATCCGGGACAGTCTGTTACCGGCGACAGTGCAGTAGCAATATATTGGGATGCTAAACCGTTAGCAGCGGGAAATTCATCGTCGGTCTGCACATATTACGGAGTAGGAAGAAATGATAACCCTACCGGATCAGGAACAACCGAGGCTCCGATTAACGTTCCCTCTACAGGGTTTGCAGTAATGGCAGTAGATGAGAATCAGTCTCCGGTTAGTGGCGTACAGGTTGAAATAGCAACTTCCTATGGTCCAAAGACGTATGTTACTGACGAGAATGGCGTAGTGACAATGAACAATATTGGCAATCTTCCGGTAGAAGGCATCGACGGAAACGCAAACACTATAGCCAAACTTACGCTTACTAAGCAATCTTATCTAAGCACTAACACCACAAGGATTGTAAAACGCGGAGATCTTATAGTTGTCACAATGTATCCTGATGATGGAAAAGTACATATCTCATCAGTGCTTGGGTATATAGACGATAAAAGTATAGATCTTTTACAAACTAAAATGCATTTTGATTCGGATGCTCAAAAGACAGATGTTGCAGATGATTCAAGTAACGTAAAACAATTACGTATTGATATTACAGTATCAAGTGCAAGTCGGATTTCAAGGTATCAAATTGTTCAAGGATCAGATGTTGTTTTTGATAGTTATAGTCCAGTGATTTCTGTACCTATTTTAACAGGCACAATATCAGAACCGCAAAAATTTGTCAATAACTTAAGAATAACAAAATTGGATGCAGGTAAAAAAGTATATATTAGATTGATGGACAATCAAAATAATGAGGTAGCTAAAAAACAAATCGGTATTATAGTCAGCGAACCCTCTTATGTTGAATTAATGCCAAAAAATGGTAAAGGTTCTATTTCGTTAGGCGAGAAAATAAAAATTACAGTTCCGGACGATATTGGTATTCCGTTCATAGGAGGAGCAGAACTTGAATTTGGCGAATTAAAAGATATGCCGATTCTCATAGAGATATCAGAAGATGGCAAAGTCAAATTTGCATTCAACCCGAATATACCAGACATCGAATCAGAAAAGTGGTCCGTTAGTGGAAAAAATCAGGATAGTTGGGAAACGATAGCTAAAGATTATAAAGAAGCTGTGCAACTTGCAAGATCTTCATTGAAGAAGAAAAGCCTTGGAAAAAAGAAAGTAGATTTCACTTCTATAGGTGCTACAAAGTTTGAATTAGATATAATGGGATATGGTGAAGGATACTGGGACGAAATTCATAACGAATTAAATGTAGAGGTTGGCTTTGTTGTAACAGCTACATTAGGCAAAACCCTGACATGGACATTTTATGTGCCACCTGTTCCGATTCCCATAAGCGTTGATGTAGGCTTTGAAGGAGAAGTTGAGGGTCGCGGTAAAATGGGCTTGATTTATGCAAACAAAAAGTTGTCATTAGTTGGCGGCGATTTGGAAGTCGAGGCAAGTGCTTCTGCTACTCCAGAGTTATATTTAGGGGTAAAAAGTGTAGTTGGAGCTTCTGTGGGCGGCACTGGTAAACTGACAGGACTTTTAAATTTCTCTAATAATTATCAACGCTTGACATTATCTGGTGAAGCATTTTGCTCAGCTTGGTTTACAATTTTTAAAGGAAAAAAAGTATGGGCAAAAGGTTCATGGGTGCTTATAGATAGCAACCGAGGACGACAAATATCAAACAATCAAATAGTCATGGGAACACCCTATATTTTTGATCCCGAGTTCTATACTATCGCTCCCCGTGATTACCTCTATGCACCTATGGCTATATCTAACGATCCCTCAGTAGTAAAAGCAAACGTATTCCCCAATGCAATGCCAAAGCTTGTACAGGTAGGAAACACCTCATATCTATTCTGGCTTGACGATATTCCTACCAGAGGAGATAACGATCGCACGGCACTTGTATACTCTATGAGCAGCGATGGAGTTAGTTGGAGCGAGCCGACTCAGGTTATACCGGAAACGGTCGATAGTACAGCTGATTTGGATTATGATGTATTCGTAGACGGAACAAATATACATATCGCAATTGAAAAAGCAAATAAAGTATTTGGAGAGCATGCTCCTACTATAGACGAAATGGCTGCTTCCTGCGAAATATATTATGCAAATCTCGACACCGTTTCCGGCTTGGTCACAACGATTCAGCGTATGACCGATGATGAATCAGCTGACCTTATGCCATCTGTAACCGTTGTAAACGGAGCTGTAACTGTAGCATTTGTTAAAAACGGTTTAGAGGAAGGCATATTCGGGAGTGCAAATACCTACTCCGCTATGTATGGTGATCCTACTACAGGATTAGTAAACACTATTCCCGTAAACGGCATAATATCTGAACTCAGTACAGGTGCGTTAAACGGCTCTACTTCCATTGCTTATGTAGTTGATACAGACAGAAATTACTCTACGACAGAAGATACAGTTTTGATGATTTCCGGTTCAGAAATGCCTCTTGGCACAGGGGTAAGCTCACCGACGTTTGACAAAATAAACGGTGTAGATGAACTGATATGGTCGTCTAACGGCAACATTTATTATAGCGATGGATTTGCTGTCAACAGCGTTTATGAACCTGTAGTATCCGAAGATGGAGAAATTGAACTTCCCGCATATATTCCAAGTGCTTATTATGTTATAAACGGCAGCAATGCAGGAACAAAGATCGTCTGGGAGGAAATGTCGCAGTATGATGACAACCAGACTGTAGTCTATGCAATTTCTTATAACGGAGCAGCGTGGTCTGAACCTTACATTCTGTTTGAAACAGGAAGTGAAGTTACCTCGTCTCTCAGCGGTTACTTCGACGGCGTTTGCGACAGAATAGCATACCTTAAGACAGTGGGTGTCTTTGAAGATTCTTCTGCGTCATCAGTATGCGTGTTATCATCAGCACCTATGCCTGACGCTGCAATAGTCGGCATTGATTACGATATGAACAGTGTTACTCCGGGCAGTCCATTAGCAATAACAGTGGAAATTAAAAATAATGGCTCATCTGCAATAAATAATATCCCTGTATCTGTAAACGGAGCAGAAATTGCTGTCTTGTCCGATACTGTTCTTGAACCGGGCAGTGAAAAGGAATATGTAGTTAATTATGTCGTCCCTTCTAACTTGACCGATGCAGAAACGTTTACATTATCATTAGCAGTTCCCGGTGATACCGATTATAGGAACGATTCTACGGAATTTGAGATTGGATATACCGACCTTAGTCTGTCAGTAAATAAAATGTTTATAGACGGTGAGGATTGGGCAGGAATAACTGTTTTGAATGAAAGCGGAATGACCACTAATGCAACTCTTAGAATAGTAGCTGACGAAAAAGACGGTGCTATTTTGTACGAACAAAGACTTAACGATATTTCGCCGGAAGTCGGACAGGCAGTATTAGTAAATCTTAGTCAGCTTGCAGGAACTGCAGATGTCAGGGTTTTCTATGTATTTGTAATTGCAGACATACAAGAGCTTGCTACTGTCGACAATGAGGAACTGATTTATTTGAAATTAGGCAGATTGACCGATGATGAGGATACTGCTCCGGGTGGAAATGATCCTGAAGATATTCCTCCGTCTCGTCCTACTCAACACACTCATCAGTTTACAGGTTGGCAATTTGACAATACATATCATTGGATAGGCTGCGTCGGGTGCGGAATAAGAACAGATGTGGCATATCACACCTTTGTCAACGGAAGATGTTCTGTGTGCGGGTACATCAATAATAATAATGATGATGTAGAATATGTACCGGAAGATGAACCCGTTGAAATTGATGTCCCAACTGAAGGCAAATATATTGAGGACGAAGAAGAGAATATTACAGGCTAATTCTATTATTGGCATCTCCTAATTCACTAAGTGCGCACTTCTATACCCCCCTATGAGGGTATGTGCGCTCTACGAGGCTAACCGTCTTGATGTATGTCAAGGCGGTTTTTCGTCGCAAACTCCGTTCAAGGGGCGGCATCGCGATAGCGACAGCAGCTCCTTGCGCCCTAACGGGCTATCCCAATAGTTAAAAACAGTCTGCCCCCGCAGGCGGTTATTTTATGTCACAAAGGAGGAAATATGAACAAAATCGAAGAACAAATCATAAGAACCGAGCAGGAACTCAAGCAAGAAAGCCGTCGCCTTGCTCGGCTCAAAAACCGCAAAGCCTACTATGAAAATGGCGAACGGCAGAAACGCGCTCATCGCCTTATCACCCGCGGAGCAGCTATCGAAAGCAATGCACCGTCGGTAAAGAAGATGAGCGAAGTCGAGTTTTATGAACTTGCCGAGAAAATCTTCGCTTTGCCAGAAGTGAAAAATCTAATCGCAAAGGAGGTGAAATAATGTCAGCCTACCATTTCCACATCACACAAATCAAACGCAGCAAAGGTCAATCGGCAGTTGCCTGTGCGGCATATAGGTCGGGAGAAAAGTTATATTGTGACTATTATGGCGAGGTCAGCGACTACACCAGAAAGCGCGGAATTATTCATTCCGAGATACTTCTGCCTGCCCACGCCCCGCCCGAATATTCCGACCGCCAGACGCTTTGGAATTCGGTCGAGAAAGCCGAACCGCATCCGAAAGCGCAGCTTGCATACAGTTTTGACATCGCCCTGCAAAACGAGTTTTCCGTTGAGGAGAACATCGCGCTTGCAAGGCAAATTTTATTGGACGAATTTGTGAACCGTGGCATGATTTGTGACTTCGCCGTTCACCTGCCCGACCGAAAGGACGGCATACAGAATCCGCATTTTCATGTGCTTTGCCCAATGCGACCGCTCGACGATAATGGAAAGTGGGGAGCAAAACAAAGGCGAGTCTATCGCTTTAACGAAAAAGGAAATCAAATTTTAGACAAGGACAGTCAACCGCTTTTCAACGCCGTCCCCACAACCGATTGGGGCAGCCCCGAAACGTTGGAGCATTGGCGAAAGGTGTGGTGCGACCTATGCAATTCAAAGTTTGCCGAAAAGGGTCTTGACGAGCGCATCGATTACAGAAGTTATAAACGGCAGGACGTTGAACTGCTTCCGACCGTTCACGAAGGACCGACCGTCAGAGCTATGGAAAAGCGAGGAATCCAGACCGAGAAAGGCAGTCTTAACAGGTGGATTAGGGCAACAAACCAGATGATTTTAGCAGCCGAGAAAAAGGCATCGGCTCTTAAAAAATGGGTCAGCGAGAATCACCAGTCAAGCCTTATTCAATCGCTCAACGCCTACAACTCCATGCGAAACTTGGGAGCGTACAGTCAGACTGCCAAAGTCAAGAACCTGAAAGAGCTGACCGACGATGTCAATTTCCTGAAAGAAAACGGCATCGAAACTTTTGAGGATTTGCAGGCTAAGATTACCGAGTTGAGAGTGCAAGTTGACGACTTCAAAGCTCGGTCGAACGAGAAGTCTGCACGGCTTAAGGAGATAGATAATCTGCTTATTTGGGCGCAACACTATGCCGAGAACAAGCCTATTGCCGATGAATTATCCAAAATAAAATGGAAGTCGAAACGTGAAAAATTTCGAGCTGAAAACGAAAATGCGCTGCGGCTTTATCATATGGCGGAGCGGAAACTTCGTCCATATTTCAAGGACGGCAAATTGCCGATTAACGCGTGGAGAAATGAAAAAGCACAGCTTCAAATAGATTTTGAGGAAATACAAAAGCAGTTTTCGGGGGTGCGCGAGGACGTTAAAAGATTATGGCAAATTAAATACAAGGTTGAACAGGCGAACAGTCAATCAAGAGAAAACAGTAAAGAGAAAAGGAGAGATACTTATGAAATTTAACAAAAACGGCGAGAAACCCGAAGTCATCAAGAGCAACCGCAGCATCAGATTCGACGAGAACGGACACATCATTGTGCAAGACCCCTTATACAATGTCCTGCCAACGGTCACGGTAACCATCGAATCCAAGGGAACAACCTATCGCTTTACCGGCAGTTACGACGGTGAGCATAGTTTGCCTGCGAAAATTCTAAAAAATATTGCGCTTTACAGCGATAAAGGAGTTGAAAATGATGGCTGAATGTGATATAATTGAAACCAGCAACCCTGTTATGGCAGACTGCTCGCAGAAAGGAGCAGAAATGAAGCAGTCTGAAAAAATAACAGCGATTTACTGCCGGCTCTCAAGAGATGACGAGCTTGCTGGTGAATCAAATTCAATATCCAATCAAAAGAGCATTATTACGAAGTTTTGTCGCGATAACGGTCTGAAAAATCTTCAATATTTTGTGGACGATGGGTACTCTGGTACAAATTTCAACCGTCCTGCGTGGACAGAGCTTCTCGATAAAATCGAAAACGGAGAAGTCGGTACTTTGGTCGTAAAGGATATGTCCCGCCTTGGGAGAGATTATCTGAAAGTCGGATTTTATACAGAGGTATTGTTTGTAGAAAAAGGTGTGCGATTTATTGCTATCAACAATGGAATTGACAGCCAGAATCAGCAGGACAGTGATTTTACCCCGTTCCTTAACATTATCAACGAATGGTATGCCAAGGACACCTCGAAGAAAATCCGTGCTGTGATGAAGTCAAAGGGAGAATCGGGTGAATACCTTTGCACCAATCCTCCATACGGTTATCTCAAAGATCCCGACAATAAAAAGCGTTGGATAGTCGATGAGGAAGCTGCCAAAGTCGTTGAAGATATTTTCGGCTTATGTATCGCTGGTAATGGTCCTACTCAAATTGCAAGAATTTTGCAGTCACGCAAAGTCCCCACGCCGACCGTTCACGCTAATTCGCTCGGTCTTGCAACGAGGAATCCTCTGCCCGAAAATCCATACCGTTGGACGGGCGACAGCATTTCGGACATTTTAGAGCATAGGGAATATCTGGGTCATACGGTAAACTTTAAGACACATAAGCAGTCATACAAAGTCAAAAAGACCGTAAACAATCCAATAGACCAGTGGCGAGTTTTTCCCAATACTCACGAGCCGATTGTTGATGAAGAAACGTTTAACCGTGTGCAGGAGCTTCGCAAGAACAAGCGCAGACCTACAAGAACAGGCAAGACGAATATGTTTTCTGGCATTGTTAGGTGCGCCGATTGCAGGAAGAAGATGTATTACTGCACCACCAAAAACTTTGACAAACGACAAGACCACTTCGTTTGCTCGACGTCGAGAATCAAAGGAAAAGATGCTTGTGAAACCCATTTTATTCGAGCGGTTATTTTGGAGCAAGGCGTTCTTCACCACATTCGGACAGTTATGTGGCTTGTCGCCAATTATGAGGAAAAGTTCAGAGCCACGCTTGGAGCAATGCAGAAATCCGAAATGAAAAAGGCTCTTGCGAGCAAGAAGAAACAGGTCGGCCAAATTGAGCGCAGGATTGACGAGCTTGACAGGCTCTTTAAGAAAGTCTATGAGGATTATGCTAATCAACGGCTTTCAGAGGCGCGATACGAAATGCTTTCGGGCGACTATGAAACCGAACAGGCTGAATTGCGCGAAAGATTGGAAACGCTGACAGCAGAAATCGAGCAGCAAGAGGAGCAAGCGGAAAACATCGACAAATTCATCGCTAAGGTCAAGAAATACTTGGAAATGACTGAGCTAACGCCTGTAATACTTAATGATTTAGTCAAGGCGGTATACGTTCACAAGTCTAAAAAGGTTGATGGCAAGCGGGTTGTGGACATAGACATTTCCTATAATTTTGTAGGAATCCTGCCGAAAAGCCTGTTTGAGAACATAAAAAACGAACCGATGGAATAACACATCGGTTCGGAAAACAATTAAAAGTTGTTTTATTAGGGACGCCCGGGCGGAGTCCCGTTTATTACCGTTCTGCCGGCAAAAGTCGAAGAAAAATTATTCTTCGGTAGGAGCGGAAACAGGGCAGGTAGCCGCGCAGTTGCCGCAGGAGATGCAGGTATCCGCGTCGATAACGTACTTGTCGTCGCCCTCGGTGATGGCGCTGACAGGGCACTCTTCGGCGCAAGCGCCGCACTTGATGCAATCGTCGGTAATCTTAAAAGCCATGGTAGTTCCTCCTTTGGAATATGTATAAGAGCTTGGTGTTCTCTTAACTATATTCTATCATATATTTTCAAAAATGCAAGGGGTTTTGGAAATATATTTTGCAGGAGTGCTTGCCGGCGATGTCGGCTGCCGGCAGGGGGCAGAGATTAGATAATAGAAGATAGAGGATAGAAATCTGATTTCTGACTTCTCATATCTGCCTTCTGATTGCGACGGCGCGACCGATTCCCTCAAGGGGAGGGGGCGCCACTCTAACTACTAACCCCTAATCTCTAACTACTATCAAGCTCTTGTATTTTCCCCCGGTTTGTGCTATACTTAACTATTATCACATCGGAAAGGGGGAGGGGAATGCTCAAAAAGATATTTTCCGCGATATGGCAGTATCTAAGGCGGCTGGATAAAACCCTGCTGTTCCTGACGCTTGCGGCGTGCGCATTCAGCGTCGTAATCCTCTATTCCCTCGTCATCAACAATCAGACGCAGTCGGTCACCAATGCCGACCTCGACTATACCGATTACCGCACACAGGCGGCCGCCGCCCTCCTCGGAATCGCGGCCTCGCTCGTCATCGCCGCATGGGATTACCGAAAATTCGCCAAGCTTTGGTTCATATATCTCCCGGTGACCGTCGTTCTGACCTGCCTTACCTTCACCTCCCTCGGCCGTTCGGGACTCGAGGGCGCCGACGACCGCGCTTGGATAGCCATCGGCGGCTTCACCCTCCAACCCGCCGAGTTTTTAAAGCTCGCGTTCATTCTCTCCTTCGCATATCACTGCTTCAAGACCGAGGAATTCTTCAACAACCCTCTCAACGTCCTTGCGCTCTGTGTTCACGCCGCCGTCCCGATAGGTCTTGTAATGCTTCAGGGCGACGACGGCACCGCAATCGTCTTCTGCGCGATCTTCTTGGCGATGATTTTTGCCGCCGGACTCTCCTGGAAGTACATTCTCGGCGCCGCAATCCTCTCGCCGATAGCCGTCTGGTTCATGTGGACGCAGTATCTCCAACCCGTCCACAAAAACCGTATTTTAGCGATAATCAACCCCGAAAAATACGCCACGCCGGATATGCTCTATCAGACCAATCTCGCGAAAATCGCCCTCGGCTCGGGACAGGTCCGCGGGAAGGGACTCTTCGGCGGCGACTACAGCTATGTCCCCGTCAGCCATAACGACTTCATTTTCAGCTATGTGGGGCAGACTCTCGGCTTCATCGGCTGTCTCGGACTGATAATCCTCATCGGCTTAATCTGCTTAAGGATTCTCGGGAACAGCCTTCGCTCGGGCGACGGCCTCGGGCGGTACATCTGTGTCGGAGTCTTCGCCTATCTCTTTGTACAAAGCCTTTTGAACATCGGCATGGTCATGGGCGTGACGCCGGTCATCGGCATAACACTTCCCTTTATCTCCGCCGGCGGCACGTCGATGCTCACCTCGACCGTCGCGATAGGACTCGTCATGTCGGTGCACTTCCATTCCGCCAGATACGACACACTCTTTGCAAAGAAAAAATAATTCAGGAGGTTATCTATGAAAAAGGTCACTGTTTCACAGCTCGGCGCAGACCCGTCCCGCTTCGCCGGCTTAATATCGATGTTTAAGGAGCACTTCGGCGGCGACCCCGTCCGCTTCTTCTCAGCGCCCGGGCGCTCCGAAATCTGCGGGAATCACACCGACCACAACCGCGGAAAGGTGATGGCAGCCGCCGTCGACCTCGACGTAATCGCGGCGGTGCTCCCGACCGGCGACGATACGGTCACGGTTAAGTCGGAGGGATATCCCGAGGACACCGTCAGCCTTGACAGCCTTAGTCCGAAGGACGCCGAGAAGAACACCTCGGCGGCGCTGATTCGCGGCGTCCTCGCGGGATTCAAGGCGCGCGGATATAATATCGGCGGCTTTAAGGCATATACCCGCTCGAACGTCCTTAAAGGCTCGGGACTCTCGTCCTCGGCGGCGTTCGAGGTCCTCATCGGGACGGTTTTAAGCGGACTCTTCAACGGCGGCGAGGTCTCTCCGGTCGAAATCGCACAGATTGCGCAGTATGCCGAAAACGAATTCTTCGGCAAACCCTCGGGACTTATGGACCAGATGGCGAGCTCGGTCGGCGGGTTCACCAAAATCGACTTCAACGACCCCGAAAACCCCGTCATCGAGTCGGTCTCGCTCGACCTCGGGGAGCACGGACACCGCCTCTGCATCGTCGACACCCGCGGAAATCACGCCGATTTGACCCCGGATTATGCCGCTATTCCCGCCGAGATGAAGTCCGTCGCCGGGTTCTTCGGAAAAGGCTTTCTCCGCGAAATCTCCCGCGACGACGTCATCAAAAACATCGCCGAAATAAGAAAGGCGGCGGGGGACAGAGCGATTTTGCGCGCGCTCCATTTCTTCGACGAAAACGGGCGGGTCGACGAGCTTGCCGAAGCGATTAAGTCCGGCGATTTTTCCGCCTTCCTCGGCGTCATAAACCGCTCGGGCGAAAGCTCGTACAAGTATTTGCAGAACGTATATTCAAGCTCGCACCCCGACGAACAGGGCGTCTCGCTCGCAATCTATCTTGCAAAGTCGCTTCTCGGCGGCACCGGCGCCGCAAGGGTCCACGGCGGGGGATTCGCCGGAACTATTCAGGCGTTTGTCCCCGAAGAAAAGCTCGGCGCATTTGTCGCTGGTATGGAAGAGGTCTTCGGCGAGGGGAGCTGCTATGTCCTCAATATAAGGCCGTTCGGCGGCGCGGAGGTTTTGGCGTGAGAATGAGAAGAAAGGCGAGGCTCGAGGAGAGGCTTGCCGCCTGTGAGGCGACCGGACGCCTCCTGATACTCAACGTCGAGGACAGGCACTTCGGACGCGCGGTCGTCGAAAAGGAGTATCTCGACTTTGAAAAGCTCTTCGGGAACAAAAATCCGGTCGTCCTCGAAATCGGCGCCGGAAAGGGGCAGTTCTGCTGTGAGCTCGCCGTGCGCGAGCCGGAGACTAATATCCTCGCGGTCGAAAAGTCGTCGAACGTAATCGTCGACGCCGCCGAAAAGGCGATATCTCTCGGACTGCCGAACGTCGCGCTTTTGCGTTGCGACGCGGAATATCTCGAAAAATACATTCCGGAGCACTCGGTCTCGCGGATATACCTCAACTTCAGCTGCCCTTTTCCGAAAAAGTCGTATGCCGCGCACCGTCTCACTCACCGGAATTTTCTGAACATCTATAAAAAGCTCCTCGCGCCCGGCGCGGAAATCCACCAGAAGACCGACAACCGCGCATTTTTCGAGTTTTCAATCGAGGAGCTTTCACAGAGCGGGTTCATGCTCAAAAACGTCAGCCTCGACCTCCACAACAGCGGCTTCGAGGGGAATATCGTCACCGAGTATGAAAAGCGCTTCTCCGACCTCGGTCAGCCGATTTACCGCCTTGAAGCGTATCTCGGTGAATAGCGCCGCCTTTGTCGCATAGCTGTATCCGAAGCATGCGGTTTAGCATGATTTGTACAAAATTATATAAAACTCTTGAAAAATTTCCTGTATTATGCTAAAATATATACATCCTAAAAAGAAAGGGTGTATACAATGAAAAGCCTTATCACCGCTTTGTGGGAGCGCTCGGTCATCAAGCAGCGCGTCGACCCGATTAACCCCGACCCCGACGCCGGAATGAGATTTGTAATCGGCGAAAAGCGGGAGCGCGGCGGCTGTCGGTTTGTTCTGAATCACGACACCTCGCTTGAGCACACCACCGCCGAAAACGGCGATTTTTCGGTATATCTCGGCGGAAACTGGCGGTTCGAGCTTTCGGTCGACTGTGCGACCGGCCGGTGCGTTAAGCTTACGGGGTTCATGTCGAAGCTGACCGCGAAGCAAAAGAGTCTTGCGGTCCCCAAGGCCGGGCCGAGCGTCCTTATTTGCCGGAGCGACAGGCTTTTGAGCGAGCATTTCGGCTGTTATTCCGCCGACCCGACGAACTCGGTCTTCTTCGACCCCGAGCGGCTGATACTCTGTCTCGGCGACCCCGAGGCGGCGGGCACCGCGGTCGAATTCGCCGACCGCACCGTCGCGGTCATCGACGGCGGGCACATGCGCTGTGTCTACCTCCTTCTCGATGACCTCGAAAACGCGGTCAAGGGCGAGGACAACCTTATGAACTGCATCGTGATGGTGTAGGGAATATGCGAAAGATAAGCGGTGCGATGGCGCCGCTCCATACAGCATAGGGCGCAGTCCGACGCGCGAAGCGCGCAAACAAAAGAATCAGCAAAACTCCGGGGGAGTTTTGCTGATTCTTTTGTTTCGACCGCCGATGGCGGTCGCGGACTGTGCCCTATTTAGAAGACAGAAGTTAGAGGTCAGATGTCAGAATAATACGGAGCCGCCTTGAGCGAGTTGGATTGCCGTTCAATTTTCCCCCGCCGTCAGGCGGTTATTATAATTTTGACGACGCGGGACCCCCTCCCCATCGGGGAGGGGCAGGGGGAGGGGCGCTATAATAGCATGAGCGTTAGCAAATACCTTATAAAAGGTCAGACGCCGCTCTCAGATTTTTACAGCGCTTCACAGATTCCTCCCAACCCCCTCCCCTTGAGGGGAGGGTTGGGGTAGGGTGACTTTAAATAGTATGAGCGCCAGCGAATTCATTTTATAAGGCAGTGCGGTGTCTCACTTTCTTTTTGAGCGTACTCAGGAGCCCTTACAGCTGCAGTGCTTAGCCGTCCAAACTTCTTTCCGCCGTTAGGCGGCGTTGTAAATTATAAGCAACATAACCCCCTCCCATGTGGGAGGGGAAAGGGGGTGGGAGTCTAAAAAAGCACGAGCGCAGCGAATACCTTTTAAGTGCGGGTACGGGTGCTATTCACAACATATCCCGCACAGCGAATTCTTATACTCAGCATTGCAATCCCTCTGCGCCAGAACCGCCGCATCTCCTCATCACCTCAACACACCTACCCCCTCAGTATCGGCTGCATCTGCACCCCCTGCACGGCGAGCTCGGCGGCCTCGGGTATCAGCGAGAAGTCCGCGACGGCGGACATCGGCTTTTTTCGGACGTCGTCCTGGCGGTAGGGGACGAAGAAGTAGCCGCGGCTGTTCTGGAGCGCACCTATGTTCCGCGCGGCGGCCGCGAGGGCGTCGTTCGTCGAAATCGCAATCAGAACCGGCCCGAAATTTCTCAGGTGGCTCTTCACCGCCATCGTCACCGGCGTGTCGTTGATGCCGTTGGCGAGCTTCGCAAGGGTGTTCGAGGTGCAGGGCGCGACGATTAAAATGTCGAACATTTTTTTCGGACCAATCGGCTCGGCGGCCTCGACCGTCCGGATAATCTCGCGGCCGCAGATTTCGGTCATCTTCCGGCGGTTTTCCTCGGCTGTCCCGAACCGCGTCGAAAGATTATAGCTGTTGAACGACGCAATCGGCGTCAGCTCGTGCCCCCGCGCGGCAAGCGCTTTCATCGCCTCGAAGCTCTCGGAAAAGGTGCAAAACGAGCCGGTGAGCGCATAGCCTATTCTCAGACCCGACATCAGCCACGCCCTCCTTCCGCCCGGATTATTGCCTCGGCAATATAATAGCCGGCGGTCTTCGGCGCGGTTTTTCCGGGAAGACCCGGCGCGGTGAGCGCCTTGATTCCGCGCTCCTTTGCGGCGTTGAAGTCGGTGCCGAAAGGCTTTGACGCGAGGTCGAGAATGAACGCGTCGGTTTTCATCAACCCGATTTCGTTTTTTCCGAGAACCTGATTCGGGACTGTGTTTATGACGACGTCGGCGCGTCCGAGCGCCCCTTTCGAGATGAATTCGTTTGCGCGGTATCCCGCCGTGCGGGCGGCTTCGCGCGCCGAAAGCGACCTTGCCGAGACAGTCACCCTTGAGCCGAGAGCGGAAAACACACCGGCACAGGCTTTTCCGACTCTTCCGAAGCCGAGAATAAGCACCTCGGCGCCGTTTAGCGCGGAATCCGTCTCGCGAAGGACGACCTCGACCGCCCCTTCCGCGGTCAGCCCCGCATTGAGAAGCGTCAGCTCTTCATCGTCGAAAAAGTCGAAGACGCGGGCGCTACGTTCCGCGCAATAGCTCAGAAATCCGTCGTTAAGGCCGCCGCCAAAGAGCGTCCCGCCGTATTTTAAGAGGTCGAGGGCAGAGACGGCGGGAATCTTCTGCGAAATAAGGGGAGTGTTCAGGAATTCCCCCGAAAGCGAGAGATAGGGCAGGACGAGGACGTCGGCCTGTTTCAGCTCCCAAATCGGCTTCGACCCCGAAAAGCCGTAGGTATAAACATAGTAGTCCGCCCCGAGGCGCTCCGCCGCGTATTCCATCCGCCGGTCGCCCCCGAGCACAAGCAGTGTCTTTTTCATATATGTCACTCCATGCGATAGGAAATTTCTATGTTTCAGAATATGCGCCCGCGGTTAATCGGGTGCAGGCAGATGGCAGAGGGGCAGCAATCAGCGGGCAGAGGTCGGGGAAACATAAGGCGGTCGCAGTCCGTGAATTTCGTGCTGGGTGTGGGACATGATAAACGCGTCTCTTCGACATTTTTCATACCCTGCGTGGATTGCGTATTCTGCGGCATACAGCTTCACAGACAGATTGCGCGGGGACATGTCGGGCGCCATACGCGGCGACGTTGAACTGCTTTGCCGCGTCAGTCCGACTTTTGCGCATGATTGGCGCGGCGACGGGCGGAGGCGGTCTCGGAAAGATTGTCGGTGATTTGGAAATCGGCATACTGAACGGCGTTAAACCGCTTTCCGTGTCAGATGACTTTTGCACAAGACTTGCGAGGTAAACTACCGAGCACGCTCGCGGCAAAGCTTGCGCGTGTCTTCCGGAGTCAACGGCTCGGCGCATTATCCTATTTCGCAGCGTTGCCCCGCCTCGGGCGCAGCCTCGGCAGCCGGAGGCTGCCGAAACGAAAGCAGCAGAAAAACTCCGAAGGGAGTTTTTCTGCTGCTTTCGTTTGCGCGCGAAGCGCGCCGGCTGCGCCCTCATAGGAGCTGAAACCTGAGATATGCGTTCCCCCTTTCCATGTGGAAAGGGGGTCAGGGGGATAGGAGCTGAAAATAGTATGAGCGTAGCGAATTCCTTATAGCAAGGCAGTGCGTCAGCGCACATTTTTTCTAAAACCTGCCAAAGTGTCCTCCTTGCCAAGTACCACTCCCCTCGAGGGGAGTGGTCGCGCCGTTCACGAACGTGAACGGCCGGGTGTGGGGTGGAACCCCCCCTCTCTCCCCGAGGGAGAGGGGGCAGGGGGTGTGGAAGAAAAAGAGCATTGAGACAACAAAATTGATATGTTTTCATTCGTCGCAAAGTGGCACCTTATAGCGACGCATGACGCCGCATAAAGTCCCCCGCCGTTAGGCGGCACTCAAAGCCTTAGCTATGCTGAACCCCCTCTCATGTGGGAGTGGGTAGGGGGTGGGCGTCTATAAATAGCATGAGCGAAGCGAATTCCTTTTACAAGGTCGGATGCCGCTCACGCTTTTAATATATCTGCGCAAGTGTCCTCCTTGCCAAGTACCACTCCCCTCGAGAGGGGTGGTCGCGCCGTTCACGAACGTGAACGGCCGGGTGTGGGGTGGAACCCCCTCTCTCACTGAGGGAGAGGGGGCAGGGGGTGTGGAAGAAAAAGAGCATGTCACCGCCAAGGCGGCGCGATTAGCCGTCCACCATCGGCGGACACCTTATTAGCGATGTGCGGTTTCGTCACAAATTTTCCCCGCGCAAGCGGTTATCAAAAGTAGTAGCAACATGACCCCCCTCCCATTGGGAGGGGGCAGGGGGTAGGAGTCTGAAAATAGCATGAGCGAAGTGAATTCCTTATAGATAGAGTGCGGCATGCACCAATCTTTCCAAGTATATCAAAGTTTTCCTTTCATCTCCCTCCCCTCAAGGGGAGGGCCGGGGAGGGGTGACTTTAGATAGTATGAGCGTTAGCGAATACCTTTTTAAGTGCGGTGCATTACCGTCATAAATCACCCGCCATCAAGCGGTTATCCAAACTTTGGCAACGAATACTCCCTCCCATGTGGGAGGGGCAGGGGGTAGGAGGCTAAAATAGCATTCGCGAAGCGAATACCTTTTACACGGCAGTAGCGGCGTCTTACTTTATTTTTAACGCGCGAGACGCCCTTGCCGCGGCAGTTATTATAAATAGCATTCGCTCCGCGAATACCTTTTTGTCAGTGCGGCGCCGCTCTTTTTTATTTTAACGTACGCAAGTTTCCTTACAATGACGGCTATTCCAAATCCGTCCGCCACCGGCGGACACCTTTATCAAGTCCCACGCATCGCTTTATCCCATTTCGCACTACTTCTTTTTTCATGCTCCCCCCTTTTTGTTCATTTCCCCCAAATCCTTCCCCATATTTTCATCACCCCGACTCCTTGCCCGGGGTGTCGGAAAATGGTATAATCTATCTGTATGCGGACGGAAGTCCATCACTTTTACGACAGGAGTTACATATGTTCAGGACAGGTTTTGACAACGAAAAATATCTACAGCTTCAGTCTCAGCACATCAAGGAGAGAATCAAAAGCTTCGGCGGAAAGCTCTATCTCGAATTCGGCGGAAAGCTCTTCGACGACTACCACGCCTCGCGCGTCCTCCCCGGGTTCAAGCCGGATTCAAAGCTGCAAATGCTTCTGCAGCTTAAGGAACAAGCGGAAATCGTCGTCGTGATAAGCTCCGAGGACATCGCACAGAATAAGGTGCGCGGCGACATCGGCATCACCTACGACCTCGACGTTTTAAGGCTTATCGACAGCTTTCGGAGCTACGGTCTCTATGTCGGAAGCGTCGTTTTAACGCGATACGAAAGTCAGCCCGCCGCCCTCGCGTTCGCGCATAAGCTCGAAAGCCTCGGAATCACCGTATACAGGCACTACCCGATTGAGGGGTACCCCTCCGACCTCGCCCACGTCATCAGCGACGAGGGTTACGGCAAAAACGAATACATCGAGACCAAGCGCGAGCTCGTCGTAATAACCGCGCCCGGCCCGGGAAGCGGAAAAATGGCGACCTGCCTCTCACAGCTCTATCATGAGCACAAGAGGGGAGTCAAGGCGGGTTACGCCAAGTTCGAGACATTCCCGATTTGGTCGATATCTCTGAATCACCCCGTAAATCTCGCCTATGAGGCCGCGACCGCCGACCTCTCCGACGTCAATATGATTGACCCCTATCACCTCGAGGCATACGGCACCCCCGCGGTCAACTATAACCGCGACATCGAGGTCTTTCCGGTCCTCAACGCAATATTCAACATGATTCTCGGCGAGTCGCCCTATAAGTCGCCGACCGACATGGGCGTAAACATGGCGGGGTTCTGCATCGTCGACGACGAGGCCTGCGCCGAGGCGTCTAAACAGGAGATAATCCGCCGCTACTATAAATCTCTCGCAAGGAAAAAGGCCGGCGTTGCCACCGAGGACGAGGTTCGCAGAATCGAGCTTCTTATGAAAAAGGCCGGAACCACTACCGCCGACCGAAAACCTGTCGGCGCTGCGCTCGTCAAGGCCGAGCTTACCGAAGCTCCCGCCGCGGCAATCGAGCTCTCCGACGGAAGAATCATCACCGGAAAGACCACCGAGCTCCTCGGCGCCTCCTCCGCGATGCTCCTCAATTCGCTCAAAGCGCTCGCCGGAATCCCGGACAGCGAGCTCCTGATGTCCCCGAAGGTCATCGAGCCTATCCAGCGCTTAAAGGTCAACCACCTCGGCAACGAAAACCCGCGGCTTCACACCGACGAGACCCTGATTGCTCTCAGCATCTGCGCCGTCGAAAACCCGACCGCACAGCTCGCGCTCGACCAGCTTAAAAAGCTCGAAGGCTGCGAAATGCACTCGAGCGTAATGCTCTCCTCGGTCGATTTAAAGACGTTCGCGAAGCTCCGCGTAAACGTCACCTGCGAGCCGGTCTACCAAAAACAGCGCCTCTATCACAAATAAAATGAGCATAAAAATGCCCGGCCTCGGTACCGACGGTCGGGATTTTTATGCCTGACTCATTTCCATGATTTTATTATAGTCACAATTATGACTATTGTCAAGTATATAACAACAATTTATTCTAAAAATAGGATAAGGCGGTGATATACTTGATAAGCTATGCACCATTCTGGCGGACGCTTAAAAAGCGCGGCATTTCAACCTATGCACTCATAAACCGGCACGGAATAAGCAGCGCCACAATTTCAAGGATGAAAAAGGGCGGCGGGATAAGTACACTTAAGATTGACGACTTCTGCCGCATACTCGGCTGCGGCGTCGCCGACATAATCGAATACCTCCCCGACGGGGAATAGCGCTCGGCCAACGATTGGACCGGGCGGTTTTTTATCCCTTTTTCTGTCCGTAATAGGCGTTTGCGCCGTGCTTGCGGAGATAGTGCTTGTCAAGAAGCTCCTGCTGCATCGCCGGGACCTCGCCGCCATAGATAATCTTTGAATACATCGCCATCTTTGCGCACTCCTCAAGAATCACCGAGTGGTGCACCGAGTCGACGGCGTCCTTCCCCCATGTGAACGGTCCGTGCGAGTGAACGAGGACGCAGGGGATTGCGTCGGGGTCGATGTCTTTGAATGTCTCGACGATGACGAGACCGGTGTTCTTTTCATATTCGCCGCTGATTTCCTCGGGGGTCATCTTTCTTGTACAGGGCACAGCGCCGTAAAAATAGTCGCCGTGGGTCGTGCCGAGGGCGGGAATCGGCTTTCCTGCCTGTGCAAACGATGTCGCAAAGGTCGAATGAGTGTGCGTCACGCCGCCGATGTTCGGGAACGCCTTATAAAACTCGATGTGCGTCGGAGTGTCCGAGGACGGTCTTAAGTCGCCCTCGACGACCTTTCCGTCGAGGTTCACGACGACCATGTCCTCCGGCTTCATCTCGTCATATTCGACGCCGGACGGCTTTATGACGATAAGACCCTTTTCGCGGTCGATTCCCGAGACGTTGCCCCAGGTGAAGGTGATGAGTCCGTATTTCGGGAGCATCATGTTCGCCTCATAGACTTCTTTTTTCAGTTGTTCAAGCATTTTTCCGTGACCTTCCTTTCGCGGCGCAACATTCCGCCGCCGCTTTCATATAATGTTCAAAGAGCTATTCAAGCTCGGCGTGAGTACAGAGGATTCCGGCAGGAATAATGTCGATTGCCGCATAGCTCGGCCCGTAGCCGTCCCGCGGCTGTCCGAGGCTCCCGGGATTGATGTAATAGACCCCGTCGATATAGTCGCAGCGGCGCTCATGAGTGTGCCCGTAAAGGACGAGGTCGGCGCCGTTTGTTTTCGCAAGGCTGATAAGTCCCGAAAGACCGTACCCGACCTGCTGAAAATGACCGTGACAGAAGACAATCTTCTTCCCGACGGCTTCGACGCAGCCGACAAGCGGGTCCCCAATGCGGTCACAGTTTCCCGCGACCGACATTATCCGTTTGTCGGGGTAAAGCTGTGCGATTCCGTCGAGGTCGCCTTGGGTGTCGCCGAGGCAGATATAGAGGTCGGTCGTGAGGTATGTCTCTTCAAAGAGCTTCCTTACCCTCTGTGCGTGGCGGTGCGAGTCCGAAAAAGCGATTATTCTCATATCCGGCTTCCTTTCTGTACTGACTCAGAATATTCTATCACATTCCCGGAAATTTTTCAATAGCGGAGGAAAATATTATGAACATAAGCAAAAACCAGCAGGACGCCCTTGTGGCGATGACGTCGAAAAAGCTCGGAGTCCCCGAGGAAAAGCTCAGGGAGGAGCTTAAAAACGGCACCTTCGACCGCCTTCTGTCGACGCTCCCGAAGGGCGACCAACAAAAGCTCACAGCGGCGCTCTCGAACCCCGTCACCGCACAGGCGGTCCTTTCGAGTCCTCAGGCCAAACAGCTTATGCAAAAGCTCTTCGGCAAATAAAATTCCGACTTCTGACATCTGATTTCTGTCGCTCTGAAAGGAGGCAGCTATGGACGACCTTGCCGAAAAAATCAACTCGGTCCTGAGCGACCCCGAATCGCTTAAACAGCTCGGCGAGATTGCGAAGATGCTCGGATTTTCGCCCGACGGCGCCGAAGAAAATCCCCCCGAGCAGACCGAAATGCCGGACATCGCTGCCTTGACGGCTCTCGCGGGGAAGCTCCGCGACGCCGGCGGCGACGACGACAATATCCGCTTTCTTTCCGCGCTCCGCCCGCTCATGTCCGAGGAAAAGCGCCCGCGGATAGACAAGGCGATAAGGCTTTTAAAGCTCATCAACCTGCTGCCGGTAATTCGCGACAGCGGACTTTTGGGAGGCGACCTCTTTGGCATCATATAGCGGCGACTTCAACCGAATGCAGGAGGAGGCCCTTGCGCGGCTTCGCGAAATGCAAAAGCGCTCCCGCACCGCCGTGAACACCCCGCCGCCGCCCCCGCCGTCACCGCCGCCGCAGCCTCATCGGCAGGGCGGGGGACAGGTTGCATCGCCTCCGCCGAAGCCCCTTTTTTCGGACTTTAAAATCGACTCCGAGCGGGCGCTGATTCTCCTGATGCTCTTTGTGCTCTACAAAAACAAGGCGGACATAAAGCTCCTTCTTGCGCTCGGATATCTTTTAATGTGATACATAAAAATCCCGGCCTTTTTTAAGACCGGGACTTTTCGTTATTCCTCGCGGACTCTCTTTCCCTCGGTCGGGACGTCAATCTCGACCGTCTGTCCTCCGCCGGATTCGGCGAAGACATAGCCGCAGGAGCACCTTCCGCCGTCGTTTTCATGCGCGACCTTCGCCGTCACATATCCGCACTCGACGCACTCGGACCAGTGGTACTCCGAGTTGTATTTCTGCACCAATTTGTGCCTGTGACCGAGGGCGCTCGGCGAAAGCTCGACCGTATAGTCGTCAAGCTTTCCGGCCGAAAGATTGCTTCCGTCCTCGCTGACGCCGATTTTAACGTGAGTATATACCGTCGAACCGAGCGAATCATATGTAAACGTGAGCTTCGCCACCGTTCCGTTGATTTCGCCGGCGTCGGCATAGGCGACGCTGACCGTTCCGGGGGTCTTAAAGGCGTTGTTCGCACAGTAAGCGGTGTACATCGTCACGCCGGTGAGCTTGAGCACCGTCGGGTCATATGTCACGTTCATCAGTCCGTTCGTCGAATTCTCTGCCGTGAGCGTCACGGTGACGGTTCCGGCGCCGTTGTCGATTGCCGAGATGCCCTTTTTGGTCTCGACCGAGGACGCGCGCGCCGACATAAGTCCTCCTCCGTAGTCGGGTTCGTCGGGCAATGCCTCGGCATATCCCTCTTCAAATCCGTCGAGCGACCCGATGAAGTTAGAAGCCGGGGCGGGGGAGTTCGACTCGACATCGGTTATGAACAGCGGAACATTCCCTAATCCGCCCGTGCCGATATATTCGGACTGCCAGACCTCTTCGCCCTCGGGGAGCCAGAGGTGATAAATCCTGTTCTCGCCGGCGTCGAAGATGTCGAGACCGACGTTGACCGAAATATAGCACTCTCTGTCGCTGACGACATAAACGCTGTTCCCCTCCGCGGGAACAATCGGCATATCAAGGTCGATTTTCAGCTCATTTACATTAAACAGGGCACTATGTCCTTCGTCGGGCACATGATAAATCTGTATGATAATCGGAACGCCGTTGTTTTCGCCGAGCGCAAGTGCGATGCAGTCGCCGCTCCAGAGCTCGTCTTCAAACATATACTCCCAATATCCGTCCAATACTCCGACAGCATAAATCCGGGAGACCTCTCCTTCACAGATTTCTCCTTCGCCGCCAAGCATGTAGCCGTAATTCTTGAAATTCTCAGTGCCTTCATTGAGATATACTCTTCTTCGGGTCGACGATGAGCTTAAGCTGTCTCGTACAAACCAGAGCGTATCGCCCGAGGCGCTGTAACCCATAGATATTACGCCTGAATTGAATTTCTTGCTGTTCTGAGCAATTTGGACTGCTTCGCCTGTTGCCTTGTCGATAGAAATAAGCTTCTTTCCGCTGAACCCGATATATTTATCCGCGGAATAGTCGGTCGCCGCGTCGAGCGCGGTTTCGATGGCGGTGCCCTTGATGTACTCGCCGGTCTCGAGGTTAAGGCTGAACATATTCGAGACCGTTTCGCCGTCCCGCCCGATAATTCCCGAGACGGTGCTGCCGTACTGCGTCACGATAATGCCGATGCTGTCCGTTGCGTCCGGCTTTGCCCTAAGGCTCGCGGTGATTTCGGCAGTGCCCGCCGATATCGCGGTAACAACGCCGTCGGCGTCGACAGAGGCGACAGCGGGATTGCTGCTCGTCCAGACGATATCCTGTCCCGCGGCGTACCAAGGAGTCGTAACCGCGTCAATCTTGGCGCTTCCGCCGGCGATGAGGCGGATAATTCCGCCGTGGGTGTCGATGATTTCGACGCCGGTCGCCGCGTTTCCGCCGAAGGTATAGGGGTCGAGGAGGGGAGTATCCGTCATGAAGAAGAGGCTCTCGAATCCCGCGATAATTCCCTCGTCGGCGCTGTTTCCGACGCGCACAAGGCTGTTTTTCTCGGGGTCGAATTTATAGAGATAGCGGTTGTCGAATTCGGGGTCGGGACAGTCCGCCGCCGCATAGATGACCTTTCCCTTGGGGTCATAGGCGAGGTCGTGGATTTCGGTCGCGCCATCGTCCTCGGGAATCGTAATCTGAGGCGGCCTGTTGATAATCCTGTCCGAGATGCTGTCGCCTTTAATCTTCCAGGTGAACATGAAGCTGTCGCCGTATACCGGCTCGCCGCTCGGACCGGTTCCGATTGCGAACTCCTCGGGACTCGGGACGCCGTAGAACGTGCCGTCAGCTGTAATCGCGATTTCGGTGATAATTACCTTTTTTTCAATCTCATTTCCGCTGAGGTCGTTATAGGTATAGATTGCGTTAATCACGTAATCGCAGACAAGCTTTCCGGTCTTCGGGTCTAACGCCGAAATGAGGTTAAAGGGCAATGACCCGCCTACTGACGTGATATAAAGAAGTCCGTCGTTGGGGTTATAGTCGATGTCGGTGATTCTGCTGTCTTTTAAGGTGAAGTCCTCTAACTGCGCGACAAGCGACACTCCGTCGAGGAACGCGCTCGACCCGAGGTCGACGATAGGCGCGGCATAGAGTCCCGTATAGGTCTCGCTCTCGTCGTCATATCCGATGTAGTAGACAAATCCGCCGTATTCCGCCGCTACCACCGCCGGGCGTCCGACAGGCTCGGGGTTAGTAAAGCTGTCGAAAAGAAGGACTCCCGAGGCGGTTTCACCGTCAGCGCGAAGGTTGTTCGGGTCGAGACGGTAGAGGTCGGTCCTTCCGTCCTGAACCGCCTTGTTTTCAATCGCGTAGAGCGTACCGATTTTTCCCGGAACTGCGTTGTCGCTGTCGTATTCAATGGTGACGAATTTGCTGTTTGCCGCATAGTCATAGGCGCCGAGCCAAATGTCGTCATATCCGACAAGCATCTCGGCGGGGATTACAACCTCGGCGCTGCTGCCCTTAACTATCGGGCGGGTAAAGAACTGGTAAAATCCGCCTTCGCTGTTCTCGTCCATTATAAACGCCGCGAACAGGGCGAGGTTGTTGTTGTCCGAAAGCGTGATTATAAGGTTTCCGTCCTTGTCCCTGACCGCCTTTTCAATCTGCGGGTCGGTGTCGTCGACGGTGAATTCAATCGAATCGAGGCGGATGCCGTCTCCGAGAACGTCGATAAGATTCATGAACGCTTCGTTGTCCTCGTCGGTGCCGTTGAAAATTCCGTCAACCGCGAAGTATTCCGGAAGCGCATAGATAGAGAACCTGACCCTGTCGCCGTCCTCGAGTCCGAGCGACGCATATGTGTCGTTATACTCATAGGCCTTGGTATTTACGTTTCTCCATGTAATGCCGTCGGCGCCCGGATATGCCGATGACTCGTAGTCGTCGAATGTGTCGAAATAGAGGAATTCGCCGGTGTCGGCGTCGGTGACGGCGAACGCAACCTGTGCCGCGCTTCTTATAAGCGTATAATTCATCTCGGCGAAGGTCGTCTCGCTGTTTACGGCTTCAACTCCGGGGTAATATTCCTCCAAAACCCCGGGCAAGCGCTCGTCAGAGCCGTCGGGATTGTGCGGATAATAGAAATAGGGGTTTCCGATAAGCTCGATTTCATCTCCGTCAATCGGGTCGAGGTTTACAATCCTGCCGTTGAGCGAATAGGGGTAGTGTCCCCAGAAGTCGGGGTCGTCATCGTCCCAAGGATTCTGGACATATGGGAGCACCGGCTCGTCGCTCTCTCCTTCGTTGAGGAGGTAGAAGAAACAGTCGACGAATCTCGACGGGTCGAACATGCTCGGGTCGGACCAGTCGCCATAGAATCCGAGTATCGGAATCGAATAGGTGACGTCGAGGTCGCCGTCCTCCGAGGCGACGGGGGTGATAAAGGTATATCCCTCGATGTACGCGCCGTTGACGTATTCCGAAAGGTCCTCTGTGACCTCGATGTCGACGGTTATATTATAGGTTTCGCCGGCAGAAAGCGTAATCCTTGCGCCAAGTCCCTCGAGGATAAGGTGCGCGTCATAAGAGGTTGCCTTGCCGTCGCCGTCGACATCTCCCGCCGAAAGGTCAAGCTCGGCCGCGTCGGCCTTTCCGACGAGATAATCCAGAATAGCCTGCGCGTCATATCCGTCGGTGTCGCCGTCCATGTCGACGTCGGCCGAAAGCTTATCATTCGTCGGGACAAAAGTCTCGCCGTTCACGGTATATGTGACCGTTGCGCCAATCGGGACGGTGTTTGTGAGAAGATACTCGTCGTCGATGTCCTGAGTGAACAGGTCGGTGGATATCGTATACTCGTTGTCGGTGTCGTCTATGCTGCTAAGGGTGAACGAATAGCTGAATTTCCCGTCCTTTAAGGGGTTGTCGCCGAGCTCGGCCTTAACGCCGCCGTTGTCGGCCTCGGCGTTTGCGTCCTCGTCCATGAGGACTATTGCCTTCGAGTTGATGGCGTTGTCGATGTTCGCAAGACCCGCGCCCTGCTGCACAACGGGATAATACTGTCCCTTTCCGCCGCTGTCGCGAAGCGGTTCGGCCGTCGCCATAAGAACGCTCCTTGCGAGCGCGCTCGAGTTCATGCCGAGCTCGTCATCAAAACCGTTATCGCGGATATACTGCTCCGCCAGGAGCATAAGTCCCGCGATGTTGGGCGACGCCATCGATGTACCCATGTTGTTGGCATACGAGGAATGACCGTCGCCGTCCTTGGTCGCGCCCAATACCGAGTATACCGACTCGCCCGGCGCGGTGATATCCGGCTCAAGGGTCAGAGCGCCGGTCGGTCCCCAGCTCGAGAATTCCGACATTTCGGGGTAGTCGTATTCGCTGACGCTGTCCATATTCGGGTCGACGCCGATTTTTCCGGTGTAATATACTCGGCCGCTCCCGGCAACGTGCTTCTCGAACGAGCCGGTAACCTTTTCGCGGACAATCATCTTTAATAAGAATAACGGTATCGGCTTTCTCAGCTCGGTTTGACTCGGAGTGGCCGTGCCGGACTTGTTATTGATGTATCCGACCGCAATAGCGCCCTGTTCCGCCAAATCCGACGCGAACGACGAGAAGGTGACATGATTTCCCGCCTTGTCGGTGGTGTCATAGCTTCCTCTGTTGATTAGCACGACCTTACCGTCAAGTTCGCCGTAAAGCTCTTTAATGTCGTCCTCGAAGGCGGTTTTAGCCTCATCGAAGTCCGAAATATTTTCGTTGACGCTGTCAATTAAGACACAGTCGTATTCGCCGTCGAGCGTCTTCACAAGGGGAGCCTCGGCATCGCCGTCTTCGGAATAGGTATATCTCTTTCCGTCGATAATAACGCTGCCCGAGGAGAGTTTTTCAAGGTTAGTCGCGCTCGCGACGGTAAGCGAGCCCTCGAGCGTCGCGGGGTGGCCCATCGTTGAAAGGGATACGTCGTCTTTATAAAGGCTTCCGATGTCGGTTTCGCTCGCCCAGTATGAGTAGTTCATCGCGGCGCAGACCGTCGAGATGTCGCTTCCGTCGACCTCTCGCATAACATAGTCATAGGTCGGGTGGTGAGTGAAATAGATTCCCGTAAAGCCGACCGAGAGGTTCATCGAATCCGCGCCGAGGATAATCGCGTCTTCGATTGCGCCGTAGAGCGTAGAGCTGCTCGTGCCGCCCTCGCCCATCACCTTCAGCACAAATATCTGTGCGTCCGGGGCCGCGCCGACGACCTTGACGGCCTCTTCGGCGTCCTCATATCCGCCGTTTCCGTCCGGAACATATCTGTTCGCGGCGACGATGCCCGTAACGTGCGACCCGTGATTACCGCTGGTGTCGTGAAGGTGGTCGGTATCGAGGTTTTTGTCGGCATAGTTGAACGCAAACGGTATCTTTTCGCTGATATAAAGTCCGTCGTCATAGTCCATGAACTTGCTCGCGTTAAGCTCGTCCCAGATTTCCTTGATGTCGTCCTTGCCGAAAAGATTTGAGGCGTCGAAGCCGCTTTCTTCGAGGGAATAGAGGAAAGCGCCGCTGTCGAACGAAATGTGCTTATCGTCGAGACCGGAGTCGATGACCGCAATCTTCATTCCCGCGCCGGTATATCCGTCCTCCCAAGCGGTTCTTGTCCCCGCCATCGACGCCGACGAAAGCGTCATCGGCATCGGGACGTCATCGGGGTTCTCGATGTTCCCGAGGAGCTCGTCTTCAACGACGTCCTTGACGCCGTCGACCGACTTTATAAGCTCGATTTCATCGGCATACACCTCGACGGAAACGAGGTTTCCGACGAGAGTCAGGCTCTGGATTACGTCGAGCGGTCTTCCGAGGACCTCCTCGATTTTGGCTAAGGTTTCGTCCTGCTTTTTCTTAAGGCTGTGCCGATAGTCCATCGCCGCCCTGTTTTGTGCGATGTCCTCGGCGTCGAAGCCCTTTCCGATTGTCGACGCGTCGTCAAAGACTATCGACACCCTCTGGGTCTCGAGCGCCATCGGCGCAATTCCGTAGTCCTCCGACGTAGTCGAGCGCTTAAGCTCCATCTCCTTTACAGGGTCAACCTCGGTCATTTCGAGGACGGTATAACCGCCGTCCTCCGACTCATTTCCGACGGCAAAAACGCCGTTCGGAATAATCGCTCCCGAAATGACGGTAAGACAGAGCAGCAGCGCAGTGAGCCGCCTAATGACTGACTTGTTTCTCATTCCTTTGCACTCCTTTTCTTTCGCCGCCCGCGCGGCTGTGTAAATTTGAAAACACATTAAAAATTATACCACTCTTTTTCCCGCATTGCAACGCCGAATTCTTTTTTTGTGCACTTCAACGAATTTTCCTGACGTTTACGACGCCCATACGCCGTATCCGACAGCCTTTATCGGCGCACTTTCGGCAATTTTGACGAACGCCCCCAAAACGGCGAATCACCGCGGTTTGTGCGCACGAAGTGACCCGCGGATTTTGATTTCACGGTTAAAAGTGTGAAAATGCTATTGACATCTTCAAATAAATATAGTAAAATATTGACGAAATTTTTTAAAAACGGAGGGCAAATATGAAAAAAATCACAAATAAAATCCTTTGGATTTCGCAATCGGACAGTTCGGCTGGAGCCTTCTCTCCGGCGTCGTCACCAACTGGCTCGTCTATTACTACACCGACGAGACCGCCGGAATCTTCGGGAAGAACATCACGACCGGGACGCTGTTTTTAAGCGTGACTCTCTTCGGACTGATAACGATGGTCGGGCGTATTTTCGACGCCGTCACCGACCCGCTTATCGCAAGCTGGTCCGACCGCTCGAACTATAAGGGAGGTCGCCGAATCCCGTTCATGAAGGCGATTGCGATACCGTTCGCGGTCATCACCGCCTGTGTCTTCATTCTCCCGCAGACGGGGAGCAAGGCTCTCAACGACGTAATCGTCTTCGTGACCCTGATGCTCTTCTACCTCTTCATGACCATCTACTGCACGCCATATAACGCGCTGATTTCCGAGCTCGGCAATGACCAGAAGAACAGAATCAACGTCTCGACATATATCTCGTTTACATACATCGCCGGTCTTTCGGTGTCATACCTTATCCCGAACATCGCCGGAATCTTTGAGGCGTCGCTCGGAAGGGACAATTCGGTCCGCGTCGCAATTTCAATCATGTGCCTGATTGCCGCCGCCGCGATGATAACCCCGGCGCTGCTGATTAAGGAGCGCGACTATATCGACTCGAAGCCTGTCGAGACACCGGCGTTCAGCTCGCTTTTTAAGAGCTTTAAGAACGCGCAGTTTGCCCGCTTCGTCATTTCCGACGTCATCTATTTCTTCGCGGTGACGCTTTTCCAGACCGGTCTGCCGTTCTATGAGACCAAGCTTATGCACGTTCCCGACACCATGACCTTCACCCTGACCGTAATAATGACGGTGTGCAGCCTTGCGCTCTACCCCGTGATAAATAAGCTTGCCCCGAAGCTCGGGAAGAAGCGGATTATAATCACCGGCTTCTTTGCCTATGCCTTTGTGTTCCTTCTTGCGTCGGTCTGCGGCGAGGGAATCGTCTGGGGGATAGTGATTGCGGTCTGCGCCGGTGTGCCGATGGCGATTTTGGGGATATTGCCGCAGGCGGTCGTCGCCGATATCGCCGAAGCGGACGCCTTTGACTCGGGCGAGGAGCGCAGCGGAATGTTCTTTGCCGCGAAGACGTTCGCGATGAAGATGGGGCAGGCTATATCGATGCTGATATTCACCTCGGTCGTCTCCGCGTTCACGGTCGAGGCCGAGACCGGCGGCTCGACCGACCCGTTCGGCTACCGCCTTACGGCAATCATCGCGACGGTCTGCTGCCTCATCGGCGCGGTGCTGTTCTTCTTCTATAACGAGAAGATGATAATGGGCAAGCTGGCGAAGAAGAACGGAGCGGGAGAGGGATAAGCCGACGTCCTTTACCCGGCTTTAAATGCGCGCACCCCCTCGGGCGCAGCCGGCGCGCGAAGCGCGCAAACGAAAGCAGCAGGAAAATCCCGAGGGATTTTTCTGCTTCTTTTCGTTCCGACCGCCTGACGGCGGTCGCGGCTGCGTGCATAAGCTTGTTTTATAGCTGTTCATGCTTCGCAATCGAGAACGATTGATTGCTCGCGTTCACAGATAAAACAAGCGTATGCTCCTATGGCGTGTGGTTCTGAACAGACGTGGCTTCGGTGTACCAAACACCCCCTCCCATGTGGGAGGGGGAAGGGGGTAGGAGTCTGAAAATATCATGAGCGAAGCGAATTCCATATAGCAAGGTAGGGCGTCGCTCTATGCTTTACTAAACCCGCGCAAGCTTCCTCCGCGCCCCCTCCCCTCGAGGGGAGGGTCGGGGAAGGGTGACTAAAAATAGCATTCGCGGAGCGAATACCTTTTAAAAAGCAGCAACGCTGCACCCAATCCCGCTCCGCGAATACCTTTTACGCGGCAGTGCGGCACCACTCACACTTCGGGCGCAGACCGGCGCGCATTGTGCGCGAGGGAATAAAAGGAAAACTCCTTCGGGTTTTTCATTTATCCCCTCCGGCAGCCTTCGGCTGCCGCGGCTGCGCCCTCATAGGAGCTGAAACCGAAGCGATGCGGACTCCCTCCCATGTGGGAGGGGGTAGGGGATAGGAGACTAAAAATAGCATGAGCGAAGCGAATTCCTTATAGAAAAGTGCGACACGCGCCGAAATTTTCCAAGTGCCTCTTCTGAGGCTTCCTTAGCACCCCCTCCCCGTCGGGGAGGGGCAGGGGAGGGGACATGGCGTAATCACGTCACCGCTAAGGTGGCGTGATTAGCCGTCCGCCGTAGGCGGACTCCTTATTAGCGATGTGCAGCACTGTTACAATTTTTCCCCCGCCGTCAGGCGGCTCTCACTTTAGCAGTGCGGCGCTGCGCCTCACCCTATCAAAGAACAGAAGTCAGATTCTATCCTCTAACCCTCTACCCCTCTGTTGCAATCCTCCTTTTTCTGTGCTATAATACCCTCCGGGCAGTCGCCCGACATAACCGATATCACACAGAGGGTGCATATATATGAACAACGACTTGACGGTGGGGAAGCCCGAGCGGGTGCTGCGGAGGTTCTGCCTCCCGCTCTTCGGGAGCATCATCTTCCAACAGCTCTACAACATCGCGGACAGCCTCGTCGCCGGAAAATTCATCGGTGAAAACGCGCTCGCGGCGGTCGGGAACAGCTATGAAATAACCCTGATTTTCATCGCCTTCGCCTTCGGCTGCAACATGGCTGCTCGGTCACCGTTTCACAGCTTTTCGGCGCGGGGAAATACGGCAGGCTCAAGACCGCCGTCTCCACCACCTGTATCTTCAGCGCGGCCGTCTGCGCCGTTCTGATGCTCTCGGGAATATTCTTCGGCGGCGCGGCGCTCCGAATGATTCACACTCCCGACGAAATTTTTTCGGACTCAAAGCTCTATCTCGACATCTATGTCCTCGGCCTGCCGTTCGTCTTTTTCTATAACATCGCGACCGGAATCTTCTCGGCGCTCGGCGACTCAAAGACCCCGTTTTGCTTCCTCGCCGCGTCGTCGACCTCGAACATCGCCGTCGATATCCTCTTTGTAAAGGTCTTCGACATGGGTGTCGCGGGGGTCGCTTGGGCGACGTTTATCTGTCAGGGCATAAGCTGTATACTCGCCGTCGCGGCGGTGATAAAGCGTCTTCGGGGGATTCCTTCCGAGGGAAAGCCCGAGATTTTCAGCGCCGACGTCTTAAAGCGCATAGTCTCAATCGCCGTCCCGACGATTTTACAGCAAAGCTTTATCTCGGTCGGAAACATAATGATTCAGTCTGTCATCAACAGCTTCGGGACGTATGTCATGGCGGGGTATTCGGCGGCAGTAAAGCTCAACAACCTCGTCATCACCTCGTTCACGACCATCGGCAACGGCATATCCAACTTTGCGGCACAGAATCTCGGCGCAAAAAAATACGGACGCCTTTCCGAAGGCTTCCGCGCGGGGATAAAAATCGTCTGGTGCATCTGTGTGCCGTTCTGCCTGCTCTATTTCTTCTTCGGACAAAGCCTCCTGCTCCTCTTCATGCAAAAGACCTCGGTCGAG
The DNA here is from genome assembly GCA_947625375.1 of uncultured Clostridia bacterium. GTDB lineage: Bacteria > Bacillota > Clostridia > Oscillospirales > Ruminococcaceae > Faeciplasma. The sequence goes on along the minus strand of CANQOC010000008.1, from coordinate 50,363 downwards.
GCAATCGCCGTCGGGGAGCAGTTCCTGCGGATTCTCTCTCCGTTCTATTTCATCGTCTCGGCAAAGCTCGTCGCCGACGGAATTCTCCGCGGGATAAGCGCGATGCGCCGGTTCATGTTCTCGACGTTCACCGATTTGATACTCCGCGTCGCGCTCGCGTTTCTGTTTTCCGCGTGGACAAGGTCTCCGCTCGGAATCTGGTGCGCATGGCCGATCGGCTGGATAGCCGCGATGCTCTGCTCGGTAATCTTTTATCGGATTGAGTGCAAAAAGCTCGTCGGCGAAGAAAATATACAGACAATTTAATCGGAGTGATTTATCATGAAAAAATTTCTTGCAGCATTTGCGGCGGCCGTGTTCGCGCTTTCACTTTCGTCCTGCGGAGGCGCCGGCGAAATGCCCGAACCATTTTTAGAAAGCGAAACCGATGTCGGCGACGTGTTTTATTCAACCGTCGACACAAGGCTCGGCTATATCGACATGATGTTTATAGACCTTGTTGACGCCGACGAATTCAGCGCGTGGATTGCCGAAGCCTCGTCTTCGGACGGCAGGTATACCGCCGTCGATGAATTCGCAAACCTCTGTTCATTCATCAAGCACTTTAACATTCCCGAAGGCACCGTCCGGGAGATTCTTACAACCCTCCGCACGGGTTCCGAAGACGATTTTTCTGACGAGGACATCGAAATATTGCTGACGGGGAGCGCCGAGGAGGTCGCCGAGCGGTTTGCGTCCGAAACGGCTGTCCGAAAAGGAAAGAACCTCTATTCTCTCGGCTGGATATATTTTCACACCGAGGACGACTATAAAGCCGCGGGAATCGCCCCCGCCGACATTTCGCCGCTTATTCCGCTTTACGACTCCTGCGGACTGACCCTGGAGGCCGCCAAGGCGATAAAGAAAAAGCTCGAAAAATTTGCATCATAAAAACCCCCGCCCGAGGTCGCCCCGGGCGGTGATTTTGTCATATAATAAGCATTGCGTCGCCGAAGCTGAAGAACCGGTATCTCTCTTCGACGGCGATTTTATATGCCCTCATCGTGTTGTCATACCCCGCGAAGGCGCTGACGAGCATTATAAGGGTGCTCTCGGGGAGGTGGAAGTTTGTGATGAGTCCGTCGATTGCCGAAAACTCGTATCCGGGGTAGATGAAGATGTCGGTCGAACCCGAGTCCTCGGCGATTTTCCCGAGCTTTTTCTTAACGCTTTCGAGCGTCCGGCAGGAGGTCGTGCCGACGGCGATGACCCGCCCGCCGCTTTCCTTTGTGCGGTTGATGATTTCGGCGGTCTCGGGCGGGAGGGAATAGAACTCGCTGTGCATCTTGTGCTGAGAGACAAGCTCCTCCTTGACCGGGCGGAACGTCCCGATGCCGACGTGAAGAGTGACCCTCGCGATGTTGATTCCGCGCGTTTCAAGGTCGGCGAGCTGTTCCTTTGTGAAGTGAAGACCCGCGGTCGGCGCGGCGGCCGAGCCGGTCTGACGGGAATATACGGTCTGATAGCGCTCCTTGTCCTCAAGCTTTTTGGTGATATAGGGCGGGAGCGGCATCTGCCCGATTTCGTCGAGAATAGAGTAAAGGCTTCCGCCGTCATAGAAGAATTTCGCGACGCGGTTGCCGTCCTCAAGGACGTCGACTATCTCGGCGGTGAGGAGCCCTCCGCCGAACGAAAAGCGCGTCCCGATTTTCGCCTTTTTGCCGGGGCGGCAGAGGATTTCCCAGACGTCGGTCTTGCGCGGCTCAAGGAGCAGGAATTCGATAAAGCTCCCGCCCGGGACGCGTTCGCCGTAAATCCGCGCGGGAAGGACCCGCGAGTCGTTCACGACGAGGGTGTCGCCTTTTTTAAGGTGATTGCATAGATTATAGAAGCGGTCGTGAGAAATTCCGCCGGTCTTTCGGTCGATGACCATAAGACGCGAGCTGTTGCGCGGCTCGACCGGCTCCTGCGCGATAAGCTCCTCGGGAAGCTCATACCCGAAATCCGATTTTTTGAGATTGTTTATATCTAACATTCTGTCTTCTATCCTCTATCTTCTGACTTCTATCTTCTATTCTTGACTTTGCCGTTTCTTTGTGATATTCTGTATGCGTATGATTATATACCATCACACGGGGAATTGCAACCCCGGGAAGAGAGGAATTTGTATGAAAAATTTTAAAGTAGGCGTCATCGGCGCAACGGGCATGGTCGGACAGAGGTTTATCACCCTCCTCGAAAATCACCCGTGGTTCAGGCTTAAGGTCCTTGCCGCTTCGGAGCGCTCCGCCGGAAAGACCTACCGCGACGCCGTCGGTACAAAGTGGGCGATGAAAACCGCGCTCCCCGATTGGGTCGGCGACATCGTCGTAAAGGACGCGGTAAAGGACATGAAGGAAATCGCGTCCGAGGTCGACTTCGTATTTTGCGCCGTCGACATGCCCTCGGAAGAGATAATCGCTCTTGAACAGGGATACGCGAAGTTAGAGTGCCCCGTTGTCTCGAACAACAAGGAGCACCGCTATTTCCCCGACGTTCCGATGCTTATCCCCGAGTGCAACGCCGAGCACATCGCGGTCATCGAGACCCAGAAAAAGCGCCTCGGCACCAAGAGGGGATTCGTCGCTGTAAAGCCTAACTGCTCGATTCAGAGCTATGTACCCGCGCTTCACCCTCTCCGCGAATACGGAATAAAGACCGTCCTCGCCTGCAACTATCAGGCGATATCCGGCGCCGGAAAGACCTTCGAGACATGGCCCGAGATGGTCGACAACCTTATCCCGTTCATCAAGGGCGAGGAGCAGAAAAGCGAGGTCGAGCCGATGAAGATTTGGGGCGAGGTCCGCGACGGCGTAATCGTCCCCGCCGAGAGGCCGATAATCACGACACAGTGCCTCCGCGTCCCCGTTTCCGACGGTCATACGTCGGCGGTCTTCGTAAAATTCGACCGCAAGCCGTCGAAGGACGAGATTCTCCGCGCTTGGGCGGAATTTAAGGGCGAGCCGCAGAAGCTCGGTCTCCCCTCGGCGCCGAAACAGTTCCTGCACTATTTCGAGGAAGACAACCGCCCGCAGGCGAAGCTCGACCGCGACTCCGAGGGCGGAATGGCGGTGTCAATCGGACGTCTCCGCGAAGACCCCGTCTTCGACTACAAGTTCGTCTGCCTCTCTCATAACACCCTGCGCGGCGCTGCCGGCGGCGGCGTCCTTGCCGCAGAGCTGCTTGCGGCAAAAGGCTGTTTTGACAGATAATTGTATCTTACATAATCCAAATTTTACCCTCCGGAGGTCCATATGAAACACCCTGTTTTTGAGGGCTCGGCGGTCGCTGTCGTGACGCCGTTCAACCCCGACGGAAGTGTAAATTATACGAAGTACGGCGAGCTGATTGACCGCCAAATTGAGGCGGGTACCCGCGCGATTGTCGCCGTCGGAACGACCGGCGAAAACGCGACCCTCTCCGGCGACGAGCACCGCGCGCTGATGCGCTTTGCGGTCGAACGCACCGCCGGGCGCGTGCCGGTGATTTGCTCGACCGGCTCGAACGACACCGCCTATGCGATTGAGACGTCGAAGGCGGCGGAGGAGGCCGGCGCCGACGCACTGCTTTTGGTGACGCCGTATTACAACAAGACCTCGCAGTCCGGCCTGATTCGGCACTACGAGATGATTCTTGACGCCGTAAAAATCCCCGCAATTCTCTATCATATCCCCTCGCGGACGGGACTGTTCGTAAAGCCGGAGACCTTTACCGAGCTTTCAAAGCACCCCCGCGTCGCCGGACTTAAAGAGGCGAGCGGCGACGTCTCATTCGCCGCAAAAGTCCTCGACTCCTGCGGCGACGACCTCCCGATTTACAGCGGCAACGACGACCTGACCGTGCCGATAATGTCGCTCGGCGGCAGGGGAGTGATATCGGTCCTCGCGAACGTCATTCCCGCGGAAACACAGCGAATCTGCGCCCTTTGCCTCGAAAACGACTTCGCCGCGGCGGGCGCCCTCGCGATGCGGTATATGCGGCTGACAAACCTTCTCTTCTCCGACGTCAACCCCGTGCCCGTGAAAGAGGCGCTCAACATGATGGGACTCGGCGCCGGGCCCTGCCGTCCGCCGCTTTTCGGAATGAGCGAGACCTCGCGTGAGCTGCTCCGCCAAGGGCTGATACGGCTCGGACTTGTAAAGTGACTTTACTTTACGGATATTTTTTAAGGATGTGAAATTTATGACAAAAATCGTTATCAGAGGCGCCTGCGGCAAGATGGGACGCATGATTTCGGAAGTGATTTCCTCGCGGACGGACTGCGCCGTCATGGCGGGCGTCGACATCAATCCTGTAAAGTATTCCTACTTTACGGTGTATAAGCTGCTCTCCGAGCTGCCCGAGGTCCCCGACGCGGTGATTGACTTTTCGCGGCCGAACGAGCTCGACGAAATGCTCGCGTACTGCCTGACGAACGGCGTGCCGCTTGTCGCCGCGACGACGGGATATACCCCCGAGCAGGTCGAGAAAATCAAGGCGGCTTCGTCGAAGATACCGGTTTTCTTCACAGCGAACATGTCCCTCGGAATCAACCTTCTTTCCGAGCTTGCGAAGAAGGCGGCGGCGGTCCTCGGGGATCAGTTTGACGTCGAAATCGTCGAGCGCCACCACAACCAGAAGGTCGATGCGCCGAGCGGGACGGCGCTTATGCTTGCCGACGCGATTAACGCCGCGCGCGGCGAGAAGTACAGCTATACTTACGACCGGCACAGTGTCCGCCGCAAGCGCGACCACTCGGAAATCGGGATTCACTCGGTCAGGGGCGGGACGATTGTCGGCGACCACGAGATAATCTTCGCCGGGCGCGACGAGGTCATAACTCTGAGCCATTCCGCCGCCTCGAAGGAGGTCTTCGCCACCGGCGCCGTCAACGCTGCGGTCTTCATCTCGACAAAAGCTCCCGGACTTTACACCATGGCGGACTTGGTCTGACGGGGTTCACAAAGCACTTTTACCGCACATAAAAAACTAAAAGTTTTCGCTTGAGCCTTTTTCAAAAGGCTCACGGGGTCGAGGGGCAGCGCCCCCGCCGCGACCGCAGTCGCGGAACACTTGCGAAGCGAAGCGCAGGAGGGTAGTCAAAACAATTCGGTGAATTGTTTTGACGTAGGGGACCCTCGCCGGGGGTCCCCTGCTTGCCAAACGATGAGTGAGGCAAGTGATAAACCGCATAAGTTATAAAACAGGAGAAGTCCGTAAAAAGGACTTCCCCTTATATTTCCGCCATGCGACAGCATGGCGGCACATTTATTTCCCGCTCTCCCCGTAGTTAGAGAGCACCCTCGCGCTCGGGTCGTTGACGTTGCAGCCTTCCCAATCCTTATTCGGCATCCAGAAGTCCTTGACCATCTCGGACTGACCGGGATAGAAGCGCTCGAAAATCTCGCGGTAGAGGAGCGATTCCTTCGTGAACGGCTGTGCGTGGGTGTACTTTTTGCGAAGGCTCTCGAATTCCCCGTCGGAATAAATCCCCTCGGCATATTCCTTTAAATAGTCGACCATCGAGTGACCGACAGCGTCGGAAAACGCCGCTTTTTCGCGGTATAAAATGTCGTGGGGGAGATAGTCGCCCTCGAACGCTTTTCTTAAAAGATACTTGCCCTTGTTGTACTTGTTCATCTTAAGCTCGGGATTGATTGACATAACGTATTCAACAAAATCGAGGTCGCCGAACGGCACGCGCGCTTCGAGCGAGTTGACCGAAATGCAGCGGTCCGCCCTCAGCACGTCATACATATGAAGCTCGCGGACGCGCTTTTCCGCCTCCTGCTGGAAAGCCTCGGCCGACGGCGCAAAGTCGGTGTATTTATATCCGAAGAGCTCGTCCGAAATCTCGCCGGTAAGAATGACCCTTATGTCGGTGTTTTCGTGAATCGCGCGGCAGACGAGGTACATTCCGATGCTCGCCCTTATCGTCGTGATGTCGTATGTGCCCAAGAGGTTGATGACCGTCGAAAGCGATTCGATGACGTCGTCCTTCGAGATGATTACCTCGGTGTGGTCGCTGCCGATATAGTCTGCAACCTGACGCGCATATTTAAGGTCAATCGCGTCGCCGCTCATTCCGATTGAAAACGTCTTAATCGGCTCCTTCGACGCCTTTTGCGCAACCGCGCAGACGAGCGACGAGTCAAGTCCGCCCGAAAGAAGATACCCGACCTTTGCGTCGGCGACAAGCCTCTTTTCAATGCCCTTCACAAGAAGGTCGTGAATCTTTTTCACGGCTTCGTCGATGCCGTCCTCCGAGACCTTTTCGACCTTCGCGATGTCGCGGTAACAGATGAATTTCCCGTCCTTGTAGTAGTGTCCGGGCGGGAAGGGCATTATTCTCTTGCAAATCCCGACAAGGTTTTTCGGCTCGGACGCAAAAACGATGTCCCCGCCCTCAAGATATCCGTAATAAAGCGGACGTATGCCGATGGGGTCGCGCGCGGCGATATATTCGCCCGTCCTGCCGTCATATATGATGAGCGCAAATTCGGCGTCGAGCATCTTAAACATTTCCACGCCGTATTCAAAATAAAGCGGAAGCAGTATTTCACAGTCCGACCCGCTTTTAAAGCTGTATTTCTTCGACAGCTCTTTTTTAAGCTTCTCAAAGCCGTAAATCTCGCCGTTGCAGACGACATAGCTCCCGTCAAGCTCGAAGGGCTGCATACCCTCGGGGGTAAGACCCATTATCGCGAGCCGGTGGAAGCCGAGGACTCCGCTGCCGGTCTTAACGGTTCTCGTGTCGTCCGGACCGCGCGACTTTGTGCGCTGAAAGCCGTCCCGAAAGATTCGGCTGTCGAGCGGGCCGGTAACGCCGATTATTGAACACATAAAATCACATCCCAAAATTACTTGTTGCTTTTTTCCGGATTATCTCCGGAGGGTGCTTTGCCCCGACACGGCAGTTTTATGCCGCGCCGGGGTTCAACACATCACTCTTTATAACAGGAGAAGATGTCAGATGTAATGAGAGGGGAGGGGTTATTCAACGTCCTGAAGAGCGTCGTATCCCTCTTCGCCGGTCCTGACCTTTACGACATTCTCGACGTCATAGACAAATATCTTGCCGTCGCCGATATGTCCGGTATAAAGGACCTTCTTCGCGGTTTCGATGACCGTTCTGACCGGAATCTTTGAAACGACGATGTCGACCTGAACCTTCGGGAGAAGGTTTGTCTCGACGGGAACGCCGCGATAATACTCGGGTTTGCCCTTCTGTGCGCCGAAGCCCATAACGTGGGATACGGTCATGCCGGTGATGCCGAGCTTAGACATTGCGGTCTTAAGGGCGTCGAAGCGCGCCTCTTTGCAGATGATTTCGACCTTGGTGAACTTGTGTCCGCCCTCCTCGAACGAGGGAACCTTCTTGACGGTGACGGCCTCTGCCTCGGGAACGTCGCCGGTGACGACGGGAACATCGCCGTAGTCGCCGTAGGAAACGAATTTATCGACGGCGGGCATAAAGTCGGGATATGCCGACGGAAGACCGTGCTCGGGAATGTCGAGACCCATCATCTCTTCCTCGGCGGTGACGCGGAGTCCGTGGAACTTCTTAATCAGAGCGAAGAAGATTATCATCATTACCGCGGCATATACCGCGACGGAAGCAAAGCCCAAGAGCTGGAGACCGAGCTGCTTAAAGCTGCCGGTATAGAAGAGTCCGGAAAGACCTGCGGGCGCGTCGGGGTTCGCGAGGAGACCGACCGCAATAGTGCCCCAGATGCCGTTTGCCATGTGTACGCCGACGGCGCCGACGGGGTCGTCGATGTGAAGCTTCATGTCAAGACCTTCGACGACGACAACGACGAGTATGCCGGAGACGATTCCGACTACCGCAGCGCCAATCCAGTCCATCGCGTCGCAGCCGGCGGTGATGCCGACAAGTCCCGCAAGGGAGGCGTTGAGGCACATCGAGACATCGGGTTTGCCGTTTTTAATCCATGTGAATATCATAGTGACACAGGTCGCGACCGACGGCGCAACGGTGGTGGTGAGGAAGATTGACGCAAGCTCCGAGGGAGTCGTTGCGGCGGCGCCGTTGAAGCCGTACCAGCCGAGCCAGAGGATAAACACGCCGAGAGCGCCGAGGGTAATCGAGTGGCCGGGAATAGCGTTTACCTTGACGACCTTGCCGGATTTGTCCTTGACGTATTTGCCGATTCTCGGGCCGAGGAAGATTGCGCCGACCAAGGCGGCAATGCCGCCGACCATGTGAATCGCGCAGGAGCCGGCGTAGTCGTGGAAGCCGAGCTGTGCAAGCCAGCCGCCGCCCCAGATCCAGTGCGCCTCAATGGGATAGACAATCAGCGAGATGACTCCGGAATAGATGCAGTACGCCGAGAACTTCGTGCGCTCCGCCATCGCTCCCGAGACGATAGTCGCTGTCGTGGCGCAGAAGACGAGGTTGAAGACGAACGTCGAAGCGCCGGTGAAGCCCTCCTCGGGGGAGGCGATGAATTCCTTGAAGTGAGTGAAGAGGTCCATGTTGGGAAGACCGATGAGTCCGAAGAGCGCGTCTTCGCCCATCATAAGGCTGTAGCCGAGTATCGAGAACACAACCGTTCCGATACAAAAGTCCATCAGGTTCTTCATGATGATGTTACCGGCGTTCTTTGCCCTTGTAAAGCCGGTTTCAACCATCGCAAATCCTGCCTGCATCCAGAAAACGAGCGCGGCACCAATCAGGTACCAGAATTCAATAGTCATAATTTTCACCTTTCTTATCTTAGGTAATGATATTGACTATGTTCCAGAGCCTGACCCCACGAAAAATCCGCTTGCCCGCCAAGGACACTTAGTCTGTTCATTTTTAAAGCTGCTGCATCGCGGGAATCCCGCGGTGTTTCCGATTATCTTACTCCGAACAAAAGCTTGCCGTATGTAGGATATCTCCAGAATTTCTCGTCCGTAATCGCCTCGGCCTCGTCGGCGGGTGCACGGAGAGCATCCATCGCCGGGATTATTTCGTCGCGGATATAGTACGAAGCCTCGGTTACGTCGGCAATCTTTTTATATTCCGCAATCTTTCCGTCGAGAACCTCGGTCTTCTCCTGAATCTTTTCGAGGAGCGCGCCGAGCGTCGAAATAAGTCCCTTTTCGTATTTCGCGACGATTCCGATTTCCTGCTTGTTCTTCGCGGTCTGCGCAAGCGAGGCGATATAGTCCTCGATCGCCGGCATAATCATCTTCTTCGACATGTCGCTCATGGTCAGGGCCTCGATGTTGACGGTCTTGACATAGTTTTCGAGCATGATTTCGGTGCGGGACTTAAGCTCAGCCTCCGAATATACTTTATGCGCGGTGAGCATGTCGACGTTCTTCTTGTCGAGAAGGTGAGGCATCGCGTCGGGGGTGGTCTTGAGGTTCATAAGTCCTCTTCCGACCGCCTCTTTAATCCAGCTGTCGTCATATCCGTTTCCGTTGAAGATAATTCTCTTGTGCTCCTTGATTGTCTTCTTGATGAGGTCGTGGAGCGCGGAATCGAAGTCGTCGGCTTTTTCAAGGACGTCGGCAAACTGCTTGAGCGATTCGGCGACCGCCGAGTTGAGCATGATGTTCGCGCAGGCAATCGAGTTTGACGAGCCGAGCATTCTGAACTCGAACTTGTTTCCGGTGAACGCGAACGGCGAGGTGCGGTTGCGGTCGGTGTTGTCCCTCTGGAATCTCGGGAGGACGTGCACCCCGAGCTTCATCGTCGTCTTTTCGGCGCCGCCGTAGGGGGTGTCGGTCTCAATGGCGTCAAGAACCGCCTGAAGCTCATCTCCGAGGAACATCGACACGACAGCCGGAGGAGCCTCGTTTGCGCCGAGACGGTGGTCGTTGCCTGCGGTCGCGACCGCAAGTCTCAGGAGGTCCTGATAGTCGTCGACGGCCTTGATGACGGCGACGAGGAAGAGAAGGAACTGCGCGTTCTCATAGGGAGTCTCGCCGGGGGCGAGGAGGTTTACGCCGGTGTCGGTCGCAATCGACCAGTTGTTGTGCTTGCCCGAGCCGTTGACGCCCGCGAAGGGCTTTTCATGGAGCAGGCATACAAGGCCGTGCTTCGCCGCGACCTTCTGCATGATTTCCATGGTGAGCTGGTTGTGGTCGGTCGCGATGTTTGTAGTGGTGTAAATCGGTGCGAGCTCGTGCTGCGCCGGGGCGACCTCGTTGTGCTCGGTCTTCGCGAGGATTCCGAGCTTCCAAAGCTCTTCGTTGAGGTCCGCCATATATGCCGCGACTCTCGGCTTGATGACGCCGAAGTAGTGGTCATCGAGCTCCTGACCCTTCGGGGGAAGACAGCCGAAGAGCGTCCTTCCGGTATAGATAAGGTCGGGTCTCTGGTCATAAAGCTCTTTGTCGACAAGGAAGTATTCCTGTTCCGGTCCGACCGAGGTCTTTACGCACTTGACGTCGTCGTTGCCGAAGAGCTTAAGGATTCTCATCGCCTGTTTATTCAGCGCCTCCATCGAGCGGAGGAGCGGGGTCTTCTTGTCGAGCGCCTCGCCGCCGTAGGAACAGAAAGCGGTCGGAATACAGAGGGTCTTGCCCTTGATGAACGCATAAGACGTCGGGTCCCAAGCGGTATAGCCTCTCGCCTCGAATGTCGCCCTCAGTCCGCCCGAGGGGAAGCTCGATGCGTCGGGTTCGCCCTTGATGAGCTCTTTTCCCGAGAATTCCATAAGGACTCTTCCGTCGGGAGCGGGCGAGATAAAGCTGTCGTGCTTTTCGGCGGTGATGCCGGTCAGAGGCTGGAACCAGTGGGTGAAGTGCGTCGCGCCCTTCGAGACCGCCCATTCCTTCATCGCCTCAGCCACTGCGTTCGCGACCGAGATGTCGAGCCTTGCGCCCTCGTCGATGGTCTTTTTTAATGACTTGTAGACCGAGGCCGAAAGATTCGCCTTCATAACTCTGTCGTCAAAGACCAGGGTGCCAAAAATGTCGGATACGTTTGCCATTATAATTCCTCCTTAGAACAATGAAAAAAGACGCCGTCGGGGAATAACCCCGAAGACGCCTTTGCCTTCAACGTCAGCTATTGTACTACAGCTTTGCGGATTTGTCAATACCCAAATTGCAATTTTTTAAAAAATATTTTCGTTCTGCCAGATTTTAGTGCATTTTTTGCAGGAGCGGGGGATAAAACTTTCATTTTTGTGATAATTTTTTTCGCTGACCCATTGACAATCACTTTATAATATGATATCATATCGAAAGATACGGCAACGAAGCCGCGAATATTTTTGTGAGCAATGGCGTTCACCGATAAAAAGGGGGATTTTCTCCCCCCCTTTCGGTGTGCGCCTATATTTATAATGAAAGGACATGGTATGATGGACAATCTGCCTAACCGCCCCAATCCGCTTGAGGGCAGCATAAGGATACCGTCGGGCTGTGCGATATCGGCAGCGGTCTCGCGCGACGGGAAAAAATTCACCGGCGAGGGAATCATCAACTCGATGAAGCCGATGCACGACCGCTCCAACGGACTCGGAGGCGGTTTTGCCGCATACGGAATCTATCCCGACTATAAGGACTATTACGCGCTGCATGTCTTTTATGACGACAACTCCTGCCGGGTCGACTGCGAGAAATTCCTGTTCGAGCACTTTGAAATCGTCCGCAGCGAGATAATCCCGACGAGAAAGATGCCCCAGATAACCGACTGCCCGTTAATATGGCGCTATTTCGCCGTCCCCGAGCACAACAGGCTCGTCGCGTCGCAGCTTTCGCCCGACGAATTTGTCGCCCGCTGCGTCACAAGGGTCAACGCCGAAATCAGGGGGTCATATGTCTTTTCGAGCGGAAAGAACATGGGCGCGTTCAAGGCCGTCGGCTTCCCCGAGGACGTCGGACTCTTCTATAAGCTCGACGAATACGAGGCATACCTTTGGACCGCGCACGGAAGATATCCGACTAACACCCCCGGCTGGTGGGGCGGCGCGCACCCGTTCGCGCTCCTGAATTATTCAATCGTCCACAACGGCGAGATTTCGAGCTATGACGCCAACCGCCGCTATATCGAGATGTTCGGCTACCGCTGCACCCTCCAGACCGACACCGAGGTCATCACCTATATCGCCGACTATCTTCTGAGAAAACAGGGACTCAGCCTTGAAGAGACCGCGTCGGTAATCGCGGCTCCGTTCTGGTCGACAATCGCGAAAAAGCCGCCCGAGGAGGCCGAAAAGCTCAAATTCCTGAGAACCGTCTATTCAAGCCTGCTGATAACCGGCCCGTTCTCGATAATCCTCGGATTCGAGGGCGGAATGATGGCGCTCAACGACCGCCTGAAGCTCCGCTCGATGGTCGTCGGCGAAAAGGACGACATGGTCTATGTCGCGAGTGAGGAGTCCGCGATAAGGGTGATGTCTCCCGAGCTCGACAGGCTTTATTCTCCCGCCGGCGGCGAGCCGGTCATTATAAAGGTAAAGGAGGGCGCGTTCTAATGGGAATCGAATACATCTATCCCGAATTCGAGGTCATAAGAAACGACTCGCGCTGCATACGCTGCCGCGTCTGTGAGCGCCAGTGCGCAAACCTTGTACATAGCTATGACCCCGACGGCGACGTAATGCTTTCGGACGAATCGAAATGCGTCGACTGTCAGCGCTGCGTCGCGCTCTGCCCGACAAGGGCGCTCAAAATCGTAAAGAGCGACTGTACCCTCCGCCCGAACGCCAACTGGGGACAGGACACCGTCAAGGAGATATATAAACAGGCTTCGAGCGGCGGCGTCCTTCTTTCGTCGATGGGCAACCCGAACCCGCTCCCGGTCTATTGGGACAAAATCCTTATAAACGCGTCACAGGTCACGAACCCCTCAATCGACCCGCTCCGCGAACCGATGGAAACCAAGGTCTTCCTCGGGAAAAAGCCTTCCGAGATGAAGCGGGACGAATCGGGAAAACTCGTCACAAAGCTCGACCCGCAGCTCGAGCTTTCAATGCCGGTCATGTTCTCGGCGATGAGCTACGGCTCGATAAGCTATAACGCTCACGAGAGCCTTGCCCGCGCGGCGACCGAGCTCGGAATACTCTATAACACCGGCGAGGGCGGACTTCACGAGGACTTCTATAAATACGGCCCGAACACCGTCGTACAGGTTGCGTCGGGAAGATTCGGCGTCCACGAGGCATATCTCAGCGCCGGCGCGGCAATCGAGATAAAGATGGGACAGGGCGCAAAGCCGGGCATCGGCGGACACCTCCCGGGCACAAAGATTGTCGGCGACGTCTCCCGCACAAGAATGATTCCCGAGGGCTCGGACGCGATTTCACCCGCGCCTCACCACGACATCTATTCAATCGAAGACCTCCGCCAGCTCGTCTATTCGCTTAAGGAGGCGACCGAATATAAAAAGCCGATTATCGTAAAGGTCGCGGCGGTGCACAATATCGCGGCAATCGCGAGCGGAATCGCGCGCTCCGGCGCCGACATCATCGCAATCGACGGCTTCCGCGGCGGAACCGGCGCCGCGCCGACGAGAATCCGCGACAACGTCGGAATCCCGATAGAGCTTGCGCTCGCCTCGGTCGACAAGCGTCTCCGCGACGAAGGAATAAGGGGCAACGTGAGCCTTGTGGTCGGCGGGTCGATACGCTCGGCCTCCGACGTCGTAAAGGCTGTCGCCCTCGGTGCGGACGCCTGCTATATCGCGACGGCGGCGCTTCTGGCGCTCGGCTGTCACCTCTGCCGCACATGTCAGACCGGCAAGTGCAACTGGGGCATCGCGACACAGCGCCCCGAGCTTGTAAAGCGCCTCAACCCCGACATCGGCTCCGAAAGGCTGATAAACCTTATGACCGCTTGGCGTCACGAGATAATGGAGCTTATGGGCGGAATGGGAATAAACTCCATCGAGTCGTTAAAGGGCAACCGCCTGATGCTCAGGGGAGTAAACATGACCGAAAAAGAGCTCGAAATTCTCGGCATATCCCACGCGGGCGAATAAGACGGAGGGTGATAATAATGAAACGTGTATATGTAAACGAAAAATGGTGCCTCGGCTGTCACCTCTGTGAATATAACTGCGCGTTCGCCAATTCCGGCGAGAGCGACATGATAAAGGCGCTTCGCAAGAAGACCGTCCGCCCGAACATCGTCGTCGAACAGGACGGCGACATCAACTTTGCGGTCTCCTGCCGCCACTGCACCGACCCGATTTGCGTAAAAAGCTGCATTTCCGGCGCGCTTTCAATCCAAGACGGCGCGGTAAAGGTCGACCACAGCAAATGCGTCGGCTGCCTGACCTGTGTCCTCGTCTGCCCCTACGGCTGTATCCGCGAGGGGGAGCACGGCGCGGTCCAGAAGTGCGAGCTCTGCCTTGAAAACAGCTGCGGCGAGCCGGCGTGCGTAAAGGGCTGCCCCAACAGGGCGATTATCTATGAGGACAGGGGGTAACGAAGACATGAGCAGCTATGTTATTATCGGAAACGGCGCGGCGGCAGTCGGCGCAATCGAGGGAATCCGTTCGGCCGACCCCGACGGAAAAATCACCGTCATATCGAAGGAGAGGCATCACGTCTATTCCCGCCCGCTCATCTCCTATCTTTTAGAGGGAAAGACCGACGAGGAGAGAATGTTATACCGCCCCCGCGATTTTTACGAAAAAAACGGCGTGACCGTCCTCTACGGCGAGACCGCCGAAAAGCTTGACCCCGAAAAAAAGACGGTCGCTCTTTCGGGCGGGAAGACGCTTTCATACGACGCCGTCTGCGTCGCGGCGGGTTCAACTCCGTTCGTACCGCCGATCGAAGGTCTCGACACCGTCCCGAAGAGGCACGCTTTCATGACCCTTGACGACGCAAGGGCGCTCGAAGCCGACCTCTGCCCCGAATCGAGCGTACTGATTGTCGGCGCGGGACTCATCGGCCTGAAGTGCGCCGAGGGAATCATCGGACGGTGCAAAAAAATCACCGTCTGCGATCTTGCGCCCCGCGTCCTCTCGAGCATTCTCGACGCCGGCTGCGCGTCATATATGCAGAAAAAGCTTGAGAGCATGGGGGTTGAATTCCTCCTCGACGACACCGTCGCCCGCTTCGACGGCAATACTGCCGAGATGAAGAGCGGGAAGACTGTTTCGTTCGACGTCCTCGTCACCGCGGTCGGCGTCAGGGCGAATACGTCGCTCGTCAAGGACGCCGGCGGAGAGGTCAACCGCGGAATCGTCACCGACGAAAAGATGGCGACAAGCCTTCCGGGCGTATATGCCGCCGGGGACTGTGTCGAAGCGACCGACTCGACGAGCGGCGCGAAAAAGGTCATGGCAATAATGCCGCTCGCCTATATGCAGGGGCACTGTGCCGGAGTGAACATGGCGGGAGGAAGCGAAAAGCTCGACAATATGCTCCCGATGAACTCAATCGGCTTCGGCGGACTTCACTGCATGAGCGCGGGAAGCTATACCGGTGAGTGCTACGAGGAAAAAACCGAGTCGGGAATAAAGCGGCTCTATACCGAGGACAATCTTTTAAAGGGATTTATGATTATCGGCGACTGCGACCGCGCGGGAATCTATACCGCGATGATACGGAACAAAACTCCGCTCGATTCGGTCGACTTCGATACGCTTAAAAGCGCGCCGGCGCTTGCCCCGTTCGGAAAGGAATACCGCACTCAGAAGCTTGGAGGCGTTGTGTGATGAAAACTATTGACGCAAAAAACCTTGAATTTTCGGAACTTAATGCTATAATAAGAGATACGGGCGACTGCGAAATCCGCGGCTGCCTCGGACAGAGATTCATCGCCGCGGGAATGGGACACCGCGAAATAAAGATATACGGCACTCCGGGGAACGCCCTCGGGGCATACCTCAACGGCGGCGGAATCGAGGTCTTCGGGAACACACAGGACGCCGTCGGCGACACCATGAACGCCGGAAGGATTGTTGTTCACGGCTCTATCGGCGACGCCGCCGGATACGCCATGCGCGGCGGAGAGATATATGTCCGCGACAACGCCGGCTACCGCGCCGGTATCCATATGAAGGCATACCGCGACAAGGTCCCGGTTATGGTAATCGGCGGACGCACCGGAAGCTTTCTCGGGGAATATCAGGCCGGCGGACTTATAATCGTCCTCGGTCTGAACGAAGACGGTCACCCGATTGTCGGAAACTTCCCGAGCACGGGAATGCACGGCGGAAAGCTCTTTCTCCGCTCCGACTGTTCGGAAATTTCCTTCCCGAAACAGGTTACGGCGAGACCCGCGTCCCCGGAAGACCTCGCCGAAATAAAGAAATATGTCGAAGAGTATTGCAGGCTGTTCGGAAAGAACGCCGATGAGCTTATGAATTCGGACTTCACCGTAATCACTCCCGACAGCAAGAACCCGTATAAACAGATGTATGTACAAAACTGATAAGGAGAATCGGAATGAGGTATACAGCGGAAGAGACCATGCAGTATGTTGCCGAAGAGGACGTAAAGTTTATCCGTCTCGCTTTCGTCGACGTCTTCGGGCACCAGAAGAACATATCCATAATGCCGGGCGAGCTCGAGCGCGCCTTTAAATACGGCATCGCCATCGACGCGTCGGCAATCGCCGGCTTCGGGGGAGTGGTCCGCTCCGACCTGTTTCTTCATCCCGACCCCTCAACCCTCGCGATTCTCCCTTGGCGCCCCGAGCACGGAAGGGTCGTGCGCATGTTCTGCACGATAACCTATCCCGACGGGAAGGAATTCCTCCCCGACACAAGAAGCCTTTTGATAAAGGCGGTCGAGCTTGCCGAGGCCGAGGGGTACAGCTTTTATATCGGCTCCGAGACCGAGTTCTATCTCTTTGAGCGGGACGAAAAGGGCGAGCCGACCTCGGTTCCCTATGACACCGCCGGGTATATGGACATCGCCCCCGCCGATAAGGGGGAGAACGTCCGCCGCGAAATCTGTCTCGACCTCGAAAGAATGGGAATCATCCCCGAAAGCTCGCATCACGCCGAGGGTCCCGGACAGAACGAAATCGACTTCCGGCGCTCCGACCCGCTTACCGCCGCCGACGACGCCGTGACCTTCCGCTCGGTCGTCAGCACGATTGCCGCGCGTAACGGCCTCTTTGCCGACTTCTCTCCGAAGCCGATAAAGAACCGCTCGGGCAACGGCTTCCACATTAAGATTTCGGTTGCGCACAACGAGCGCGGCGAGCTTTTGCCGAAGGTCATCGCCGGAATTTTAAAGCGAATCCCCGATATGACCCTCTTCTTCAACACCTCCGACGAGTCATACTTGAGGCTCGGCGCAAACAAGGCGCCGAAATACATCACATGGTCGGGCGAGAACCGCTCACAGCTGATTCGCATTCCCGCACCGATTGGCGAGTCACAGGACCTCAGAGCCGCCGAGCTCCGCTCTCCCGACTCGCTCTCAAACCCCTATCTTTGCTTTGCGCTGCTGATTCTCGCGGGACTCGAGGGTCTAAAAGAAGATGCCGAGCTTCCGCTTCCCGCCGACTTCGACATCTATTCCGCCGACGAAAGCGTTCTGAAGGACTATAAGGCGCTTCCGCGCGACCTCGAAGAAGCAATCAGGACCGCGAGGTCGAGCGACTTCATCAAAAAATACCTGCCCGAACAGATTATATCAAGCTATTGCGACAGATAAGCTTTATAATAACTGCCGAAAGGAGGGGCGACGTTGAGCCTCAGGGAACAGGTATACAGCGTCCTTATTGTCTCGGATTCACAAAAATTCAACAGCTCTCTGACGTCCGCCCTGCCCGAGAAGAAATACGGGCCGATAAAGGTCGTCCCGGGGGTCGGAGCCTGTAAGCGCGAGCTTTTGGAGCGGAGCTATGACATTGTAATCATAAACACGCCGCTGCCCGACGACTACGGTTCAAGGCTTGCAATCGACCTTGCGAGCGACATCGGGCTCGGAGTGCTCATCTTCGTAAAAAGCGAGAACTTCTCCGCTGTCTATGACCAGGTCACCGAATACGGCGTCCTGACCGTCTCGAAACCGGCTAACGGACAGATGGTGCTCCAGTCGATGCTCCTTCTCTGCGCGACAAGGGAACGGCTTCGAAGAATGGAGAAGAAGACCGCCTCGATTGAAGAAAAAATGGAGGAAATAAGGCTTACGAACCGCGCAAAATGGGCGCTTATCGACAACCTCGGCATGAACGAGGCCGAGGCGCACAAATACATTGAAAAACAGGCGATGGACCGCTGTATGCCGAAAAAGCGGATTGCCGAAGAGATTATCGAAAAATATGACAGGAGGGAAAAACAGTAATGGCGACAAAGTATATTTTCGTCACCGGAGGAGTTGTGTCCGGACTCGGAAAGGGGATTACCGCGGCTTCGCTCGGACGTCTTTTAAAGGCAAGGGGACTTAAGGTCGCGGCGCAAAAGCTCGACCCCTATATTAACGTCGACCCCGGGACGATGAGTCCCTATCAGCACGGCGAGGTTTATGTGACCGAGGACGGCGCCGAGACCGACCTTGACCTCGGGCATTACGAGCGCTTTATCGACGAGGATTTGAACAAGTATTCAAACCTCACGACCGGCAAGGTCTATTGGAATGTCCTGAATAAAGAGCGGCGGGGCGAATATCTCGGCTCGACCGTACAGGTCATTCCGCACATCACCAACGAGATAAAGGAGTTCGTCTACCGCGTCGGGACGAAGACCGGCGCCGACGTCGTCATAACCGAAATCGGCGGCACCATCGGCGACATCGAGTCGCAGCCGTTTTTGGAGGCGGTTCGGCAGATTTCGCTCGAGGTCGGCCGCGAGAACAGCCTCTTTATCCACGTCACCCTCGTGCCCTTCCTCCGCGGCTCGGACGAGCACAAGTCGAAGCCGACCCAGCACTCGGTCAAGGAGCTTCAGGGACTCGGCGTCAACCCGAACATAATCGTCCTGCGCTGCGACGAGCCTCTTGAGGACTCGATTTTCCGCAAGATTGCGATGTTCTGCAACGTCAAACCCGACTGCGTCATCGAAAACATAACCCTGCCGCACCTCTACGAAGCGCCGCTGATGCTCGAAAAGGCCAACTTCTCCGAGGTCGTCTGCCGCGAGCTCGGCATCGACGCCCCCGAACCCGACCTCGCCGAATGGAAGGAGATGGTCGAGCGGGTCAAGCAGTGCAAGAAGCCGGTCACAATCGGACTTGTCGGCAAGTATATTCAGCTTCACGACGCATATCTCTCGGTCGCCGAGGCATTGCGCCATGCCGGCTGCGACATCGGCGCCGAGGTCGAAATCGACTGGATTGACTCCGAAACGCTTACCGAGGATACATATAAGACCCGCCTTAAGTCGGTCGACGGAATAATCGTCCCCGGCGGATTCGGAAACCGCGGAATAGAGGGAATGATTCTCGCCGCAAGGTATTCCCGCGAAACGGGAACGCCCTATTTCGGAATATGCCTCGGAATGCAGATTGCGGTGATTGAATACGCGAGAAACGTCCTCGGAATCCCCGACGCAAACTCGGGCGAGTTCGACGAGCTTTGCCGCAACAAGGTCATCGACTTCATGCCCGGACAGAGCGATTCAATCGACAAGGGCGGCACCCTGAGGCTCGGAAGCTACCCCTGCGTCATCAAGCCGGGGACGGCGATGGAGCGCTGCTACGGCAAGACCGAAATCGCCGAGCGTCACCGCCACCGCTATGAGTTCAACAACGATTACCGCGAGAGAATGGAGGCCGCCGGACTGACGCTGAGCGGAATCTCCCCCGACGGACGTCTCGTCGAGACCGTCGAGCTTACCGACCGCGATTTTCACATCGGGGTACAGTATCACCCCGAATTCAAGTCCCGACCCAACCGCCCGCACCCGCTGTTCAGGGGATTTGTCTCCGCGGCGCTGAAATTGTCCGAGTCGAAGGACGCTTGATTTCTGTCAACCTGACAAAGCCGCCGCCCCTTTTTTCGTTGAATACTGTTGAAAAGCTACCATATATCCGCCGAAACGCCGCTATTTTGAAAAATTCTCTTGACTTTATGCGTTTAAAGGCGTACAATAGTTGAAACTGAGGGGCGATTTTATGTTTACGGTATTCTATTTTTATTACTTTAAATAAGCAGCAGAGTAAAGTTATTTGCTCCACTGCTTATTCGTGTTGAATAAAGTGGAGCATTTTTTTGAAATATACCGCGGAGGATTTATAATGGATAAGCTTGAAAGCGCACGGGAAAGGATAAACGAAGTCGACAGGAAAATGGCGGAGCTTTGGGTCGAGCGTATGAACTCGGTCCGCGAGGTCAGCGAATACAAAAGGGAGCACGGTCTCCCGGTCATCGACACCTCGCGCGAGGCCGCCGTCATCGAGAACAACCAGAAATACGTCCCCGAGGAGCTTAGGGGGCTATATGCCGACTTTCTGCGCGACGTGATGGACGTCTCGAAGAGCTATCAGCGCTCGGCGGAGTTTTCTTCGCCCGACACCGTCACCCTCTCGCTCGGCGACCGGAGCTACAATATTTTAATCCGCCGCGGAGAGCTTAAAAACGCTTCGGAGCACATGAATCTCGACCGAAAGGTCCTTGTCGTCACCGACGACGGGGTTCCGCCGGAATACGCCGAAACGGTCGCGCGGCAGTGCAAGGACCCCCTTGTCGTCACGCTGCCGCAGGGCGAGAAGACAAAGTGCCTCGAAAGCTTCCGGGTGCTGTTAAAGGCGATGCTCGAAAAGGAATTCACCCGAAAGGACTGCGTCGTCGCGGTCGGCGGGGGAGTAATCGGCGATTTGGCGGGATTTGCCGCCTCGGCGTATATGCGCGGAATCGACTTCTATAACATTCCGACGACAACTCTGTCACAGATTGACTCGTCAATCGGCGGAAAGGTCGCGGTCGACCTCGACGGCTATAAAAACACCGTCGGCGCGTTCTGGCAGCCAAAATTCGTCCTCATCGACCCCGACGTCCTGAAGACGCTCGATAAGAGACAGGTCGCGGGAGGACTCGCCGAAGCGATAAAGATGTCGCTCTGCTTTGACAAAGACCTCTTCGGGATATTCGAGCGCGGCGATTGGGAGGAAAACCTCGACGAAATAATCCGCCGCTCGCTCGTCATAAAAAAGACGGTCGTCGAAAAGGACGAAAAGGAATCGGGACTCCGAAAGGTCCTGAACTTCGGGCATACTGTCGGGCACGGAATCGAGACCGCCGAAAACGGGCGGCTTTATCACGGCGAATGTGTCGCAATCGGTATGCTGCCGATGTGCTCGCCCGAGGTCAGAAAGCGGCTTGAACGCGTGCTTTTGTCCCTCGGACTGCCGACAGGGACCGAGGCCGACTTCGCGGCGGTAAAGTCCGCGATGCTCCACGACAAGAAGTCTGAGGGCGGCGGGGTCACGGTCATAAGAGTAAACGAAGCGGGGAGCTATGTTTCCCAAAAGATAGAATTCGGCGAGCTGTTCGCCGAGCTTGAAGAATTTTTCGGGGAGGATTCCAAATGAAGAACACCATCGGCACAAGCGTTTCCCTGACCGTCTTCGGAGAAAGTCACGGTCCCGCGGTCGGAGCCGTCCTCGACGGTCTTGCGCCCGGAATCCCCGTCGATGAGGAATTTATCGCGGCACAGCTGTCAAAGCGCCGCCCCGCCGGGAAGATATCCACCCCGAGGGTCGAGGCCGACCGCTTCTCAATCCTGAGCGGCGTCTTCAACGGCATGACCACCGGCACCCCGATTACAATCACCATCCCCAACGAGAACACCAAGAGCTCCGACTATTCCGACGCGCCCCGGCTTGCCCGCCCGGGTCATGCCGACTACACCGGAAACCTTAAATACCACGGCTTCGAGGACTTTCGCGGCGGCGGTCATTTCAGCGGACGCGTCACCGCGGCGATTGTCGCGGCGGGCGCAATCACAATATCCGCGCTTTCGCGCCGCGGAATCAAAATCGGCACTCATATAAAGTCCTGCGGAGGAATCTCGGACCGCGAGTTCGGGAATATCCCCGAGGAGATAGATATGCTTAACTCGCTTAATTTTGCCGTCCTCGACCCCGAGATTGCGACGGCGATGGTCGAAAAAATCGAAGCTGCGGCTGCCGAAGGCGACAGCGTCGGGGGAGTCCTCGAGACCGCCGTCACCGGCTTTCCCGCCGGCGTCGGTGAGCCTATTTTCGACACCGCCGAGGGGCTTCTGGCGCACGCTCTGTTCGGAATTCCCGCCGTCAAGGGCGTACAGTTCGGCGACGGCTTTGCCCTCTGCGACATGAGGGGGAGCGAGGCGAACGACGCGCTGACCGCCTCGGAGAGCGGCGCCGTCACCACCAAGACGAATCACGCCGGCGGAATCAACGGCGGCATCACAAACGGCATGCCCCTGATTTTCAGCTGCGCGGTAAAGCCGACACCGTCGATTTTCCGCCCGCAGGAGACGGTTGACTGCATCAGCCGGGAAAACGCGGTCCTGACGCTGAAGGGCCGGCATGACCCCGCGATAATTCACCGCGCGCGGGTCGTCGTCGACAGCGTCGCGGCGGTTGTGCTCTGCGACCTTCTGGCGATGCGCTTCGGCACCGACATGCTTGCGGGAGGGGCGGAGTGACTATGGACTACGGCTGTATCGCAAGAAAGCTGGGGCACAGCTTTTCCGGGGAAATACATTCGCTCATCGGCGGCTACGATTACCGTCTCCGCGAAGTCCCCGAAAGCGAGCTCGACAGCTTTATGAAAAAGCGGGATTTTCTCGGCATAAACGTGACAATCCCGTATAAAAAGGACGTCATACCCTATCTCGACGGAATGAACGACATCGCCGCGCGAATCGGCTCGGTCAACACCGTCGTCAACCGGGGCGGCAGGCTTTTCGGCTATAATACCGACTATTTCGGCATGAAGGCGCTGATTGAAAGAATGGGACTTTCCCTTTCCGGGAAGACCGTTCTCGTCCTCGGGACCGGCGGGACATCGGTCACGGCACAGGTTTTGTCGAAGGACCTCGGCGCGAAGACCGTCGCCGCCGTGTCGAGAAAGCCGTCCGAGGGTTCAATAAGCTATGACTCCGCGACGGCGGATTATTCACACGCCGAGGTCATCATCAACACGACTCCGGTCGGAATGTTCCCCGAAAACTACGGCTCGCCGATACGGCTCGACTGCTTCACCCGCCTCGAGGGCGTCGTCGACGCGGTCTTTAACCCGCTGAGGTCACAGCTCGTCCTTGACGCGCGCTCACGGGGAATCAACGCCGAGGGCGGACTCTATATGCTTGTGGCGCAGGCGGTCTATGCCTCCGAAATCTTCCGCGATGTCACCATTCCGAAGAGCGAAATCGAGCGGATTTTCGGAGAGGTTTTAAAGATGAAAGAGAACATCGCGCTGACCGGAATGCCCGCGAGCGGGAAGTCCGCCGCCGGAAGATATCTTTCTCAGCTTCTCGGACGCGAGCTTATCGACACCGACGACGAAATCGTCCGCCGGACGGGCCGCGAAATCCCCGAAATCTTTGAAAAGGACGGCGAAGCGGCCTTCCGCGACATCGAGACCGAGGTCCTGCGCGACGTCTGCCGCCGCTCGGGGGTCATCATCTCGACCGGCGGGGGAGCGATTCTCCGCGACGAAAACGTCGCCGCGATGAGGCAGAACTGTAAAGTAGTATTCCTTGACAGAGACCCAGACTGGCTCACGCCGACAGCAGACCGCCCGACAGCCTCGGACAAAGAGGCAATCCGAAAGAGATATGCCGAGCGGCATGACAGATACATATCGACCGCCGACGCCGTCATAGAGCCGGTCGACGGTGCAGAGGAAAACGCGAAACTTATTATAGAAAGGCTTTTAGGATGAAGATTTTAGTGCTTAACGGACCAAACCTCAATATGCTCGGCATACGCGAACCCGACATCTACGGCCGCGAAACATATGACTCACTTATAAAGAAGATTGAGGAGCACTGTAAAGCTAAGGGACTTTACGTCGACTGCCGGCAGTCTAACCACGAGGGGACTCTTGTCGACTGGATTCAGGAGGCATACCGCAATTTCGACGGCATCGTCATCAACCCCGGGGCATATACTCACACGAGCGTCGCGCTTCTCGACGCGATAAAAGCGGTGTCCGTCCCGACCGTCGAGGTGCATATATCCGAGATCGACAAGCGCGAGGAATTCCGACAGATAAGCTACCTCAGACCCGCCTGTATCGCCACAATTTCGGGTCACGGCACTGACGGCTATCTCGAAGCCGTCGACCTTCTGGCGGAAAAGCTGTGATTGCGCGGATTAAGCCGTCCCGGCTTTCCGGGACCGCCGCCGCCCCGCCGTCAAAGAGCATGGCGCACCGCATGCTCCTGCTCGCGGCGCTGACCGGCGGACGCTGTAAAGTAGATAACCTTGCCTTCTCCGAGGACGTCCTCGCGATGCTCGACTGCATCACCGCCCTCGGCGCGGTCTGTGAAAAATCCGGAAATTCCGTCACCGTCGACGGCTCGGGATTCCTTAAAGCCGCTCCCGAGCGGCTCATGTGCCGCGAAAGCGGGAACACGCTTCGGTTCCTGATACCCCTCTGCCTGACGCTCGACCGGCGAATCACCCTCTGCGGCTCAAAGCGCCTCATGGAGCGGCCGCAGTCGGTATATGAAGACCTCTGCCGCGAGCGCGGGTTTACATATGAAAGCGGCGAGAGCGTCACCGTCCGTGGGAGCCTCGACAGCGGCGAATACACCGTCGACGGCTCGGTTTCGAGTCAGTTTATAAGCGGTCTCATCTTCGCCCTCCTGTCCCGCAGCGGCGACAGCAGAATAAATATCCTCCCGCCGTTCGAGAGCCGCTCATACGTCGAGCTGACGCTTCGGGCGATATCCGCTTTCGGCGGCAGCGCCCGCTTTGACGGCGAGTACACAGTGGCTGTAAAGGGCCAAAGCCTTACGCCGCGGGACGTCGCCGTCGAGGGCGACTTCTCAAACGCCGCGTTTTTAGACGCTTTTAACTGCATCGGCTCGTCTGTAAAGGTCACCGGCTTGACGGACGATTCCGCACAGGGCGACCGCGTCTACCGCGGGCACTTCGCCGAGCTGTGCGCCGGCTGCCCCACCGTCGACATCACAGACTGCCCCGACCTCGGACCGGTGCTGATGGCGATTGCGGCGCTTAAGAACGGCTGTACCCTGACCGGCACCCGCCGCCTCGCGATAAAAGAGAGCGACAGGGGAGAGGCAATGAGGGTCGAGCTCGAAAAGCTCGGCTGTTCGGTCACTGTCGAGGAGAACAGAATCACCGTCCCCAAGGCCGCCCTTCACCGCCCCGAAACGCCGCTCAGCGGGCACAATGACCACAGGATAGTGATGTCCGAGGCGGTCCTCTGCTCGGTGCTCGGCGGGAGCATCGAAGGCTGCGAGGCCGTAAGAAAGACCTTCCCCGACTTCTTCGAGGTCACAAAAATGCTCGGACTCGACGTCCGGATTGAGGAGTGAGCGCCATGATGATTGACGTCAAAAAAAATATACTTATCGTCGGACTCGGACTTATCGGCGGAAGCTATGCCGAAGCGCTGAAGAGATACGGCTTCCGCGTCACCGCGATTACCCGGTCGCAGAGCTCGATTGACTACGCGCTGAAAAACGGTCTTATCGACGACGGTGCCGCCGAGGTCCGCGAAGACCTTGTCCGCGAGGCGGATATCGCCGTCTTCGCCCTTTATCCGCACATCTTCATCGACTGGATTGAAAAGAACCAGCACCTCTTCAAGCCCGGCGCGCTGCTGACCGACGTCACCGGCGTAAAAGGCTCGGTCGTCTATAAGGTGCAGGAGATACTCCGCCCCGACTGCGAATTCATTGCCGCCCACCCGATGGCTGGGCGCGAGGTCTACGGCGTCGAAAATGCGACGCCGCGAATCTTTGCCGGCGCGAACTATATCGTCACCCCGACCGAAAAGAACACCCCGGAGGCAATCGAGACCTGCCGCGAGCTCGGTCTTCTTCTGGGATTCGCACAGGTCGCCGAGCTGAGTCCCGAGGACCACGACGAGATGATAGGCTTTGTGTCACAGCTGACGCACTGCATCGCCGTAAGCCTTATGACCTGTAACGACGCCGAGAACATCGAAAAGTTTACCGGCGACTCGTTCCGCGACCTGACCCGCATCGCGCGCATAAACGACCTGATGTGGTCCGAGCTGTTCATGGCGAACAAAAAGGCACTTCTGGACCAAATGGACCTCTTTGACGCGCAGTTCAAAAAGCTCAGGGACATGATTGAGCGCGGCGACGTCGAGGGAATGAGGGACATAATGCGCCGCTCAACCGAGCGCAGGGCGAAGTTTGACAAAAAATAATTCGGATTTTTCCGTCATGAATACTGAAAGGTTGGAATTTTTATGAACATGATTTTTGAAAGAAAGCTGCCGATTCCGCAGCAGGTCAAAGAGATGTTCCCTCTTTCGAGAGAGCTTGAAGAGGTCGTCAAAAAGAGAGCGGACGAGCTTGCGGACATCTTCACCGGCAAGTCGGACAGGTTTATCCTCATCATCGGGCCCTGCTCCGCCGACAACGCCGACAGCGTCCTCGACTATATCTCCCGCTTGCGCGAGGTACAGGAAAAGGTCAAGGACCGGATTTTCATCGTCCCGAGGATATACACCGGCAAGCCGCGCACGACCGGCGACGGCTATAAGGGTCTCCTTCACCAGCCCGACCCGAACGAAAAGCCGGATATGTTCAAGGGAATCGTCGCAATCCGCAATCTTCACATGAGAGCACTAAAGGAGTCGGGATTTTCCTGTGCCGACGAAATGCTCTACCCCGAGAATCACAGGTATCTCAGCGATATCCTCGGATATGTCGCCGTCGGCGCGCGCTCGGTCGAGGACCAGCATCACCGCCTGACCGCTTCGGGACTTAATATCCCGGTCGGAATGAAGAACCCGATGAGCGGCGACATCTCGGTGATGATGAACGCGATTCACGCCGCACAGAACCCGCACACCTTTATCTACCGCGGCTGGGAGGTCCATTCACAGGGCAACCCGCTTGCACACGCTATTCTCCGCGGCTATGTCAACAAGCACGGGCAGAATATGCCGAACTACCACTACGAAGACCTCCTCCACGTCAGCGAGTCGTACCAGAAGAGCGAGCTTAAGAACCCCGCAATCATCATCGACACCAACCACTCGAATTCCGGAAAAGACCCGTTCCAGCAGCCGAGAATCTGTAAAGAGGTCCTCTACAGCTGCCGCCATTCCGAGGACATCAAGAAGATGGTCAAGGGATTCATGATAGAGAGCTATATTGAGGACGGGTCGCAGAAGATTGGCGAGTGCGTCTACGGAAAGTCGATTACCGACGCCTGCCTCGGCTGGGAGAAGACCGAAAAGCTCATCTTCGACATCGCCGAGCTTGTCTGAGCTTTTGTCGCACTTCACCAATAGTAAACCCGCGTTTTGCCGCCGCGTGCATGATATGCACAAAAATCGGATAAAGCTTGAAAAACGCTTGACAAACGCGAATATTTGTTGCATAATATGCAAAAGAAACGTAAATTTTGCATAACAGGAGGATAATTATGAATAAAGAATGTATAAAAAAGGTCGTACTCGCATATTCCGGAGGACTCGACACCTCAATCATCATTCCGTGGCTCAAGGAGAACTACAACAACTGCGAGGTAATCGCCGTTTCGGGCAACGTGGGTCAGGCCGACGAGCTCGAGGGTCTCGAGGAAAAGGCGCTTAAGACCGGCGCGTCGAAGCTCTATGTCCTCGACCTCACCGACGAATACGTCGACGAATACATAATCCCGACGATGAAGGCCGGCGCGGTCTATGAGGAATATCTCCTCGGAACGTCGCACGCAAGGCCTTGTATCGCCAAAGGACTCGTCGAAATCGCCAAGAAGGAGCACGCCGACGCCATCGTCCACGGCTGCACCGGCAAGGGCAACGACCAGGTCAGGTTTGAGCTCGCAATCAAGCACTTTGCGCCCGATATGCCGATAATCGCCCCTTGGCGCGAGTGGAGCATCAAGTCCCGCGACGAGGAAATCGACTACGCCGAAGCGCACAATATCCCCCTCAAAATCAACCGCGAGACCAATTACTCGAAGGATAAGAACCTCTGGCACCTTTCGCACGAGGGCCTCGACCTCGAGGACACCGGCAACGAGCCGATGTACGAAAAAGCGGGATTCCTCGAAATGGGCGTCAGTCCGATACAGGCTCCCGATAAGCCGGAATATGTCGAGCTCGAATTCGACAAGGGCGTTCCGGTCGCGCTCAACGGCAAGAAGATGACCGCGAAGGAGATTATCCTCGAGCTGAATAAAATCGGCGGAAGAAACGGCATCGGCATCATCGACATCGTCGAGAACCGCCTCATCGGAATGAAGTGCCGCGGCGTATACGAAACCCCCGGCGGTACCGTTCTCTATAAGGCGCACAGCGTCCTCGAGTCAATCTGTCTCGATAAAATGACGCTTCACGAAAAACAGCGCCTCTCAATCACCTTTGCCGAGCTTGTCTATAACGGACAGTGGTTCACCCCTCTCCGCGAAGCGCTCTCCGCCTTTGTCGATAAGACACAGGAGCGCGTCACCGGCAAGGTGCGCTTAAAGCTCTATAAGGGCAATATGATTAACGCCGGAGTCTGGAGCGACTACAGCCTTTACAGCGAAGAAATCGCGACCTTCGGCGAGTCCGACTACGACCAGAAGGACTCCGCCGGATTCATCAACCTCTACGGTCTGCCGATAAAGGTTCAGTCAATCGTCGACAGCAAAATCAAGGACAAGAAATAATTTTTCGGAGGGATTGACATGGCAAAGATGTGGCAGGGCGTTACCGACGGCGTTACCTCAAAGATAGCCGACGACTTCAATTCCTCCATATCCTTCGATTCAAGAATGTTCCGCGAGGACATCGCCGGCTCGGTCGCTCACGCAAAAATGCTCGAAAAGCAGGGGATTATCCGAAGCGACGAGGCCGAGGCGATTATCGCCGGACTGAACGGGATTCTCGACGACCTGCTGTCCGGAAAGCTCGCGATTGACCCCGACTGCGAGGACATTCACATGTTCGTGGAACAGGTTCTGACCGACCGCATCGGCGACCCCGGAAAGCGGCTTCACACCGCGCGCTCCCGCAACGATCAGGTCGCGCTCGATTTGAGACTGTATCTGATGAGAGAGACCGGTGAGATAATCTCGCTGATAAAACAGGCTGCGGCCGCCGTCGCCGACAAGGCCGAGGAATATAAGACCGCGGTCATGCCGGGGTATACCCACCTCCAGCGCGCACAGCCGATTCTGTTTTCGCACCAGCTGCTTGCCTACTGCATGATGCTTTTAAGGGACGCCGACCGCCTTTGCGACTGCAAAAAGCGGATGAACGTCTGCCCGATAGGCTCGTGCGCCCTCGCCGGGACGACATACCGGACCGACCGAAGATACGAGGCCGGACTGCTCGGATTCCCCGAAATCTGTCTCAACTCAATCGACGGCGTCTCGGACCGCGATTTTGCGCTCGAGCTTATGAGCGATATCGCGATTTTACAGATGCACCTCAGCCGCTTCTGTGAGGAGCTCATTCTTTGGTCGAGCTGGGAATTCGGATTCGTCGCCCTTTCGGACAGCTTTACGACCGGCTCGTCGATTATGCCGCAGAAAAAGAACCCCGACATGGCGGAGCTTATCCGCGGTAAGACCGGACGGGTCTACGGCAACCTCATGTCCCTGCTGACAGCGTTAAAGGGTCTCCCGCTCGCTTATAATAAGGATATGCAGGAGGATAAAGAGGCCGTCTTCGACTCGGTCGACACCGCAAAGGCGTGTCTCGGCGTATTTGTCCCGATGATTTCGTCGATGAAGGCGCGCCCCGAGAACATGTTGAGGGCGGCGCAGACCGGATTTATCAACGCGACCGACCTCGCCGACTATCTCGTCCGAAAGGGGATGCCCTTCCGCTCGGCATATAAGCTCGCGGGACAGGCGGTTGCAAGGTGTCAGTCCGAGGGGTATACCCTCGAGACCCTCCCGCTCGGGGAGTATAAGGCGCTGAGCGACCTCTTCGACGCCGATTTATATGACGATATCGACCTTATGAACTGCGTCGAAAAGCGCATTTCCGAGGGCGGGACGTCATTGAATTCGGTTGAGGCACAGATAAAATACGTCAGAGAAAAACTATCCTCAATTAAGGAGAATTGACATGATATCACTCAAAGGAAGAAGCTTTTTAAGGCTGCTCGACTTCACTCCGGAGGAGATTGAAGGACTTCTCAACGCCGCCGCCGAGCTTAAATCACTGAAAAAGGCCGGAATTCCCCACAGGTATCTCGAGGGGAAGAACGTCGCGCTGATTTTTGAAAAGACGTCGACGAGGACCCGCTGCTCGTTCGAGGTGGCGGCCGCCGACCTCGGGATGCACGCCGTATACCTCGACCCCAAGTCGTCACAGGTCGGCAAGAAGGAATCAATCCCCGACACCGCGCGCGTCCTCGGGAGAATGTTCGACGGAATCGAGTACCGCGGATACGGACAGGAGCTTGCCGAAAGCCTTGCCCGCTATTCGGGCGTGCCGGTCTGGAACGGCCTCACCAACGAATTCCACCCGACACAGATACTCGCCGACTTCCTGACAATCCGCGAGCACCTCGGACGGCTTAAGGGCGTAAAGCTTGTCTATGCCGGCGACGCAAGATATAATATGGGCAACTCGCTGATGGTCGGGTGCGCAAAGATGGGAATGAACTTTGTCGCGTGTTCCCCGAAGGGTTATTTCCCCGACGGCGAGCTTGTCGCCGAGTGTCAGAAGATTGCGAAGGATACCGGAGCGGCGCTTGAATTCATCGAGGATATCCCGACCGCCGTCTCGGGCGCCGACGTCATTTATACCGACGTCTGGGTCTCGATGGGCGAACCCGACGAGGTCTGGGCCGAGAGAATAAACGACCTCATGCCCTATCAGGTCAATAAGAAGATGATGGATATGGCGGGCGAAAACTGCCTGTTCATGCACTGCCTCCCAGCGTTCCACGACCTTAAGACCGAAATCGGAAGAGAGATGTACGAAAAATTCGGCTATGACTGTCTCGAGGTCACCGACGAGGTATTCGAGTCGAAGAATTCGGTCGTCTTCGACGAGGCCGAGAACCGTTTGCACACCATCAAGGCCGTGATGGCGACAACCCTTATTTAATCTTTAAAGCACCGTTTCGGTGCTTTTTTTGTGCATAACATAGAAAATAAAAAACATCTCGGATTACGGTTGAAACCGCCGCCGGGATATGTTATAATTATCAGTTGATAAAGCCAAAGGAAAGGACGGAAATAATTATGAACGGGATTCAGTTTTCCAAAAAAGCCTATTTGGTACTCTCAAACGGCATGGCATTTGAAGGCAGAAGAATCGGCGCCGAGGGCGAGAGCGTCGGCGAGCTTGTGTTCACCACCGGAATGACCGGCTACCTCGAAACACTCACCGACCCGAGCTATTGCGGACAGATTGTGATGCAGACGTTTCCGCTCATCGGGAACTACGGCGTAATAACTCCCGACTTCGAGGGCACCACCGCCGTCAGGGGATACGTTGTCCGCGAGCTTTGCGAAACGCCGTCGAACTTCCGCTCGGAATACGAGCTCGACCGCTTTCTGAAGGACAGCGGAATCGTCGGTCTTGCCGGAGTCGACACCCGAGAAATCACAAGAATCATTCGCGAGGAGGGCGTAATGAACGCCAAAATCTGCGACAGCGTCCCCGACGACCTCTCCGACATCGTCAGCTATACCGTCAAAAACGCGGTCGCGTCGGTGTCCTGCAAGTCTCCGGAGGTATACCCCGCCGAGGGCGAGAAGAAATTCCGCGTCGCCCTGATGGACTACGGCGCAAAGAGAAATATCGTCCGAAGCCTCTGCGCGCGCGGCTGCGAGGTGACCTGCTTCCCGCAGGATACGCCGGCGGAGGAGGTCCTGAAGATGTCCCCCGACGGGATAATGCTCTCGAACGGCCCCGGCGACCCCGAGGAGAATACCGCCGCAATCGCCGAGCTTAAAAAGCTCATCGGAAAGGTCCCGGTCTTCGGAATCTGCCTCGGACACCAGCTCACCGCGCTCGCGATGGGCGGAAAGACCGTAAAGCTCAAATACGGGCACCGCGGCGCAAATCAGCCGGTGCGCGACCTTGTCGGCGGAAGAACATATATCACGAGTCAGAATCACGGTTATGCCGTCGTCGCCGAAAGCCTCGACGGAATCGGGACGCAGACGTTTATCAACGCCAACGACCAAAGCTGCGAGGGAATGGAATATCCCGGCAAAAACTGCTTCACCGTACAGTTTCACCCCGAAGCGTGCGGCGGTCCGCGCGACACCGCGTTTTTATTCGACAGATTTTTGGACATGATGGGAGGGGAGCGCAATGCCTAAGGATTTAAGCATCAAAAAGGTCCTCGTCATCGGCTCCGGACCGATTATCATCGGACAGGCTGCCGAGTTTGACTACGCCGGGGCACAGGCTTGCCGGGTTCTGAGGCAGGAGGGCATTAACGTCGTCCTCGTAAACTCCAACCCCGCCACAATCATGACCGATAAAAACCTTGCCGACGCAATCTATCTCGAGCCGCTCAACGCCGAGACCGTCGCGAGGATAATCGAAAAAGAGCGCCCCGACGGTCTTCTTGCCGGACTCGGCGGACAGACCGGTCTCACCGTCGCGATGCAGCTTTCGCGCATGGGCGTCCTCGAAAAATACAACGTAAGGCTCTTGGGTTCCGACATCGAGGCCATCGACAAGGCCGAGGACCGCGAGCTCTTCCGCGATACGATGAAAGAAATCGGGCAGCCTGTCGTCCCGTCCGACATCACCCAGACCGTCGACGGCGCCCTTGAAATCGCCGAGAAAATCGGCTATCCCGTAATCGTCCGCCCGGCGTTCACGCTCGGAGGCTCGGGCGGGGGAATCGCCGCCGACGAATCCGAGCTTCGGATTATCGCGAAGACCGGTCTCGACGCCTCCCCGATAACACAGGTGCTCATCGAAAAGTGCATCTCCGGCTGGAAGGAAATCGAGTTCGAGACGATGCGCGACGCGCTCGGAAATGTCATCGCGGTCTGCTCAATGGAGAACATCGACCCCGTCGGGGTGCACACCGGCGACTCAATCGTCGTCGCCCCGGCGCTGACCCTTGCGGACAAGGAATATCAGATGCTGCGCTCCGCCTCGCTCGACATAATCTCGTCAATCGGCATCGTCGGCGGCTGCAACTGTCAGTTTGCGCTCAACCCCGAGAGCTTTGAATACGCCGTAATCGAGGTCAACCCGAGGGTTTCGCGCTCGTCGGCGCTCGCGTCAAAGGCAACCGGCTACCCGATTGCAAAAATCACGACGAAAATCGCCCTCGGCTATTCGCTCGACGAAATAAAGAACGAAATCACCGGAAAGACCTGCGCCTGCTTCGAGCCGACGCTTGACTACGTCGTCGTAAAGTTCCCGAAATGGCCGTTCGACAAGTTCAGCGGCTCTAACCGCAGCCTTGGGACACAGATGAAGGCGACCGGCGAGGTTATGTCCATCGCCCCGAGCTTCGAGATGGCGATGTTAAAAGCCGTGCGCGGAGCCGAAATCTCGCTCGACACCCTTAACGCCGCCCCTCTTTCGGACAAACCCGTCCTCGAGCGGCTTCACGAACAGAATGACCGCAGAATCTTCACGGTCTTCGAGGCGCTTAAGTCGGGCGTGAGCGTCGAAAAAATCCACGAAATAACCCTTATCGACGAGTGGTTTCTCGAAAAGCTCCTCGGTCTCGCCGAATTCGAGAAAAGGATTGCGGGCGGACTTTCCGACGAGGACTACTTCACCGCGAAAAAGCTCGGCTATACCGACGCCGCAATCACCCGCCTTTCCGGGCGGAAGGACCTCCCCGGAACCGATTTTTCATACAAGATGGTCGACACCTGCGGTGCCGAGTTCGACGCCGTAACGCCGTACTTCTATTCCTGCTGCGAGCGGTCCTGCGAGTCGCGGACATTCACCCGCTCGGGCAAGCCGGTCGTCATGGTCCTCGGCTCGGGACCAATCCGAATCGGACAGGGAATCGAGTTCGACTACAGCTCGGTCCACTGCGTCTGGACTCTCCGCGAGATGGGGTATGACGTCGTAATCGTCAACAACAACCCCGAGACCGTCTCGACCGACTACGACACCGCGGACAGGCTTTATTTCGAGCCGCTCTGTCCCGAGGACGTAATGAATATCATCAAGGTTGAGAACCCCGTCGGCGTCGTCGTCGCGTTCGGTGGGCAGACCGCGATAAAGCTCACCAAATTCCTCGATGAGCACGGCATAAATATTCTCGGCACCTCTGCCGACGGAATCGACATCGCCGAGGACCGCGCCCGCTTCGATGCCCTCCTCGAATCGCTCGGAATCCGCCGCCCGAAGGGAATGGGCGTTCTGACCGAAGAAGAGGCGCTCAACGCCGCAAATGCGCTCGGATACCCCGTCCTCCTCCGCCCGTCATACGTCATCGGCGGACAGAATATGACGATATCGCGCACCCCGGAGCACACGTCGAAGTATATGCGCGCAATTCTGGCACAGGGAATCGAGAACCCCGTCCTCGTCGACAAATATATGCCCGGAATCGAGCTCGAGGTCGACGTAATCTCGGACGGCACCGACGTACTTATCCCCGGCATTATGGAGCACATCGAGCGCGCCGGAATCCACTCGGGCGACTCAATCGCCGTCTATCCGCCGTATAACCTCAGCGACAGATTTTTAAAGATAATCTGCGACTGTTCCGAAAAGCTCGCCCTCGGTCTCGGCACAAAGGGCCTCGTAAACATTCAGTACCTCATCTACGACAACGAGCTTTATGTAATCGAGGTCAACCCGCGCGCGTCGCGCACCGTGCCGTATATATCAAAGGTCACGAACGTCCCGATGGTCGACCTCGCGTCAAAGGTCATGCTCGGCGCAAGGCTTAAGGACCTCGGCTTCGGCACCGGCCTTCACAAGTCGCCGCCGTATTATGCCGTAAAGGTCCCGGTCTTCTCGTTCGAGAAGCTCTCGGACGCAAACTCGATACTCGGCCCCGAGATGAAGTCGACCGGCGAGGTCCTCGGCATCGGAAAGACGATGGCCGAAGCGCTGTTCAAGGGTCTGACCGCCGCCGGATTCTCTGTCGAACCCGCAAAGGCGGGGAAGGGCGTCCTCATAAGCGTCGAGGAGAGCGACTATAACGAGATAATCTCGCTTGCCAAGCGCTTCTATGACCTCGGAATCGACATCTATGCGACCGGCGGCACCGCGAAGGACATCGAGCACCTCGGCATACCAGTGCACGAGGTCGCCGACGCCAGCGATTCGACCGAGCTCTCCGACCTCCTTGAAAGCGGCAAGCTCGGATACATCATCTATACCGGCGCCGTTAGGGACCGCTCTATCGGCGACTATATCACCCTGCACCGCAGGGCGATGCAGCTCGGAATCCCGTGTCTGACATCTCTTGATACCGCGAATGCCCTCGCCGACATCATCGCGAGCCGCTTCAACTGCCTCAACACCGAGCTTGTGAATATCAACAAAATGCGCACCCGCCGCCGCAGAATCCGCTTCTTTAAGATGCAGTCCGCCGGCAACGACTATATCTTCCTCCCAAACTTCGACGGCTCGATAAGCTGTCCCGAAAGCCTCTGCGTAAGCCTCTGCCCCGAGCACTACGGAATCGGCGGAAGCGGAATCGTTCTGATTGAGAAATCGACGGTCGCGGACGCAAAGATGCGCTCCTTCAACCGCGACGGCTCGGAGGGACAGATGGCGGGGAACAACATCCGCTGTGTCGCGAAATACCTCTATGACCAAGGAATCGTGAACGACGAGGACATCACCGTCGAGACCGCGAGCGGCGTCCATAAAATGAAGCTCTATATCCGCGACGGACTCGTCAGCTCGGTCTCGGTCGAGATGGGCAAAGCCGAGCTTCGCGCGAAAAAGCTCCCCGCGAAGTGCAAGGACGAAAGAATGATTGACTGCCCGATAACCGTCGACGGGAAGGAATACCGAGTGACCTGTGTCGGAATCGGCAACCCGCACTGCGTTGTCTTCACCGACAACATCGACCTCCTCGACCTCGAGGAAATCGGTCCGAAGTTCGAGTATCATAAGCTCTTCCCCGAGCGCATCAACACCGAATTCATCAGAGTCGTCAACCGCTCTACCCTCAGAATGAGGGTCTGGGAGCGCGGCAACGGCGAGACTCTCGCCTGCGGCACCGGCGCCTGCGCCGCGGTAATCGCCGCCTGTGAAAACGGCTTCTGCGACAAGGGCAAGGACGTCACCGTAAAGCTCAAGGGCGGCGACCTCGTCGTCAACTACACCGACGACCAGGTCACCCTCACCGGCAGCGCCGTCAAGGTCTTCGAGGGCGAGTTTGAATACTGATTGGCATATAAGCTGTCATATAAAAAAGACCGGAGAAATCCGGTCTTTTCTTATGTCCCTCTTCGACACTTTTCCCTCTCCCCGCGCGGTATACTTGTCCCGAAAAACATTTTCGGAGGCGAGTATGAAAAATTTCTTCAAGGGCGTTGCGCTGATAACCGCGGCGCTGATTCTCTTTCCCGCAATTCCCTATGCCGTCGGAATCGTCTTTCCCGACGAAGCCGAGGCGGTCCCCGCGATGGCCGACGCCGCCGCATTTTCGCCGGTCGAATCGGTCGGCGAGGTCTCGGTATACGACTCCGTCACCAGCCGCACATATGAGCTCACCGCGCGGGAATACGTCGCCGCGACGCTTGCGGCAATCCTCCCGCCGAACGCCGACCCCGAGGTGCTAAAGGCGCAGGCGGTGCTCATGTATACATACGTCCTCAGAAGGCGCGAGGAGGAGCGCGCCTCTCCGACGCCGTCGCTGATGGGCTGCGACGTCGGCACCGACACCGACAAATACCCCCGCCTCGCCCTCGGCGACGACCTTAGGTTCGACTTCGAGACCTTCCGCGATGTCGCCGAGGAGGTCGCGGGGGAGTATTGCTCATACGCCGGCGAGCCGATAAGCGTCGCCTACTGCTATTCCGCCGGGACGTCGACCGAGAGCGCCGAAACCGTCCTCGGGACCGACATTCCCTATCTCCGGGCGACCCCGACCGGCGAACCCGACGCCTATTTTACGACGGTGACATATACCGCCGACGAGGTTTTCGCCCGCCTCGGGACCGCCGACAGCGGCTATGTCCTTTTGGGCGACGCCTCCGGCTGGATTACTCCGAACGAGACCGCGCCGTCCGGCTATGTCCTCTCGGTAAAGCTCGACTCGCGTTTCATCGTCAGCGGGGCGGAGCTGTCGCGCCTGCTGAATCTCCCGTCCTCGCGGTTCACTTTCCGCTACAGTCCCGCGACCGAGCGCTTCACGTTTACGGTCTCGGGCAGCGGCAGCCTTGTCGGAATGTCACAGCGTGGCGCCGCCGCCCTTGCCGCACAGGGGTATAATTATAAGGAAATCCTTCTGCACTTTTTCGACGGGATAGATATCCTCACAACCGGCGAAGAACCCGTCAGTCCCTAAGGAGCCGCCGCAGATATCTCTCCGGCTCGTCGAGAAAGCTCTTCATGACCTTAAAGTGCTCGGTCTCGCGGTAATCCGTCCGCCTCATTCCCCAATCGCCGATGCTTATGACGTCGGAGTCGGGGAGCGCAAGGAGCATCGGGGAGTGCGTCGCGATGATAAACTGTGAGCCGAGGCGGCGAAGGCGGTCGATTTCATAAATCAGCGCGAGCACCCTTGTCGGCGAAAGCGCGGCCTCGGGCTCGTCGAGGATATAGAGACCGCGGCCGAAGAAGCGGTTTTTAATCAGCGCCATAAACCCCTCGCCGTGGGACATCTCATGCAGCGACGTCCCGCCGTATGCGCCGAGCACCGGCGGCGCGGACGTCTCGATTTCGTCGAGCTCCTCGAGATAGCTCGCCGCATTGTAAAAGCTCTCGGCGCGGAGAAAGAACCCGTCCTTCGGGCGCAAGTGCTTTGACAGCCTCAGATATCCGTGCAGCTCGGAATGTGTCGCCTTTGTCTCAAAGCAAAAGTTAAGCGAGCCTCCCTCGGGGTTGAACCCGAAGCAAACCGCAATCGCCTCAATAAGCGTCGACTTCCCGCAGCCGTTTTCACCGACAAGGAATGTCGCGCTTTTTTTGAGCAAGAGCGCGTCTCTTTCGAGCGCCGCGACCGCCGGAAGCCTTTTCAGATACGAGCTTTCCGGCAGGGGAGCTTTCAGCGAAATACCGTCGATAAACAAAGAGTCGTTCATTTTTTAATCAAAATATCAAAAAATCTCAGCTTGCGCGTTCAAATCTATTGCAATTTTCACGGTTTTGCTGTATAATGACTCTGTCAGCACACTCCGCCTCCTCGCGGGCGATGCGCGCGTCGCGGCGGTTCTGTATGACGAGAAGCATGTCCCTCAGCGAATAAATAAAGAAAAGTCCGAGTGCGAGTGAGACGAAATAATAAATCATTTTAAGTTCTCCTTCCGTTTTCAGCAGATTTTTTATTTCATCTCCATTATATTCGCTCTGCTGTCCCGAAATTCGGACTCGTTCACTCAAATACGATTAAACGCGTCCGTTTTTTCGGACTCATTTCCCGAGGTGATTGAAAATGCGCGGGTTCAAGCTTATCCCGGGGGTGTCAATCCCCGACGTCAGCGCAGTAAAAAAAGAGTACCGCCTCTATAAAAACGAGCTGACCCTGAGCCTTTCGGCGGAGGACTATAAAAAATTCTTCACCGATGCGGTCGGAATCATCGGCGAGCCGGTCTTCTTTTTCATCGAAATCCCCGCAGATGACGACAGCATGCGCCTCTATTATCTCGACAACTGCACCGTCCCGGTCGCGCGGGCGATAATAAAGCGCTACGGCGACATTCTTTTCAGCGACGGGGTTATCCGCTTCGGCTTCGGCGGCAATAAAAGCTCGGAAGAGGTCTATATGCGCGAGTATCAGACGCTTTCGGTCTATACCGAAAGGGCGGGGGAGTATGAAAAGCTCCTGTCCTCTCTCGGATACTCAAGGAACCCGAAGGCCGTCCTGACCTGGGACATAATCGGCGAGAAGAACGCCGCCGAGTGCGTCAATGTCGACGCCGACGGCGAGGGGTATGCCGACATCGTAAATAACCTCATCGACATCGGAATGTACCCCGCCGAATGATTTATCTGTAATTATCCGACCGCGGTCGGAGGAAATATATAAAAAAGAAAGCGAGTTGAAGATTATGCCGTATGTAATAGGCGTAGATATCGGAACAAGCGGCACAAAGACGGTCTTGTTCGACGAAAGGGGAAGCGTGATTGCGTCAAAGACAATCGAATACCCGATGTACCAGCCGAAGAACGGCTATGCCGAACAGGAACCCGCCGATTGGGCAAACGCCGCAATCAACACCATCAAGGCGGTTGTCGCACAGAGCGGAGTCAAGAAAGAGGACGTCAAGGGCATCGGCCTTTCCGGACAGATGCACGGCCTTGTGATGCTCGACAAGGACAACGAGGTTATCCGCCGCTCGATTATCTGGTGCGACCAGAGGACGGCGAACGAGGTCGACGAGATGAACCGCAGACTCGGGCGCGAAAAGCTGATTGAAATCACTGCGAACCCCGCGCTGACCGGCTGGACCGCCGCAAAGATTCTCTGGGTCAAGAACAACGAACCCGAGAACTATGACCGCTGCCGTCACATTCTTCTCCCGAAGGACTATATCCGCTTCGTCCTGACACATGAATACGCCACAGAGGTCTCGGACGCCTCGGGAATGCAGCTTCTCAATGTCCCCGGAAGAGACTGGTCCGACGAGATTATCGACGGACTCGGACTCGACAAGTCGATGCTCGGAAAGGTATACGAGTCCTGCGAGGTCACCGGTCATCTCACAAAGGAGGTTGCCGACGCTGTCGGACTCTGCGAGGGAACACCGGTCGTCGGCGGCGCGGGCGACAATGCCGCGGCGGCTGTCGGAACAGGCGTCGTCGAGGACGGAAAGGCGTTCACGACTATCGGAACGTCGGGCGTCGTCTTCGCTCACACCTCAAAAATTTCGATTGATAAGCTCGGACGGGTACATACATGCTGCGCCGCAGTCCCCGGCGCGTGGCACGTTATGGGCGTCACCCAAGGCGCGGGACTGTCGCTCAAGTGGTTCCGCGACAACTTCTGCAACGCCGAAAAAGAGACGTCGTCACAGATGGGCGTCGACCCCTATTATCTGATGGACAAGGAGGCCGCCGAGGTGCCTATCGGCTCGAACAGGCTGCTCTATCTTCCGTATCTGATGGGCGAGCGCACGCCGCACCTCGACCCCGACGCAAGGGGAGTCTTCTTCGGTCTTTCCGCCATGCACCAGAAGCGCGACCTTCTCCGAGCGGTGATGGAGGGCGTTTCGTACAGTCTGCGCGACTGCGTCGAGGTGTTCAAGCAGATGGACATCGCCGTTTCTGACATGATGGCCTGCGGCGGTGGCGGCTCATCTCCCCTTTGGAGACAGATGCTCGCCGACCTATATGCCTGTCCCGTAAAGACGGCGTCGTCCAAGGAAGGCCCCGCCCTCGGCGTCGCGCTGCTTGCGGCCGTCGGCACCGGTATTTATTCAAGCGTCCCCGAGGCATGCCGCGAGGTCGTCAAGACCGACAAGATTCAGAACCCGATTCCCGAGAACATCAAGCCCTATGAGGACACCTACCGCCTCTACACCGAAATCTATCCCGCGCTCAAGGCAAGCTTCAAGAAGCTCGCGGAGCTGTGACGGATTGACAGGATTTCACAAGTAAACGCACCGCCCCACGGGCGCAGCCGGCGCGCGAAGCGCGCAAACGAAATAAAGCAGGAAAATCCCAAGGGATTTTCCTGCTTTTTTCGTTTAGGTCGACCTTCGGTCGACCTCGGCTGCGCCCTATTAGAAGACGGAAGCTAGAGGTCATATGTCAGAAACACAAGGAGCCGCTTTGAGCAAGTTGTATTGCCATGCATTTTTCCCCGCCGTCAGGCGGCACTCTCGCCTTTAGCGATGAGAACCCCCTCCCATGTGGAAGGGTTGTCCCACACATAAATACCCCCACCCCATCCCCACGCTTACAATACACTAAACCTATTCCGCTCTCGTTCTCCAAAAGGTAACAACACGCCTTCACTGAAACAAAAAATTCTCCTTCCTCGCCTACCGCCCAATTCCAAAACAAATCTCTCAACTGCGGCCCATTCATTATCCTCAGAAGTAACGGCGCCTTTGGCAGCAAGAAACTTTATAATACAGTTAAAACGCTGTCTTATGAGCATAAAAATATATTTAACATTTCTGCACTATATAAAATATTCCGCCCAAAACGATATTTTCGGCACCTCTTACACAGAATAA
Organism: uncultured Clostridia bacterium; assembly: GCA_947625375.1. GTDB lineage: Bacteria > Bacillota > Clostridia > Oscillospirales > Ruminococcaceae > Faeciplasma. Next base: position 9,075 of record CANQOC010000008.1, on the reverse strand, counting down.
ATAAAAAATAGAGTAAGGCTAAACCCTGCTCTATTTTTGTTCATTTCCATTAAAACTTTCCATACATCACCCTGCGTATCCCGTCCAGCCTATTCAGCGCCTCATAAAGCGTCTCGTTTTTCTTTGCAAAATGCAGCCGGATCAAATTATTTACCGGCTCTCTGAAAAAGCTCGACCCCGGGACTGCGCCCACTCCTACTTTTTGCGCGAGGGCTTCGCAGAACTCCAAATCCGAATCATAGCCGAACTCCGAAATGTCCAAAAGAACGTAATATGCGCCCTGCGGGACGGTGTGCCTAAGACCGATGTCATCAAGACCCTTGAGGAACAGGTCGCGCTTCTCGGTGTATTTTTGCTTCAGATTGCTGTAATAATCATCTTTAAATTTCAGGCCCGTGACCGCTGCTTCCTGCAAGGGCGCGGCCGCGCCTACGGTCAGAAAATCGTGGACCTTTTTTGCGGTATCGACGACGCTTGCGGGCGCAATGATGTACCCGAGCCGCCAGCCGGTGATGGAATATGTCTTTGACAGCGATGAACATGAGATAGTGCGCTCCCACATTTCGGGCAGCGAGGCAAAACACACATGTTCGTTAGGCTCGTAAACTATATGCTCATAGACCTCGTCGGTGATTACGAATGTGTCGTATTTTTTCGCAAGATTGGCAATCTGCATAAGCTCGTCTCTCGTGAACACCTTGCCGCAGGGGTTTGACGGGTTGCAGAGTATAAGCGCCTTCGGGTGCTGCCGAAAAGCGTCCTCCAAAACCTCCGGATCAAAGTTAAACTCCGGAGGTATCAGTGGGACATATATCGGCTCTGCGCCCGAAAGAATCGCGTCGGCGCCGTAATTCTCATAAAACGGCGAGAAAACTATGACCTTGTCGCCGGGGTTCGTGACCGTCATCATCGCCGCCATCATCGCCTCGGTGCTGCCGCATGTCACGACAATCTCGCTGTTCGGGTCGATTTTTCTGCCCATCAGCCGCGACTGCTTTTCGGAAAGAGCGTCGCGGAAATTCTGTGCGCCCCAGGTTATCGAATACTGGTGAAAATCCTCCCTTGTGACCTCTGCCAACCGATTGAGAATTTCCTTGGGCGGCTTGAAATCGGGAAAGCCTTGTGATAAATTCACCGCGCCGTATTTTAGGGATACCCTTGTCATGCGTCTGATTACCGAGTCGGTGAACGTCGCGGTTCGCTTTGAAAGTTCAGGCATTTTGCTCTCCTTTTGTCAGAATATAGGATTTTTGGTCGTTCAAGATGTGCTCCGGGTCGAGGGCGTTTTTGATTCGATTCATGACATCAAGATTCTCCCTCGCGGTCAGGCTGAGAAAATACCGACGTTTCGAGATTCCTATGCCGTGCTCGCCCGAAGTTATGCCGCCGAGGCGGTAGGCTTCGCCGTAGATTTTCTCCATATTTTCGGTCAGTTCACGCTTCCAGACCTCCTCGCTTCTTGAACCCCTCACCACGCAGAGATGGACGTTTCCGTCCCCGGCGTGCCCGAAGCTTATCATCTGCATACCGCTCTCACGCTCGGTTTTATTAACGAAATTGATAAATTCTGCCGTCTTATTTATCGGCACCACGATGTCCACCGGCTCCTGCTCCGAGACCGCTTCGACCGCCTTAACCAATGCACCGCGTACCTTCCAGATATCCGCGGCATAGTCGGGGTCGTCCAAGGCTATGAAGTCCACAGCGCCCGTTTCGGAAGCCAGCTTTTGCACTCGTGCGAGGTTATTTTTCACTTCCGTTTCGTTGCCGTCGAGGGTCAGAAGAATGTAGGAGTCCGCGTCGGGTTGGGGGTATTTTATGCCGCAGAAATCCTCGCCCAGCTTTGCCACTTTTCTTTCGATAAATTCAACGGCGGTAGGGTTTACGTTCGCTTTCAAAATCTTCAAAACGCTTGAAATCCCGCTGTCAAGATCGGGGTAGGGGATAAGCGCGCTGATGGAAAATTCCGGCTTCGGTATCAGCTTCAGAATACATTTTGTGATGACGCAAAGCGTTCCCTCGGAGCCGATAAAAAGGTTTTTAAGGGACAATCCGCTCGCGTCCTTGACGTTTTTGCCGCCGACGTTTAAGACCCTGCCGTCTGCCATTACGACCTCAAGTCCGCGTACATAATCCCGGGTGACGCCGTACTTTACCGCTCTCATTCCACCGGCGTTGGTGCTGATGTTGCCGCCGATAGACGACTCCTTTTCCCCCGGATCGGGAGGATAGAAAAGTCCCTTTTCCTCGACATAGCTCTGCAAATCGCAAAGCAGAATTCCCGGCTCTACCGTGACGGTCATGGTATCATAATCGAGCTCCAAAATGCGATTCATATGAGAAAAATCAAGGATAATTCCGCCGTTCAGGGGCACCGTCGAGCCTACAAGATTTGTGCCCGCGCCCCTCGGAGTTACGGCGATTTTATGGGCATTTGCATATTTTAAAATCTCGCTGACCTCATCTGCGGATTTCACAAACACCAGCGCAGCCGCTTCTCCCCGAAGCCGTCCCAAGGTATCGCTCAGGTACTTGTCCTCGATATTCTCGGTTATAACGCGGCTCCGCTCGCCGATTATCTCATACAGCCAATCCATTAAAATCTTCCTCACTTTGTCCACGCCGGAACGAAGAAGCCCTTGTAGTTTTCCTCAAAGAATTCGGCGGTCTCGTCCGAGCAGAAAGCCTCGGCGACTTTTTTGTAGGTCTCGTTGTCGATATCTTCCGAGCGGACCGCTATCACGCAGACGAAGCTGTTATCGTCAGGGTCGAGGTTTTCATAGAAGATTGCGGTGTTCGGGTCTACGCCGTAGCTTGCGGCATAGTTTCCGTTGACGACCGCCGCCGCAATCTCGCTGTCGCTGACATACTGATATGTCATGCTCGCGTTGACCTCTACAAGCTCAACCTTTGATGTTTCAATATCGGTGGAGGTGGGAGTGGAGCCGGAGCCGTCTTTGAGGGTCAGAAGTCCCGCGTCGCGAAGCAAAAGAAGCGCTCTGCCGTAGTTTGTCGCGTCGTTCGGAACGGCCACCTTGCCGCCCTCGGGAATTTCCTCGGGACTTTTATACTGCGACGAGAAAAGGTTCATGGCTATAGTGAAGGTATCGCTTAAAATCGCGATGTCATAGCCGTTTGTGGCCTTGTCGTTTTCAAAATAGGCATGGTGCTGGAAGGCGTTCATCTCGATATCCCCGCTGTCGAGGGCATTATTCGGCAGGGCAAAATCGGAGAACTGCACAAGCTCCACGGTTATCCCCTCGTCGGCAAGCTTTGCAATCGTCGGCGCCCAGAGGTCCTCATAAACCGCGCCGGTAACACCGAGACGAACAACCGCTTCCTCCTTGCTTCCACAGCCGGAGAGCAGGGTCAGCAGGAGGGTGAAGGTAAGTAAAAGTGCGATGATTTTTTTGAAGTTTTTCATGGTAAAAATCCTTTCTTAATGTAAATATGTTATCAGTGAGTTGCCTTTTTAGCAATAAGTCCGCCGATACACTGAATGACGGTCACGATGACGACTATTGCCAAGACCGAAACCCAAATCACGTCGGTGTGACCGTAATTATAACCCCAGGTTATCGCGTAATCCCCGAGACCTCCGGCACCGACGTAACCCGCCATAGCCGTGAGACCGATTAGATTTATCAGGGTGATGGTCGTGCCTCTTGAAAGTGCGGCGACGCTCTCGTGGAGATATACCGTGAAGATTATGTTAAGCGGGCTTTTTCCCATAGATTCCGCGGCTTCAATGAGTCCCGAATCTACCCCTGCAAGAGCCGTCTCGACCTGCCTTGCAAAGAAGAAAACCGAGGCCGCGACCAAGGGAACTATAACTCCCCGAACGCCGATTTTAGTGCCCATTATCGCCTTTGTGACGGGAAGCAGGATTGCGATGAATATTACAAAGGGTATCGAGCGAAAAAGATTAACCAGTTTATCGAGTATCTGATGCACCGCCCTTTGCTGCATTATTCCGCCGTCGCGGGTGACTGTAAGAATTACACCGAAAAACAACCCGAGAACGAACATGATACAGCCGCTCCACGCGGTCATCTGAAGCGTCGCTATAACGCTGTCCCAAAATCTTTCCGGGTCTGCCATGACGTTCGGCATTATTTTTTCAAGCGCTTCGCTCATCTTTAATCACCTCCACAAACACGTTTTTCTCAATCAAATATTGAATGGCCTGCGTGATTTTTTCGCGCTCGCCGCTGAATATCCCGACGGTGCCGCCGATGGGCGAACCCTGTATAAAATCAATATCGGCAAAAATCACGTTTAAAACTATGCCGAATTTTTGGGATATCGTCGAAATAAGCGGCTCGGAAACGCTTCGCTCGGTATATGACAGCTTCGCGATTATCTCCCCCGGTTTTAAGGCTATAGCCGGCGAGTTTTCGGCTATCAGCTCGTGTATTTTCTTGAGGTTTGACGTTGTCGCGATGAATGACTTTGTAAGCGGCTCTTTGGGATTGGCAAAGACCGAAAACGTCTCGCCCTGCTCGATTACTCTTCCGTGATCCATGACAGCGACCCGGTCGCAAAGCTCCTTTACCACCGCCATTTCATGCGTGATGACTACCGTTGTTATTCCGAGAACGCTGTTAAGCTTCTTTAACAGGTTCAGAATCTGCTTTGTAGTCTGCGGGTCGAGCGCCGAGGTCGATTCGTCGCAGAGAAGTATTTTTGGGGCGTTCGCCAATGCCCTTGCTATTGCCACCCTCTGCTTCTGACCTCCCGAAAGCTGAGAGGGATATGCGGCCTCTTTGTCCGCCATTTCAACGGTCTTTAGCAGCTCCCTGACCTTTTCTCTTATTTCATTTTTCGACTTACCGCTTCCCTTTAGCGCGTATGCGACGTTGTCAAAAACACTTCTCGACGGCATGAGGTTGAAATGCTGAAAAATCATTCCAATCTTCTTGCGCGCCGACCGCAATTCCCGTGCGGATATTTTTGTGATATCCTGTCCGTCGATTAAAACCTCTCCCGAAGTCGGGCGCTCCAAAAGATTTATACATCTGACTAAAGTGGACTTGCCTGCTCCGGAAAATCCGATGATACCGAATATCTCTCCGTCGCGGATAGTCAGGCTGACGTTATTTACGGCGTGCACGTCGCTCTTTTCGCCTTTAAAAACCTTGCTGACGTTTTTTATCTCTATCAAGCGAACACTTCTCTCGTTTTGAATTTTATATTTCCCCTCTTGAAAACCTACAAAATATATGTTATAATTAGGTTATGAACATAAAAGGAGGCAGACAGCATGAAAATATCCACAAAGGGGCGGTATGCTCTGCGAATGCTTTTGGATTTGGCAGGACACCGCAGCGAGGGCTATATCGCGCTCAAGGACATCGCCGAGCGCCAGGGTATCTCGAAAAAATATCTCGAGCAGATTGTTCCCATTCTCAATAAATCGTACGTTTTGAAAACTAACCGCGGCTATCAGGGCGGGTATATGCTCGCGAAGGACCCGTCGCAGTACACGGTCGGGGAGATACTTCGCCTGACCGAAGGGAGCCTCGCGCCGGTCTTCTGCGTAGAGTGCCCGCAGGACTGCAAAAGAAGCGCAGATTGCCCGACCCTTCCCGTATGGCAGGGACTTTACCGGGTGATGAACGAGTACCTCGACGGCATCACGCTTCAGGATATTTTGGATAATCAAAAGCAGCTCGGCGCGGACAGCTACATTATATAGTTATTAGAGGATAGATGATTAGAAGATAGAAACGCCCGACTGCACTTTCATGGATTTTCCGGATTTTAAGCACTATAAGGCTTATTGTGCTTATTGTGCTTATAATTCACGCAAGTATAAATACCGAAAATCACTTTAATAATTTAAACCACAGAATTAAATCGCTTATGTTATATAGTTATTAGAGGATAGATGATTAGAAGATAGAAACGCCCGACTGCACTTTCATGGATTTTCTGGATTTTAAGCACTATAAGGCTTATTGTGCTTATTGTGCTTATAGTTCACGCAAGTATAAATACCAAAAATCACTTTAATAATTTAAATTGCAGAATTAAATCGCTGTTTTTTACTTTGCGGTTTCATGGACAATAAGCATTTTAAGCACAATAAGAATACAAATCTCTTAAAATGTGCGCGGCAGGAAGACACCTCCCGCGCTTCTATCTTCTATCCTCTACTTTCTAAATTCTATTCCGCGAACATCGGGGTGGAAAGATACCGCTCGCCGGTGTCCGGCAGAAGCGCGACGATTATTTTGCCCTTGTTTTCGGGACGTTTGGCAAGCTGAGTTGCCGCAAAGACCGCTGCTCCCGAAGAAATGCCGACCAAAAGTCCCTCTTTGCGTGCCAAGGTGCGGCCGGTCTCGAATGCTTCTTCGTTCTCTACGGTGATTATCTCATCGTAGACGCTTGTGTTCAGCGTATCCGGCACAAACCCTGCGCCGATTCCCTGAATCTTATGCGGACCGGATATTCCTTTTGAAAGAACCGGGGAGCCTGCGGGTTCGACAGCGACCACCTTTACGTTTGGATTCTTGGATTTCAGATATTCTCCGACGCCGGTCACCGTTCCGCCTGTTCCAACGCCCGCGACGAAGATATCGACCTTGCCGTCGGTGTCCTCCCAAATCTCGGGGCCGGTGGTTTTTCTGTGGATATCCGGGTTCGCGGGGTTGGTAAACTGGCTCGGGATAAAGCTGTTCGGAGTATTTTCGGCAAGCTCCTGCGCTTTGGCGATAGCGCCCTTCATTCCCTTTGCGCCGTCGGTCAGGACAAGCTCCGCGCCGTATGCCTTAAGAAGATTTCTGCGCTCAACGCTCATCGTCTCGGGCATCGTGAGAATGATTTTATACCCGCGTGCCGCAGCCACTGCCGAAAGACCGATACCGGTGTTGCCGCTGGTCGGCTCAATGATGACCGAATCCGGCTTCAAAAGTCCCTTTGCCTCGGCGTCGTCAATCATCGCTCTGGCAATCCTGTCCTTGACGCTACCGGCGGGGTTGAAGTATTCAAGCTTCCCGTAAACTGTCGCGCCCAAATCCTTTTCTTTGATGTAGTTCGTGAGCTTTAAAAGCGGCGTTCTGCCGATAAGGTCGGTGATTCTATCGTATGTTTTCATAAGTTTTGCTCCTTTCAAAATTGCGGTGATGTTTGTTTATAAATGATTGTATCGCGGCGACATCGCTTGAACACTATCATAATGATTCCTCCAAAAGCATATATAGCCTATTGATTATATAGGCATTATATCACCGCATGCCCCGCATGTCAATATCAAAAATAAAAATCCGCTTTTTTAACAGTTACTATTGACAATAGCAGGGTAAATATGTATAATACATATAATGCCGATAGGTTTAATATTAAAACTAAAAGGAGACGTGATAAAAATGTCAAAGAATTTAACGAGAGACGAAGCGTGGGAGCTTTTGCAAAAGTGGAATCAGGAGCCGTTCCATCTTAAACACGCGGTTACGGTCGAGGGCGTGATGAAGTATTTCGCAAAGGAGCTCGGCTACGCCGACGAGGCGGATTTTTGGGGGATAGTCGGACTGCTGCACGACTTGGATTTCGAGAAATTCCCGGAGCAGCACTGCATAAAAGAGCAGGAAATTCTCAGGGAATACGGCGCGGACGAGCGGTTTATTCACGCGGTCGCGAGCCACGGTTACGAGCTGACGGTGGACATCAAACCGGAGCACGAGATGGAAAGGGTGCTGTACGCGGTCGACGAGCTTACGGGTCTTATAGGCGCGGTCGCGATAATGAGACCGTCAAAGAGCGTGTCGGATTTGGAGCTGAAATCGGTCAAGAAAAAGTATAAAACGCTGAACTTCGCGGCGGGATGCTCAAGAGAGGTCATCAACCGCGGCGCAGAGATGCTCGGCTGGGAGCTCGACGAGCTGATTAGCCGGACGATTCTGGCAATGAGAAGCTGCGAGAGTGAGTATGAAAGGGTTTGAAGGGGTACAGGAGATAATCGCCGACAGCGGTATAACCTATAACCATAGTCCCTCCTTTCGCCATTTTCAGCTCCACGTCATAGAACGTCATTTCCGCAAATGAGCCGTCAGCTATGATGTAATATTTTTGGGAGAATGTCCCCTTTACATATTACATCTTGATTCTCAATCGAAACCGATTCCCCGATTTTTTCGTCATCTCGGCTTAAACGAGGATAAATCCCAACATTATAATTTTCCTGATTTATCATCTGCATAGCCATATTTTACCTCCTGTTATGCAGTGCATTTTCAATCAGAAATCCGTTGCAATTATACCACATTACCGATACCATTTCAAGCCACCTCGCGGTTAATTTTTTCGATTGTGAGCGCGTCGAGCATATCTCCCATCTCCGTTTTGCCGACAAAGGTGCTGTTCACGCGGTAAACCGTGCCGTCGGGGAACGTCATTTCGGTTCGATTCGGCAAGCACATAAACCTTCTTCCGTCGTGTTCAATGATAGGTAACATCTTTTCGTATTCTAAATTGTTTTCGTTCATTAAATTCCCCCCTAATTTTTTATAATTTTCTGCGTTGTAACGCATTCCCGGACTTTTTGAACTAAGTATATGACCCATGCCTCTTCCGTCGCTTATAGGGCATATTTTTTTCGATTTCCGACACTTTTTCTTACAGTATTTTGCGGCTCAAGCAGCTTTGCGTTAATGAAATAAAATGTACGACATCGTGGAGCTATCTTTCGTAACTTTCAAAAGACTTTTTGCCGTTTTTTATCCCTCCTATCCTATAAAAATTTGTATTAGATAGATTGATATTAACTAATTACAGATTTGTCTATAGCCCTCCAAAGCCGTCATTTTCGCAGGAAATCGAAAAAATTTGCCCTCAAATCTTGCAGATATGCAAGACGAGGGCATAATGCATAGCCATTTTCTTGAACATCATTGACTTTTCTTACAAGGTTGATATAATTTATATAAATCAGATTTTATCGGAGAAAACTATCATGAAAACTTTGATTTTGAATGGCTAGCCGAGAAAAGACGGCGACACTGCAAGTCTCATCTCGAAAATCACCCAAAAAATTACCGGGAATTACAGAATTGTTGACGCTTACAGATGCAATAT
>CANQOC010000007.1 GCA_947625375.1 uncultured Clostridia bacterium | reverse complement strand
ACGCTCGACGAAATCTGCGCAGAAACAGGGTCTGACAAAGCTGAAATTCAGGAGATCCTTTTAGAGCTTTCAAACTTCGCCGTGATAGTACACGGTCGCGACAAAAACGGCAAGGAGGGCTACTGCCCCGCGTCCGGCATGGTCGCCGTGTGGATGGTGCTCGCGGGGTGCAGTCTGTTCGACCTTGGGGGCGTCCGCGGCAGCACATGGGTGACGGTGTGACGCGGTGTGAACGCGGGATTATAAAAAATCGTCAATGCGGATATGCATTGGCGATTTATAATAGATTCAGTGTTTTGGGAAAGTAACTTCCCGGCAAAATCCCGTGCAAGACAAAATTGTGCTTTAAGCCAAATTTGGTCCCGCGGTAGAATCTTGCTCTAAACCTCACCACCTTTATCGGCATACCAAGCATGCCCTGTTTATCGGCTGTATAATCGCGCTGCTTTTACAAATCGAAAAGGAAATCATTTTCGCAAAATTCACTGCAATATGCGGCCTCATTATACTTGCCCTCAATGCATCCTCTCAAGTTTAACATTTGACATCATTTTTATGATAGTGTATAATATGTATACTAAACATATCTTAGGAAGTGATAAAATGTATTCTATCCGCCGAATAGGCACCGCTGATAATGCTCGGCATGACGAAAATTTTTCGATCGACCGACCGCGAGGCTACGACTGCTACCTGCTGCTTTTTGTAAAAACAAAGGCGGTGTTTTACCTCGATGGCGCGGAAAATATCTGCAAGCCGAACACGCTCATTCTTTACAATATCGGCACGCCGCACCGCTACAAGGCATTTGGCGGCGAGTATGTCAACGACTGGCTCCAGTTTGACTCCGACGAGCTGCCGCAGATACCCCTCGACAGGCTTATTTACGTCGGCGACGCTGTGGACATAAGCGGGTATTTTCGGCTGATATATGACGCATTCTATCGCCGAAATTACCGCGCCTGCGCACTTTTGCTGAGGGCAGTTTTTGCCGAAGTATCGGCAGTTTGCGGGCGACCCGCCTATCGCTCACAATATTCTTCAGAGCTTATTGAACTCAGAAAAACGCTGTATGACCACCCCGAGCGCAAGTGGTCGATTCGCAGCATGTCGGAACAGCTCCACGTCAGCGAGCCGTATCTTCAGGAGCTTTATAAAGGTGCATTCGGGGTCACCTGCGGAGCCGACGTCATAAACGCGCGCATCGAATTTGCGAAGGTTCTGATTGAGGAAACCGATCTGAACATTACCGAAATCAGCGGGCGGTGCGGCTATGAAAGCATCATACATTTTTCGCGGCAATTCAAGAAAATGACCGGCGTTTCACCGTCCGCTTACAGAAAACAGTATACATCAATTTAATATATATTAGGTTTTATAATTCTATTTGGCGATGCCGCATAACCTTATATTTGTTAAAAAATTACAATTTATGTGTGGCGAGTATGGCTTTTCCGTGCTATAATTATTACACTATAAGCAAACGAAACCGCTTCACAAAGGAGAAAATTACCATGACATATGCAGGAAGAACTGTCATAGATTTTGACAAAGATTGGAAATTTTTGAAGATGTCTCGGGCGGACGGGCAGTGTGAGATGCCAATCGAAAACAGCGACTTTGACGACTCGACATGCGAAAACGTCAATCTACCGCACACATGGAATGCCGTCGACGGAGCAGACGGCCGCGGAGGAATTGACGAGGGCGGAGAACATTATTACCGCGGTCTCGGCGGCTACAGAAAGACCTGCGTATTCCCGGCAGAGCTTGATGGCAAGCGAATTTTCATGGAATTTGATGGTGCAAACACGGTCGCGGAGCTGTACATAAACGGCAGCTTTGTCGGCAAACACGAGGGAGGCTACTCTGCGTTCAGATTTGACATCACCGACCTTGTGACGCTCGGCGAGGAGAACCTGATATGCGTAAAGGTCAATAATGCGCCGACCGACTATATCGCGCCAATCACCGACCAAGGCGACTTCACGAAGATGGGCGGAATTTACCGTGATGTCAGATTGATTGCGGTGCCTGATTTGCACATCGACCTTATGGACTACGGCTCATCTGGTGTGTATATCACTCCTGAGAATATATCAAATTCTTGCGCAGATATCCGCATACTTATTAAGTTCAAAAACGACTGTGCAGAGAAAAAATCAGTCAATATATTTACAGAGATTTTTGATGCCGACGGTAGTTGTGTCGGCAAATCAAACAGTAAAGAAAATATCAATCCCAAGAAATCGGCAGATTATAATACATCAATAATTATCCAAAATCCGCACTTGTGGAACGGCATACATGACCCCTATCTTTACACTGCAAAAGTCACCTTGATTTCCGATGATGGCGAAATTTTAGACGAGGTCAGCGAAAGCTTCGGCGTTCGCACATATTATATCGACCCCGACAAGGGTTTCTTTCTAAACGGCGAATATTACGACCTTCACGGCGTAAATTACCATCAGGACAGCTTTGAAAGCGGCTGGGCGATGACTGACGAGCAACGCGAGCGCGACTACAAAATGATGCAGGACTTAGGCTGCACGGCCGTGAGAATGGCTCACTATCAGCACGACCGCTATGAATACGACCTTTGTGACAGGCTCGGGTTCTGTGTTTGGACGGAAATAGGAATCGTCAATAAGATGTCGGCTGATGATGAGAATTTATCAATAGCAGACGGCTTCGCAGATAACGCCAAGCTGCAGCTCCGCGAACTGATTCGCCAGAATTACAATCACCCGTCGGTCATAATCTGGGGAATTTCAAACGAGCTGTATCAAATGTCTGACGAGATTTTCGAGCTGTATACTGAGCTTCAAGCAACTGCAAAATCTGAGGATAAGTCAAGGCTTACTTCTTTCGCAGACGCGCAATTTTGGGGCAGATTCATGGATTTGCCGGGCGACGTCGTCGGATACAACCGCTACTTCGGCTGGTACATCGACGGGGCCGACAACACATTCGGCAAATGGCTCGACGAGTATCACAAAAAAGAAAAACGCCCGATAGCCGTCACCGAATACGGTGGGGGCGGGGCGATTTCGCAGCACAAGGACAGCATTGTTTGGGCGGAGGATATCGACAGTTGGGGGCCGAGACATCCCGAAAATTACCAGTCGGCACTGCATGAGGACATCTGGCGCCAATTCGCGCAAAGGCCCTATTTATGGGGAAATTCGTCTGGTGCATGTTCGATTTTGCCTCCGACGGGCGCGAGGAAGGTGACACGAAGGGGCGGAACGACAAGGGCCTTTGCACCCGCGAACGCGTGCCGAAGGACGCATTTTATTTCTACAAATCGGTCTGGAACGGCGAGCCGATGGTTTGGCTGACCGAAAAGCGGTTCAACCCTCGTCCGAGTCCGGTGCCGGTCGTAAAGGCGTACTCGAACGCCGAAAAAGTCGGGTTGTATCTTGACGGAAATTTTGTTGGATATGGCAAAAAATCGTGCACGGTTTTCATCTGGGAAAACATCAATCTTTCTGCTGATGTAAAGTGCGAAATTAAGGCTGTTGCGATGTTTGCTGACGGCACAATTTTAGAGGACTTCGCAGAATGGGAGGGGCAAAATCATGAACTTACTTAGCAGAAAATCATATCATGCTCCCGAAAGACCGATAAAAATCCTGCAATTCGGGGAGGGCAACTTCCTGCGCGGGTTTGCAGACTGGATAATTCAGAAAATGAACGACTCGGGCGCGCTGAATTCCGACGTCGCGGTCGTGCAGCCGAGACCGTCCGGCAGGGTGCGCGAGCTGCAAAAACAGAACGGACTTTACACGGTTTGTCTCGAGGGTTTGGAGCATGGCGAGACGGTCAGCAAATGCCATATTATCGACGTTTTGCGGGATTTTATCGACCCCTACACCGACTATGAAAAGCTGCTTTCCTATGCCGAAAGCGAGGACCTTGAGATCGTGATTTCAAACACGACCGAGGCGGGAATTGCGCTCGACGAGACGGATATTGATTTTTCGTCATGCCCTAAAAGCTTTCCCGGCAAGCTGCTGGCGCTTCTGAAACGGCGATATGACTACTTCGACGGCGATACGAAAAAGGGACTCGCGATAATTCCGTGCGAACTCATTGATCAAAACGGAGAAACGCTTCGACACTGTCTGAACGATTTGGCGGGAATCATGCACCTCGACCGCGGCTTTGTCGACTGGCTCAACACTGCGAACCGCTTCGCCGACACGCTCGTCGACCGAATCGTGCCCGGGTATCCGAGCGAAAGCGCCGAGAAAATCTGCCGAAAAATCGGGTTTATTGACAAAAATATCGTAAAAGGCGAAATTTTCCACCTCTGGGTCATCAAAAGCGACCCGTTTATCCGCGAGAAATTTCCGGCTGACAGCGCGGGTCTGAACGTGGTTTTTGCCGACGACGTCGCGCCCTACAGGGAGCGCAAGGTGAAAATTCTGAACGGCGCGCACACTGCGATGACCCCAATCGCCTATCTTTGCGAGCTTGACACTGTGGGAGAATCGGTCAATGATGAAGATGTCGAAAAATTCATAAATGAGCTAATAAATCGTGAGATAAAGCCGACAATTAAGCTCCCAGAAAACGAGGTTGATGACTTTACAAACAGCGTTATAGAGCGGTTTAAAAATCCGTTTATCAGGCATGAGCTGATGTCCATTGCACTTAATTCGACGTCAAAATTCAGGACAAGGTTACTGCCTACATATGATGATTATAAATCAATCTTTGGGGAACTGCCAAGGCACATTCTCTTCGCGTTTGCCTCGCTTGCGGTTTTTTACAGGGGCAGGCGCGGAGACGCGGAAATTCTCCTATCGGATTCGCCCGAGTGTCTTGATTTTTGGCATGATGTCTGGCAGGAGAGCGACTGCGAGAAAATCGCGGAAAAGGCGCTGTCGAACGCCGAGATTTGGGGGCGGGATTTGTCAAATGATGACAATATCAGGCTCGTGGCAAGCTACATTCGGGCGATTTTGGAGCATGGTGAGAGGGCAGCTTTGAGGCAATTTTTAGGAGGAAAGCTATGAAAAAATCCATCGTGATTTCTCCGTCAGACACGGTCGGGGTGGCGCTCGTACCTCTTAAAAAGGACGAAAACGTCGAGGGCGTGACGCTTTCAGAGGACATCGAAAGGGGTCATAAATTCGCGCTGCGCGATATTCATATCGGAGAAAACGTCAAAAAATACGGCGAGCCTATCGGTCATGCAACAGCCGAAATTAAGGCAGGAGCGCACGTCCATACACACAACATGACAACGAATCTCTCCGGAACTTTGGAGTATGAATATCGCAAAAAAGAGATTGAAAAGCCAGCAAAACCGCGCTCCCGTGATATTTTCGTCTATGAGCGAAAGGGCGGAGAGATCGGCATCAGAAATGAGCTTTGGGTCATTCCGACGGTCGGCTGTGTGAATGCTCAGGCAAAAAATATTGTCTCAGAATTTATCAAAAAGCATGGCAACAATCTGCCAGGCATCGACGGAGTTTTTGCGCTCACTCACCCATACGGCTGCTCCCAGGTCGGCGATGATTTAGTACGCACGCGAATGATTCTCCAAAAAATGGCAAAGCATCCAAACTGCGGTGGGGCGTTGATTCTCGGACTCGGCTGCGAAAACAATCGAATGAATATTTTTAGGAAAGCTCTCGGAGAACATAATCCCGAGCGTATTGAATTTTTAGTCGCGCAGGACGTGGAGGACGAGATTTCCGAGGGAGTTAAGCTGCTTGAGCGGCTTTATGACAATGCAAAATATGACAAAAGAGTCAAAAAAGACCTGTCGTGCCTGAAAATCGGACTTAAGTGCGGCGGCTCTGACGGTCTCTCGGGAATCACCGCAAACCCGCTTGTTGGGCAGTTTTCCGACTATCTGACGGCTGTCGGCGGGACGACCGTGATGACCGAAGTTCCCGAGATGTTCGGGGCGGAGCAGATCCTCATGAACCGCGCAAAAAATCGCGATGTATTTGACAAAATCGTCAAACTAATTAACGACTTTAAGGAGTATTATCTGAGCCACGGGCAGCCGATTTCCGAGAATCCGTCGCCCGGGAACATCGCCGGCGGTATCACGACGCTTGAGGACAAGTCGCTCGGCTGTGTGCAAAAATCCGGGAGCAGCGAGATTTCTGACGTTTTGTTTGATGGCGACGCCGTCACCGAACGCGGGTTTAACCTCCTGAGCGGTCCCGGCAACGACATGGTCGCGGTCACGAATCTTGCCTGCGCGGGTTGCCATATGGTGCTTTTCACGACCGGTCGCGGCACGCCTTTCGGCGGTTATGTGCCGACTGTAAAAATTTCGACAAACTCGGAGCTGGCGCGCAAAAAGGGCGGTTGGATCGACTTTGACGCGGGCAGGATCGCCGATGGGGAGAGCTTTGAAAACGCCTTGGAGCGGCTTATTGAGCTTGTAGTGAGCATTGCGAGCGGAACCCCGACCGCCAACGAGCGCAGCGGCTCGCATGATTTTGCGATTTTTAAGACGGGGGTGACGCTGTGAGGGGTATATTTTGATTGTATGAGATAGTGCGACGGTTCATTAAATATATTCAAAAAGCCATGCCCGCGGAGGGCATGGCTTTGTTAGTCCTGATTTGCAGACGAATTGCCGAGAGCTTTTGCATTTTTACAACAAAAATAAGATGGAGTGCAGCCATTGAACACCAAAATGACTATAAGCGATTCTTTCGGTTTTGGGTTCATTTTGTGACAAAAAATGATCTATAAAAGCGGCACTTGTGCGTTTTGGCGTACAAGTGCCGAAGCAGTTTGTGAGATTGTTTTGCTTTGATTGTAAGTGTGAGAAATGGTTGCGGGTCTTTAAATGTGGGGAACTCCTCCCCTCGAGGGGAGGGGGCATGAAGGAAACTTACGTAGATATATGAAAACATGAGCGCGGCGGCCTACCTTGATATAAGGAATTCGCTGAGCGGATTAAAAAGCACTGTGTGCCACCGCCTTGTAAAAAAGGAATTCGCTAACGCTCATGCTATCTATAGACTCCACTTCCTGCCCCCTCCCACATGGGAGGGGGTTGTGCGTTGCTAAGGGTAGACGTGCCGCCTGATGGCGGGGAGAGTTGGTGTGACGCGCGCTTCCATAAAAAGGTGTCCGCCATAGGCGGACTCCTTCTCAATACCACCTCACCTCAGTCCTCTCAACTTCCTCCCTCGTGACTCCGTCCTTCCCGACCGATACCCTCACCGGCTTGCCGCCGTGGATATCGAACCAGTTGTCCGAAAAGACCGCGTCGCAATCCGGAAGCGACAGCGCGACCGACTTGGCGTAGACGTCGGCGGTAAAGACGAGCTCGAAGCGGTCCGGCTTCTCCTCGACCGTAAAGCTGATTTTCGGCGGCAGAATCGCGAACTCCTTCGGCCTGACGAAAAGGGTCGTTCCCGCCGAGAGGACGCTCCCGCCCTCGCTGATTTCATATTCAAGATACCTCGTGCGGCGCTCTTCGACCGTCCCGATGTACCTCGAGATGTCGGGGACAAGGACCTTCTCCGCGCTTATCGCCCTGCTGACGACGTCGGCAGAAAATTCCGCGATGACCCGCGAGGTGTTGTCGCGAAGGCGGCAGGACGCCGTCAAGCGCCTGTCACTCAGTGTGTCGTTTGTGACATAAATTTCGGGCGATTCCGGGCGGCTTATGTCACAGCTTATCAGCATCGGCGAATAGAACCGCTTCGCGTAGTAGTGAAGCGCCTTCCAGCGGCCGTACCGGTCGATGCTCGACCATGAGATGACCGGATTCGAGTCGTTGACCTGCCAATAGGCCGAACCCATGCACCTCCCGCGGGCACGCCTCATGTGCTCGACAAACGAGCGGATACAGTCGGCCTGAACCAGCTGTGAACAGTAGACAAGCCTCTCGAAATCATAGGGATAGTTGACCATCTGTGCGAGATAGAACATCAGCTTTTCGTTGCCGAGGGTGCATTTCTGGTGCATCTGCATCACGTTTCCGCAGAGGTCGAGGTCGCCCTCCTCGGCAAAAGCGCGGACGGTCTTTATGTCCGGCACGCTCTCAAAGCCGTACTCCGAACAGAAGCGGTAGTGATAGCGGTCGAAGTCCTCGATAGGCTTGAAGTTGTGCCAGACCGCCCAGTAGTGCATGTCTCCGGCGTGATTCGACGACGGGTCGTTAAAGCCGCCTCCCGACGACGGCGACGACGGCCAATAAAACGTCTCGGGGTCGTATTCCGCGACGGTTTTCGGAATGATGTCCTCGAAAAGCTTAAGATAGTCCGCCTTGGCCTCGGGGTCGCGGTTCCAGCCCCAACCCGCGAATGCCGACTCAATCTCGTTGTTGCCGCACCAGAGGCCGAGGCAGGCGTGATTCCGGAGTCTCAGGATATTGTCCTTGATTTCCTCGCGGACGGTCGCCTCGAATTCGGGGGTCAGAAGATACGCCGCACAGGCGAACATAAAATCCTGCCAGACGATGAAGCCGTGACGGTCGCACCAGTCGTAAAAGCTTTCGTCGGGATAGTATCCGCCGCCCCAGACGCGGATAAAGTTATAGTTTGCGGCCTCACAGCTCTCTAAGAGGCGCGCCGTCTTCTCGGGGGTGCACCTTGTGACAATCTGGTCCTCGGGAATATAGTTTGCGCCCATCGCGAAGACCTTGATTCCGTTGTTTATGAAGCAGAATTCCTCGCCCCATTCGTCCTTGTCCTGCGAGACCGTGAGCGTTCTGAGCCCGATTTTTCGGACACTTTCGGCGATGACCTCGCCGCCTTTTTTAAGCGTGACGCTGCATGAATACAGCGGCTGTTCCCCGAGTCCGCGCACCCACCAGAGGCGGGGGTTGTCAATTTTAATCTCGGCCGACCCGCCGGTGATGTCGGCCTTAAAGACGCGTCCGCCCGGCTCGCTGACCGTAAGCTCGGCGGATATCCCGTCTCCCCAGATGTCCAAATCCGCGGAGCAGGAGAGGACGGCCGTGCCCTCCGAGTGCTTCTGCCGGTAGTAAACCCCGTTGATTCTTCCGCCCGAAAATCCTTCGACATAGACCGGGCGCCAGATTCCCATATCGGGGAGCTTTGGACCCCAGTCCCAGCCGAACATACAGTGCGCCTTGCGAATGTGCTGATACCCCGCCATCGCGTGCTCAACGCCGTAGAGAGGGCGCTTTTCCGCCTTTTCGGCGATATAGCGGTTGGGGGAGTGAATTTTGACGTCGAGCCGGTTGACGCTCTTTGCGATGCGGGAGATGTCGAACCCGTACCGCCGGTGCATGTTGTCGGTCGAAGCGAGCTTTTCGCCGTTAAGAAAGACGTCGGCGAGGGTGTCAATCCCCTCGAAGACGAGGACGAGCCTGTCCGACCCGAGAATGTCATCGCCGAGCGAGAATTCCGCCGAAAAACCGGCGCCGCAGTCGCAAACAAGCGTCGCCTCGCGCTCGTTCTCGCGGTAATAGGGGTCGGGAATCGCCCCGCGCTCAATCAGCGTCTTATACACCGAGCAGGGCACCCGGCACTCATACTCCGCCCCGCCGTAATCCATCACAAAGCTTTCAATGTACTGCCTCATATCAAAGCCTCCTTTTCGGGTAGTATAGCACAGATGGGGGAGGAAAGCAAGGGGCGCAAATCAGAAAACAGAAGTTAGAGGTCAGAAGACAGAAGTTGGAGATTAGAAGATAGATGAATAGAAGATAGAGATTAGATGATAGAAGTATAAGGAGACGCCTTGAACAAGTCATGTTGTCGCGCAAACTTTTCCTGCCGTCATGCGGCAATCCAAACTTTGGCAACGCATAACCCCCTCCCATGTGGGAGGGGGAAGGGGGTGGGAGTCTTTATAATAGCATGAGCGCAGCGAATTCCTTATAACAAGGTCGGGTGCCGCACTACCCCGGGCGCAGCCGGCGCGCTTTGCGCGCAAACGAAGGCAGCAGGAAAAATCCGGAGGGATTTTTTCTGCTGCCTTCGTTCCGACCGCCTGACGGCGGTCGCGGCTGCGCCCTCATAGGAGCTGAAGCTGAAGCGATGCGGAACCCCTCCCATGTGGGAGGGGGAAGGGGGTGGGAGTCTTTATAACAGCATGAGCGAAGCGAATTCCTTATAATAGGTCGGATGCTGTTGCAATTTTCTATAATGCGCGCAAGTGTTTTTTAACTCCCTCCCCTTGAGGGGAGGGCCGGGGTGGGGTGACTTTAGATAGCATTCGCGCAGCGAATTCCTTTTACAAGGAGGTAGCGCGCAGTAACTTTAATTCCGCGCAGCGAATTCCTTTTTATAGGCAGTGCGGCTAAGCTCTGCTTTTATTAGCGTATGCAGATTGCTTTACCGCGGTAGCTACTAAAAATAGTATGAGCGTCAGCGAATTCCTTTTACAAGGAGGTAGCGCGCAGTGACTTTAATTCCGCGCAGCGAATTCATTTGTAGAAGTGCGGTGCGCTTCTCGGTCTAATGTATCATTACTAAGTTTCCTTCACACTCCCTCCCCTCGAGGGGAGGGTCGGGGTGGGGTGATTTAGATAGTATGAGCGAAGCGAATTCCTTTTTGTAGGCAGTGCGGCTAAGCTTCTGCTTTTATTAGCGTGCGCAGATTGCCTTACCGCGGCAGCTATAAAAATCGCATGAGCGCAGCGAATTCCTTTTACACGTCATTGTGTCGCACTCTTTATGTCAATTCCCTCCGTCCCTCATCTCTCCCAAAAAATCACAAGGCACCCTTCGGCGCCTTGCAATCATCAAAACTATTCTTTCCCCGCCACTCTGATTCTGAGCTCCGCGCGCTGGAGCTTAATCTGTGCGAGCTTCTTGGCGGCGTCGCTCTTCGGGTTCTCGATTCGCGACAGGGCCTTTTGCTTCGCGGCTTCGGCGCGCTCGCGGTCGATGTCCTCCGCCCATTCAAAGGTCGTCGGCGCAAGGAAAACCCCGTCCTTCGTGACGTTTAAAAGCCCCCCGCAGCACGCCGCGCGCCTCGGCTCGTCTTCGCCGCAGTATACCCGACATTCGCCGATGCCGACCGCGGTAAGATAGGGGATATGCCCCGCAAGCACCGCGACGTCGCCGTCAATCGAACGGAGCGAAATCTGATGCGCCTCGCCGTCATAGAAAACGCCGTCAGGCGAAACAATCTTCAAGTGAAAATCAGCCACAGCGAATCTCCTTCCGGATTACTTCTTTTCCTTCGCGCGCTCGACCGCCTCGTCGATGGTTCCGACAAAGAGGAACGCCGATTCGGGAAGGTCGTCGTGCTTTCCTTCGATAATCTCTTTGAAGCCGCGGATTGTCTCGGCAATCGGGACGTATTTCCCGATGTACCCCGTAAACTGCTCCGCGACGGTGAACGGCTGGGAGAGGAAGCGCTGGACCTTTCTTGCGCGGGCGACGGTGAGCTTGTCGTCGTCCGAAAGCTCATCCATACCCATTATCGCGATGATGTCCTGGAGCTCCTTGTATCTCTGAAGAATTTTCTGGACGTCTCTCGCGACCCGATAGTGCTCCTCGCCGACGACGTCGGGCGAGAGGATTCGCGAGGTCGAGTCGAGCGGGTCGACGGCGGGATAGATGCCGAGCGAGGCGATGCTCCTCGACAAAACCGTCGTCGCGTCAAGGTGGGCGAAGGTCGTGGCCGGCGCCGGGTCGGTAAGGTCGTCCGCGGGGACATATACCGCCTGTACCGACGTAATCGAGCCGTTGCGGGTCGATGTGATTCTCTCCTGTAGCGCGCCCATCTCGGTCGCGAGAGTCGGCTGATATCCGACCTCCGAGGGCATACGTCCCAAGAGCGCCGAGACCTCGGACCCCGCCTGTGTGAACCTGAATATATTGTCAATGAAGAGAAGGACGTCCTGATTCTCGCGGTCGCGGAAATACTCCGCCATCGTAAGTCCCGTCAGGGCGACTCTCATTCTCGCTCCCGGCGGCTCGTTCATCTGTCCGTAGACGAGCGCGGTCTTTGAGAGAACCCCCGACTCCTTCATCTCGTTATAAAGGTCGTTGCCCTCGCGGGTGCGCTCGCCGACTCCCGAGAACACCGAAAGTCCGCCGTGCTGCTTCGCGACGTTGTTGATAAGCTCCTGAATAAGAACCGTCTTTCCGACGCCCGCGCCGCCGAACAGACCGATTTTACCGCCCTTTGCATAGGGGCAAATCAGGTCGACGACCTTGATTCCGGTCTCGAGGATTTCGGTCGTTGACTGCTGCTCGTCGAATTTCGGGGCGGGACGGTGAATTGCCCATCTCTCCTTGGTTTCCGGCGTCGGCATATTGTCGACACATTCGCCCAAGAGGTTGAAGATTCGCCCAAGGGTCTCTCTTCCGACGGGAACCGAAATCGGGGCGCCGGTGTCGACCGCCTCAATCCCTCTCGGCAGTCCCTCGGTGCCGGTCATGGCGATGCAGCGGGCAACGCTGTCGCCGATGTGCTGCGCGACCTCGAGCGTAATCTTTTTCCCGCCATAGTTTATCACTATGGCGTTGTTGAGGTCGGGCAGACATCCGTCCTCAAAGCGTATATCGAGGACAGGCCCGATTATCTGTGTGACAATGCCCACATTCGATTTATTTGCCATAGATTTCTCTTCCTCCATCTATCTTCTGTCTGTCATCCCGAGGCGCATCAGTCCTCAGCCTGTGCGCCCGAGACAATCTCGGTAATCTGCTGCGTAATCGAGCTCTTTCTCGCCTTGTTGTATTTAAGTCTGAGGTCGGCGATGATGTCGTCGGCGTTAGAGGTTGCGCTTTCCATCGCCGTCCTTCTCGACGCAAGCTCGGAAGCAAAGCTCTCACAGACCGCGCCCCAAATCAGTCCGGCGACGGTGTCGGGGATAATCGAGTTGAAGACCGCCCCGGCGCCCGGCTCGACAAGAGTAAAGCCGGAAGCGGCGCCGTCGGACAAAAGCGACTTGTCGAGCGGCAAAAGCCTCAGCTCCGCCGGCTCCTGTCCGAGCATGGTCACGAAGTTGGTGTATATGCACCGAAGCTCGTCGAACTCGCCGTCGAGGAACATTTTGCAGAGGAGCCGCGATATCTCGTAGCAGTCCCCGACGTCGATGTCCTCGACGCTCGGATAGTCGTCCGCGACGATTTCGTACCCCCTGCGCTCAAAGTGCTCGAGAGCGCGCTTCCCGATGGGAAGGACACAGACGCTTTTTTCGCCGATGATTTCGTCCGAAAACCTGAACACATTGCTGTTGTATCCTCCGGCAAGTCCTCTGTCGCCCGCGATGATTACAAGACAGGTCTTTTTAATCTCGGAGCTGCGGCAGTATCCGGTGTCGAGAGGGGAAACCGCCGCCGCAACGTCGGACAGCGCCGAATAGAGCTCGGTATAAAACGGCCTTGTGCGGTCGATGCGCTCTCTCGCGCGGCTGAGCTTCGAGATTGCGACAAGCTCCATCGCCTTCGTTATCTGTCTTGTCCCCGAAATCGACTTTATCCGAAGATTTATTTCTTTCATGGAAGCCATTTTGCTGCCCCCTTTCTCGGATTTACGGCTTATTTGCCGATAAACTTCTGGGTATATGCCCCGACCGCCTCGGAGAGCATCGCCCTGTGCTCGTCGTCAAGGCTTCCGCCCTTTGCGATATAGTCGAGCAGGTCGGAGTGATACGACTTCATCTCGAAATAAAGTCCTTTTTCGTATTCCCTGACCTTTGAGACGTCGACGTCCTTAAGGTAGTTATTTACGACGGCGAAGATGATGCAGACCTGTAATTCAACGTCGACTGGGGAGCTTCTGTCCTGTTTAAGAACCTCGACGATTCTCTCGCCCTGTGCAAGACGCTCCTTGGTGTCTTTATCGAGGTCCGAGCCGAACTGTGCAAAGCTCTGGAGCTCGCGGTACTGAGAGTAGAGGAGCTTAAGGGTACCCGAAACCTGTTTCATCGCCTTGAGCTGTGCCGCGCCGCCGACACGGGACACCGATATGCCCGGGTTTACGGCGGGCATGATTCCCGAGTTGAACATCTCGGTCTCGAGGAATATCTGTCCGTCGGTAATCGAGATGACGTTCGTCGGGATATATGCCGAAACGTCGCCGGCCTGTGTCTCGATAATCGGGAGAGCGGTCAGAGAGCCGCCGCCCGCCTCGGGAGAAAGCCTTGCCGCGCGCTCAAGAAGTCTCGAATGGAGATAGAAGACGTCTCCGGGATATGCCTCGCGTCCCGGCGGTCTCCGGATTAAAAGGGACATCGTCCTGTAGGCGACGGCGTGCTTTGAAAGGTCGTCATAGATGATGAGGGCGTCGAGTCCCTGTTTCATGAAGTATTCGCCCATCGTGCAGCCGGCATACGGCGCGATATATTGGAGCGTCGCAAGCTCGGAGGCCGTCGAGCTGACCACAATGGTATAGTCCATCGCGCCGGCGCGGGATAGGGTCTCGACAAGCTGTGCGACCGTCGAATTCTTCTGTCCGATGGCGACGTATATGCAGATGCAGTTTTTGCCCTTCTGGTTGATGATGGTGTCGGCGGCGATGACGGTCTTGCCCGTCTGTCTGTCGCCGATGATAAGCTCGCGCTGTCCGCGGCCAATCGGTATCATCGAGTCGATTGCCTTGATTCCGGTCTGCAGCGGGACGCTTACCGACTTTCTCTCGATGATTCCGGTCGCCTTTTGTTCAATCGGGAGGACCGCCTCGCTCTCGATGGGGCCCTTTCCGTCAATCGGCTGTCCGAGTGCGTTTACGACCCTTCCGATAAGTCCCTTTCCGACCGGCACCGAGACGACCGAGCCGGTGCGCTTGACGGTGTCGCCCTCGCGGATTCCGACGTCGGTTCCGAGCATAACGACGGCGACCGAGTCTTCCTCGAGGTTGAGCGCCATTCCGTATGAGCCGTTCGAGAATTCGACGAGCTCGTTTGAAAGGCAGTTGTCGAGTCCGTATACCGAGGCGATGCCGTCGCCGACGGTGATAACGCTTCCGGTCTCGGAAAGCTCCGCCTTTTTGTCGTAGTTTTTGATTTGAGTCTTTATCAGACTGCTGATATCGTCAATGTTCATAGATACTCTCCAATCAGTCCGAATTTTTTATCTGACGCTCGAGCGCGCGAAGCCGTCCGCTGACGCTCGCGTCATAGCGCTTTCCGCCGTATTCAAGCCTCATTCCGCCGATAATCGACGAATCGGTCCGCTCGTCGAGCAGAATCTTCGAGCCGGTGCTCTTTTCGAGCTTTTCGACAAGCCTCGCCCTCTGCGCCTCGCTCAGCTTTACCGCCGACACCGCCGTCACGGGGACGATGTTGTGGTCGTCGCAGTAGAGCCGCTTATAGACCTCGTAGCACTTAGGGACGCAGTCGCAGCGGCGCTTTTCGGCAAGAAGCTTAAGCGCGTTGAGGAGGCTTCCGTCGATTTTTCCGTCGAAGACCTTTCCGACCGTTTCGGCGCGCTCGGCGGCGCTAAGCCTCGGGTTCGACAGAAGCCGAACGAAGCCGGGGTTATCCGCGAAGACGGCTTTGATGTCGCCGAATTCGCCGAAGACCCGCTCAGAAACGCCCTCCTCGACCGCCAGCGCATAGAGCGCGGTGCCGAATTCACGGGAATAATCATTCTTCATGGTCATTCACCGAGGCTTTCTATGGCGTCGTCAATAAGTGACGCATGAGACTTTTGGTCGATTTCCTTCTCCACAACCTGTTCCGCAAGGGAGATGACCATCTCGGAAATAGAGTCGCGCATCTCTTCGGCCGCCTTTTTCTTCGCAAGCTCAATGTCCTCGTCGGCGTTCTTGCGACGGCGCTCGGCCTCGGTCTTTGCGGCCGAAATAATCTCGGCGGACTCGGCCTTTGCGCGCTCGCTCGCGGTTTTAATGAGGGAATCGGCCTCGGACTTTGCGTCGTCAAGCTTCTTTTGGTAAAGCTCCTTCTCGGCATTCGCCTCCGAAAGAGCCTTGTCGGCGTCGGAATATGTCTTTCCGATTTCGTCCTCGCGCTCTTTGAGGATTTTTTGCACCGGCTTGAAGAGGAACTTTTTCAGGATGAGGACAAGAATCAAAAGGTTCCCGATTGCCATCAGGATATGCCAGACGTTGACGGAGAGAAAATCAAGTGTTCCCGCCATTGTAATCATGATAAGCTGCCTTTCTCTGTGTTATCAGCCTTCGAGTCTTCTCAGGAAGAGACCGGGGGCAAGGAATATAAGCAGAAGACCGATGACAAAGCCGTAAATACCGGTTGTTTCGGCGACGGCGCATCCCATCAGCATCGTGGTGGTAACGCTTCCCTTCTGCTCCGGCTGTCTCGCGATTGCTTCACAGGCCTTTCCGACCGCAAAGCCTTCGCCTATACCGGGTCCGATACCGGCGATAAGCGCAAGACCCGCGCCAATCGCACAGCCCATCAGCACAAGCGCCCTCGCGATAATGGTCGGGTCGCCGGATACCGCGTTTGCCGCCGCGACAATCATCAGTGACAATGTTTCCATAAAAATACCATCCTTTCGTGTTTACGAATATGCTAATCCGAGGCTTCGGCGGCGGACGCTATATAGAGCATCGTCAGCATACAGAATATGAATGCCTGAAGCACGCCGCTGAATACGTCGAAATAGAGCGACAGAACTGCGGGAATTCCGAGCTGCAGAATCGGGAGCTTTTCTCCCATCTCGCCGAGAATTCCCGGGAGCCAGCCGAAGACCGCGTTGTTGAGCGCGGCGAGGGCGGCATATAACAGCGCCGAGACGACCGTTCCCGAGGCGACGTTTCCGAACATACGGAAAGCCATCGACACCGGCGTCGCGATTTCGCCGAGAATGTTCATCGGGGTCATCACGAAAATCGGCTCGGTAAGTCCCTTGGCGTATCCCAAAACGCCGTTGGTCTTGATTTTATAAAATGTGATGAGAATAAACGTCATTATCGCCCAGCCGACAGTGGTGTTGAGGTCGGAGGTCGGGGGATACATTCCGAGGAGGGAAATAAGGCTTGAGAACATCGCAAGAGAGAACAGCGCCGCGATATAGGGCGTGAACCACTTCCAGCGCTTTCCCATATTCCCGGTGACAAAGTTTTCGGCGGTTTTGACGAGGAATTCGGCGACAATCTGCCTCTTCGACTCGGGGCGGACCTTAAGTCCGTGAGTCAGCCAGGCGCAGAACGCCGCTATCGCCGCCATGACTATCCACATATTCACCTGTGTCTCGGTGATGGTGATTCCGAACGGAAGCTCAAAAAGTATCTTCGCACCGGTTACATCAATCTGCATTTGTGCCGTCACTCTCCTTTGTGCCGCTTTCGGACTGTCTCTTTTTATTGACAATCTGCCAAACCGCCATCGCTATGCGGGGGATTATCATCGAGACGACAATCGGAAGCCACTCGAAAATCCTTATCGGGGCCGAATCGGTCGAGAAGAAAATTCCCGCGCCGATAAGGACAACTATCATAAACATTCTCATGCTGTACGACGCCTGAATCCGCTTTTTGGCGGCGTCGGGGTCTCCGGTCGAGGCCTTTATAACCGCCCGCGCGAAGAGGTAATAGTATAAAAGCATGACCGCCGAGCCGTAGACCGCGCCCAAGGGGACTCCGAGGCTGAAGCGCCCGATTATTGCGTAGATAACGCAAATCAGCGGGATATATATGAGGAGTCCGAGCGAAATCGATATCATGAACTCGCGGACCGCCTTTTTTTCGTCACTCATTCTCCCGCCTCCTTCGGCCTATATGTATTTATTATATAATAGCTTTCCGCGAAAGTAAATAGACATTTATCATCTTTTGTCTGAATGACCAAAAAATCTTTTATCGGTGAAGAATTTTTTATCACTTAAAACTGTCAAACTGCACAAATCGTTTAAAAGTTTATTGTTTGAAATACCACTACTATTTTTCCGCAAACTGTGCTAAAATCAAGATAATCATTTTTAACGGAGGATAACTATGAAACGAATTATATCACTCGCGCTGGCGTTCGCCATGATAATCGGACTCGTCGGCTGCGGCGCTCCGAAGGAGCTTCCCGACTATAAGACCGCCCTGACGGACCAGTCCCTTGACTACAGTCTCGACGAGCTTGAATCGATGTCGTGGGACCGCTCTCTTCTGATTTCGGACTACGAGGTCCCCGCGCTTTATAAGTATTTCGAGGGACTTTGCGACATCGGCGTCGCCTTCGGCGCGAATCAGATTTATCCCATGTTCAACGAAAAGGGCGAGGGAATCGACATCACCGCCGAGACCGACGACCTTAACACGAACATCACAAAGGGAATCCTTAAGCACTACAACATGTATGTCCTCGGAAACGAGCTTAAGTCGGACCACTGCAACCCCGCGCCCGACACCTATGACTTCGACGACGGCGACAAGCTCGTCGCGGCGGGAAAGGCCGCCGGCGCAAAGCTGAGGGGGCACACTATCGTCTGGCACACACAGGTTCCGCAGTGGTGGTTCAAGGCCGACCCGAACGACCAGTCCACCCTTGACCAGTGCAAGGCAAACGGCACTCTCGCGACCCGCGAACAGCTCACCGAGCGCCTCACCACATACATCAACGCGCTGATGGAGCACTTTAAGGACGACATTAAGATTTGGGACGTCTGCAACGAAGTCCTCAACGCGACGGGCATCCGGCAGGTGTCGGACGACAACTCGTATTGGGCCGAGATTATCGGCGACGTCGACGGAAACGGCTATTCGGACGACTATGTTGAAATCGCGTTCAACGCCGCAAGGGCCGCCGGCGGCGAGGACCAGGTCCTTATGATTAACGACTTCAACCTTGAGTGGCAGGACACGAAGGTACAGGCGATGTATGACATGGTCGAGAGAATGCTCCGCAAGGGCGTCAGAATCGACGGCGTCGGCTTCCAGAGCCACATTTCGCTCGACTGCAACGTCGAGAAGTACCGCAGCTGCATCGAAAAGATTGCAAGTCTCTCGGAGGTCTATGACGAGTGCTTCCCCGAGTATAAGGGCAACTTCAGGGTTGAAATCACCGAGCTCGACATGAACATGTTCATCGGCGCGAACTCGGACGGCTCGTACTATAAGTGGAGTGAGGAGGAGTTCAACCAGCAGGGCGACAAGTATTATGAGCTTATAAGCATGTTCCTCGACTTCGTCGACGAGGGAGTTATCGACGCGATAGTCTTCTGGGGCACCGACGACGAGAATTCGTGGCTCAACACGACCCCGAAGCTCCGCCGCAACGCCGCGATGCTCGTCGACCGCGACCTCACTATAAAACCCGCGTTCTGGGGCGTCGCCAAGGCGGCCATTGACCATAGGAAATAAGGGAATGGAAGAAAGAGGATAGAGTATGAAGGCAGACTCGAAAGGGTCTGCCTTTTGGGTGGAGGAATGGGCGGCGGTGCTCCCACCCCGGGCGCAGCCCGGCGCGCGAAGCGCGCTAACGAAAAACGGGAAAACTCCTTCCGGAGTTTTCCCGATATTTTCGTTCCGACCGTCTTCGACGGTCGCGGACTGCGCCCTCATAGGAGCTGAAGCCGGAGCGAAGCGCTACCCCTCCCTGCCGGGGAGGGGTAGGGGTGGGGGAACAGGCGTAATCACGTCACCGTTAAGGTGACGCGATAAGCCGTCCGCCGCAGGCGGACTCCTTTTTAGTTACGTATGCCGCCTCTGCAAGTTATCTGTACTGCTCGCAAGTTCCCTCCCAACTCCCTCCCCTCGAGGGGAGGGCCGGGGAGGGGTGACTATAAATAGCATGAGCGCAGCGAATTCCTTTTAAGCGACGTTGGCGCTTCTGATAACTTTCTCTTCGCGAATATTTTTACAGTATCCTGCTTCGCTTTTGTTTTAAGCGTGCGCAGGTGCCCTATAAATTACTATCGCCTCGCGAATTCCATTTCCGCGGCAGAGCGCCGCATTACCCCTTGAATTTGTGCAGCGGACTTCATTAAATCCTCCTTCCCTCGCGCAAGTTTTTGAGTTGCTTGCAGTTTACACACACTAAAGTGAGTAAAGTTGTGCAGAGTGACGATTGTCAAAAGCTCAAAAATATGATAGAATATGTTCATAAATTTGCTTTTTTGCGGGCATAAGCGCCCGGGAAAGGAAGGAATAATATGAAAAGAATTTTGGCTGTGGCGCTCGCGGTTATAATGATTGCGGCGCTTGTCGGCTGCGGACGCGCGCAGAGAGAGCCGATTAAGCTCACTCTCTCGACCGAGGACTCCGCGGCAATACTCGCCGCCGCCGGAATACGTCTTCCCGACCCCTCCGAGGTCGGCGAACCCGGCACGGTCACATGGCTCAGCTGGATGGACCCGTTCCAGAACTATGACGAGGGCGAAATCGTCAACACCGGGTACTATACCTTCACCGACTTCTACGGCGGCGTCCTTGACTATCACGAGGTGCTTTATGAGGACATGAACGACACCTTGGCGAACCTCGTCATCTCGGATGAATCCCCCGACATGACCCTCGCGGGGACGTCGAACACCGCGACCTTCCCACTCAACTGCCTAAAGGGAATGTATCAGCCGGTCGACCAGTATATCGACTATACCGACCCGCTTTGGGAGGGAATGGCGGACGCGGCCGAGTATTTCGCGCTCGGCGAGAAGCACTTCGCGATTGTCTACGACATCGTCTTTAAAGACGTCATACCATATAACAGAAGAGTTATCGAGGACTACGGCTTCGACGACCCCGCCGATTTGTTCCGCAACGACCAGTGGACATGGGACGTCTTCGCCGAAATGTGCCGCGACTTCTCCGACCCCGACGCGGACAGATATGCCCTTGACGGTTGGTACTACGTCATCGGCCTCGCCGAAGAGTCGACCGGACGCTATCTTATCGAAAAGGACGAGAACGGCCAGTATTACTCGAATATCGACGACCCGTATATCGAGGTCGCGATGAACCTCATCTATGACCTTTATAAAGACGAGTGCTGCTACCACGAGGGCACCGACTATTGGGCAAGAAGGGGAGACGTTTCGGGTACCGGCGTTAAGGACGGACTCTGCCTGTTCTGCCCGATTGACGTAAACTCCGCGTTTGCACAGCCTGTCGCCGACGTCGGCGCTCTTTGGGGCGATATGACCGCGCAGGAGTGCATGTTTGTGCCCTTCCCGAGATATGAAAACGGCGACGGAATCTATTACATCAACTCTCAGCCGACCGGATACATGCTCTGTCAGGGTGCGAAGAACCCGACCGGCGCCGCGCTTCTGGCGTCCTGCATGAGATTCAAGATTATGGACCCGACCGTCGTCGACATCGACGAAAAACAGCTCCGCGAGACATATCTCTGGACCGATGAGATGCTCGATATGTTCGACACCTGTGAAGAGCTTGCCGCCGCGAACGTCAGAATGTTCTATACCGGCAACCTCCCGACCAACCTCCAGAACGCCTATAACAGCCTTGACTGGGGCATCAACCGCACCGGCGGCGCGAACACATGGGCACAGCTCAAGGAGCAGTACGGCGACCAGATTGACTACTTCATCGAAGATCTCAACACCACTCTCCGCGACTACATCGCCTCCGGCGAGTCGCAGTACGACATCAACGAGACGGTGTAACGCTCCGGCAAGTGCCGCGATAACTTTATAGCGAAACCCGCCGTTCCCGAAGGAGCGGCGGGAGAGGGGACGCTCCGACGGGGCGTCCTTTTTGGTGGGGAGATGGAGGATAGAGGGTTAGAAGATAGAGGTGGAGGTTCAGAGGTTGGAATCCAGCGGATTCGCTGGCGGTGGCGGAGCTTGTCAGGCAATACAAAGCGCAATAAATATGCGGTAATAACCGTGCCTTTTGCGTGAGACCCGCCTCGGGCGCAGTCCGGGACCGTCGAAGACGGTCGGAACGAAAATATCGGGAAAACTCCGGAGGGAGTTTTCCCGTTTTTCGTTCGCGCGCGAAGCGCGCCGGACTGCGCCCGAAATTACAGAAGCGCCGTATTGCCCTTTATAAGGGGCTCATTTTTTAGACTCTTACCTTCTTCCCACTACATGGGGGCAGGGGAATGCTCGCTACCTTGAGGCGCGGACTGCACGCTTCACGCACGAGAAGTGACAAATAACTCTTTAAGTGTTACTTTTCATCCCACATCGCCGCTTCACTGGGCGTTCCGTCAGTTCTTATCTTATTCGCCACTCTTGTGACAAAAGCTTTGTTAGTGACTTTAGCCTTGCGAGCGTTATATGCCTTGCCAAAGTATGTACTTAACGCAGCTATGTTTTCTCCGTTGCCAAACGTAGCTTCAATAGCTGTTCTTATCGCCCTTTCGACACTTGCCGACGTGACAGTATAGTCTTGTGCGACCTCAGGATAAACGCACTGTGTAATTTTGTATAAAGCGGCACGGTCGCAGACCACAATGGCTATTGACTCGACTAAATATTCGTAGCCTTTCAGGTGCTCCGGTACACCGAGTTTAAAAAGCTCAGTACGAATTGCCCTGTCAAGTTCTGAAGATTGATTGAAATAATGACGCATTTTTTATACCTACCTTTTTTGAATTTTCTACATTATACCACAGCTTTCGACATATTGAATGTCGAAAAATGTCGAAAAATAATTTTTGGTAAAATATATAATAACCTGACTGTATTATGGAATAAAATTGGCAAAAGTGTTCACATTTAGCCCTATTTATGTGCAATAAAAGATGGCAAAATAAGAATCTGCCAATTGAATGGACGCTTAAAGACTATCGGTATAGATGCAACGCAGTATAAGGGTAAATCCTTGGCAGAAAGTAGTGACGAAAATTTCCAAACTTTCGCAAGTCAGGACAAGCGGTTAGGCTGTCGCCTCAGTTCGTGGCATAGGTCGCCTCTGCCGACCTGCACCGCAGAGCACACATACCCCATAGCGGGTTATAGAAGTACGACTTCGTGAAAATTATTCATCACCCGGGCGCTGCCACTCGGCGGAGTTTCTTTTTTACTCCGTCATAAGCGCGACGGGAATAGGCAGAGAAGTGCTCAGAGAACTTCGGTACCGGTCAGAGGGGTACAAAACAGTATGTACAGAAGATATGTCATCAGCACGCCAGACGGACCAGATGCAAATCCGATTACCATCGCTTCGGCGCTGGGTATGCCCGAGGCGTTGCACTTTGATATGTTGCTTAAGCGGAGAATTCCTAACTACTATTACAGATAAAATTCTGCTCACCCAAATTTTTCAACTCTTGAGAAATAGCAACAGCGCGTTGCTTGTCTTGCAACTCGGGGCATGGTATAATGCTTCCGAGGCGATTTTATGGACGCAACAAAGGATATAATACGCAGCTTGCGGATAAGCGTAGGCATGTCGCAGGAAGAGCTCGCCGAAAGGGTTTATGTTACTCGGCAAGCTGTCAGCAGATGGTAAACGGCGACACTGTGCCGAATATTGACACGCTGAAACTGCTGTCAAAGATTTTTGATGTTTCGGCCAACACGTTCTTAGGTTCTCCCAGAAAGCTGATTTGCCAGTGCTGCGGAATGCCGCTCGACGACGACGGTCAGATAAGCCGTGAACCGGACGGTGATTTTAACGAGGATTACTGCAAATGGTGCTACGCCGACGGTGAATTTGTTTATAAGAGCGTCAAGGAATTGACGGATTTTCTGGTCGGGCATGTATCAAACGAAAGTTTTCCGCCCGAGCAGGCAAGGGCATATTTTAATGCACATCTTCCGCAGCTCGGTCATTGGAAAAACAGGGAGAAATGACCCGTAAATCACAGCTCTGAACCGACCTTTGAAGAGTAAAACCCTGCCGTAAGGTAAAAGCTAAAATAAGCATAAAAATAGAGCAAGTATAGCCCTTGCTCTATTTGTGTCTTAGATTTCGCTTGACGGGTGCCATAAAATATAATTTTTGATTGAAGCCTTCATTATGGAGTCTTTGCAGAGAATGGGAACTCTTTGTGTAATCACATTGCATCATAAAACCGGAGGGTTGAATTATGGCTCCATATGGTTCATTATACCGGTCGCACTCAAGTTAGGGTGCGCTGCGAGTTCCGACAACTGCACCTGTCGTAAGCATTACTTCTTGCGCTCTATCGGGCAAGTCGTCATCGTCGGACTCTGCGTTCTTGAACGAGTCCTCATACTCCCATAGTGTATGTGATAAATTTTTTATCCATCTCGGATGTATTTTTTGCTTTTTCAGCGAGGTTCGTTACATTAGCAAAAGGAGGCTTTACTTTCCATTTCAACGCTATTGCTATACTCGTCCCCACGCGTTGCGTGGAATTCTAGGGTTAAAAGGAATTCGCTTCGTTCATGCTATTTTCAGACTCCTACCTGTCACAGACCCGACGAAATGTCGGTGTGAGCGAAGCGAAACACACAACGACGCTCACTAAAAGTTATAGTCTTATCAAAGTGTATTGCGTCGTTTGCCTCCCACATGGGAGGGGGTTCTGCATAGCTAAGGCTTTGAACGCCGCCTATCGGCGGGGAAAATTTGTGTGACGACATGCGCCGCCAATAAGTAGTCCGCCGCAAGGCGGACTCCTTATTAGCAACGTGCGGCGACACACAAATTGTCCCCCGCGCCAGCGCAATCAAAATTATAGCTATGCGTTCCCCCTTTCCATGTGGAAAGGGGGACAGGGGGATAGGAGTCTAAAAATAGTATGAGCGAAGCGAATTCCTTTTATAAGGCAGCGCGTCGCCGCTACGATTTTCCTGTAACCTGCGAAGTGTCCTTCCTGCCCGGTACCACTCTCCCTCGAGGGGAGTGGTCGCGCCGTCGCGGTCAGAAGACAGATATGAGAGGTCAGAAATCAGAATTCTATCTTCTATCATCTAACCTTTAACTTCCATCTTCTGACTTCTGATAATCTCACTTCTGTCCTCTAATCGGGCAGGGGATGTAGAAGAAAAAGAGCATATCATTGCAAAGGTAACGCATTTAGCGTTCGTCGCAAATGGACACCTTATACAAGGAATGTCGTCATGCAAATTTTCCCCGCGTCAGCGCTATCAAAGCCTTAGCTATGAGAACCCCCTCCCATGTGGGAGGCAAACGACGCAATACACTTTGATAAGACTATAACTTTTGGTGAGCGTCGTTGTGTGTTTCGCTTTGCTCACACCGGAATTTCGTCGGGTTTGTGACGGGTAGGAGTCTATAAATAGCATTCGCGCAGCGAATACCTTATAGTAAGGTAGGTCGCCGCGCTTATGCTTTAATATACCTGCGAAAGTGTCCTACACACCCCTCCCCGTCGGGGAGGGGCAGGGGGTGGGAGTCTAAAAATAGCATGAGCGTCAGCGAATACCATATAGCAAGGTATGACGCAGCTCATGATTTTAATATACCTGCGCAAGCGTTCTCCGCATCCCCTCCCCGCCGGGGAGGGGCAGGGGTGGGGGATATGGCGTAATCGCGTCACCGTCAAGGTGACGCGATGAGCCGCCCGCCAACGGCGGACTCCTTATTAGCAACGTGCGGTGACACACAAATTGTTCCCCGCGCCAGCGCAATCAAAATTATAGCGATGCGTTCCCCCTTTCCATGTGGAAAGGGGGCAGGGGATAGGAGTCTATAAATAGTATGAGCGCCAGCGAATTCATTGTTATAGGCAGTGCGGCGCCGCTCTTTCTATTTTAATGTGCGCAAGTGCGCTTTCCGCGTCAGTTACTGAAAACAGCATTCGCTTCGCAAATCCTTTTTTACAGTTTGTTGCAGTGCATACACTCATCTGCATCCTCTCCGCGAATTCTTTTTCATGCCCGTTCCACTCCTCGCTGCCTCAGCCTACTCCCACTCCCCATACTCCCCGAACCCAAACGCAATTTCCTCTGCGCTGTGCGCGTCGCTCGAGAGGATAAGGCGGCCGCCGTTGGCCTTGATGAAGTCGGCAATCTCCCGCGAGGGGTACGGCTCGTCAAGCCAGCCGCGCAATATCCCGCCGGTGTTAATCTCGAACGGGACGCCGAGCGTCAAAAGCTCCCTCGCGGCGCTCTGCCACGCGGCAATATACCGCCCGTCGTGCTCGTCAATCGGGACCGCCCGGCGGAATTTCTTTATAAGGTCAAAGTGCCCGATGATGTCGGGGCGCATTTCTTTAAGCTGCTTCACCGTCTCGAAATAGTCGACGGCACATTCGACCGCGTCGCCGCCGTAGTGCCGCTCAATCATGCCGGCAAGAATCTCAGGTGTGTCGTCGACCGAAATATACTCCCCGCCGTGCTTGAGATAGTGCACCGAGCCGATTGTATAGTCGAAGCCGTCGGGGATTTCGGGCGAATAAAGGTCGGCCTCAAGACCGCAGTAAAGCTCAATCTGCCCGCGGTATTTCTCCTTAAGGCGGCTCATCTCCCCGATAAACCGCGCGACATTTTCCGGCCTGATGCAGCAGGAATCAAACGGCACATACGAGTGCGCGACGATGCCGAGAACGCCGACACCTTTGGCAATCGCCGCCCTGACCTCGTCCTCGGGGGAGGATTTTCCGTCGCAAAAAAGCGAATGGACGTGCAGGTCGGTCATACCATCTTCTCCTGCTTGACCTTTTTGTCGATGACGTGCCGCGAGGCGAGCTCGTCGGTGATTTCGTCGGGGGTGATGCCCATTTCGACCATCAGCACCATGACGTGATACATCAAATCGGCAATCTCATATACCGTCTCGCGGCGGTCGCCGCCCTTTCCGGCGACGATGACCTCGGTGCTCTCCTCGCCGACCTTTTTAAGAATCTTGTCGATGCCCTTCTCAAAGAGATATGTCGTATACGACCCCTCCTTCGGCGAGGTCTTTCGGCCCGAAAGAAGCTCATAGAGACCCTTGACGCTGAACGGCTCCGAAGCCTCCTCAATCTCGAAGACGCTGTTTATAAAGCAGGAATCTCCGCCGAGGTGACAGGCCGGGCCGTCCTTGTCGACCTCGACTAAAAGCGCGTCGCCGTCGCAGTCGGCGGTTATCGAGACGATGTGCTGATAGTTGCCGCTCGTCTCGCCCTTAAGCCAAAGCTCGTTCCGAGAACGGCTCCAAAAGCATGTAAGCCGCTTTTCGATTGATATACCGAGGCTTTCGCGGTTCATGTACGCGAGGGTGAGGACCTTTTTCGACGTCCTGTCGACGACAATCGCCGGAATAAGTCCGTTAGAATCGAATTTCAAGTCGTTGATGTTCATAGCTAATCTCCTTAAATTCTCATCGGGATTCCGCTCTCAAAAAGCGCCCTTTTAAGGTCGGGAATCGCGATTTCTTTATAGTGAAAGACCGACGCCGCAAGTCCCGCGTCGGCGCATGGGACCTCGCGGAAGAGCCGGATAAAGTCGTCGACCGAGCCGGCGCCGCCCGACGCAATCACCGGGACAGAAAGCGAGCCGCAGACCTCGTTCAGCATTTCGATGTCGAAGCCGCCCTTGACCCCGTCGGTGTCAATCGAATTGAGGACGACCTCGCCCGCGCCCTCGCCGACGCAGTATTTAATCCATTCCTTTGCGTCGATGCCGGTGTCGTCGCGCCCGCCGCGCCCATAAACCCGAAAACCGCCGTCTTGGCGCTTAACGTCCGCCGAAATGACGACGCACTGACTCCCGTAGCGCTCGGCGGCCTTTCTTATAAGCGTTTTATCGGCAATCGCGCCGCTGTTGACGCTGACCTTGTCCGCACCGCACTTTAAAACCCTGTCGAAGTCGTCGAGGGTCCGGATTCCTCCGCCGACGGTCAGCGGGATAAACACCGTTTCGGCGACGCGCTTTAAGACGTCGGTAAAGATTGCCCGACCCTCCGCCGAGGCGGTGATGTCGTAGAAGACAAGCTCGTCGGCGCCGTTGTCGCTGTAAAAGCCGGCAAGCTCGACAGGGTCGGCGATGTCGGCGTTGCCCTTGAATTTTATTCCCTTTGTGACCTTTCCGTCGCGGACGTCGAGGCAGGGGATTATACGTTTTTTAAGCATTTTTCCCTCCGTCATTCTGCCGCGGCTATGGCGTCCTTAAGGTCGATAAGATGCTCATAATAAGCCTTTCCGACGATTGCCCCGCCGACGCCGCTTTCTTTTAGCACTTTAATTTCTTCGAGCGACGAAACGCCTCCCGACGCGATTATTTCGATGTCGAGCTCGCTTTTTAGCCGCTTATACATTCCGAGGTTCGCGCCCTTCATCTCGCCGTCGCGGCTGATGTCGGTGCAGATAAGCGCGCGGACGCCCTTTTTCTGCATCTTCTTGGCGAAGTCCCAAAGAGTGACGTCCGAGCGGTCGAGCCAGCCGCGGACAGCGATGTTGCCGTCCTTGACGTCGGCGCCGACGGCGATTTTTTCGCCGTATTCCGCGATTGCCGCGTCTAAAAACGCCTCGTCCTCAAGAGCCACTGTCCCGAGTATCACCCTTGACGCCCCTGCCGAGAGGTATTTTTCGACGGCCGGCATGCTGCGGATACCCCCGCCGATTTCGGAGAAGAGTCCGCCGACGGCGAGGATTTTTTTAATCGCGTCGAAATTCGGGGTATCCCCCGACTTTGCGCCCTCGAGGTCGACGATGTGTATACAGCTTGCGCCGAGCCTTTTGAACTCCTCGGCAATCTCCTCGGGGTGCTCGCCATAGACGGTCATGGCGGCATAGTCGCCCTTGCGCAGTCTTACGGCCTTTCCGCCGAAGAGGTCGATGGCGGGAAAAATCTTCATATTATCCTCCTGTCTCACAGAACGCCCGAAGAATCGAGAGACCGACCGGGCCGCTCTTTTCGGGGTGGAACTGACACCCCATGACGTTTTTGTCCGCGACGGCGGCGGTCAGAGGCGCGCCATAGTCTGCCGTCGCGATGACAGAGGGGCAGCTTGTGCCATAGTATGAATGTACAAAATAGACGCAGTCGCCGCGCTTAAGGTATTTAAACAGCGGGTGCGGCTTAAAGTCGAGCTCGTTCCAGCCGATGTGCGGAATCTTATATCCCGCCGGTATGACCTCGGAAATCGGCCTTACCTCGCCTTTAATCAGTCCGAGACCGCCGTGGACGCCGAATTCGAGGCTTCGCTCAAAAAGCATCTGCATCCCGAGGCATATTCCGAGAATCGGCTTTCCCGAAGCGGCCTCGCGCTTTATCGCGTCGAAAAGACCGGTCCGGCGGAGCTTTTCGACGGCGTCGCCGAACGCCCCGACCCCGGGGAGGACAATTCTGTCGACCCGCCCGAGACCCTCGGCGCTGTCAATCATGACAGCTTCGGCGCCGATTGAGCGGAGCGAGCTTTTGAGCGAGAAGAGGTTTCCGACGCCGTAGTCGATAATCCCGAGCATCAGAGCGCCCCCTTGGTCGACGGGAGGCTTTCCGAAAATCTCGCGTCGATTTCGACGGCCTCGCGGAGAGACCTTGCGGCCGACTTGAACGCGCCCTCGATGATGTGGTGGGAATTTTTCCCCGAAAGTCCGACGATGTGAAGACAGATGTCCGCCTCGCGGGTCAGAGCCATAAAGAACTCCTCGACGAGCTCGGTGTCGAAACAGCCAACCTTTTCGCTCGGGATTTCAAGCCGGTATCCGAGATATCCCCGCCCCGAGACGTCGACCGCGGACTGAATAAGCGCCTCGTCCATCGGGATAAGCGCCGAGCCGTATCTTTTGATGCCGACCTTGCCGCCGAGCGCGGATTTGAGCGCCTGTCCGAGCGCGATTCCGATGTCCTCGACCGAGTGGTGACCGTCGACCTCGGTGTCGCCCTTGCAGTCGACGCGAAGGTCAAAGCCGCCGTGCTTCGCCAGAAGCGTCAGCATATGGTCCATGAACCCGACGCCCGAGCTGATTTCGGACTCGCCTTTTCCGTCGAGATTGAGGTACAGGGTGATGTCGGTCTCGGCGGTCTTTCTTTTGATTTCGGCTGTTCTCATTTTCCGTCACGTCCTTTCATTATTTCCGCGGCCGCACTTATAAGCGCGGTCATTTCGTCCTCCGAGCCGACCGTAATCCGAAGGCGGTCGGATATCCGCGGGCGGTCGAAGTATCTGACAAGAATTCCGCGGTCCTTGAGCCGCTCATAAAGCTCCTTCGCCGAAATCCCGTTCGGCTTCGCGAAGATGAAATTCGCCGAGCTGTCGGTCAGCTCGAAGCCGAGGCTTTTCAGCTCCTCCGAGGCGCGCCTGCGCTGCTCGATGATTCCGCCGACGAGAGCGCGAGTATAGGCTTCGTCCTCGAGCGCGCCGAGCGCCATCGCGATGTCGGTGCGGCTGAGGTTATATGGGTTGGTTGAATAGATTATCCGATAGATGTCCGAGATGATTTCGGGGCGGGCAAAAGCGTATCCGACGCGGCCCCCGGCGAGAGCGCGCGACTTTGAAAACGTCCGCACGACGACGAGATTCCCGTATTTTTTTATCAGTCCGAGGGCGCTTTCGCCGCCGAAGTCGATATATGCCTCGTCGATGACGACGATGTTGTTCGGGTTCGACTCCGCAATCCTTTCGATGTCGCATAGCGGAAGGACAAGTCCCGTCGGGGCATTCGGGTTCGCGATGAAGATGTTTTTGTTGATGCCGATATAGTCCTCCGGCGCGATTTTAAATCCGTCGCGGAGCGGGATTTCTTCAAAGGGCACGCCGTTGAGCGCCACAAAGACGCTGTAAAAGCCGTATGTGATGTCGGCGAAGGCGGCGGGACTGTCCTTGTGACAGAAAGCCTTGAACAGAAAATTGAGGACCTCGTCCGAGCCGTTCGTCACGACGACCTCTTCGGGCGATACGCCGTAGTGCTCGGCGAGCTTTAATCTCAGCTCGCCGCCGTCGAGAGGGGGATAGAGGTTACAGCGCGCCGCCTCGGTCTTTGCGTATTCAATCGCGAGGGGAGACGGCGGACAGGGCGGCTCGTTGGTGTTGAGCTTGATGAATTTTCGGCCCGACGGCTGCTCCCCCGGGGTATAGGGGTCGAGACCGGCGAGGGAGGGGTTGAAGAAGCGGGACATCTTATCACCCCGTCACTTTTCAAGCCTTATCGCGGCGCTCGCGGCGTGTGCGGTAAGACCCTCTTTTTTCGCGAATTCGGCGACCTTTTCGGCGACGTCCTTAAAGGCGTCGGCGGAGAAATAGCTGAACTGTGACTTCTTGACGAAGTCGTCGACCGAGAGGGGACTCGAGAACCGGGCGGTGCCGCCGGTCGGCAGAGTGTGATTCGGGCCGGCGAAATAGTCGCCGAGAGGCTCGGGACAGCTGTGCCCCAAGAAGACCGAACCCGCGTGCTTTATCTCGGCGAGGACGTCGAACGGCGACTCGGTGCAGATTTCAAGGTGCTCGGGGGCAATCTCGTTCGAGAGCGCAATCGCGTCCGAAAGCTTTTCGACGATGATGATTTTACCGTTGCGCTCAATCGACGCCGAGGCGATTTCGCGGCGCGAGAGCTTTTCAAGCTGTGCGTCAAGCTCCTTCGCGACCTTTTCGGCAAGCTCCTCGCAGTCGGTCACGAGGACGGCGGTCGCAAGCTTATCGTGCTCCGCCTGTGAAAGAAGGTCGGCGGCAACATATTCCGGCTTTGCCGACTTGTCCGCAATGATGAGGATTTCGCTCGGACCGGCAATCATGTCGATTGCGACCCGCCCGAACACCTGTCTCTTTGCCTCCGCGACATACTGGTTCCCGGGGCCGACGATTTTGTCGACGCGGGGGATGCTCTCGGTGCCGTATGCGAGCGCGGCAACCGCCTGTGCCCCGCCGACCCGGAATATCCTTGTGACTCCGGCAATCTGCGCGGCGGCGAGCATCTCGGGAATGATTTTCCCGTCCTTGCCGCAGGGGGTGACCATGATGATTTCGCGGCAGCCGGCGAGAACGGCGGGAATCGCGTTCATAAGCACCGTCGAGGGGAGCGGCGCCGTCCCCGCGGGGACGTATATTCCGACGCGGTCGAGCGGCTGTACCCTCTGTCCGAGGACGACCCCGGGCTTATCGGTCATCACAAATCCCGGCCGAACCTGATTTTTATGGAACGCCCTGATGTTCTTTGCGGCCTCCATCATGATGCTGAGAAAATCGACGCCGACGTTCATCATCGCGTCGTTGATTTCGTCCTTGCCGACTTCGAGGGAGCTTATTTTCGCGCCGTCGAATTTTTCGGTGTATTCGATGAGGGCGCGGTCGCCGTTTTCCCTGACGTTTTTAATGATTGCCGCGACGGTCTCGCTGACGTCGGCGGTCTGTATCTGCCGCTCAAAGAGCTCGTTTGCGGCGGCGTTTTTCGCCTTGATTATCTTTATCATCTTATTGCCTCCTGAAGACTGTCCTTGATTTTTTGTATCTCACCGCGCTTGAAGCGATAGCTCGCCTTGTTGGCGATAAGCCGCGCGCTGATGTCGAAGAGGGTCGAAAAGACCTCTAAGTTGTTCTGCTTAAGTGTCGCGCCGGTCTCGACGATGTCGACAATAACGTCGGAGAGACCGAGTATCGGCGCAAGCTCAATCGAGCCGTTGAGCTTTATGATGTCGATGTCCCGCCCGATTGAGGAATAATGCCGCTTTGCGATGTTCGGGAACTTTGTCGCGACGCGCAGGGTCTTTCGGGTGTCGTCGCGGAAGTCCTTCGGCGCGGCGACCGCCATTCTGCACCTCCCGAGTCCGACGTCCAAAAGCTCATAGACGTCGGGACTGTATTCAAGGAGGATATCCTTCCCGGCAACGCCGATGTCGGCCGCTCCCTTTTCGACATATATCGCGACGTCCGACGGCTTCACCCAGAAATACCTGATTCCGACGTCGGGATTCTCAAAGGTGAGCCTC
Source organism: uncultured Clostridia bacterium (assembly GCA_947625375.1). Lineage (GTDB taxonomy): Bacteria > Bacillota > Clostridia > Oscillospirales > Ruminococcaceae > Faeciplasma. The sequence continues at coordinate 62,581 of CANQOC010000007.1, read as the reverse complement.
CGCCCCGGGTTCTCGATTTCGGGACAGCGGTATCCCGCCGCCGCAAAAAGGTCGTATACGTTGTCGCCGAGCCTTCCCTTCGGAAGCGCGACGTTAATCATGTCACCGTTCACGGACCGCTTCACCTCCGACGATATTATATACCTCACCGAACCTCATTCCCTCGGGCGCCTCCCTCAGCGAAAGTACGCTCCTTTTACCGCCCGAAAGCTTTGAGGCGATTTTATAGACCGTCTTTGCGTCGGCGTCGTGATAGACCAAAAGGACGTCGGCGTCGAAGGCCTCGGCCTTGCTGAAAAGCGGGTCGACGAGGTCGAGACAGATTGCAAAACCGATTGCGCGCGAGGGCTTGCCGAGCTTTTTCATAAGTCCGCCGTACTGCCCTCCGCTTAATACTCCCGACGGCACCCCGCCGACATATCCGACAAAATAGATGCCGCTGTAGTATCCGATGTCGCCGACGGCCGAAAAGTCGACCCGAACCGAGCCGGGGAACTCTTCGCCCAGGAAGTCGCATGTCGACAGGAACAGCTCGAGCGCGTCCTCCGAGACATATCCCGAAAGAAGCGGGCGGAGGACCTTGGCGGCGTCCTTTGTGTCGGCGTCGAGCTGCGAAAGCTTTATAAGCCGCTCGGCACAGTCCACCGCGACCGATTCGCGCTCCAAAAGCTTTTTAAGCTCGCCGGTGTTCTTTTCGCCGAAGAGGCGGAGAAGCTCTTTTTTTGCGCCGGCGTCGAGTCCCGCGCGGTCGGTCAGCTCGCAGAGGATTCCGAGGTGCGAGACGTCGAGCTCGTGGCTGTCGCTGATTGCCGAAAGGCTCTTCGCGGCAAGTCCGAGGACCTCGCAGACACAGTATTCGTCGACGTCGCCGATGCACTCGAGACCCGCCTGTGCGATTTCCCTGAACCCAAGGCTTCCGTTCGACGCGCGGTAGACGTTTTCGTGGTAATAGACCTTTTCGACGCCTTCGGCAGCGCTGTTCTTCACAATCGACAGCGTCACGTCGGGCTTTAGCGCCATAAGCCGCCCGTCGAGGTCGGTGAACGTCAGGACGTTTTCGGACACCAAAAAGTCCTTGTTTTTGGCGTATAGGTCGTATTCCTCGAATTTCGACATCTTATACCGGCGATAACCCGCCGTCTCGAATACCGTCCTCAGCTTTTCGTGAAGCCGGTTTTGTGCGTAGTTCATTTTATCACTCCGATAGCTTTAGTGTGTTAATGCGTCGTGGTATTATGATATCATAGTAGCAGGATAAAGTCAAGCGGATATCCGCGATTTAAAAAACTTTGTATAACCTTACAAAACAGATGCACAAGGACACGCCCCGCGCATCTGTTTTTCATAAAATTTACCTGAAATATTCGACCGCCGCCCGGAACATTCCGATGTCATAGTTTCCGGGGACGTTTTTATAAAGACCGTTCGCAAAGCGCTCCGAGTGCCCCATCTTGCCGAAGACGCGGCCGTCGGGCGAGGTGATTCCCTCGATGGCGTATGCCGAGCCGTTCGGGTTGAAGTGAACGTCCGAGGTGGCGTTGCCGTCAAGGTCGACGTACTGCGTCGCAACCTGTCCGTTCTCGATGAGCTTTTTAATCATTTCCTCCGAGGCGATGAATTTTCCCTCGCCGTGTGAAATCGGGACGCTGATGATGTCTCCGACGTTGACGTTTTTGAGCCACGGCGACTTGTTCGACGCAATCCGCGTCCTCACAATCCGCGACTGGTGGCGGGAGATGGTGTTGAAGGTGAGCGTCGGGAATTCGGGGTCGGCGTCGCGGATTTCCCCAAAGGTCACAAGACCGAGCTTCACAAGCGCCTGGAACCCGTTGCATATTCCGCCGATGAGTCCGTCGCGCTTATTGAGCAGCTCGGTGACGCCGTCGCGGATATCGCGGTTGCGGAAGAACGCACAGATGAACTTGGCCGAGCCGTCCGGCTCGTCGCCGCCCGAGAAGCCGCCGGGGATAAACACCATCTGCGCGGTTCTGAGGCTTTCGGCGAATTTTTCGACGCTCTCGGCGATGTCAGCCGAGGAGAGGTTTTTGATGACGGCGATTTCGGGGTCGGCGCCCGCGTCGCGCATCGCCTTTGCGGTGTCGTATTCACAGTTGGTGCCCGGGAACGCGGGGATAAGGACCTTCGGACGCGCGGTCTTAACGGCGGGGGACTTGCGGCTTCTGCCGTCGAAGCTGATGTTCGGGATATCCTTTCCGCCCTGTTCGATGTTGCAGCTGTAGACGCCCTCGAGCCTGTCCTCATAAATCTTTAACAGCTCGCCGAGCGGGAGCTTTTCGGACTTATAGCTTATAATCGGTTCGTCGGTCGTATATCCGACGGTTGTGCCGACGGCTTCGTCGGCCGTCTCGACGATGAACGCGCCGGTGCGGCGGTCGAAGATGAACTCGGGCGTGACGTCGGCGTATTCAAAGCCGATGCCGTTTCCGATTGACATTTTAAGGACTGCCTCAGCGATGCCGCCCATGCAGGGGGTATACGCCGCGACGGCTTTTCCCGAGCGGAGCAGCGAGGTGACCCTGTCATAGACCGCCAAGAGGGAATCGGTCTTCGGGAGACCGTTTTCGTCGTACTCGGGGGCAATCAGGGCGACGCGGTGACCTCCCGCCTTGAATTCGGGGGAGACGACGTCGGCGGTCTTGCCGGTCGTCACCGCAAAGCTTACGAGCGTCGGCGGAACGTCGAGGTTCTCGAAGCTTCCGCTCATCGAGTCCTTGCCGCCGATGGCGCCGATTCCGAGCTCAAGCTGTGCCCTGAACGCGCCGAGGAGGGCGGATAGCGGTTTGCCCCAGCGCTTCGGGTCGCTGCCCGGGCGCTCGAAGTATTCCTGGAAGGTGAGGTAGACGTCGTTGAAGTCAGCGCCGGTGGCAATAAGCTTCGACACCGACTCGACGACCGCGCTGTATGCGCCGTGATAGGGACTCTGCTCGGTGAGGTAGGGGTCGTATCCCCAAGCCATGAACGAGCAGTCGTCGGTGTGCTTCTTCTCGACCGAGATGAGCTGAACCATCGCCTGTATCGGCGTGAGCTGATTCTTTCCGCCGAACGGCATAAGGACGGTTCCGGCGCCGATTGTCGAGTCAAAGCGCTCGGAGAGACCCCTCTTTGAACATATGTTAAGGTCGCCGGCGAGCTTTTTCATGTTCTCGGAGAAGCTTCCGAGAATCGGTTTTTTGATGAGATGCGGAGCGGCGGGGGCGGCGGTAATGTGCTTTTCCGCGCCGTTCGAGTTGAGGAATTCGCGGGAGAGGTCGACGATTTTCTTTCCGTTCCAGTTCATGACCAGCCTCGGGTCGTCCTGTACGACCGCGACGGGGCATGCCTGCAAATTCTCGCTCTTCGCGATTTCAAGGAACCTCGCGACGTCCTTCGGGTCGACGACAACCGCCATTCTCTCCTGCGACTCGCTGATGGCGAGCTCGGTGCCGTCGAGGCCGTCATATTTCTTCGGCACGGCGTTGAGGTCGATGACAAGTCCGTCGGCAAGCTCGCCGATGGCGACCGAGACGCCGCCCGCGCCGAAGTCGTTGCAGCGCTTTATAAGGCGGGAGGCCTCGGCGCTGCGGAACAGCCTCTGAAGCTTTCTCTCTTCGGGTGCATTTCCCTTCTGGACCTCCGCGCCGCAGGTCTCGACCGAGTGCGCGTTATGGGCCTTCGACGACCCCGTCGCGCCGCCGATTCCGTCGCGTCCGGTCGAACCGCCGAGGAGGATTACGACGTCGCCGGGAGCGGGAACCTCGCGCCTGACGTTCTCCTGGGGTGTTGCGGCGATGACCGCGCCGATTTCAAGCCTCTTTGCGGCATATCCCGGGTGATAAAGCTCGTCGACGATTCCGGTCGCAAGCCCGATTTGGTTGCCGTATGAAGAATATCCCGCGGCGGCGGTCGTGACAAGCTTTCGCTGGGGCAGCTTTCCCTGAATTGTCTCCGAGACGGGGACCGTCGGGTCGGCGGCGCCGGTGACTCTCATCGCGCCGTAAACATAGCTCCGCCCCGAAAGCGGGTCGCGGATTGCCCCGCCGATACATGTCGCCGCTCCGCCGAACGGCTCGATTTCGGTCGGGTGATTGTGCGTCTCGTTCTTGAAGAGGAGAAGCCAAGGCTCTTTTTTGCCGTCCGCCTCGATTTCGATTTTGACGGTACAGGCGTTGATTTCCTCCGACTCGTCGAGCTTCGGGAGCTTCCCCTGTTTTTTGAGATATTTTACCGCGACGGTCGCGAGGTCCATAAGACAAATCGGCTTCTTTGTGCTGATTTCTTCCCTGACCCTCAGGTATTCGTCATACGCGCTCTGTAAAAGCGGGTCGTCGAACTTAACTCCGTCGATTATTGTCAGGAATGTGGTGTGACGGCAGTGGTCGGACCAATATGTGTCAATCATGCGGATTTCGGTGACGGTCGGGTCGCGGTGTTCCGAGCGGAAATACTTCTGACAGAACTCGATGTCGTCGGCGTCCATCGCAAGGCTGTAGTCGGCGACGAATTTTTCAAGACCCGCCCTGTCGAGGTCGATAAAGCCGTCGAGCGTCCTGACCTCGGTCGGAATGACGTATTTGACGACGAGCGTATCCGGCTTTTCGAGCGACGCCTCGCGCGCCTCGACCGGGTTGATGACGTATTTTTTAATCTCCGAAAGCTCGGTCTCCGAAATCTTCCCGTAGAGGCAGTACACCTTTGCGGAGCGGATAAGCGGGCGCTCGCCCTGCGATATAATCTGTATGCACTGGGCGGCGGAGTCGGCCCTCTGGTCGAACTGTCCCGGGAGATACTCCACCGCGAAGACGGTCGCGCCGTCGGCCGAGAGGGTTTCGGTTGCGACGTCGAGCTGAGGCTCCGAAAATACGTTTTTCACCGAATAGTCAAAAAGCTCGCGGGTGATGTTTTCCGCGTCATAGCGGTTCAGAATCCTGACGCTTTCGACGCTGTCGATGAGCAAAAGGTTCCTGATGTCCGAAAAAAGCGACTTTGCCTCGTTGGCAAGCTCCGGTTTTTTTTCGACGAATATTCTGTATACCATTTTTACACCTCATTTTGCGCCGCAAGCGCTTTTTTGCCGATATCTGTCCTGTAATAAGCGTTCTCAAAGTGAATCATCTTAACTTTTTCGTACGCGCTGTCAACCGCTTTTCTAAGGTTATCCTCGACGGCAACCGCGCCGAGAACGCGTCCGCCCGAGGTCTTTAAGCGCCCGTTGTCGAGGGCGGCCCCGGCGATGTAAACGCTGTCCCAAAGCTCGTCGGGGACGGTTATCACAAACCCTTTTTCATATTTTTCGGGATATCCCTTCGACGCCATGATAACGCAGCATGCCGCGCCGTCCGAGAACTCGACCCTTGTGTCCCCGAGCGTTCCGTTGGTCGTCGCGAGCATTATTTCGAGGAGGTCGGACTTTAAAAGCGGGAGCACGACCTGTGTCTCCGGGTCGCCGAAGCGGCAGTTATATTCGATTACCTTCGGGCCGTCGGCGGTTATCATCAGACCGAAATAGAGGCACCCCTTAAAAGGCCGCCCCTCGGCCTTCATCGCCGCGACCGTCGGGAGGATAATCCTTTCGAGCGCAAGCTTTTCGGCCTCTTTCGTATAATAAGGACTCGGGGCGACGGTGCCCATTCCGCCGGTGTTGAGACCGAGGTCGCCGGTGAGGGCGCGCTTATGGTCGGTCGACGACACCATCGGGACGACCGTTTCGCCGTCGGTGAACGAGAGAACGGTCACCTCGGGACCGGTCATGTATTCCTCGATGACGATTCTGTCGCCGCTTGCGCCGAACTTTTTGTCCTCCATAATCTCGCGGACGGCACAGAAAGCGTCGTCCCGGGTCATGCAGACAAGGGCGCCCTTTCCGAGCGCGGGACCGTCGGCCTTTACGACGGTCGGAATCCTCGCAGTCTTAAGGTATTCAAGCGCCTTTTCGGGGTCGTCGAAGACCTCGTATTCGGCGGTCGGAATGTTGTATTTCTTCATGAAATTCTTCGAGAAGACCTTTGACCCCTCGATGATTGCGGCCTTTTTGTCGGGACCGAAGCAGGGGATTCCGATTGAGTTAAGCTCGTCGACACAGCCGAGCACCAGCGGGTCGTCCTGTGCCACAACGGCATAGTCGACGGGGTGGGTCTTCGCGAATTCGACGATTGCGGGAATGTCGGTCGAGGAAATCGCAAAGCACTCGGCGTCGCGGGCGATTCCGCCGTTTCCGGGAAGGCAGAAAATCCTTTCGACGGTCGGGTTTTCCCGAAGCTTTTTAATGATAGCGTGTTCGCGGCCACCGCCGCCAACGACCAAAATATTCATGTCAGTCGCTCCTATATCTTATTTTCAGCAGCAGTCGCCGTATATCGGGAACTGCGCGCAAAGCTGCTGCACTTCTTCGCTGACCCGCTCCCTTGTGCCCTCGAAGTCGGTGACGGTGTCATAGAGCCAGCCGGCAATCTTTTCCATCTCGGGCTCCTTAAAGCCGCGCGAGGTGACCGCCGGGGTGCCGATTCTCAGGCCGCTGGTGATGAACGGACTCTGCGGGTCATTAGGGACTGCGTTCTTGTTTGCGGTGATGTGCACTTCGTCCAGATTGTGCTCATACTGCTTTCCGGTGATGCCGAAATTCTGGAGGTCGATGAGCATAAGGTGGTTATCGGTGCCGCCCGAGACAAGGTTGAACCCGCGGGACTTAAGTCCTTCGGCGAGCTTTGCCGCGTTGCGCACAATCTGCTGCTGATAGAGCATGAATTCCGGCTGAAGCGCCTCTTTGAACGCGACCGCCTTTGCCGCGATGATGTGCATAAGCGGGCCGCCCTGAATCCCGGGGAAGATGGCTTTGTCAATCGCCTTTGCGTATTCCTCCTTGCAGAGAATCATTCCGCCCCTCGGACCTCTGAGCGTCTTGTGCGTGGTGGTGGTGACGACGTCGGCATAGGGTACCGGGTTCTGGTGGAGGCCCGCGGCGACAAGTCCCGCGATGTGCGCCATGTCGACCATAAGGTACGCGCCGACCTTCTTCGCGATTTCGGCGAAGCGCTTGAAGTCGATTTCCCTCGGATATGCCGACGCGCCGGCGAGGATAAGCTTCGGCTTATGCTCAAAGGCGAGCCTTTCGACCTCGTCGTAGTCGATTCTTCCGGTCTCGGCGCTTACGCCGTAGGGGACGATTTTAAAGTATTTTCCCGAGATGTTCACCGGCGAGCCGTGTGAAAGATGTCCGCCGTGAGCAAGGCTCATCGAGAGGACGGTGTCCCCCGGCTGCAGGAGCGCGAAGAATACCGCAAGGTTCGCCGAAGCGCCGCTGTGAGGCTGTACGTTGGCGTGCTCTGCGCCGAAAAGCTGACACGCGCGCTGGCGGGCAAGCTCCTCGACCTCGTCGACATACTGACAGCCGCCGTAGTAGCGGTGCGCGGGATATCCCTCGGCATATTTGTTTGTGAGAACGGTTCCGGCGGCAAGGAGCACGCCCTTTGAGACGATGTTTTCGGAGGCAATCAGCTCAATATTGTGCTGCTGGCGGGAGAGCTCCCGCGCGGTTGCCTCGTAAACCTCGCTGTCGTATTGCATCAGTTCCTTAAAGTCCATAAGAATACCTCCGTAAATCAGTGATGGAAGAGCCTCATGCCGGTGAACGACATGACCATATCGTATTTGTCGGCGGTTTCGATGACCGCGTCGTCGCGAATCGAGCCGCCCGGCTCGGCGACATAGCTTACGCCCGAGCGCTTTGCGCGCTCAATGTTGTCCCCGAACGGGAAGAAAGCGTCTGACCCGAGCGAAACGCCGGTGATTGAGTCGAGATATGCCCTCGCTTCGGCGTCGGTCAGCGGCTCGGGACGGACGGTGAAATAGTTCTGCCAGATGCCGTCGGCACAAACGTCCTCTTCGTTCTTGTTGATGTATCCGTCGATGACGTTGTCGCGGTCGGGGCGCTTGATTTCCGGCTTGAACGGCAGCGAAAGGACCTTTTCGTGCTGTCTTAGGAACCAAGTGTCCGCCTTTGTGCCCGCGAGGCGGGTGCAGTGAATCCTCGACTGCTGACCCGCGCCGACGCCAATCGCCTGCCCGTCATATGCGTAGCAGACCGAGTTCGACTGAGTGTACTTAAGCGTAATCAGCGAAATGATAAGGTCGCGGGCGGCGCTGTCGGGGAGGTCCTTGTTCTTGGTGACGATGTTGTTTAAAAGCTCGCGGTCGATTTTGAAGTTGTTCCGGCCCTGTTCAAAGGTAATCCCGAAAACCTGTTTCCGCTCAATCGGGTCGGGGACATAGTCCGCATCAATCTTTAATATTGTGTACCCGCCCTTTTTCTTTGTCTTAAGGATTTCGAGCGCCTCGGGGGAATATGCCGGCGCGATGATGCCGTCCGAGACCTCGCGCTTGAGCATCAGCGCGGTCGTGACGTCGCACTCGTCCGAAAGCGCGACCCAGTCGCCGAAGGAGCACATTCTGTCGGTGCCCCTTGCCCTTGCATATGCGCACGCAAGAGGGGAGTCGTCGAGTCCGTCGATGTCGTCGACGAAGCAGGCTTTCTTAAGCTTTTCGGGAAGCGGGATTCCGACCGCCGCCGAGGTCGGACTGACGTGCTTGAAGCTGGTGACGGCGGGAAGGCCGAGCGCTTCTTTAAGCTCCTTGACGAGCTGCCACGAGTTGAACGCGTCAAGAAGGTTGATATACCCCGGCTTGCCGTTTAAAATCTCGAACGGAAGCTCTGCGCCGTTGTCCATATAGACTCGCGACGGCTTCTGATTCGGGTTGCAGCCGTATTTTAGAAGGACTTCTTTTGACATAGTGCTCTCTCCTTTTTGTTTTATTATTTGGTGTATTTATTGATGATTTTCTGTGTGACCGCGCCGGTTTCGAGGTCGGTATAGCGCACAAGAAGCGAAATCTTGTTGTCGTCGTTGAGATTAGTCCAGATGTCGTCGGCAAAGGCGTCGGCCGAATTCGGAATCACAACCCTTTCCGGCTCGCCCTGAAACGTCGGGAGGGGATTGCCGTCGCCGACATAGGTGTGAATAAAGTGCCCGAGACCGGCAATCGGCGAGTATTCAAAGGTATATCTTGCACAGGCCGAGCCCGCGGCGTCCTCGCTCTTTAATATCGACATCTTATACCCGAAGCCGTCGGAAAAATCGAGCTCACAGGATATTCTCGGCGTGAGATTCGGGGCGTCCGGCTCGAATTCGCGGGTCCTCAGAGCTCCCGAAAAGTCGGAGCCGAGCCGTATTCCGTCGACGACGGTGTCGGTCTGGTCGCCGTTGGTGACGATAAGCTTTTTTCCGACCGTTCTCAGCGCGGCATAGATGATAAGGCTCGGGTCCTCGACCTTCGACGCGTCGAAGGGTTCGGTGAAGACCGCCCCGTCATGCTCCGCGAAAACGCGGTTGCGGCTGTTCGCGCTTCTTCCCATGATGAAATACGCGGCAACGGCGCTCTTTCCGTCCTCGGAAAGTCCGGCGATGATTCCGCGGCCGACATAGGGGTCGCGGGTAAGTTCCTTAATGGTGTTAATCTTATAGATGTCCATTTTAATCTCCTTTTGTCAGTCCGTAGATGTATTTGTTATAAAGCTTTCCGTTCTTATAAAATGCGTCTCTCAGGACTCCCTCGAGCTCGAACCCCGCCTTTTCGAGCACCCTTCGGCTCGCGATATTCGGCTCAAAGGGCGTCCCCTCGATTCGCTGTATATCAAGCTTTTCAAACGCTTCGGCACAGATTTTCTTTACCGCCGCCGACATAATCCCCCGGCCGTAATATTCCGGTATGAGGAAATAGCCGATGACCGCGGTCTTCTGTCCGATGCCGCCGAGCTTTTCGACCGAGATGTTCCCGACCGCCTTTCCGCCGACGGTGATTTTTGAGAATACACCCGTCTTTTCTGCTTCGCCCTTCTGCGCCATTTCGGCAATGAACCATTCGGCGTCCTTTTCGGTATACGGATTGGGCAAGCGGTCGGAAAGATATTTTCTGTCAATCTTTCCGACAATTTCCGCAAGGACGGCGGCGTCCGACATCTCCCACTTTTCAAGGGTCACGTCGGGCGGCTCGGGGAGCTTGGTCTTTAAAAGCCGGCGGCAGAGCTTTTCGGCCGCCTCGGGCAGAAGCTTCCACTCCGCCTGTTCCATGATTCTTTTCTGTAGGGTCTCGGGGGTGTCGCCGTCGCGGACCTGTACCGCCTTCTGCGCGAGGATTTCGCCGCCGTCACAGATTTCGTTCACAAGGTGGACCGTCGCGCCCGAGACCTTTACGCCCTTTTTGAGCGCCTCCTCGTGGACATGAAGTCCGTAATACCCCTTTCCGCAGAAAGAGGGGATAAGCGCCGGGTGGACGTTAATTATCCTGTTTGAATATCTCCGCGTAAAGTCCTCGGACAGTATCGACATGAACCCCGCAAGGATAATCACCTCGGCGCGACATTCCTCGAGCTCCCTGATGATTCCCGCCTCGAAGGCTTCAAGGCTCCCCGAGTCCTTCCGCGAGACCGTGACCGCCTTTATTCCGGCGTTCTTGGCGCGTTCAAGGGCATATGCCCCCGGCTTCGAGGATATGACGCAGACGATTTCGCCGCTGACCAGAATTCCGGAGTCTTCGGCGTCAATCAGCGCCTGCAAATTGGTGCCCCCTCCGGAGACAAGCACCGCTATCCTTATCTTTTCGGCCATAACGCACCCGCTTATTCTATCACAATCTTGTCCTCACCGGCGACGATTTCGCCGATGACATATGCGTCAATCCCGCTGTCCTTGAGGATTTCGAGCGAGCGCTCGGCGCTCTCCCTCGGGACGACGACGCTCATTCCGACGCCCATGTTAAAGGTGTTGAACATATCGCGCTCGGGGATATTTCCCTTTTCGCGAATCAGTCCGAATATCGGCGGAATCCTGAGCGCGGACTTGTCGATTTTCGCACAGAGTCCGTCGGGAATACTCCTCGGGATATTTTCATAGAACCCGCCGCCGGTGATGTGCGATATCCCCCTGACGCTCACTTCGTCAAGAAGCCGGAGCACCGGCCTGACATAAATCTTAGTCGGAGTCAGCAAGGTTTCGCCGAGGCTCTTTCCGCCGAGCTCGGGGACGGGCGAGCGAAGGTCGGCGTTTTGGATGTCGAGCGCCTTTCTTATGAGCGAAAAGCCGTTCGAGTGAACTCCCGAAGAGGGGAGCGCGATTACCGCGTCGCCGACGGTCATAGTCGTGTTGTCGATAATCTTTTCCCTGTCGACGATGCCGGTGCAGTACCCCGCAAGGTCATAGTCCTCCTTCGGCATCATTCCCGGGTGCTCGGCGGTCTCGCCGCCGATGAGGGAACAGCCGGCGTCGACGCAGCCGTCGCATACGCCCTTTACGATTGCGGCAATCTTCTCGGGGACGTTTTGTCCGCAGGCGATGTAGTCGAGGAAGAACAGAGGCTTTGCGCCGCAGCAGATGATGTCGTTCACGCACATCGCGACGCAGTCGATGCCGACGGTGTCGTGTTTGTCGAGCATAATCGCGAGGGCGATTTTTGTTCCGACGCCGTCGGTGCCGCTGACCAAAACCGGCTCCTTCATTCCCGAGAGGTCGGGGAGGAAGAGACCGCCGAAGCCGCCTATTCCAGAGACCTCGCCGCCGGTCGCGGTGCGCTTTATGTCGGCCTTCATCAGCTCGACCGAGCGGTATCCCGCGGTGATGTCGACTCCCGCGCTTCTGTAGCTCTCAGAAAAACTCTTTTCCATAAGTTACCTCACTTATATCTGTCAGCAAATTTCGGGTTGGTGCTTATTTTTCTTTCAAAACGGCTCTTTTCGGCGTTTGTCGGCGTCTTTGTGGGATAAAGTCCGTCGAAGCAGGCATAGCAGAATCCGGTGCCGTCGCCGCCGGTAATCTTCTTTACGTCCTCGATGCTTAGGAAGTGAATCGAATCCGCGCCGACGATTTTCGCAATCTCCTCGGTCGGGTGATTCGCGGCAATAAGCGTTTCGCGCGTGTCGATGTCGACGCCGTAGTAACAGGGGTTGAGGTATTTCGGCGCCGATGACAGAAGATGGACCTCGGCCGCGCCGCCCTCGCGGAGCCGCTTGACGATTTTTGCGCAGGTGGTGCCGCGGACAATCGAGTCGTCGACGAGAATGACTCTCTTTCCCTCGATGACCGGTCTGACGACGTTGAGCTTTATCGAGACCATCTCTTCGCGAAGACCCTGTGCGGGGGCGATGAAGGTCCGCCCGATGTACTTGTTCTTGATGAGTCCGATGTCATAGGGAATCCCCGAGCGGTGGGAATATCCGATTGCAGCGTCGGTTCCGCTGTCCGGCACGCCGACGACGATGTCGGCGTCAATCGGATATGCCTCGGCAAGAAGCTCGCCGGCCCTGATTCTTGCGGCATGGACCGAGCAGCCCTCACAGATTGAATCCGGCCGCGCGATATAGAGGTACTCGAAGACACAGAACGACTTTTTCCCGCCGCAGTGCTCGCGGTTGGACTTAATCCCGTCCTTCGTTATGGTGACGACCTCGCCCGGCTCGATTTCGCGGATAAACCGCGCGTTTACGGCGTCGAGCGCACAGGTCTCGGAGGCGATAATATATGTACCGTCGTCGCGCTGTCCGTAGCAAAGGGGACGGAAGCCGTGCGGGTCGCGGGCGGCGATAAGCTTCGACGGCGACATGATAATCAGCGAGTAGGCGCCCTCGAGCCGCCCCAAAGCCTCGCATACCGCGTCCTCGATGTTCTTGGTGTGAAGCCGCTCTTTTGTGATGACATAGGCGATGACCTCGGTGTCGGAGGTGGAGTGAAAAATCGAACCCTGTTCCTCGAGCTCGGTCCTGAGCTCATACGAGTTGACGAGGTTTCCATTGTGCGCCAAGGCCATGTTTCCTTTAAGGTGATTAACGACAATCGGCTGTGCGTTCTTGCGGTCGCCGCTGCCGGTGGTGCCGTATCTGACGTGACCGACAGCCATGTTTCCGGGACCGAGCTTTGAAAGCCGCTCGGCATCAAATATCTGACTCACAAGGCCGGTGTCCTTGAGATAGTTAAAAACGCCGTCGTCGTTGACGACGATTCCGGCAGACTCCTGTCCCCTGTGCTGGAGGGCGAAGAGGCCGTAGTAGCAAAGCGAGGCGACATCCTTGGTGTCGGGGGAGAATACCCCGAAGACGCCACATTCTTCATGAATTACATTTTCCATAAAACTCCTCTTTCGGCGGATTATTCTCCGAAAACGCGGCGCATCATTTCGTTGTATGCGTCCTCAACTCCGCCCATATCGCGGCGGAAGCGGTCCTTATCGAGCTTTTCGTTGGTCTTTGAATCCCAGAAGCGGCAGGTGTCGGGAGAAATTTCGTCGGCGAGGACGATTTTTCCGTCGGCGGTCTTTCCGAATTCGAGCTTGAAGTCGACGAGCGTGACCCCGAGACCCTTGAAATATTCCTTCATGACCTCGTTGACTTTGAATGCCATAGCCTTGATTTCTTCGATTTCTGACTTTGTCGCGAGTCCGAGGGCGACGGCGTGATAGCTGTTGATGAGGGGGTCGTGGAGGTCGTCGTTCTTATAAGAGAATTCAATCGTCGGCTCGGCGAAGACGATTCCCTCCTCGACGCCGTAGCGCTTCGCAAAGCTTCCGGCCGAGATGTTCCTGATGATGACCTCGAGCGGGACAATCGAGACCTTTTTCACGACCGTCTCGCGGTCGTTGAGCTCTTCGACGAGGTGCGTCGGGACACTGTTCTTTTCGAGGAGCTTCATGATATAGTTCGACATTCTGTTGTTGATTGCGCCCTTGCCGGCGATGGTGCCCTTTTTGAGACCGTCGAGGGCGGTTGCGTCGTCCTTATAAGAGACGATGACGAGATTGGGGTCTTCGGTCGCAAAGACCTTCTTTGCCTTTCCTTCGTAAAGCTGAACCGTTTTTTCCATGGTGATTCCTCCTGTTGCGTAATTATATATAATTGCCTTTGATTACTGTTCTTCAATCCGCTCGGCAATCGAAGCGTCTTTTTTAAGGACGGCTTCGGCGTCGCTTATGCGCTTATTGTCGAGCTTTTCGGCGAGCGATGCGTCCTCGACCGCGAGGATTTGCGCCGCTAAAAGCGCGGCATTGACTCCGCCGTCTATGGCGACCGTTGCCACCGGGATTCCCGAGGGCATCATCACTGTCGCAAGAAGGGCGTCAATGCCGTCCAATGTGTTCGATTTGCAGGGTATGCCGATTACCGGCAGGGTTGTGTTCGCGGCAATCGCACCCGCAAGGTGCGCCGCCATTCCCGCCGCGCAGATAATGACCCCGAACCCCTTGCTCCGCGCCGATACCGCAAAGTCGCGCGCCTCGGCGGGCGTTCTGTGCGCCGAGTAGACGTGTGTCTCATAGGGGATTCCGAGTGACTTAAGGGTTGACGCGGTCTTGCGGAGAATCGGGAGGTCGCTGTCGCTTCCCATGATAATTCCAACTTTTTTCATCGCTTTTCTCCTTAGTTTTAATACTTTATTCTGAAAAAGCAAAAGGGCGCCTAAGCAAAAAGCTTAAGTGCGCCCAGACGGTCGGCTTCGGGTAACCTTACTCCACCGCGGTCTTCCGCGATTATCCGTCAGTCGTAAGGCACATCTTATATATAAAGTATACCACCCGCGCGGACTAAAGTCAAACCAAAAAAAGCTGTCATAAACAGGCTTTAATTGGGGCATATGCCGAAAAACCGACTCAATCCGCCTTTGTGTCGCAGTATATGCAGCGGTAAACCCGCCCCTCGGCGCTTTCGAGCCGAAAAACGTGCGCCAGCTCCTGCTCGGTCGAGGTGATGCAGCGGGGATTCTTGCACTTTATCACGTTAGTCAGCGTCGTCGGCAGGCCGATCGACTTCTTCTCGCAAAGCTTTCCGTCGCGGATGATGTTAATCGTGACGTTCGGGGAGACATAGCCGATTATGTCGAGGTTCACGGGGATATCCGCGTCGATTTTGATGATGTCTTTTCTTCCCATCGCCGAGCTGTTCGCGTTCTTGATGATTGCGACCGGGCAGTCGAGCTTTCCGAGTCCCAAAAGCTCATACAGCTTCATTCCGCGCCCGGCGGGAATGTGGTCGATGACGATTCCGTTCTTGATTGAATCAATGTTCATATCCGTCCTCCTCAGTCAATACTGCCGGCTTCTTTGAGCAGCTTTAATATAAGCGCCATTCTGATATATTTTCCGTTGAGCACCTGTTTGAAGTAGCACGCCCTCGGGTCCCTGTCGATTTCGACCGAGATTTCGTTGACCCTCGGCAGCGGGTGCATGATTGAAAGGTCGGGTTTAGCGTTGATAAGCTTGTCCGGGGTCAGGATATAGCTGTCCTTCAGCCTTAAATAATCCTCCTCGTTGAAGAACCTCTCGCGCTGGACCCTCGTCATATAGAGAATGTCGAGCTCGGGCATGACGTCCTCGAGGCTCGTCGTCTGGACATATTCAATCCCCGCCGGCTTAAGGACCTCGCTCTTGACGTAGCTCGGGAGCTTAAGCTCCTCCGGCGAGATGAGCACGACCTTTAGCCCCTTATATCTCGAAAGGGCGTTAATCAGCGAGTGGACCGTCCTGCCGAATTTAAGGTCGCCGCAGAATCCGACGGTGAGGTTGTTGAATCCGCCCTTTTCGCGCTGGATTGTGAGGAGGTCGGCGAGGGTCTGTGTCGGGTGAAAGTGCCCCCCGTCGCCGGCGTTGATGACCGGGACGGTCGCGTTGAGCGACGCAACGAGCGGCGCGCCCTCCTTCGGGTGGCGCATCGCGATTATGTCGGCATAGCAGCTGACGACCTTGACGGTGTCGGCGACGCTTTCTCCCTTCGACGCCGACGACGACTGTGCCTCCGAGAATCCGAGGACGTTTCCGCCGAGCTCATACATCGCCGCCTCAAAGCTCAGCCTTGTGCGGGTCGACGGCTCGAAGAACAGCGTCGCAAGCTTTTTGCCGCGGCACTTCTCGGAGTATTTCGCGGGGTTCGCGATAATGTCGTTTGCGGTCGAAATAAGCTCTTCAATTTCGTCGACCGACAGCTCTAAGATATCAATAAGGCTTCTCATCTTTCGGCTCCGTTCACTTTAAGGTAATTTTTTATTCTCTCGACGTTTTCGGCGTTCGCGGGGTCTTCCTCAAGGTATTCGATGATGTCGTACACGTTGACGACCGAGTAAACCGGGAAGCCGAATTCCTCCTCGATTTCGCTCATCGCCGACTTTTCGGTGCGCCCTTTTTCGCATCTGTCAACCATGATAAGACATGCCGCGACCTTTGCCCCCTCGACGGCCTTAAGGATTTCCATGCTCTCGCGAATCGCGGTCCCGGCGGTTATAACGTCCTCGGTGATGACGATTTCCTCGCCCTCATTCGGGACATATCCGACAAGGACGCCGCCCTCGCCGTGGTCCTTGGCCTCCTTGCGGTTGAAGAAGAACGGCGCGTCGATTCCTATTTTCGACAGCGCAACGGCGCTCGAAACCGCAATCGGGATACCCTTATATGCCGGACCGAAGAGGACGCAGCGCTTTTTCCCGACGTGCTCGGAATATGCCCGGGCATAGAACTCGCCGAGCCGCGCAATCTGTTCCCCGGTCTTGATGTCGCCGGCATTGATGAAATAGGGGATTTTGCGGCCGCTCTTCGCGGTGAAGTCGCCGAACTTAAGGACTCCGGCGTCCTTCAGAAAATTGATGAATTCTCTCTTGTAGCTCTCCATTGTATCTCCTCCGAAATATTTAATCTACGAAATCTTTTACGCATCTCTCATACGCCGCGACGGGGTCTTCCGCGGCTGTAATCGGACGGCCCACGACGATATAGTCCGAGCCGGCTTTCTTTGCTTCCGCCGGGGTCATGACCCGCTTCTGGTCGCCGATGTCGCCGTCGGTAAAGCGGACCCCGGGGGTCACGGTCAGGAATTTTGCACCGCAGTATCCGTGAACCGCCTCGGCCTCGAGAGGGGAGCAGACGACGCCGTCAAGTCCCGAATTCTTCGCGTTTTCGGCGTATCTCTTCACCGTCTCCGCCATCGGAGTTTCTATCAGTAATTCGTCCCTGAGAGTCGCCGAATCGGTCGAGGTCAGCTGCGTCACCGCGATAAGAATCGGGCGCGAGCCGTCGGGGCGGGTCAGTCCCTCGAGCGCCGCCTTCATCATCTGAGACCCGCCGGAGGCGTGAAGATTAGTCATGTCGACGTCGAGCCGCGACAGCACCGACATCGCTTTATTAACGGTGTTCGGAATGTCGTGGAGCTTTAAATCGAGGAAGATTTTATGCCCCCGGTTTTTGATTTTTTCTACGATTGACGGACCCTCGGCATAGTAGAGCTCCATGCCGATTTTCACGAACGGCTTCCTCCCCTTGAAGCGGTCGAGGAATTCGAGCGTCTTTTCTCCGCTCGAAAAGTCGCAGGCGATGATAACGTCTTTTCCCATTAAAGTGCCCCTCCTATTATATCGGTCAATTTATTTATTCCGTATTTTTCCATCGCGCCCGGAAGCGCTTCGACGATGTCGCGGCAGGCGTATGGATTGACGAGGTTTTCGGCGCCGACCTCGACCGCCGTCGCCCCGGCGAGCATCATCTCGATGACGTCTTCGGCGCTCGCGACTCCGCCCATTCCGACGACCGGAATTTTTACCGCCTTCGCGGTCTGATACACCATTCTCAGCGCCACAGGGAATACCGCCGGTCCCGAGAGTCCGCCGGTCGTGTTCTTCAGGAGCGGACGGCGCTTTCTCAGGTCGATTCTCATTCCCAGAAGCGTGTTTATAAGGCTTATGCCGTCCGCACCCGCGGATTCACAGGCGAGAGCCATCTCGGCGATGTCCCCGACATTCGGGGTCAGCTTTACGATAAGCGGCTTTCTGACCGCTCTTCTGACCGCCGCCGTGACCTCCGAGGCGGATTTCGGGTCGGTGCCGAAGCTCATTCCGCCGCCGTGGACGTTCGGACAGCTTATATTCAGCTCAATCCACCCGACCTGTTCACATTCGGACAGCCTCGACGCGGTATAGACATAGTCGTCGACCGAAAATCCGCTGACATTCGCCATGACCTTTTTGTGAAAGACACGGCTCATCCTCGGAAGCTCCTCCGAGATGACCTTTTCGACGCCCGGATTCTGGAGTCCGACGGCGTTCAACATTCCCGACGGCGTTTCTGCAATCCGCGGGGTCGGGTTTCCGAAGCGGGGTTCGCGGGTAGTGCCCTTGAATGAAAAGCTCCCGAGGACGTTTATGTCATAAAGCTCGGCGAATTCATAGCCGTAGCCGAAAGTGCCGCTCGCGGGGATAATCGGGTTTGAAAGCTCGATTCCGCAGAGGTTCACCCTTGTGTCTGCCATAAAATCTCCTCCTTTTCAAGAACCGGACCGTCGCGGCAGATTCGCTTATATCCCGTGACGGTTTTACAGCTGCAGCCCATGCACGCCCCGAAGCCGCAGCCCATTCGCTCCTCAAAGCTGAACTGCCCCGAGGTCGTGATTTTCGCGTATACCGCCCGAAGCATCGGCTCGGGACCGCAGGTATATACATAGCTGTATTTTTCGGGGAGCGCGTCGGTCACGAAGCCTTTTTTTCCGTATGACCCGTCGGCGGTCGCGACCGTCACCGAACAGCCGAGCGCGCGGAATTCGTCTTCATAGAACACCTCGGATTTGGTGCTGAACCCGAGGACGACCCCGACGTCCTTTCCCGACCTTTTAAGCTCCTTTGCGAGCATATAGAGCGGCGGGACGCCGACCCCTCCGCCAATCAGCAGGGGAGAGCCGCCAGATTTTTCGTGGTCATATCCGTTTCCGAGTCCGACAAGAAGACTCAGCCGCCCGCCGGTCATCTTCGACATCAAATCGGTGCCCTTTCCGACAACCTTATATATAAGCGTCAGCCTGTCCCCCTCGGCGTCGCAGACCGATATCGGCCGCCGCAGATAGAGTCCGTCGAGCCTGATGTTCACAAACTGCCCCGGGCGGAGCGTTTCCGCCTCTTTTCCCGAAAGAACCATCCTGAAGACGTTCTCGGTCAGCGGGCGATTTTCGGTGATTTCAAAAACTGCCTCTTTCATGTCAATCCTTTCTGTATACAACCTCTCCGCCGCAGACGGTGAGAAGGTTTATGCCGAATAGCCTTTCGCCCGCGAACGGAGTCGCGCGGCCTTTTGACAAAAATTCCGACGGGTCGACGGTGTATTCTTCGCCGAGACTCCAGACCGAATATCCGCCGCCGAGCGGGATATTGAACCGCCTGCGCGGGTTGTCCGACATAAGCTCGACAAGCCTTTCGAGGGTGATGATTCCGGTGCGCACAAAGTGGGTGTACATCAGCGGGAACGCCGTTTCGAGACCGACGATTCCGAAGGCGCTCTTTTCGAGTCCGCGCGACTTTTCCTCGGCGGAGTGCGGCGCGTGGTCGGTCGCAATCATGTCGACCGTGCCGTCAAGAAGACCCTCAATCAGCGCCTCGCGGTCCCGCTTCGAGCGAAGCGGCGGGTTCATCTTATACCGCCCGTCCTCTTTAAGACAGGAGTCGTCGAGAATAAGGTAGTGCGGCCCGGTTTCACAGGTGATGTCGACGCCGTCCCGCTTTGCCGCACGGATAAGCGCGACGCTTTCGGCGGTCGATATGTGACAGACGTGATAGGGACAGCCGGTCTTTTTCGAGAGGGATATGTCCCGCTCAATCTGCCTCCATTCGCTCTCGGAGGATATCCCCCTGTGACCGTGCGCGGCGGCATATCCGCCCTTGTGTATGTATCCGCCGTCGAGGAGGGAATTGACCTCGCAGTGCGCGGCGATAATCTTTCCGAGGCGCTTTGCCTCGGTCATCGCCGCCTCCATCATCTCGGCGCTCTGTACGCCCCGGCCGTCGTCCGAAAATGCCGCGACATTCGGCGACATTCCCGCCATGTCCGAAAGACATTCTCCCTTTTCGCCGACGGTGATTGCGCCGTAAGGGTGAACGCCGATTACCGCGTCCCGCCGGATTATCCCGAGCTCGGCTTCAAGGTTTTCGACCGAGTCGGGGACGGGACTTAGGTTCGGCATCGTCATGACATCGGTATATCCCCCCGCGGCCGCCGCCATGCTCCCCGAGCGGATTGTCTCCTTATAAGAAAATCCCGGCTCGCGGAAATGAACGTGCACATCGCAAAGACCGGGAATGACGGTATATTCACCGCCGGAAATGAGTCCGGCGGCGCTTAACTCTTTCAGCTTTTCGTGAAGAGCGGGATTCATCAGACTTCTCCTTTCGTGGGACTGAATCTGTTGCAAGTATATCATATAAGAAAGGTAAAGTCAAGACAGAATACAGAAATGAGAAGTCAGATGTCAGAATTTAGATGTGTCGCCTATCGGCGACGTTTTTAATAATGCGTGCGGAATGGACACTTCCGACAGAAGTCAGAAATCAGAAGTCAGCTGCCGGAAGACGGGCGGTTACTTTACAACGCCACCGCGGAAATCGGCGTTGATTTCGCTCAGCTCTTTAAGTCCCTCGATATACGGACCGTAGAGCTCGAGCATGTTCCCGGCGCCGTAGAGTCCGCAGGCGGAACAGCTCTCACATTCGTTCGCGTCGCAGCCGAGACCGTTTCTTACAATCCACTCCCGCTCCTCGCGGGTCGTGTCCTTTATGAGATATTTCATGACAAAGCCTCCAATTCTTTTTGACATTATAGCCGTCAATTTTCAGTATTTGCGAAGTCAGGCTGAAATTTGTGTGAAATTTATTATTCACCACTTGACATCTTGACATACACGGAATAAAATAGTATTCGAGGAAAGTTGGATTAAATTCAAAAGGTCAATTTCCGCTTTCCGATTGGTGTTTATTAAAGCATATTATATAAAAAGGAGAGTATTTTTATGGCAACTTTGACGAAGAATCCCAATGTCAACAAGTGGGTCGACGAAATGATAGCCCTCTGTAAGCCCGATAAAGTCGTCTGGATTGACGGCTCGAAAGCACAGCTTGACGGACTTCGCGACGAGGCCGTTTCGACCGGCGAGATGATTAAGCTTAACGAGGAAAAGCTCCCCGGCTGCCTCTATCACCGCACTCTGCCGAACGACGTCGCAAGAGTCGAGGACAGAACCTTTATCTGCTCGCGCAAAAAAGAGGACGCCGGTCCGACCAACAACTGGTGCGACCCCAAGGAAATGTATGCCAAGCTCACCCCGATGTATGACGGCGTCATGAAGGGCAGAACGATGTACATTATCCCCTATTCGATGGGACCCATCGGCTCGCCTCTCGCCAAGGTCGGAGTCGAGGTCACCGACTCGATTTATGTCGTCCTCAATATGGCGATTATGACCCGCATGGGCGCCGACGCGTTCAAGAACCTCGGC
The DNA here is from genome assembly GCA_947625375.1 of uncultured Clostridia bacterium. Lineage (GTDB taxonomy): Bacteria > Bacillota > Clostridia > Oscillospirales > Ruminococcaceae > Faeciplasma. The sequence continues at coordinate 41,259 of CANQOC010000007.1, read as the reverse complement.
GACGAGTCGGACGACTTTGTCCGCGGACTTCACTCCAAGGCCGACGTCGACCCCGAAAAGCGCTATATCGTACAGTTCCCCGAGGACAACACCATCTGGTCGATTAACTCGGCATACGGCGGAAACGTCCTCCTCGGAAAGAAGTGCTTCGCGCTCAGAATCGCGTCGTATCAGGGTAAGAACGAAGGCTGGATGGCCGAGCATATGCTTATCCTCGGAATTCAGAAGCCGAACGGCGAGATTAAATACGTCACCGCCGCGTTCCCGTCCGCCTGCGGAAAGACCAACCTCGCAATGCTCATTCCCCCGGAGGGATACACCAAGAGGGGATATAAGGTCTGGACCGTCGGCGACGATATCGCTTGGCTGAAGCCGGGCGAGGACGGAAGACTTTACGCCATCAACCCCGAGAACGGCTTCTTCGGAGTCGCCCCCGGCACCAATGAAAAGTCAAACTTCAACGCGCTCGCTTCGACGAGGAAAAACACCATCTTCACCAACGTCGCCATCAACAACGACGACATGACGGTTTGGTGGGAGAAGCTCGACAAGAACCCGCCGGTCAACGCGACCGAGTGGAAGGGCGAGAAGGTCAACGGCCCCGAATACGTCGCCGCCGGAAACAAGCTTGCTCACCCCAACTCCCGCTTCACCGCGCCCGCCGAAAACTGCCCCTGCATCTCTCCCGAGTTCAACAACCCGAAGGGCGTACCGATTTCGGCAATCATCTTCGGCGGAAGACGCGCAAAGACCGCTCCGCTGGTATATCAGTCCTTCAACTGGCAGCACGGCACTTTCGTCGGCTCGATAATGGCCTCTGAGACCACCGCCGCCGCGACAGGCGCGGTCGGAGTTGTCCGCCGCGACCCGATGGCGATGCTCCCGTTCTGCGGATACCACATGGGCGACTATTGGGCACATTGGCTTGAAATGGGCAAGATTCTCGGCGACAAGGCGCCCAAGATATTCAACGTAAACTGGTTCCGCACCGACGACAACGGCGACTTCATCTGGCCCGGCTACGGCGACAACATGCGCGTCCTCGACTGGATAATCGACCGCTGCGAGGGAACCGTCGACGCCGTCGAGACTCCGATCGGATATGAGCCGAAGCCGGAGGACATCAACGTCGAGGGTCTTGAAGGAATCACCACCGAGACCGTCGCCGGACTTCTCTCGGTCGACAAGGAGCTTTGGAAAGAAGAGGCCAAGGGCATCGAGGAATTCTATGCCAAGTTCGGCGAAAAGCTTCCCAAGGAAATGAGCGACGAGCTCGCCGCCCTTAAGGCAAGACTCGCCTGATGACATCTCCCGCCGTGACCTTGCACAGCGCCGCGGCGGGATTTTTGTGCAACTTTTCGGTCATCGCGGGTTGAATTGATATATTTTCATCTATTTTTACCCTTTACAAATCGCGGCAAATGTGTATAATACTATACAGGACAGCAAAGCGACTGCCCTCATGATTGACATCTTCCTAATATAATGTTCCAAGTAAATGGCGGAGTAAGAGAGCAATAGTTCTCTTATTTCGCTTTTTTGGGGTATTTTGGGGTAAGGTGACGGCAATTCTCTCGCCGTCAGGCGACTCTCCCAGCCTTAGTTATGCGTTCCCCCTTTCCATGTGGAAAGGGGGACAGGGGGGAGGAGTCTATAGATAGCATTCGCGCAGCGAATACCTTATTTCGGCAGTGCGGCGTTGCACGCCATAGGAGCATACGCTTGTTTTATCTGTGAACGCGAGCAATCAATCGTTCACGATTGCGAAGCGTGAACAGCTATAAAACAAGCTTATGCACGCAGCCGGCGCGCGAAGCGCGCAAACGAAATGGAGCAGAAAAACCCGCAAGCGGTTTTCCTGCTCCTTTCGTTTCGGCAGCCTACGGCTGCCGCGGCTGCGCCCTCATAGGAGCTGAAGCCGGAGCGATGCGACCCCCCTCCCCGTCGGGGAGGGGCAGGGGAGGGGGATATGGCGTAATCACGTCACCGCTAAGGTGACGCGATAAGCCGTCCGCCGCAAGGCGGACTCCTTATTAGCGACGCATCGTGCCTTCACATACTTTCCCCCGCCGTCAGGCGGCGTTCAAAGCTTTAGCTATGCATACCCCCTCCCATGTGGGAGGGGGTAGGGGAGGGAGTCTTAATGATAGTATGAGCGAAGCGAATTCCTTTTAGCAAGGGCGGATGCCGCTCATGCTTTTAATATACCTGCCAAAGTGTCCTCTTTGCCAAGTACCACTCCCCTTGAGGGGAGCGGTCGCGCCGTTCACGAACGTGAACGGCCGGGTGTGGGGTGGAACCCCCTCTCTCTCCCCAAGGGAGAGGGGGCAGGGGGTGTGGAAGGAAAAAACGGGGAAACCGTCAAAGGTGTCCCGTTTCGCCGCCCGCCGCAAAGCGGACATATGCAAAGCATGACGCCGTACAAATTTGCCCCGCCGTCAGGCGGCACAGCAGAGTAGTAGTACCGCGCCCCCTCCCATGTGGGAGGGGGAAGGGGGAGGGAGTCTATAGATAGCATGAGCGAAGCGAATTCCTTTTTAGCAACGCGCGGAGTCGTCACAATTTTCCCGCCGCAGGCTGACACCTTTTTAGAGACGTGTTGCACTGCGCAGATTCCCCCGCCGGCGGCATTCTAAACCTTGGCAACGAACCCCCTCCCATGTGGGAGGGGGACAGGGGATAGGAGTCTAAAAATAGCATGAGCGAAGCGAATACCTTTTACAAGGTCGGACGCTGCTCATGCTTTTAATATACCTGCAAGAGTGTCCTCCTTGCCAAGTACCACTCCCCTCGAGGGGAGTGGTCGCGCCGTTCACGAACGTGAACGGCCGGGTGTGGGGTGGAACCCCCTCTCTCTCCCCGAGGGAGAGGGGGCAGGGGGTGTGGAAGAAAATAAGCATTGAAACAGCAAAGATGATACATTTAACGTCCGACATAAAGTGCACGCATTTAGCGAAGTATGACTCCGCACAAATTTCCCCCGCCGTCAGGCGGATATCAAAAGTTTTAGCAACATGACCCCCTCCCATGTGAGAGGGGGTAGGGGGTAGGAGTCTAAAAATAGCATGAGCGCAGCGAATTCCTTATAGCAAGGCAGGACGCTGCTGCAAATTTTCTTAACGCTCGCAAGATCCCTTATACCTCTATCTTCCAACCTCTATCCTCCATCTTCCATCTTCCGACTTCTGTCTTCTCACTTCTGTCTTCTGTCAGCGTTGACACATCCCTTCCGTTGTGCTATACTCAGAAGGGGTGAGGCAGTGAACAGGTCCGAAAAAACAAACGTAATGCGCCTGCTTGAGCAGCACGGTATCGAATACCGAAGCTACAGCTATGACGGCGGCGCGCTTAGCGGAGCCGAGGTCGCAAAAGAGCTCGGGGAAGACCCCGACCGCGTCTTCAAGACGCTTGTGACGCGGTCGGCGAGCGGCGAATACTGCGTCTTTATGGTGCCGGTAGAGGCCGAGCTCGACTTGAAAAAGGCGGCGAAGGCCGTCGGCGAGAAGAGCGTCGCGATGATAAAATCGAAGGAGCTTCTCCCGCTGACCGGATATATCCACGGCGGCTGTTCGCCAATCGGCATGAAAAAACAGTTTGTGACCGTCGTCGACGAAACGGCTTCGCTTTTCGACACCGTCTTGTTCAGCGCCGGGAAAATCGGCCATCAGGTCGAGGTCTCGCCGGAAGATTTAGGAAAGCTTGTCCCGTTTAAATACGCCGATATCTGCGTATAGCGCGGGCGCGGAAGAGGAGGTACACCTATGGGTTCAAGGGTCTATTTTACAAGAGAAATCAGTCCGGAGGCTGTGCTTAAGATGTATAAGCTTCTTGACACAAAATTAGAGGGCAAGGTCGCTGTTAAGGTTCACTCGGGCGAAGTCGGGAATCAGAATTTTTTGAGACCGCCGTTCTGGAAGCCTGTCGTCGACTATGTCGGCGGAACCGTCGTCGAGTGCAACACCGCTTATGACGGCGAGCGAAATACCACCAAAAAGCACCTTAAGGCGATAAAGCGGCACGGCTGGAATGATTATTTCGACTTTGACCTTATGGATGCCGAGGGGCCCGACCTCGTCCTCGAAATCCCGAAGGGAAAGGTCATCAAGAAGAATTTTGTCGGTAAAAATCTCAGGAATTATGACTCGATGCTTGTGCTTTCGCACTTCAAGGGGCACCCGATGGGCGGCTTCGGAGGCGCCCTGAAACAGCTTTCAATCGGCGTTGCGTCGAGCTTCGGCAAGGCTTATATCCACGGCTCGGGCGACACCGAGCACAACATCTGGGCCGCGCCTCACGACGCGTTTTTGGAGTCGATGGCGGACGCCGCCTCGTCGGTCGTTGACTTTTTCGGCGGCAGGATTGCATACGTCAACGTCATGGCGAACATGTCGGTCGACTGCGACTGCTGCGACGTCGCCGAGGACCCTTGTATGCGCGACATCGGAATCCTTGTGTCGCTCGACCCGGTCGCAATCGACAGGGCGTGCCTCGACCTCGTCTATGCCGCTAAGGACGACCCCGGACAGGGTCACCTTTTAGAGCGCATCGAGTCCCGCAACGGTGCCCACACCGTCGACGCCGCCGCCGCTCTCGGCATCGGCTCGCTCGACTATGAGCTCGTCGAGGTGAACTGAGGACGACGATTCACACCGCCGCCGGGCGCGGAACAATAATGACGGCACAGTCCCAATAAAAATAAGGAAAACCCCGAAAGGAGTTTTCCTTTTTATGTTGCGTTGAAGTCCGCCGAGCCGTCACTTCCCGCCCTGCGACTCCTCCTCGACCTTCCCGCGGATAACCTCCGCGGCGGCCTTCGCCATGACTTCATAGCCGGAGGCGTTGGGGACAAGGCCGTCGCCGCTGTCGTATCTCGTCTGAATGACCGCGGGGTTTTCCTCGCGGCAGAGGACCTCGGCGAAGTCGATATATCCGTCGAATTCGAGTCCGCCGGCGGCAATCAGCGCGTTGACGCCGAGGCGGATTTTCTCGTGCAGCTCGGAGTAGTAGGTCTGGTTGCTGCCGAACGGGATAAGCGTCCCGCAGTAGATTGAAATCCCGCGCTCATGGCACCTCGAAATCATCTCTTTATATTTTTCGGCAATCTCGGCCGAGGTGTCGTACTGCGCGCTCGGAATGTCGTTCGTTCCAATCAGAAGAATCACCCCGTGTATTCCGGGGATATCGAGGACGTCGCGCTCAAAGCGGTCGACGGCCGACGGCCCGGTCCCGCCCGAAAGCGCGTTTCCGGCAATTCCGGTGTTGACGACCGAAATGTGCTTCGTCATGTCGTTTGACTGAAGAATTTCGGAGAGCTTCTCCGGCCAGCCGTCAAAGGCGTTATATGTCGCTCTCAGGCCGTCGGTGATGCCGTCTCCGAAACAGACGAGCGTCTCGGTGCCGGCGGGCGCCCAGGCGTCGGCGCGGCAGAGTCCGTACCAGCTCGACATAAGCTCCATCGAGTCGAAATTCTCGTCCGAGACACAGTCCCCCTCGACAATCCAGGAGGTGCAGCCGGCCTCGCGGTGACAGGTCGGGCGCTCGGGGACGTCGCCGAACTTCACGGTCACGGCGAGATAGTCGAGCGGGTCGAATTTAAAGACGGCCTCGTCCGAGGTGACCGTTTTCCCCGCCGGAACCGTCACACTGACCGACCCGCCGAACGTCACCGAAATGTCGCTTTCGGGGTCGATTTGCGGACTTCCGGGACTTTTGAGCCGTGCAAGGTGGACCGCCTCGAGGACGAGGTCGCCATCGCCGTATTCGTTTGAAAACGTGAGGCGGATTTTTTCGCCGCCGATTGACGTCTTAATCTGCTGACGGCAGGTATTGCCGGACAGACCGGGATTCATCGGAATCTGTTCATAGGTGCTGTCGAGGGACGCCGCCGCCCATGTCGCGTACCAGCCGTCGACCGGCTCGATTTTCGGGCGCTTTTTCCCGCACCCCGCAAGAGTGAACAAAACCGCCGCGCAGACGGCGACCGCAGCCAGCTTTTTAATCTTCATCAAAATCACCCCGAATATCCGCGTTTAATGCCGAACGGCGAACCTTTTTGAGACTTTTTATCAGTATAACATATTTTTATGTAAAGGTCAAGACAGATTGGCAGAGGACAGAAAACAGAGGTCAGATGTTGGAAGTCAGAGGTTAGAGGATTGAGGACAGAAGGTCGATTTCTGATTGAAGAACCTTTTGCGGCAAATTAAAATTCTGTGAAAAATGCGTGCAGGACGGACACTTCCCGACAGAGTAAGAGAGGCAGATGTTAAAAGACAGATGTCCGAGGGCGGGCGGAGCACTTTCCCTCCCCCAAAATACTCGAAAAGGCTTGAAATTTCCCGACGGGTGTGATAGAATAGCGGTATCAATGCCGTAACAGCGGAAAAATTGTAAGGAGGGCTTCTAATGAGCTTGCAGGAGTCGGGTGAGATGTATCTCGAAACAATCCTCGTTTTGTCTCAAAAGCTGTCGGGAGTGCGCTCTATCGACGTTTGCGAGGAGATGGGTTACTCAAAGCCGAGCGTGTCACGCGCGGTCGGAATCCTTAAAAACGGCGGATATATCCTCGTCGACCGCGACGGTTATATCACCCTCACCGACGAGGGGAAATATGTCGCAGAGCGGACATATGAGCGCCACCGCGTCCTTTCCCGCTTCTTCGAGAGCATCGGCGTAAGTCCCGAACGCGCCGCCGAGGACGCCTGTAAGATTGAGCACGACATCTCGGACGAGAGCTTCGACGCCTTAAAGCGCTATATCGCCGACAACGCCCTCTGAATCCGCAATCACACTTAAAATCGCCAAAAGGGGAATCATTTATGACACTGAAACGCATATGCGCCTGCATCTTTGCGGCACTTATCGCTTCACAGCTATTATTTACCGCCGTCTTCGCCTCCGAGGCGCCGAGGGTCGTCACTCTTTATAACGAGTCGAACGGACTCCCGACCGGCGAGGCCAACGAGGTCATTCAGACCCGCGACGGCTACATCTGGATAGGAAGCTACGGCGGACTTATCCGCTACGACGGGACGTCGTTCCGCAACTTCAGCATCGAGGGCGCAATTCCGTCGTCGTCAATCCGCGCGCTCCACGAGGACGCCTCCGGACGGCTCTGGATTGGCACCAACGACGCCGGCGTCTTTTATATGGAGGGCGGCGAAATTGTCGCGGTCGGGGGGACCGCCGACAACGGCTTCCTCTGTATCCGCGACTTCGACGAGGGCGCCGACGGCACGATTTATGTCGCGTCGAACTCGGGTCTCGCCTATATAAGCGACGGCGCGCTTGTCCCGATGAGCGGGGAGCACACCACCGGCGGGACCGTCTATTCGGTCAGCGTCGACTCCCGCGGGAGGGTCTGGGGAGCGCTCAACGCCGGCGTCTGCGTCGTCACCGACGGCAGGACCGAGCTTTGTACATATGACTCCGCCGACTTCTTTGACATGACGAAAAACCCCGTCGACGGCGCCGCGATTTCGACCGACAACGGAATCATACCGATATACTGCTGCGGTCGGGACACCGGGGGGAACATCTGGCTCGGCTCGGCGACAAACGTCCTTGTGAAGCTGAGCTTCGCGTCCGACAGCCTTGACCCCGCCGACTTCGAGGCGGAATACTTCGTCACCGACGGCGTCAGCACCCACAACTCCATCAAGACCGCGCCCGACGGCGGAATCATCGTCTGCGGGAACATCGGCGCGTGCGTCATCTCCCCCGACGGCAGCACAATCGGCTTTTCGGAGGAAGAGCGCGCCGCGTCGCTCAACAGCGGCTGCATCGACTACGAGGGGAGCGTCTGGCTCGCGTCGACGGCATACGGAATCATCAAGTACACAAGGGGATATTTCTGCACCCCGGGGAAGGAAGTCCTCTCGGGGATATCCCTTAACGCCGTCGCGAAGCAGGGAGGATATTTCTGCGCCGCGACCGACAGCGGACTTCTCGCTTTCGACGAAAACTGGCAGCCGGTGACCGACGCGTTCACACAGCTTTTCGACGGCGTCCGCGTCCGCTGTGTCCTTTCGGACAGCAAGGGGCGAATCTGGGCGGCGTCATACGCTACACACGACTCGGTGGCATGCTATAACCCCGCGACCGGCGAGCTTGAAACATATAACGGACTCCTGAGCAACAGCGCGAGGACGCTCTATGAGCTTTCGGACGGCGGAATCGCGGTCGGAACGCAGGAGGGACTCAATATAATCCGCGACGGCGAGATTTCCGAGAGCTACGGCGCTGATGACGGACTTACGCCGGCGTCGGTGCTCTGCACTGTCGAGACCCCCGACGGGGCGATACTCGTCGGCTCGGACGGCGGCGGAATATACGAAATCAGGGACGGAGAGGTCATCAATCACGGCTTCGACGAAGGACTCGAGGACGGAGTCGTTCTCCGAATTCTCCCCGACGGCGACGGATATTTCATCAGCGCCGGCTCGTCGCTCTATTATTACGACAGCGACGGGTTCAGGAAGATTGACATAACAAAGGGCGCCGGGAGCATCTTCGACTTCTATTCGGTCGGCGGCTCGCTCTGGATTTTGCAGAACAACGGAATAATGAAGTTTGACCGCGACGCGCTCCTTAAGGGCGAAGAGGTCATTCCGAGGGAATACGGCTTTGAGCACGGTCTTTCCGGCTCGCTCAACGCGAACACATGGAACTGGGTCGACCCCGCGACCGGCGAGCTTTATATCGCGACGAGGAGCGGAGTCAGCGTCTTCGGCTTCGAGGACGTCGCCGAGGTCATGCCGAAAATCATCGTCAACAGCCTCTATGTCGACGGTGCCGAGCTGATTAACCCCGAATCCGCCGAGCTCCCGAAGGACGCGAACCGAATCACCATCGACTTTTCGGCGCTGACCTATACCGGCACGACCGATATCGACATGAAATACTGGCTCGAGGGTTTTGACGACTCGGCGACCGTTCTGACCGACGACAACACCGGCCGCGTCAGCTATACTAACCTCCCCGGCGGGGAATACACCTTTAACATCGTCGTCTATGAACCCGGAAACCCCGACAACTCGGCGTCCTGCTCAATCAGCATCGTCAAGGAAAAGAAGCTTTATGAGCACGCCGGATTCGTCATCGCGACGGTAATTTTGGGACTCGCTGCGGCGGCGGGAATCGTTGCACTTTTGGCGTCGTTCAAGATTAAGTCGATGAAGCGCCGCCAGCGCGAATACCGCAGCATTGTCGAGCAGTCGTTACAGACCTTTGCCCGCTCAATCGACGCCAAGGACCGCTATACGAACGGTCATTCGCTGAGGGTCGCGGAGTATTCGCGGGAGCTCTCGAAGCGCGTCGGACTAAGCGCCGCCGAGCAGGAGAACGTCTATTACATCGCGCTTTTGCACGATATCGGTAAAATCGGAATTCCGGACAGCGTCCTCAACAAGCCCGGCAAGCTCACCGACGAGGAGCGGCAGATTATACAGAATCACCCGAAAATCGGCGGCGAAATTTTAAAGGAATTCACCGCCATCGAGGGCATCGCCGACGGCGCGAAGTATCACCACGAGCGCATCGACGGCAACGGCTATAACGCCGGACTTAAGGGCGACGAGATACCGCTTATCGCGCGGATTATCGGCGTCGCGGACACATATGACGCGATGTCGAGCGACCGCCCGTACCGCAAGGTCCTCCCGAGCGAGCACATTGTCGAGGAGCTTAAGCGCGTCAGCGGCACCCAGCTCGACCCGAAAATCGTCCCGCATATGCTCGCGATGATTGAAGAGGGTCTCGCCCCCATCGACGCCGGCCGCCAGCGCACCGCCGACGACCTCGGGTCACACTATCATATGTGAGGAATTATGGAAAGAAAAGTCCCGCCGATAGAGGCGGGATTTTTTATGCTTTATTTCGGTCTATTCCTCGGCGGGGTCGAAGCTGTCCCTCTGCTCTCTGCCGACATAAAGTACGTCGATGATGTTGACCTGTTTCTGATATTCGTCGACATGGAAATATATGAAGTAATTTCTCACCTGCATACGCCGGACGCCCGTTTTTTCAAGGAAATCCTCCGGCAGTACGGCGTATCTCTGCGGCATGAAGTCGAGACCGTTTATTGCCTTATAGATTGCGGAATAGGTATTATCAGCGGCCTCGGGAGACATCAACACCGTCAGAATATAATCCGTAATATCATCGAGTGACTTTAACGCGTCTGGACTGATTATCACTTCATACGTTTCCATGTTGTTCAATCCTTTTCTTAATACGTTCAAATGCTACATCAACGGGAATACCTTTGCCCTCTTTCACCTGCTGGAGCGAATGTCTGATTCTCTCATAGAACTCCTCGTCGGTCATTTCGTCGCGCGCCTTCGGGACCTTGACTTTCGGGACGGTCACCTGGAAAGGAATGCCGCGGGTCATGATAATCTGCTTGTAAAGCATATTGATGACGACCGAGACGGGGACGCCGAGCTGCGCCATAATCTCCTCCGCCTGTGCCTTGACCTCGGGTTCGACCCTCGCAAGGACGTTTGCCGTTTTTGCTGCCATAATTCTCACCTCACTTTTTCTATATTATATCACATTGTATCACAAATAGCAATACATTTTTGAAAATCACTTTGAAAAAAGTCCGCTCGCAGTTGACGACAGCCGTCATCGGGTGCGGTATAATGAAATTGTAATCTAAAATCAATTTTGGAAAGGAAAAAATTATGAACACCAACACCTTCACACAAACCGGAAAAACCTACGTCCTGTCCGACATTCACGGCTGCTACGATGAATACCTCGAAATGCTCGAAAAAATCGACTTCGGTCCCGAGGACACCCTCTATTTCCTCGGCGACGCTATCGACCGCGGACCCGACGGAATCAAAATCATGCTCGACATGATGGAGCACCCGAACATCCATGCGATACTCGGAAATCACGAGGCGATGGCGCTCGACGCGCTGCCGGTCCTCGAAGCCATCAGGGGCAACGCAAATACGGGCGTTACTGCGGGCGACAAGTCCAAGCTGAAAAAGTGGATTGTCAACGGCAGCCTGCCGTCGATAATTGAGTACACGAGCCTGCCCGACGGCGACAAGAAGCGCGTTATGGATTACATGAAGTCGCTGCCGCTCTATCGTGAAATTGAGGTCAACGGCGAGAAATATATTCTCGTCCACGGCGAGCTCGGCAACTTCTCGCCCGACCGTCCGCTGGAGGATTATTCCCGGTCCGACCTCGTCTGGGAACGCCCGGAAACGAGTACGAAATATTACGACGATAAAACTGTCATCGTCGGTCACTCGCCGACGATTATATCGCTCGACCGTTCCGGGAAAATCTTTTACGGCGACGGGTTTATCGACGTCGACTGCGGCTGTGTTTACGACAATGTGCTCGGCTGCCTCTGCCTCGACACGATGGAAGAATTTTATGTTAAAAAAGCCGCCTAAAATGACGGCGGAAAGGACTTAAAATGGATAACAAAAACGACACGCTCACCCTGCACATTTCAGACGGCATGCTTTACGACGAGCTGCACAGATACGCGCGGGAATACTCCCTGCCGGTCGAGAGGCTGACAGAGATTGCACTGAAAAGATTTGTGGAGGATATGGAGCTATTCAGAGGCTTGCGGACGGCTCACTTGTCCTCAAAATAGGCAAACACTGCGCGAAGGACGTTCATCGCCATCTGCTTGCGCTCAAGCGGCTGACCGTCCATGATTTGCTTGAACTGCTCCATGATGTTCATGTCGGTATCGGGCACGGAGTCGGAGAGCAGGAAGTCGACGGTCACGCCGAGACGCGATGCGAGCGCCGCAAGGGTATCGAGCGACAGTCCGCGCTCGCCGCGCTCAATCGCGCCCATATATGTGTCCGAAATGTCGACCGCTTCGGCAAGCTGTGCCTGCGTCAATCTCAGATGAAGCCGCTCCTCGCGGATTCTCCCGCCGAGCCGGTTATAATCTATCGTCATTTTAATCACCCATATTATTATACCCTAAAGCGGCGGCGGTAAAAATCGCCGGAGAGGGGTATAGATTGTGTCTTAAAGAGGTAATCAAGTTGACAAGCGGCGGGGGATATGGTATAATATGAAAAAATTAAATTATTTTGTCGGCACAAGTGACAGAATATGTCACACACGGCGGATATAATTAAAGCGTGATAAGGCTTTGCGAAACGGAGATGTTTTTATGAAAAAGCTCAAAAAGATTCCCTATGACCTCGTCTCATACATACAAATCGAGACCGAGGCGATAAGGGACTTCAACGACAAACAGATGATTTCGTCTTACTGCCTGAGCTATCTCGAAAAGGTCAACTGGTACCTCGAACTGCTCGAAGTCGGCTCGAAAAAATACATCGTTCCGCAGACGAAGGAGCAGCTTACAGCCATCCGCGACCAGCTGATGCAGTGCCACAAGGACATCATGGCGGTTAAAATCAAGAGACCGGAGGACCGCCCGCTTATTGACATAAAGTACCCCAAGGGATATGAGGGATGAGAGAAAATCGGGAGGGCGGCGCTCTCCCGATTGAGTTTTAAAAAGTCCGCTCCGAGTTGACGACAGCCGTCGCCGGGCATGGTATACTTATATTGTAAGCTAAAAACCCGACTTTGAAAGGGAAATGAACATGACTGAAAACAAGACAAAATCCGGAAAAACATACGTCCTGTCCGACATTCACGGCTGTTACGGCAAGTACCTAATGATGCTCAAAAAAATCAACTTCGGCCCCGAGGACACCCTTTACTTCCTCGGCGACGCCATGGACCGCGGACCCGACGGGGTAAAGGTCACGCTCGACATAATGTCCCGCCCGAACGTCCACTCTATTCTCGGCAATCACGAAGCGATGGCGCTCGACGCGCTGCCGGTGTTCGAGACCTTGAAGGACATCTATAAAGGCAGGGCGGAAGAAACGGCCTGCGTTACGCCGGACGACGTCTATAAAGTGAATCATTGGTACGACAACGGCTGTCTTCCGACGCGCAAGGCGTTTATGAGGCTCCCGAAATCCGAGAGGAAGCGCGTGTTCGACTATATGAAATCGCTGCCGCTCTACCGCGAAATCGAAGTCGGCGGGAGGGAGTTTATTCTTGTGCACGGCGGCCTCAAAGACTTCTCGCCTGACCGCCCTATTGAGGATTATTCCCCGCACGACCTCGTCTGGGAGCGCCCGAAGACTTATACGAAATACTTTGACGACAAGACGGTCATAGTCGGTCATACGCCGACAAGACTGCTCGGAACACCGGGCAAAATTTATCACGGCGACGGATTCATCGACATCGACTGCGGCTGTTTCAGCGACAATGTGCTCGGCTGCCTCTGCCTCGACAATATGGAGGAAATATATGTATAAAAACCTGCCCGAAAGGACGGCAAAAGCGAGTGATTCCGTCCTTCGTGTTGACAGATTGGCGGCTTATGTGATATAATTTTGTCGGATTACAAATGTTCACACAACGGAAACGGGGACGGTCTTTCGCCGCCCCTGATTTCCGAATCAGAATAGCCTCGGAGGTATCGAAGATGACAAAAAGAATAATTCCGCCGTGCCGAAAGTGCCCTTATAAACTCGGGAAGGTTACTGCGCCGAAAAACCCGTGTCCGTCCTGCAAGCTCAACGGCTACAGCGCATATGAGCAGATGATAAAGCTCGCCGATGGCGGCGGAAAAGACGTAAAACAGCGCGTCTGAAAGCAGTTTCGCGGGAGCCGCGGACTGCTTTATTTTATTTAACGGAGTGATATAAAATGCGAGTTCTTCTTTTAACGCGCGGTGCGCCCGGTGCCGGGAAGTCGACATGGATTGAGCGGCAGGGACTTAAGCCGTATGCGCTCTGTCCCGACGATTTGCGGCTTTTGGTCGCGAGTCCCGCTATGACCGTCTCGGGCGGCGAGGCGATTGATTCGTCGAACGAAGACGCGGTCTGGAAGCTTCTGACCGACCTTCTGGTGCAGAGAATGGAGCGCGGCGACTTCACTGTCATCGACGCGACAAACTCGAAGACCGCCGACATGAAAAAATATCTTGAACTCTGTGAAGAATATAAATACCGCATCTACTGCGTCGATTTTACCGACGTCCCGATTGAAACCGCAAAGGAGCGCAACGCCCGCCGCGAGGGTTTAAAGCGCGTGCCCGACCGGGTCATCGAAAAGATGTACGCGCGCTTTAAGACGGAGAAAGTTTCGTCGAAAATCCCGGTCATAAAGCCGGACGGGCTCGACAAAATCTGGCTGAAAAAAATCGACCTGTCGGACTACAAAAAAATCCACCACATCGGCGACATTCACGGCTGTTACACCGCTCTGAAAGAATATCTCGACGGCGTCGGCGGAATCAGGGACGACGAGTATTATATCTTCCTCGGCGACTTCTGCGACCGCGGAATCGAGAACGCCGAGGTGCTCGAATTCCTCCTCGGGATATACACCCGCCCGAACGTCTGTCTTTTGGAGGGGAATCACGAGCGGGTGCTTTTCGATTGGGCGGACGGAAAGGCCGAGCGTTCAAAGGCTTTCGAGCTTTTCACCGCACCTGAATTGGAGCGTGCAGATATCGACAAAAAAGAGGTCAGAAGGCTCTACCGCAGCCTCCGCCAGTGCGCTTATTACGATTACTGCGGGAGGACGTATTTCGTCTGTCACGGCGGACTGAGCGCTCTGCCCGAGTGCCTTACAAAAGTCCCGGCAAAACAGCTGATTGACGGCGTCGGAAGCTTTGAAGACGTCGGGCCTGTTTCGGCGTCATTCCTCAAAAACACCCCCGAGAATGTGTACCAGATTTTCGGGCACCGCAACCCGAAATTCCTGCCGATTCGGGTGAACGAGCGGGTGTATAATCTCGAAGGGGACGTTGAATTCGGAGGGTATTTGCGCGCTTTGCAGGTCGGACCCGGCGGCGTCCACACCGAATTTGAGATAAGAAACCGTGTCTTTTCGAGGAATATTAAACCGGTGCAGAGTCGGCCGGAGATGAGCGTTGAAGAGGCGGTTGCGGCGCTCCGCGGTAACCGCTATGTCCGGGAAAAGCGGTTCGGGAATATCTCGTCATTCAATTTTACCGACGAGGCGTTCGGCTTCGGAATATGGAACGGACAGACGACAAAGGCGCGCGGACTCTATATCGACACGGCGAGGCAAAAGGTCGCCGCGCGGGCGTATGACAAGTTCTTCAACATCGGCGAGGTGCACGAGACAAAGCCGGACAGGCTTAAATTCCGGCTCGCGTTCCCGGTGACGGCGTATGTCAAGGAAAACGGCTTCTTGGGAATCGTCTCCTGCAACGAAAACGACGATTCGCTCTTTGTGACGACGAAGTCGAACCCCGACGGCGAATACGCGGGATATTTAGGGGACATGCTCCGCGAAAAGGTCTCGGCCGAAAACCTTGAAAAGATGAAGCTCTTCGCGCGGGACAACGGCGTCTCGTTCGTCTTCGAGTGCGTCGACATGAAAAACGACCCGCACGTCATCGAGTACCCCGAGAGCCGGCTGTATCTTCTGGATATAATCTATAACGACCTTAATTATCATAAGTTTGGCTATGAAAAGATGTGCGAAATCGCCGACAAATTCGGACTCAGGCACAAGGAAAAGGCGGCCGTCATCGACTGCTGGCACGACTTCGCGCTGTGGCAGAATGAGGTCATGAAAGAGGACTACCAGTATAACGGGCGCGAGATTGAGGGGTTTGTCGTCGAGGACCAAAACGGGTATATGGTGAAGCTTAAGCTTTGGTACTATAATTTCTGGAAAAACATGCGCACCGCCGCGCGGGAGATGATTGAGCACCCCGGCGCCGCCGCGCGTGTCCCGTCCAACGTCCCGCAGGCGGAGGAGTTTTGCCGGTGGCTCAAGGGCGTCATCGACGCCGGCGGGGGAGACGGTCTCCCGAGGGATATCTGTCACCTCAGAAGGCTGTATCTGAATAGTGTCGGAGGTGAATAGGAAATTTTTCCGTGACAATCCGTCAATCAAGATTCCCGTCAAACGCCGATATTATGCAGTATCACCAAAATTCATATTAAAATATGTCAATTATTGCCCCCTTGAAAGAGGGGCAAAGTTGTGGTATGCTTATAGTGCCGAAATATTTAAATAAGAGGTATAAATTATGAAAAAAATACTTGCAGCGCTGGCAGTCGGCGCAATTATTCTTTCAGCCTGTGCGGCAGAGCCGGCCGAGGTCACCAAAGGCGCGAACGGCTCGGACGCGGTTGTCACCGGCGACGCCGCGGCAGAAAATATTCCCGAGGAGGAAAAACCAGTGAGAATGTCACCCGAAGACCTTTTGAGCTATGCCGAGGAAAATCTCTCGGAATTCACCCCGAGCGACGCGACAGTGCTCCGCGACAACGTCGAATACGGCGAATTTGAGCACATCACCTATCATTCCGACTATCTCGACCGCGACCGCTACGCGAACGTCCTTCTTCCGGCGGGATATTCGACCGACAAGAAATATCCCGTGCTCTATGCGCTCCACGGCTATTGGGGCGATGAGTATTCGCTTTTGGACCAAGGCGACGGGAGCATCAAGTTCCGCGAGGTCCTCGGGAACCTTATCGCCGACGGCGAGGCCGCCGAGATGATTGTCGTCTTCCCCGACATCTTCTGTCACCCGACAAAAGAGGACTGCGAGGGAATGACCCCCGAGAACAACGCCGCCTATGACGCGTTCATCAACGAGCTCGACGAGTGCCTGATGCCGTATATCGAGGAGAATTATTCGGTCGCGACCGGCAAGGAGAACACCGCGATAACCGGCTTCTCGATGGGCGGGCGCGAGTCGCTCAACATCGGATTGAAGCTCCCCGAAAAATTCGGCTACATCGGCGCGGTATGCCCCGCCCCCGGACTCATGCAGGACTGCGTCAAGCCGGAGGAGATGGTCTTTGCGGACGGCGACGAGCCTTATCTCCTTATGATAAGTGCCGGCACCAACGACACCGTCGTCTATGACAACCCCGAGCAGTATCACAACAAGTTCACCGAGAACGGCGTCCCGCACCTCTGGCACATGGTCACCGGCGGCGAGCACTGGGGCAAGACCATCTGCCCGCATATCTATAACTTTTTGAGATTTGTGTTTAGGTGAGGTAGGGCGTTGCACTGCGCTGTGAAAAAGGAGTCCGCCGGCACACTGCCTATAACAAGGAATCATCTGAGCAATAAAAAGACATTGAGCGCCACCACCTTGTAAAAGGAATTCGCTGGGACTCTCTCCCCCTTCCCCCTCCCGCATGGGAGGGGGTTATGTGTTGCCAAAGTTAGGATGGCCGCCTGACGGCGGGGAAAGTTTGCGCGGCGTCAAGCTTTGCTATATGTCATCTTTATAGCGTACGCTAAACGTATCATTTTAGATGTTTCTCCATTCTTTTTCTTCCACACCCCCTGCCCCCCTCTCCCTCGGGGAGAGAGAGGGGGTTCCACCCCACACCCGGCCGTTCACGTTCGTGAACGGCGCGACCACTCCCCTCGAGGGGAGTGGTACTTGGCAAGGAGGACACTTTGGCAGGTTTTAGAAAAATTGTGTGCTGACGCACTACCTTGCTATAAGGTATTCGCTGCGCGAATGCTATCTTAAGACTCCTACCCCCTGCCCCCTCCCACATGGGAGGGGGTTCCGCATCGCTCCGGCTTCAGCTCCTATGAAGGCGCAGCCGCGGCAGCCAAAGGCTGCCGAAACGAAAGGAGCAGGAAAATTTCCTTCGGAATTTTCCTGCTCCTTTCGTTTGCACGCTTCGCGCGCCGGCTGCGCCGATGTACGGCGACGCGGCAAAGTCGGGCAAAACGCCGCCGTCCTCCCTCTCCGGACGCGCACAAGCCTTTTCACGGGCATGCTCGGCGGTTTCCCGCGCGGTCATGCGCAAATGTCGGACTGATGCGGCAAGGCAGTTTAACACCGCTAAACATGGCGTCCGACGGGTTTTAGCTGATTTTTCCTGTCCTGAATCAGACCTCTATCATCTATCTTCTACCTTCTGCCTTCTGCCCTCTCACTTCCGCCCTCTGCCCCGCACCCCTTCCGCACCGCCCGCATAATATATCCCGAGAGGACAAAATCCTCCCGGGGTATTTTTTTGAAAGGATGGTTACGGAATGAACCTTACAGATATGTTCGACGCCGTCGAGGCGGGCGGCTGTGCGACCTGTGCGCGCAATCCCGCGATGAGCGCGTTTCCCGCCGAAACGCCGGTCGGAATGGCATATGTTCCCTATCAGCAGTGGAAAAACGTCTATGAGCCGTCGGTCGCCCTTGACCGCGGCACGGTCTTTGAAGACCTTGACAAACCGTTTTTGGGGGAGAAAGCGATATGAACGAGCGCGAGAAGCTTTTGAAGAAGGTACAGATGTATTCCTTCGCCGTCACCGACGCGGCGCTGTTTTTGGACACTCACCCCGAGTGCTCCGAGGCACTTTCGTTTTACAATAAGTACAAAAAGCTCTGTAAAGAAGCAAAGGAGCAGTACGAGAAGGCATACGGCCCGCTCGACGTCGACTCCGAGCAGAACAACACCCGCTGGGCGTGGGTCGACGGCCCGTTCCCGTGGGAACTTTCGGCAAACTGAGGAGGGCGCGATATGTGGAAATATGAGAAAAAGCTTGAATATCCGGTAAAAATCAAGAAACCCGACCCGACTGCGGCGAAAATCATCATCACCCAATTCGGCGGGCCCGACGGCGAGCTCGGCGCGGCGATGAGATATCTCTCACAGCGCTACACGGCGCCGACCCCCGAAATCAAGGCGATACTGAACGACATCGGCACCGAGGAGCTGAGCCATATGGAGATGATTTGCTCAATCGTCTACCAGCTCACCCGCGACCTGAGTCCGAAGGAGATTAAAGCGAGCGGCTTCGACGCCTATTTTGTCGACCACACCAACGGCCTCTATCCGGTGCAGGCGTCGGGATACCCGTTTTCCGCCGACATCTTCCAGTCGACCGGCGACCCGATTGCCGACATCACCGAGGACATGGGGGCGGAGCAGAAAGCTCGCCTGACCTATGACAACATTCTCCGCCTCGTCGACGACCCCGACGTCCGCGACGTCATCAAATTCCTCCGCGAGCGCGAAATCGTGCACTTCCAGAGGTTCGGCGAAGCCCTCCGCCTCGTCACCGACAAGCTCGACGCAAAGAATTTCTATGCCTTCAACCCGAGCTTTGATGTTAAAAAATAAAAATATATCACCCTCGTCCTGCTCTTATGAGCGGGGCGGGGGATTATAAAAAATGCCGCAGATAACATCAATAACTGTTTTGCACATATTAGCGGAACGGCACCGTATACTCAATTATATCCTTCGACTCTGCGCAGTGATAAAACCCTGCCCGATTTCAATGTTTGGCAGGGTTTAAATATTTTTTACCTTGCAATCCGCCAGTATATATGCTAAAATAATAAAAAATTCCTGAGGCAATTTTGTACAGCGCAAGAAAAATGCTATATCGGCACCCGCGGTTTCATTTTGCTTTTGGAAAATTCCGAGAAAGAGGCAGGAATATGAAGGCGAGCAAGACAGAACTTTTTGAAAAAACGCCCGTCACGCGTGCGGTTTTGGCGCTGGTGGTGCCGACGGTCATCAGCCAGATTATCACCGTCATCTACAACATGGCGGACACGTTTTTTGTCGGACAGGTCGGCGACCCGAATCAGGTTGCGGCCGCGTCGCTTTCCCTGCCGCTGTTTTTGGTGACGACCGGCCTCGCGAACCTCTTCGGAATCGGCGGCGCAAGCCTTATTTCGCGGAGCTTGGGACACGGCGACACCGAAAAGGCACGGAAGACGTCCGCGTTTTGTATCTGGACTTCTGCTGCGGTGGCGCTCTTTTACGGACTCGCAATTTTTGTACTTCGCGGGGCGGTTTTGCCCGCCGTCGGCACGGATGATTTCACATACGGATTCTGTTCAAGCTATCTCTTCTGGACGCTGACCGTCGGTGCGGTGCCGACGGTTCTTAACGCCGCTTTGGCACACCTCGTCCGCGCCGAGGGGTATTCCGGCCGGGCAAGCTTCGGAGTGGCGCTCGGCGGCGGTCTGAACATCGTTCTTGACCCGATTTTTATCTTCGGATTTCACCTTGAAATAACCGGCGCGGCGGTCGCGACAATGCTCTCGAATCTGATTGCGACGCTCTACTTTGTTGGACTGATTCTCATTCGGCGGGAGAAATTCCATGTCACCCTTAATCCGAAGTATTATTCGGTCTCGGGCGGAATACCGAAAGAGGTGCTTTTGGTTGGTTTGCCGAGCTCAATCATGAATGTAATGGGAATTTTCTCGAACATCACCCTCAATAAGCTTTTGGTGAATTATTCAAACGCCGCAGTTGCGGGAATCGGCATCGCCAAGAAGATAGATATGCTTGCTTTTGCGATTGCGAACGGCCTGAGCCAAGGCGTTATCCCGCTTATCGGCTACAACTATTCTTCTAAAAACACCGCGCGCATGCGCTCGGCAATAAAGGTGACGCTTATCCTTAGCCTTGCGGTCACGACGGTCGGGGCGGTGCTGCTGTTCACCTGCGCGAACCCGCTCGTTCGGGCGTTCATCGACGACTCCGAGACGGTGCGCTACGGGAGCATGTTCCAGCGAATCATCTGCATCACCGGGCCGTTCACGGCGATAACTACGGTAATAATTTCGATTTTCCAGTCGGTCGGACAGAAGGGCAAGCCGCTGGTGTTGTCGATGCTCCGCAAGGGCGGTCTCGACGTGCCGTTCATGTTCCTGCTCGATTATCTCGGCGGCGCCAACGCCATCGCCTGGGCGACGCCCATCGCCGACTGCGGCGCGATGCTGGTCGGAATACTGCTGTTTGTGCCGCTGTGGAGGAAGATGGGAAAAGAGTAGCGATTCAGATGCATAAAACCGTGAGCGGCACGGCTTGTATCCGATATTATGGCAGAAAAGGAGGGTTCAAAGGACGTCTCCTCTTGATATTGTCTTGACACGACATCATGTCAGCCTCTCACGAAGTGCGGTTGTGCGGTAGGTTTTTCCATACATCATACGATAGCCTCGAGCGCAGTCGGTTCATTTTGCATGCGAACAAATAACCATCTCACGGCTGATATGGACGTAATATTTTCTTGGTACGACATTATATTGGTCACACCGCTTCCTGCTTTTAAAAACAGCAACATCGCGTTGCTTGTCTTGCGACTCGGGATATGGTATAATATTTATATAAGAGGGATAAATATGGGCAATATTTTTGATGACGCGATTTCGGCTGCCGTCATGGAAGACTTTGAAAAAGCTGAAAACCTTGATGATTTTCTTGAGCGCGATAAGGATAAAATGCTGGATATTCCGCTGTCCGAATATCTCAACAGAATGCTCTATGAAAAAGACCTCAGCGTCGCCGACGTAGTCAACGGCTCGGGGTTGACGAAATCATATGTATATCAGATTTTCAGCAACGAGCGGAAGTACCCCTCGAGGGAGAAGCTGCTCGCAATCGGGTTCGGTCTTAAGCTCAAAGAGGTCGAAATGCAGAGAATGCTCCGCATCGGCGGCTGCAGCGAGCTTTATATCAAGAACTCACGCGACGCGGCGATACTGTACTGCGTGAGAGAAGGCCTTAATCTTGACGAAACGAACGATGTTCTATATAAGCATGATATGGATATTATAGACGGGGAGAAATGAAAATTGATGATAAAGCAGCCGCGGAAGCTGCTTTATTTTTGCGGTTGAATATAAGTATTAGCACGTCAGCCGAGGAACGAGGGTTATATTGATTTATTATATCATGATATACCTCCGAGTGTCAATATGGATACCACTTATAGTACGAAAAGGTCTTAAACCGAAAGGCAACAAATATCCCGCCTTGCTCAAAAGAACGGCGGGATTTTTTGATATGCTGTTTTCACCGAGTATGCCGCAGTCCCGCGGACAGTCTCTCATTTAACCCATAATCTGCAAGATTATCAGAGCGACAATGCCGAGAAAATTCAGCGTGCCGACAGACAGCAATGCAATCACGAGCTTCTGCAAAAGCGGATAACCTTCTGTGACTGACTTTATGTCGAGCTTGTCATCTTCAATGATGGCGTCAATTTTATTACAGATGGCTGTTGAAACACTGTCAATCTGTTCGGGTACGTTATCCGCGTCGGTTTTTATGTTATCGACTGCGGTCTTGATTTCGGAAAGAGTTCCGATTAGAATTTTCGTTTCGCCCAAAAGAGTGTCTTTTGTTGCAACATCACCGACAGCAGACTTGATGTCGGAAACAGAATCTTTTATAATCTTTGTTTCGCCTAAAAGAGTGTCTTTTGTTGCGATATCGCCGACAGCAGACTTGATGTCGGAAACAGAATCTTTTATAATCTTTGTTTCACTCAAAAGAGTGTCCTTTGCTGCGATATTGCCGACAGCAGATTTGATGTCGGAAACAGAATCTTTTATAATCTTTGTTTCACTCAAAAGAGTGTCCTTTGTTGCGATATTGCCGACAGCAGACTTGATATCCGAAATGGTATCATCTATACTCTTTGCCTTTCCCAAAAGAGAGTCTTTTTTCTCGACATCGCCGACGGCAGTCTTGATATCGGAAACGGTATCATTTATACTCGTTGTCTTTTTCCAAAGAGAATCCCCTTCATCAACATCGCCGACAGCAGACTTAATATCCGAAACGGTATCATTTATACTTGTTGTCTTTTTCCAAAGAGAATTCCCTTCATCAACATCGCCGACAGCGGACTTGATATCGGAAACGGTTTCGTTTACACTCTTTGTCTTGTCCCAAAGGGAGCCTTCCATATCAATTTCAAAGTCGTCAATGTCGCCGATTGTTTTCTTGATTTTGGAAACATCGTCTTTTGCATCATCAATTACCTCGGAGATATCCTGTATTGTCTTGGTGCCGCCGGTAATTTTTTGTACCACATTTTTATCCAGAAAGTGACTGATGTCTTCTGCGGCGTCGTGAGATAATTCCTCAACATGCGGCTGTTCCGAATCGTGCGGAAGTTCCCCGCTGCGCGGTTCCGAGCTGTATCTGTTGTCAACATTGGCTTTCATATGTTTCCTCCTTTGAATTTTCTGAAATCGTCCTCAAGAAGCGCAAGATTCAGCAGCATCGCAACCCTGTCCTCCGAACTGCGCGGAAGATTAATCTGCCTGACAATCATGTTGTGCTGCTTTTTATATTCCCTTTCGATGTAGTACATTCGTTTCTCAAATGCTTTCTTATTTTGCACCTTGATTTCTTCAAAAGCGTCTTTTCCTCTCTGAATATTATCGAGCTCGGCTTCTATTTCATCTTGCTGTTTAATATTTTCTTGCTTATATCTTTCTGCTGATTCGGCTTCACTTTCACAAGCGGCGATTCTTTCTTTCAATGCCGAAATTTCGGCTTCAAAGATATCTTTAAGCTTTAAAATATATTTGTTGCACGCCATGTTCGCATATGTAACAATATTATCGCAGATGCTTCTTAAGTCATCAAAGTCAAAATGGTGAAACCCTTTAGACTTTTCATGAAATGCGTTGTTTAAGTCGTATTTGTAGATGTCATCTCGCACGTTGCTCGCAAGCGACTTGACGGCATCTTTCAGCTTGCCCCGAAGTTCTTGACTGCCTATATCCCTTTCCGAAATATTTTCGCAGAATTTTTTAAAATCTCCAATCCTATCTTCGATTAGGCCGGGAATCTCTGCTTTGATTTGATTTTTGTGCTTAAGATGATTCTTTTTAGAAAGTCCTTTTTCTTCGATGATGTTCGTAAGCTCGGTGTAAAACGAATATCTGTCGGCAGAATTTGCGCTTGATGCAATCGCTGCAATAAAACAGTTTACTTTCTCTAAAAAAGACATCCCGCCTTTGGAAATAGTGACTGCTTTAACCGCGTCTTTTCCGAAATAATCCTCGTTTTCGGTGAGCTCGGAAAGTACTTCGTTGATTTCACCGATAAGAGACTGCTCCTTTTCGATGTTTTCCTTTATATCGTTAAACTTTTTCTCGTTTTTCGATATAAGGTTATCATAAACAACTTTTCTTTCTTCAGACTTTTTTCTTTTGTCTTCAATTTCGTTTTCTATTCGGGTTTCATATTCCGAAGTCCGCTCAGTGAGTTTCTTAAGCGCCGGAAGAAGGCGGTCGCCGTTCCGAGAATTTTTAATCTGTTCATTCAGCTGCCGAATAGTCTCGTTGACGGCGCCTTTAATTTTGGAATACTCCTCGTCGCTGAAAGCTTCCGACAGTTTAATTAAAGAGTCACCGACCTCAATCGGGTAAACCCTGACCTTAAAATTCTCCCCGAATTTATCCTTAGTGGTGAGAAGGCCGTGGTAATAATGCTCGACATATTCCGCGAGGTCTGCCGCTTCTGCATCGGGTTTATCCTCAAGGAATTTCCGAATTTCTTTTTTAATGCTATCCGCGCTGTAGGCGCGGGTGAGGACGACGGAATATATATCTGGATATTCCCACCATCTTCCCAACCCGTGTGCATCATCGGAGGGGTCGCCTATCGTAGTAAGGGACTGAACCTCATTTGCCAGACAGATAATGACGCACATGGGCGCCAGCCTCATGTAGTATTCCACAATGCTTCTGACGTGCTGCTGTTCATTTTCCTCTTTGCTTCCAAAACCCGGGAGGTCGATGATTCTTATTCCCGCTGAGGAGTCGTCGGTCCTGAAGCATTTTTTCGGAATCATGATATTGAGCCTTCCCATATAGCTTGAAGGCGAATTTTCGATGCTTTCCCTGACTTCCTTAAGGCGGGTTTTCATCTCCTCGGCATCTAAATATTCCGGTCTTTCGGGACTTGCGTCCTCTTTATCGGAATAACCGAAGCCGTACTTTTCATCGTCTTCCGACATGGAATAAATTATAGCGGTTGAGGTCGATGAGTTTCCCGTCTTTCTGTCCGCCCTTAAAACCTCGCTGACCTCGGAAATACAGTCGTTATCGTCGCGAAGATTTATCATGCGCAGAATTGTCGAAGTCTTGCCCACCTGCGTCCTGCCGTATACCGCGACAAGGTGCTCTTCCGAGGAGTCGTCATAGCTGTCGTCATAGTCCGAGAGCGTAAGGCTCCTCAGAAGGGCGTTATAGGCGTTTTTCTTCCATAAATCCCTGTCCATGATTCATTACAGCTCGGATATAATCCGGTAGATGTTTTCCGAAACATAGTTCAGTTCATTCTGGACGTTGAGCTTGACGGCATCGTCCTTGCCGACTCCGAGAATTTTCGTAATATTATCTTCTATTCTCTGCCTGATTTTACCGATGTACATATCATAGCCGTCAAGGGCGTTGTCGGCGAGCTTGTCGTATATGTCACAGATTATGTTTCTGCAAGCAATAAGATCCTCTCTCTGGATTTTGTTGACGTCTTTTACGAGCGCCACTGCCGCTCCGGCGGCAACAACGGCGGCAATAGCTACCGCGACATACGGCCCTGCCTCCGCACTGAGACCGAGCGCTTCGGCAAATGCGGGACCCATATCTAAAACTCCGTCGCTGGCAAGGTCGATGCCGAGGACGCCGGCAATTCCCGCCATAAATTTCTGGCAGTGGGTCATTCCCGCAATCATATCATCGCGGATGTTCAAATCGTCCTTGGCTTTTGCAAGCTGACTCGGTTTGAAATCGTCGTTGATGTGAACCTTTTCGGCAACCGTGTAATATGTCTTGAAGCAGAAGTAGTAGGTGCCAAGCTCGGCGATTGTCCCGAAGACGTCCTGAATGTACTGAGATTTCAATTTGTGGCTCTCCGCGGGATTATAGGGAAGGAGCATCTGTTTCGCATCTTCCGTGAGCACTTTCAATTTATCGGAATCTACCTTTAAAGGGCACTCCATTAAAGAGGCGATTTCGTTCCGATGGATAACGACGTCGGGAGGGAGGGGGGATTCGGTAAGGTTTTTCTCGCGGTTCATAAGGTAGCCGTTTACGGAATTTCCGAGAGCGGTTCCGCCGACAATATAATTCTTGTCGACAATCCTATTGCCGTCGATAACTCCGACGCCGAGGCATTTCAGGATAAGTCCCTCTCGCTTGATAAGGTCTTTAGGAGTTACGCCGAATATCTTTTGCTTGAGGCCTTGAATCGGACCGGGAAAATCATCGCTGAGTTTATTTATGCTGTCTGTCTTGGCCTTATCGTACTCTGCTCTAATCAGTTTATCGAGATCTTTCCGGCGCTCCTTAACGGCCTTGTCAAATTTATTAAGATAGCTTTCGATGTCCTTGGTTTTAGGGTCGGTCACCGTAATCTGCTGGCTGATTATTTTATGCGCGTTCATAATTTCGTATCTCAGCTTGTTGAACTCGCGCTTGAGATAGTCCTTATTTTTATCGCGCGGATTGCTGTCGAGGACTATGTGGTTCTCTATTGCGCCCAGGAAGCTGTTAATCCACTCCCGATTCTTGCTGTCGTCGGAATATGCGCCGACACAGACGACCCTGTCGTCCTGATCCGCAGGGATTCCGAGCTCTTTAAGACAGGTCTCCTTGAATGACGCGTTGTAGTCGGGAGATGTGTCCGAACGCGAAGCGACATAAATAATTTTGTTTCCGAACAGCTTTTTAGTCCTGTCAAGGTATTCCTGATTGAACTTTTGGGCATAGCTGTTGCTGTCGAAGACAAATACGGCCGCGTCCGACGAGTAGACCGCGAAGTCAATCAGACTGTTCCAGTAGTCGGATTTCTTTTCGTATCCCGGGAGAAGCAGGAACGAGGTCGCGCTGTTGCAAATGCGTTTACTGGGTATGCGGAATTCGACATACATGACGTCGTCATAGGTGCCCTTTAAATACTTCTGAATCTCCTCGGGTTCAAGACTTTTCTCATAGGTGACATCCCTGTCGTTACCGCCGGCCCGGTTGGAGTTAATCATTATCGCGTAGGCTTCGGGGGAGGACACCTTCTCGTCTTCGGTAAACAGAATCGGAATACGCTCGCCTCTGTCGAGATTCGGACAGAGGAAGTTCCCGTCCTCGATTTCGTAGAAGTTCTTCATCAAAGTTGTCTTTCCGGCGCCCTGAAGTCCCGATACACAGATAATCCTCTTTCGGAACATAAGCGTCGCGATTCCGAGCTTCCTGATAGAGTCTTTGATGTTTTTTTCAAAGTTTTCCCAGTCGATTCCGGTTATGCCGGTCAGCCTTTGGGCTTGGTTTGAGAATTCGAGACAATGTCTCTCGATTGCTTCGATGTCCGAGATAGAAATCGGACTGTTTAACGCGATGTTGTTCATGATTTTGACTCCTGAAATTTGATTTTGAATCTTACAGATTTTGGATTTTCTATGGCAAATTCAACAAAATTCGACAAATTCATACTTCATATTATAGCTCATTAACCCTCCTCGTGTCAACATCAATACCACATTTTCCGACAGATTTTTCATAGCCGGAGCAGCGGCGTCACTTGCTTTATCCCTGACCTGTGCTTTCATTATACCTCCTCCGTCGGCGCCTGTTGTCAACTGGGAGCGGACTTTTGCCGGGGGTTATAATTCGCCAAAGTAAACATCATCAAACCTGCATGAACACATTTCCATCCCCTCATTATTTATTTGCCGCCTTGACATCCCTCCTCCCGCGGTATACAATAGTACCATACCCTCGCGAAAGGAGTCGGGTTATGAAAAAGCGTGAAATATTTGCGGCGGTGCTGTCGCTAATCCCGTGCGCGGCGCTGTGCGCGATGGCGGCGACTGGGTTCCTCGGCGGCGTGCCGTTCGTCTGCGCGGCCGTGCAGGCGGCAATAATGGCACTCAGCGCCGTCCTCGGAAGCCGAATCCTCCTGCGCGGTCTCGGGGCGCTGAAGCTCCGGCGCGTCTGCTGGGAGTTTTTCGTGACGCTTGCCGTCGCCACCGGCGTCCTCTTCTCGCTCTATGAGATGTTTATGATTATCTTTACCCACCGCGGCGCCGGGCGCCTGCTCTTCGCACCCTGCTCCGGCCTGATTTCCGCCTCGCTTTTCGGGCGATATTTCTGCGTCACGGCGAAAACCCCTGTCTCTGCGTCAGCCGAAATCGACGCGCTCGGAATGATGTCCGCGACGGTTCTTCGCGACGGCGTCGAGATGACGGTTCCGGCCGATTCGGTCTCGCAGGGCGACGTCGTCTCGGTGCGCCCGGGCGGAATCATCCCCTGCGACGGCGTAATCATGGCCGGCCGTGCCGACATCGACGAGCGCATTTTCACCGACAGCGCCGCGCCGGTCCTAAAGGGCGAGGGCGACCCGGTTTTCGCCGGAAGCCGCAATCTGAGCGGTCATCTGACCGTCAGCGCGTCGGGGGAAAGCGCCCTGAAACGCCTCTGCGCGTCATATAAAACCGCAAAAAAGCGCGATTTTTACTGCTTCACCGAAAAAATCACCCGCATTGCCGGACTGATTGTCCTCGCGGTTGTACTCATTGCCGCGGTCGCGGTCTCGGCTGCGGCGTCGTTCGACCTCGGCTTCTTCGTATTTTCAGCGGCATTGATTGCCGCTGCGCCGTGTGCGATGGCGCTTCCCCGCGCTTTTGCCGACATCTTTGCCTCTCGGCGCACCGTCCGCGACGGAATCAGGCTTAACGACCCTTCCGCGCTCGAACGCCTCTCCGGCTGCACTTCGGCGGTCATAAGCGTCACAGGCGCGGCGACGGTCGGACGCCTTTCGGTGAAAAAGACCGTCACCTTTGAGGGCGGAGAAAACGGCGTCATTCGGCTTGCGGCGGCGCTTTGTGCCGAATATTCCTCCGCCGACTGCGTCGCAATCACCGGTCATTGCCGACAGCTCGGAATCGACGTTCCGCCCTGCATCACCCCCGAAATCTTGGCGGGGAGAGTGACCGGAATCGTCGACGGAATAAGGGCGGCCGTCTCGGGACTTCCCGAGGACACCGCGCCGCTCGCCGAGGACTTCGGCGGACCCGACGACACCGTCCGCGCGGTATTTTCGGGAGACACCGCCGTCGGACTGATTTTCCTCGAGGACAGCGTCAAACCCGCCGCAAATCCCGCAGTCAAAAGCCTCTCTGACGCCGGAATCGCCGTCTCCGCCGTCTGCGGCACCGACCTCCCCGAAGGAGCGGGACTTTCGGTCCCCGAGCTTTACGGAGGACTGAGTCCGGAGGAAAAGCTTAACACGGTTGAAAAGCGCCGTCCGACCGCGATGATAGGCGGCGGAATAAGCGACGCACCCGCGCTTCGGGCGGCCGACTTCTCGTTTGCGCTCGCGTCGGGAAGCGATATCGCAAAAAAATCCGCCGACGCCGTACTCCTCAGAAACGACGTCCGCGACGTCCTGCGCGCCGCCGAAATCGCAAGGATATCCGACCGCGCAGAAAAGATTTCCGCCGCCGCGCTTGCGGTATACCGCGTGCTTCTTTGCGCCGGAACCGCGCTTTCATGCGCCTTTTTGGGACTCGGCGCGGGTGCCGCGGTCTTCGCCGCAGGAGCAGTCTTCGGAATAATCCCGCCGGCGGTCTGTGCCGCGGTCATACGGAAATAAAGTTAAGGTGATAAAATGGACAGAATTGAACGGATTATGAAGATGGAGGCGATTCTTGACCGCACAAGGGCGGCCTTCGACGCGCTCTCCGACGCCCTCGAAGCATATAAAAGCTCCCTCGGCGACTTCGGGGAGCTTCGCGGGTATTACACCGGCGGCGAGTGGATTGAGGACCACAGCGCCGACGACGCCGGACTCCTCCCGCAAGGTCTGAAGAGGGGAGTCCTCTCCGAAGACGCCGTCTTCGACCTCCTCGCCGAATACGAGTCGCTTCGCGCCGAGCTTTCTGAGATTTCAAATCTGCCGGATTGACATATAAAACAAAACCGTCGCTTCGCAGTGGAAGCGGCGGTTGATTTATGCCATTTATCAGTTTGCCTCGCTCATGTTGATTTCGCCGATTCTGATTCCGACGACGTTATAGTCGGTCTCGGTCGGGACGAGGGTATAAATCATCGTCTTTTCGACGGTGTCGATTGAGTCAATCCAGTTTGTTATCGGGAGATGGTAGCAAACTGTGATTTCGGTGCCCGCATCGGTCTCGCTGATTTCGGTGACCTCGGGGTAATAGGCGGGCGAGCGCGGATACGCCGGAATTGTGTACATTCCCGTCTCCTCGTCATACTCAAAGCTCAGGTCGACGTCGCCGACGGTCTTGTGCGTATAGGTCAGACCGGGGCCGAACAGCTTCGCGATTCTTCTGTCGACGTCGATATAAGAGACGCTGTAGCTTCCGCCGACGTTCTCATAGAACGACGACGGGTGGAAGACGATGTCCCAACATGCCGCCGTCACAACGATGTCCTCGTTGAGCGACGAAGCGCCGTCAAAGGTCGGCGAGTCGCACGCCACAAGCGGCATGACGAAGTCGGCGAAGTATTCAAGCCGCTCGGTGTTGTCCTTGCGCTCCTGCACAACGTCGTAAATCTTGAACGCCGTCGCCGTAACGCCGATTATCGAGAAGATGAGCAGGAACAGCCCGAAGACGGTCTGCGCCGCCTGTGCGAATGTGATGCTCTTGAACTGTATCGGCTCGGGTTCGGCCTCTTCGTCGGTGTCGTCAAGCTCGGCGGCGTCCTCGTCGAGCGCCTCGATGATGTTTTCCTCAAGCTCCCAGTCGAACCTGAACCGCTCGTGGAGGCTCTTTTTTTCGCTCTCGCTGAGCTTTTGCTCGACAAAGCCTTCCTCCGACTGCTCCTCGCGGTGCTCGTCGGCATGGCGGTTCTTAAGCCTCCGCTCCTTGCGCTTCGGCTTCTCTTCGACCTTTTCCCCGACGGTGTCAGTCACTTCTGCGGCAACATTTTCCGCCTTTTCCCCGACGGCGTCAGTCACTTCTTTGGCGGCGTCTTCCGTCTTTTCCCCGACGGTGTCAGTCACTTCGGCGGCGTCTTCCGCCTTTTCCTCGACTGCGTCAGTCACCTCTCCGGCGATTTCTTCCGCCTTTTCCCCGACAGCGTCAGTCACTTCTGCGGCAACGTCTTCCGCCTTTTCTTCGACGGTGTCAGTCGCTTCTGCGGCAACGTCTTCCGCCTTTTCTTTGACGGCGTCAGTCACTTCTGCGGCGGCGTCTTCCGCCTTTTCTTCGACCGCGTCAACGACCTTTTCGGACGTCTCCCCGGCGATGACCGCAGTCTCCGCTTCAGCGGGATTTATCGCGCCTCCGCGGCGCTTCTTTTTATGCTTGCTCATTGTTTCCTCACTTCTTAACGGACCTGTCCGTTTCCGTTGATAAGATATTTTACCGTTGTAAGCTCGCGGAGTCCCATCGGGCCGCGCGCATGGAGCTTTGCGGTCGAGATTCCGATTTCAGCGCCGAGACCGAGCTCAAACCCGTCGGTGAAGCGGGTCGACGCGTTCACATAGACTGCGGCGGCGTCAATCTGTTTCTGGAACTCCTCGGCGGCGGGCAGGCTGTCGGTGACGATGCACTCCGAGTGCCCGGTCGAGTATTTTCTGATGTGCGAGATGGCGTCATAGATGTTGTCGACGACCTTTACCGCGAGAATGTAGTCGAGATATTCGGTCGCCCAGTCCTCCTCGGTCGCGGGGATGACGCACTTTCCGAGAATCATCTTGGTGATTTCGCAGCCGCGAATCTCGACATTGTGCGCATCAAGGCGCTTTTTAAGCTTCGGAAGAATCTCCTCGGCGATGTCGCGGTGCAAAAGGACCGTCTCACAGGCGTTGCAGACCCCGGGGCGTGACGTCTTTGCGTTGTCGATGATGTCGACCGCCATCTCAAGGTTTGCAGCCGAGTCGACATATATGTGACAGTTTCCGACTCCGGTCTCGATGACGGGGACCGTCGCGTTTTCGACGCAGGAGCGGATAAGTCCCGCGCCGCCCCTCGGAATCAGGACGTCAATCAGACCGTGCGCCTTCATCATCTCGTTGGCCGCCTCGCGCGAGGTGTCCGAAAGAAGCTGGACGCAGTCGGCGGGGAGTCCGGCCTTAAGAAGACAGGAGCGCATTATTTCGGTCAGCACGGTGTTCGTGCCGAGAGCGTCGCTTCCGCCGCGTAGAATAGCCGCGTTGCCGGATTTTAAGCAGAGCACCGCCGCGTCGACGGTGACGTTCGGGCGGGACTCGTATATCATTCCGACAACTCCGAGCGGGACGCGGATTTTAGTGACCCGAAGGCCGTTCGGACGGGTCTCGCCGCTGTCGACTGTCCCGACGGGGTCGGGGAGCGCAATAACCTGCGTCACTCCCTCGGCAATCCCCTCAATCCGCTTTTCGTTGAGATAAAGCCGGTCGACGAGCGAGCTTTTAACGCCCTTTGCCTCGGCGGCCTTGACATCGGCGCGGTTCTGCGCGAGTATGTCGCGCTTTTTCGCCAAAAGCTCCTCGGCGATGAATTTAAGCGCAAGATTCTTCTTCTTTGTGTCCGCGCCGGAGAGAACTCTCGAAGCCTCCCTTGCGCGAAGTCCGACGGTTTCAAAGTCAAACATTTCGGCACCCCTTTCCGTCAGTCGTGTTTTTTATCCGCGGCGAACAGCGTCCCGATGACCTTTCCGTCGAAAACGTCATACAGGTTTTCCGGCCGCGAGCCGTTTATGATGAGCATATCTATTCCGTACCCGTTGGCAATCCTTGCCGCTTTTACCTTTGTCGCCATTCCGCCCGTCCCGAGCATCGTTCCGGCGCCCGAGGCGGATTTCTCGATTTCGTCGGTGATTCCCTCGACGCGCGAAATAAGCTTTGCCGCCGGGTTCGTCCTCGGGTCGCTGTCGTAAAGACCGTCGATGTCGGACATTATTATAAGGAGGTCCGCGCCGACGATTACCGAGACAATCGCCGCAAGGCTGTCGTTTTCGCCGACCTCGAGCTCGAGCTCGTCTATTGCGACGACGTCGTTTTCGTTGACAATCGGAATCGCGCCCGAGGCGATTATTTTTTCAAGCGCGTTCACGACGTTTTCCTTCCGCTCGTCCGAGAGGACGTATTTTGTGAGCAGAACCTGCGCCACCGTGATGTTATAGTCGCGGAAGAGCCGGTCATACATATTCATCAGCTCGCACTGCCCGACAGCGGCGCAAGCCTGCTTCGACGGAGTGTCCTTCGGGCGCTGCAAAAGTCCGAGCTTCGCCATTCCGAGGCCGATTGCCCCCGACGACACAAGGACGATTTCGCAGCCCGAGTTCCTGATGTCGGAAAGCGTCTTCACAAGGCTTTCGAGGTGGCGGATATTAAAGCTCCCCGTTGCGTGGGTGAGGGTCGACGTCCCGACCTTTACGACAACGCGTTTTTTATTCATGATATCACTGCTTTACTACGTTATTTATCGGACTTCCGGCGAGATATGCCGAAAGATTCTCTCTGACCATGCCGATAAGGCGGATTCGCGTTTCGAGCGGCGCCCAAGCGATGTGCGGCGTGATGCAGTAGTTCCTTGCGCCCAGAAGCGGACAGTCCTTCGACATCGGCTCGACCGTCAGGACGTCGGCGCCGAACCCCGCGATTTTCCCATCGTCGAGCGCTTTTCTCAGCGCATATTCGTCGACGGTTCCGCCCCGCGACGTGTTGATAAGTATCGCCGACGGCATCATCAGAGAAAGCGTCTTTTCGTTGATAAGCTTTTCGGTCGCCGGCGTCAGCGGACAGTGCAGAGTGACGATGTCCGATACCGAGAGGAGCCTTTCGAGCGGCATAAGCTCAATCCCGCGCGTGTCCTTGGGAGGCGTCCTTGTGCAGACCGCGACGCGCATATTGAACGCAAGCGCGATTTTCGCGACCGCCTTTCCGATTGCGCCGTAGCCGACAATCCCGATTGTCTTCCCCGAAAGCTCGAAGAGGGGAGCGCCGAAGTGAGTAAACAGGGTGGAATAGCACCACTGCCCCGACGCGGTGTATTCCGAATACTTCGCGACGCTTGAATAGTGGTGGAGAATAAGCGCAAAGGTGTGCTGTGCGACCGAGTCGGTCGAATACCCCGGGACATTAGAGACGACTGCGCCCCTTTGCGCCGCCGCGCCGATGTCGACGTTGTTGTATCCCGTCGCGAAAAGTCCGACGAATTTAAGGCCCGGGCATTTTTTGAACACATCCGCCGAGATGAGGCACTTGTTTGTGAGGACGGCCTCGGCCCCGCCGACCCTTTCGGCGACCTCGTCCGGCCTTGTCAGGTCATAGACCGCAGTGTCGCACAAAGACGTAAGCGGTTCGAGCGAGACGTCGCCGTCGGTGACGGTCGAGGCGTCGAGAATAACCGCCTTTTTCACAGCTTGTCGTCATCGAAAGCGCTTCCGATGACGTCCTCCTTTTTCTCGGGGACGATGTTCTGCATCTCCGACTTCATAAGCTTTTCGATGTCGGCGCGGTCGTCGTTTTCGGGGTCGGGCGAGCTGTCCTCGGGCGGCGAATTCTTTGCGGCGATTTTCCCGCGAATCCAAAGTACAAAGAGCACCGCGAAGAGAAAGATTTCGCATATCCCGACGGCGAGCGCGGTTGTGCGGTCGTTGTAGAACTGAAGAATAAGGGTCGCGTCGCAGATGAGAATCCAGATTATCGCCGAAACGCTTTTTCTCTTGAGGAAGATAATAAGGAATATAAGCGTCGCGACGATGCAGAACGGAAGCTGGAACTTCATCGGCATCGGCGTAAACCTGCTGTTAAGCATGGCGGTCTGCATTGCGTATATCATCAAAAAAGACTTCCTTTCACAAACTCCGGCGAACCTCCCGCCCGCCGACGATATTCAGTTAAGTATAGCACAACCGCGCAAAAATTGCAATACATATCCCGTAAATTGTCCTTCCCGCCTTAATTCTGTCTTCTGACCTCTGACTTCTGCCTGTCTGACAGGTTGACTGCAACCGCTCAATCTGCTATACTTTTGACAGAAGGTGAGATTGATGACAAGAAAGACGGCGACGGCATTCTCGGGGTGGCTCTGCGGGCTGATACTGTCTTTTTTGCTCTGCGTGAACGGTTCGCTCGGCTTCGGCGGATACTTCTTTTTGGCGGCATGGGCGGCGGTGCTCGGAATGTCCGCGGTGATTCTTAAGCTCGGCTTTAAATACCGCGCACTGCTCTTTTTTGGCGCATTTGCGGCCGCTCTCGCCTATTCCGGCGTAAAAACCGCGCTGGTTCTTGTCCCGCTCGAAGCCTTGGACGGACAGACCGTTCCGGTCGTCGGACGCGTCTGCGACTATACCGAGGGCGACCGCGCCCGGGTCGTCATCAAGGGCATAGCCGGCGGATATCCCGGGAAATTCAGCATCTCAGTCTCCGGCTTCGGCGGCGGCTTCGGGGACGAAATTTCGCTCGAAGCCTCGGTGTCAAAAATCTCAGATTCGGATACATTTTCTGCGCGCACGGTCTATCTCCCCGACGGAATATATCTTAGCGGAACGGCGGTCTCGGACGTTACGACCCTGTCGCCCGGCGGGAGCATCGCCGACCGGCTCAGGGAATACGGCAGGAGGGTATCGCGGGAAATCCGGCGCGAGGTCGGCGGCGAAGCGGGCGAGCTTTTGGCCGCGTCGGTCACGGGGGACAGCTCGGCAATTTCGGACGCCCTCCGGAGCAAGCTCAACCGCTCGGGAATCGCGCATCTCGCGGCGGTATCGGGACTTCACGTCTCTGCGGCGGCGTTCGCGCTTATGTACATACTCCGGCGGATAAGGGCGCCGCGAAGCCTTTCGGCGGCGGTCTGCGGACTCTCGGTGATGATGTTCGCCGCGTTCTCGGGGTTCCGGGTCTCGGCAGTCCGCGCGGGAATCATGGTCCTTTCGGGAATCGCCGCCTTTACGGCTCACCGCCGGCAGGACACGCTGACGACGCTGTCGCTGAGCGGGTTTGTCATAACCCTCGCCGACCCGTTCGCCGCGGCGGACGTATCGCTCCTTTTGTCGCTCGCTGGGGTATTCGGCGTCGGAGTCGCCGCGCCGGCGGTCGTAAAGGCGTTCGGACTGAAAAATCCCGCCGCTGTGTCTCTCTGCGGCTCGGCCTGCGCAAGCGCCGCGACCGCGCCGATTGCAATCCGCTTTTTCGGCGGGACGTCGCTCCTCGCTCCGCTGACAAATCTTCTTGCGGTGCCGCTCTGCTCGCTGTCGCTCGTCTTCGGAATGATATATGCCGCGCTCGGGACGGCGTTTTCCCTGCCGATAAAGGCTGCGGGTGCGCTCTGCAAAGCGGTGACTGCGCTCGCCGGCGGCGTTTCGTCGCTCGGGTTTTCATATCTTTGCGGCGGAGGACTCGCGGCGGCGGCTGCATTCTCGGCTATTGCGGTTTTTTCGGTATACTT
The DNA here is from genome assembly GCA_947625375.1 of uncultured Clostridia bacterium. GTDB lineage: Bacteria > Bacillota > Clostridia > Oscillospirales > Ruminococcaceae > Faeciplasma. The sequence goes on along the minus strand of CANQOC010000007.1, from coordinate 5,052 downwards.
TATGACCTCAAACGTCAGAAAGACGGCGTTTTCGGCGCTATGTCTCGCGCTTATAACGGTCTCGTCGGTGTCGTTCGGCACGCTTATGACGGCGGACCGCGTCGATATGTACCTCATTTCGGACGGGAACGGCCGCGCGGCGGTCTTGCATAAAGCCGGAGAATGTATTATAATTGACTTCGACGGGACTCAGTCGGCCGGGGTGACCTCGGTGCTCGACAGGGTCGGCGCGTCCGGAATTTCGGCGGCAATTTTATATGACAAAGCCGAGGCGTCCCTCGGGGCGTATAAACCCGTCCTCACGGGGAGTCCCTATTACCCCGAAGCGGGCGATTTGAGCCGCGGAGATGGTCTTTTCGCGCTCGGACTTCTTGTGACGGCCGACGGCGGCGGTTTTACGGTCAATACCCCGAACCGAAGCGTCACCGTTTCGGCGGACGGAAGCGGAGACATCTGTCTTCTCAACGGAATAACCGTCGAAAAGCTCGGCGGGAGTCCGGAGGTCGGATTCGGCAGTTTCTTTAAAAAGTATAACCTTGGAGTGATAAAAAATGGCGGTTAAGTTGACCGGGGAACAGGAACTCTATAAGCATCTCAGGGCGGGGGATATCCGCTCATGCTACTTTTTCTTCGGAAAGGACGTCGCGTCGCTCGAAAGCGCGTCGAAGCGCCTTATATCAAAGCTCTGCCCCGACGACGCCCGAGACCTTAACTATCACTTTTTTGACGGCTCGGACTTCGATTTGTCCGTTTTTTCCGACGTGTGCGAATCGCTACCGATGTTCGCCGAAAGGGTCGTCGCGGCGGTGAACGACCTCAACGCCGAAAGCCTTCGCGCCGACGACCTTAAGGCGCTCTGCGCCGCAGTTTCGGGACTTGACCCCGAGACGACGACCGTCATTTTCTATGCCACCGGCACCGACCTCTGCGGCGGGAAGAAGACGCTTTCGGCGAAGAATCAGAAGCTCGCCGAGGCGGTCGTAAAGGCGGGGGGAGAGGCGGTCGAATTCGCATATAAGCGGCCGCAGGACCTCGTCAAGCCGATTCGCGAAAAGGCCGCCCGCCGCGGAAGCGAAATCACCGACTCGGCCGCAATCGCGCTTGCACAGGCGTGTCTGTGCAATATGCTGATGATAAACAACGAAATCGAAAAGCTTTCCGCCTATCGCGCCGGAGGGACAATCACCGAAGAGGACGTTGATGAACTCGTCGCGGGACAGCTCGACACCGACGCCTATAAGCTCGCCCGGGCGGTGGCTTCGGGGAACACAAGGGCGGCATTCGAGAGCCTTTCCGAGCTCTATTCGCGCCAGCAGGAGAGCATACCCCTTCTCGCCGTAATCGGCGGCGCGTTTTTGGATTTATACCGCGCAAAGCTCGCGCTGATGTCGAACCGCGGCGAGAGCGACGTCGTCTCGGACTTTTCCTACCGCGGGCGCGAATTCGCCGTCAGAAACGCGATGCGGGACTGCCAGCGGGTGCCGGTCGAGCGGCTTCGGTACTGCCTCGGAGTGCTCGCCGAATGTGACGCCGACATGAAGTCGAAAAAGACGGACAAGCGTATTCTTCTTGAAGAGGCGATTATAAGGATGATGAACCCGCGATGATAAGGATTAAAGGGGCGATAGTCGTCGAGGGAAAGTACGACAAAATCAAGCTCGGCGGAATCGTCGACGGAACGGTCATAACGACCGACGGCTTCGGAGTATTCAGAAGCGAGGAAAAGCGCGCGCTTATAAGGCGGTATGCCGAAAACGGCGGAATCACCGTCCTGACCGACAGCGACGCCGCCGGCTTTAAAATCCGCGGATACATAAAGGGGATTGTCCCGCGGGGAGAGGTGCGCTGTGCCTATATCCCCGACATATACGGAAAGGAAAGGCGGAAGCGCCGCCCGTCCGCCGAGGGGAAAATCGGCGTCGAGGGCGTATGCTCGGAGGTCATCATAAAGGCGCTTTATGACGCCGGAGCGGTCGACGACGGGCGCCCGCCGCTTAAAAAAATCACCCGCGCAGACCTATTTGATGACGGTCTTTTCGGACGGCGGGACTCGTCGGAAAAGCGCGCCGGGCTGCTTAAAAAGCTCGGTCTTCCCGAAAGGCTTTCGACCTCGGGACTTTTGGACGTTTTAAACGCGACGGTCGGCTATGACGCATATAAAGAGCTCATCGGTGGCTGAATGACAACAGGAGGGGCGAGATGGTATTTTCGTCGATAGAATTTTTATACTTCTTTCTGCCGGCGGCGCTGATTCTCCATGCCCTGACGCCGAAGCGGCTCAAAAACCTCACTCTTTTGCTGACCGGTCTCTTCTTCTACGCATACGGCGAGCCGGTGAGGGTGATTCTTCTGGTGCTCGTCTGCGCCGTGAACTGGTTTGCCGGACTGATGATAACGAAATACGGCGCCGGGACAAAAAAGGCGAGACTCTGGCTTATCTTAGCAACGGTGTTCAGCGTCGGCTCCCTCGCCGTCTTCAAGTATACATCATTTATAATAGAGACGGTAAACTCGGTCTTCGGAATAAATCTTCCGCTCAACATCTATGCCGCCGCGTCGAACGGCATTTTCGGGACGCACTTCTCGCTCTCGGGAATCGTCCTACCAATCGGGATATCCTTCTTCACGTTCCAGAGCATGTCATACACCTTCGACGTCTACCGCAAAAAGGCGGAGGCAAGGCGTAATTTCGTCGACTTCGCGGCATATGTCGCGATGTTCCCGCAGATTGTGGCGGGCCCGATTGTCCTCTATTCCGACATCGCCGACCGCCTCGACTCGCGCCGCGTGACCGCGGAATCACTCTCCGCCGGGGTGACGCGCTTCACAAGGGGACTCGCGAAAAAGGTCCTCCTTGCGAACAACATCGGCCGCCTTTGGGCAGAGGTCAAGGCAGGCGACGTCTCGGAAATGCCGGTCCTTACGGCTTGGCTCGGAATCGCCGCGTTCACGCTTCAGATATACTTCGACTTCTCCGGCTATTCCGACATGGCAATCGGCCTCGGAAAGATGCTCGGGTTCGACTTCCCCGAGAACTTCGACCTGCCGTATACCTCAAAAAGCGTCCGCGAATTCTGGCGCAGGTGGCACATCACTCTCGGACGCTGGTTCAGGGACTATGTCTATTTCCCACTCGGCGGGAGCCGCTGCGGCGCGCTAAAAACCGTCCGCAACCTTATGATAGTCTGGCTCCTGACCGGTCTCTGGCACGGCGCAAGCCTGAACTTCATCGTCTGGGGCTGCTGGTTCGGGGTGCTTATAATTGCGGAGCACTTTATCCCGAAGGGCGACCCCGAGCGCTTCGGATTTCTCCGCTGGCTGGTGACGATGCTCTGCGTGATGATTGGCTGGGTCATCTTCGACACCGAAAGCCTCTCGGCGGCGGCCGGCTATATCGCGGCGATGTTCGGAAGGGGAGGGACGTTCTTCGACCGCAACACCTTCTGGCTCGTCTGTGAATATTCGGTCACACTGTCGCTCGGCGCTTTCTTCGCTTCCGACGCGCCCAAAAACCTCAGGCAGCGAATCGACGCCCGGCTTGAGCGCGCGGGACTTCGGCTCAGTGTGTTCACGGTGATTGAGCCGCTCGTGACGGTGCTCCTTCTGGCCGCGTCGACGGCATATCTCGTCTATGACGGCTATAACCCGTTTCTCTATTTCAACTTCTGATTGGAGGTGACCGCCGTGCGCGGCTCAAAGCTGATTTCAATACTCAATTCCGCGTTCTTCTTTGCGGCGCTCGCGGTGCTTCTTTTCGCGACGGTCCTTTCTCCGAAGCAAAGCTTTTCGGAGGACGAAAACCGTTATCTCGCCGAGCTTCCGAGGCTTTCGACGTCGGGGTGGTTTTCGGGGAATGTCTCGGCGGGACTGTCCGACTACTGCCGGGAGCACTTCGCACTCCGCAACCGCTGGATATCCCTCCGCACCGAGCTCGAACTCCTTTCGGGGCACAACGAGGTCAACGGAATCTATATCTCAAACGGAAGCTTATTCGAGGCGTCCGAGCCTTATGACTACGGGCGGATTGACCGCTCCATCGCCGCCATAAACAGCTTTGACGAGGCGACCGGCGGAAAGCTTAGCGTGCTCATCGCCCCGACGTCGGCACAGATATACGCCGACCGCCTTCCCTCGTATTCCCCCGACGTCGAGCAGCGGAAGATGATTAACTATGTATATGATTCCTTAAACGAAGGAATCGGGAAGATAAACGTCTATGACCCGCTTTTCCGCGCCCGCGATGACTATATCTATTACCGGACCGACCACCACTGGACGACCTACGGCGCGTATATCGCCTATACCGAGTGCATGAGAAGATACGGCTACGACCCCGTGACCGTCGACAGAATCGACGTTGAGCACGCGAGTCACTCCTTCCTCGGCACCTATTATTCCGCCGTCCTCTCCGACGCCGCCGAACCCGACACCGTCGACTTTTATACATCGGGCGGCGCGGGGGTCACGTCAGTAAAAATCACCTCGGCCGACGGGAGCGTCGCCGAGAGGGACGGGGTCATTTTCCGGGAATATCTCGAAAAAAAGGACAAATATCTCTGCTTTTTGGGGCCGAACGTCCCGCTTGAGGAGATTGAAACCGAGTCGGGCGGCGGGTCTATCCTTATTATAAAGGACAGCTACGCGAACTGCTTCGTCCCGTTTCTGACCAAGCACTTCGGGAGGATTGCGGTCGTCGACCTGCGCTATATGGCGCGGCTTTCCGACTATGCCGACCCCGACGAATTCGACAGAATTCTGCTGCTCTACAACGCCTCGACCTTTGCCGAAGACGTCAATATCGCAAAGCTCGCCGCCGAAAAATAGGGGTTTGAAAAATTTTTTGAAAAAATTTTGATTTTTCTCTTGACAACGGAATTAAAAAGTGGTATAGTAACAAAGCTGTCCCCCAAGGGCACCAATAACACCGAAAAAATTTCTCGAAAAACTTTCAAAAAAAGTCTTGACAAAGTCGGGAAGATGTGTTAAACTAATCGGTGCACCCTTGCGAGAGGGTCGGCAGAGTACCTTGAAAATTGAACAATGAACGAACCA
>CANQOC010000006.1 GCA_947625375.1 uncultured Clostridia bacterium | reverse complement strand
GTCTACGAAGCGTGCCCTGCCTTTTTTAACAAGACCTTTTGCCCTTTTCGGGTAGGTCGCTTCATATTCGTTGCCATAGTCGTCGATAACGGAAATATTTTTTTCGATGGGTTCCGACCCCCCTTGTTACAGACGCTGAAGCCTTCGTTTTTTGTGATGAGTTTCTCCTCCCGCTTCGGAGAAAGTATACCATATTTTGAGCGGATTGTCAAGACGGAAACAGAAGAGCTGTGGCCGAAGCGGCCACATCAGAAAACAGAAGTTAGAAGTCAGATGTCAGAATTTAGCGGTGTCGCCTTCGGCGACGTTTTTAAATTTTGCATAATGAGTGCAGAATGGACACTCCCAACGAAAGAGAGATGTCAGAGGGCGGAAATCGGATTTCTATCCCCTATCCTCTAATGTCTGACTTCTGACATCTGAAAATCTGACCTCTGACTATCTGCCCTCCGGCATGGCGCAGCCGCGGCAGCCTTCGGCTGCCGAAACAAAACGAGCAGAAAAACTCCCTCCGGAGTTCTTCTGCTCGTTTTGTTCACGCGCTTCGCGCGTCGGCCTGCGCCCGCAGTCATCCTACGACCGTATATCCCTTATCCTCCACGGCCTTCTTGAGCACCGCGTCATCAACGTCCTTGCTCAGCTCCAGAACCGCAGTTCCCGCCTCGTGGCTGACCGCGGCGGACTCGACGCCGGCAATCTCCTCGAGCGCCTTCTTGACGGTCGCCTCGCAGTGCCCGCACATCATTCCTTCAATTTTCATCGTCTTTGTCATGTTGAGTTCCTCCTTGATATCGGTTGAAATTTCGTTTTTTATATGCGCGTCCCTTTTTGGGTCGTGTATATTCACAAGATTGAGCCTCAGCGCGTTTGTTACGACGCAAAAGCTCGACAGGCTCATCGCCGCCGCCCCGAACATCGGGTTGAGCGTCAGTCCGAGCGGGATAAAAACTCCGGCGGCAAGCGGGATTCCGATTGCATTATAGAAGAACGCCCAGAAGAGGTTCTGACGGATAATCCTCAGCGTCGCGCGGCTCAGCCTTATCGCCGCCGAAGCGTCGCTCAGTCTGCTGTGCATGAGAACGACGTCCGCCGCGTCAATCGCGACGTCGGTTCCCGCGCCGATTGCGATTCCGATGTCCGCCGACGTGAGCGCCGGGGCGTCGTTGATTCCGTCGCCGACCATAACCGTCTTCCCGCGCTCCTTAAGCTTTCTGACCGCGCGCTCCTTCCCCTGCGGAAGCACCCCCGCCACCACCGACGAGACCCCCGCCTGCGCCGCAATCGCGTTGGCGGTTTTTTCGTTGTCGCCGGTAATCATAACCGTCCGGATTCCCATGTTTTCAAGCTCGGCGACCGCGTCTCTGCTGTCCTCTTTGAGCGTGTCCGCGACGGCAATCATTCCGGCGAAGACTCCGCCCTTGGCGAACAAAAGCGGCGTCTTTCCTTGGGTCGAAAGCTCTTCGGCGGCTGATTTTACCGACTCCGAAATCTCGGCCTGAGTCGCCATGAACCTTAAGCTTCCGCCGACAACCGGCTTCCCGCCGATTTTTGCCCTGAGACCGTTTCCGGCAAGCGCCTCGAATTCGCCGACCTCGCTCCGGCCGATTCCCTCGGCGTCGCCCTTCCTGACAATCGCCTTTGCGAGCGGGTGCTCGCTTTGCTTTTCAAGCGAATATGCGAGCTTTAAAAGCTCGTTTTCGGTCCGCCCGTCCGCCGGAATGACGTCGGTGACCGCGGGTTCGCCCTTCGTCAAAGTCCCGGTTTTGTCGAGAACGACAATCTGCGCCTTTCCGGTTTCTTCGAGCGACACTGCCGTCTTAAAGAGTATGCCGTTTTTCGCGCCGACGCCGTTTCCGACCATAATCGCGACAGGCGTCGCCAGTCCGAGCGCGCAAGGACAGCTTATCACGAGCACCGAAATCCCGCGCGCAAGCGCAAATCCCGCGCCTTTTCCAATCAATAGCCAGACGACGACCGTCACCGCGGCGATTCCGAGCACCGCCGGGACAAAGACTCCCGAGACCCGGTCGGCGAGCTTCGCAATCGGCGCCTTTGTCGCGGCGGCGTCCGAGACGGTTTTTATTATCTGCGAAAGTGTCGTGTCCTCGCCGACTCCGGTCGCTTCGCACTTCATGAATCCCGAGCTGTTGAGCGTTCCCGCCGAGACCCGGCTTCCCGCCTCTTTATCGACAGGGACGCTTTCGCCGGTCAGAGCGGATTCATCGACCGCTCCACCGCCCTCAATCACCTTTCCGTCGACCGGAATCTGTTCCCCCGGCCGCACCAAAAAGATGTCTCCGACCTCGACCTCTCCCACTGCAACGGTCGTTTCGACGCCGTTTTTGAGGATATTCGCGGTTTTGGGTGCAAGATTTATCAGGCTTTTAAGCGCATCGGTGGTTTTTCCCTTTGAACGGGCCTCAAGCGTCTTCCCGACGGTGATAAGCGTCAGAATCGTCGCCGCGGACTCGAAGTAAAGCTCGTGCATAAGCTCGCCAGCACGCGCCAAATCGCCGTTTTGGTACGCCGAGGTCATCAAAAACAGCGAAAAAGTGCTGTAGCCGAAGGCGGCGGCGGCCCCGAGCGCGACGAGCGTGTCCATGTTCGGGGAGCGGTGCCAAAGGCTTCTGAAGCCGCTGATGAAGAAGCGTTGGTTAATCACCATAATTATTGCGGTCAGAATCAGCTGCAAAAGTCCGTGCATCATGTGGTTCCCGTCCATGAATTTCGGGACGGGGAGGCCGAACATCGTGCCCATCGAAAAATACATAAGCACTATAAGAAACGCCAGCGACCAGATGAGCCGCTTTTTCAGCTTCGGCGTCTCGGTGTCCTTTAAAGAGTCGTCGGAATCGGCCTTTTTCGCGCCTTTGAGCGATGCGCCGTAGCCGGCTTCTGTAACCGCTTTAATTATTTCCGACGGCTCCGCAGTTCCCTCGACGCCCATCGAATTAGTTAATAAGCTTACGGAACATGATGTCACCCCGGCGACCTTCGAGACCGCCTTTTCGACCCGAGCCGAGCAAGCCGCGCAGGTCATTCCGGTGACGTTAAACTGTGTCATAAATCGCTCCTTTCCGCCAAAACCGCTATTTCATGAGCTTTTGGACGGTTTCGACGAGCTCGTCGGCCGAGGTTTCGTCGCCGTTTTCGAGGTCACGGACGACGCAGCCGCGAATGTGATTCCCGAGGAGGTCGCGGTTGAAGGCGTTGAGGGCGGCGGTCGCGGCGGCGCACTGCACCAAAATGTCGGGGCAGTAAGCGTTTCGCTCGACCATGCCCTTAATACCCCTTATCTGTCCCTCAATTCGGCTGAGCCGATTGATGAGCCGGCGGCGCTCCGCTACGCTGCGCTCGGTGGTTTTTTCGCAGTTTTTGCATGTTTTTTTCGATTCCATGCCGATTTCCTCCTATTTTTTGCAGATTTCGGCGGCATTATTCTTAATACCCCCTACCGGTATATATTATATACCCGCCGGGGGTATTTGTCAAGAGGTGGGAGAAAAATTTTTTGAGGGGTGGGAGGGAGATGATGGGGAGGTTGGAAAATCTGCATGTATTTTAAAGCAATGAAGCGGGGAGGTGCTGCCATGAAAAGGGGTTCGGTGAGCGGAATTAAGATGTGCTGCGCGCTATCTTAGTCACCCCACCCCAGCCCTCCCCTCGAGGGGAGGGAATCTGCGTTGCTAAAATTTTGAGCTGCCTAACGGCGGGGAGATTTGTGCAGAGTCATACGTTGCTATAAGGCGTCGCTTTGTGGCGGACGCTAAACGCTTCATTTTTGATGTTTTCCCGTCCATTTTCTTCCACACCCCCTGCCCGATTAGAGGACAGAAGTGAGATTGTCAGAAGTCAGACGATGGAAGGCAGAGGTTAGATGATAGAAGATAGAATTCTGATTTCTGACTTCTGATATCTGTCTTCTAACTGCGACGGCGCGACCACTCCCCTCGAGGGGAGTGGTACTTGGCAAGGAGGACACTTTGGCAGGCTTTGGAAAAATTGCGCGCCGGTGCCATACCTTGCTATAAGGTATTCGCTTCGCTCATGCTATTTTTAGACTCCTATCCCCCTGTCCCCCTTTCCACATGGAAAGGGGGAACACATCGCTTCGACTTCAGCTCCTTCGAGGGCGCAGCCGCGGCAGCCGGAGGCTGCCGAAACGAAAGAAAGTAGGAAAACCCACGCGGGTTTTCCTGCTTATTTTCGTTTGCGCGCGAAGCGCGCCGGGCTGCGCCCGAGGTGGGGGCGTCGCCGCACTACCGGAATAAGGAATTCGCTTCGCGAATACTATCTTAGTCACCCCACTCCGGCTCTCCCCTTGAGGGGAGGGGGTCTGCGTTGCTAAAATTTTGAGCCGCCTGACGGCGGGGGAAAGTTTGTTCGGCAACTCAACTTGCTCAAAACGGCTCCGTACAATTCTGACTTCTGACTCTCTCACTTCTGTTCTCTGGGAGCATACGCTTGTTTTATCTGTGAACGCGAGCAATCAATCGTACACGATTGCGAAGCGTGAACAGCTATAAAACAAGCTTATGCGGCGCAGCCGGCGCGTGAAGCGCGCGAACGAAAGCAACGGTAAAACTCCCGGAGAGAGTTTTGCAGTTGCTTTCGTTTCGGCAGCCTACGGCTGCCGCGACTGCGCCCGATGTGGAGCGATACAGCAAGGTCTGGTAAAGTGCCATTTTACCGCCGCCCCCGGTTGAACGCGCGAGAATTTACGCAAGCGTGCCCGGCCGGGGTCACGTATCATGCGCAAAAGGTTAACTGACGCGGCGAAGCGAGCAAAGCGCACTCTCGCCGCTGACGGCAAATATCGGCAAGCTTTACTGTAGCAGTCCTAAGCCGGGCGACACATTTCGCGCAAGGTCGGACTGACACAGCTTAACTGTTTTTACGCATATTACGCTTGACGCCCGTCATGTGCGCGCAAGCGATTTTTTCCGCCTCGGGGTGTCACTAAAAATCCGCAAAAGAAAAGCCCCGCCGAAGCGGGGTCTTTCCCTGAAGAGAGTATTGGTATGTAACCTTAGCTATCTTATTTCTTCTTCTTGCCGAAGACGACAGCGCAGACAACTGCGATGACGACGACAACGGCAACTACGATACCGACGATGAGGCCGGTGGACGGGCCGGAGGAAGAGGCAGAGGCGGAATCCTCGGCGGGAGCGGCATCCTCAGCGGGTGCGGCGTCCTCGGCGGGAGCTTCCTCAGCGGGAGCTGCGGCAGCAGCGGCGTCTACGATAGACTGAATCTGGTCAACAATGCCGCCGAAGGTGGTCTGGATATAGGTGTCGGCAATGCCGCCCTCTGCCCAGCCGGCGTTCTCACGGGTCTTGTTGGCGCGGTTCTTGGCGCTGTTGGCGTCCTTAAGGGCATCTTCGAGAGCCTCGGCGGTTGCACCCTCAGCCTGTGCGGCAGCGAGAGCGTTGTTGGCCTTTTCGAGCGCTTCGAGGATAGTTTCGTCGGTGTCAACGAATTCCTGCTCGATAACGGCGAGGTTATCGACGAAGGCCTGAACGGTCGCGAGGTCGTTGAGGTTATAGGTGTCGAACGAAACGGTTACGGTGACGTCGGTCAGAGCGGGAACATATGCGGTGCAGAAGGTCTGAACATCGAGGCCGAGCTGTTCCATGACAGCGGGGGCGAGGTCGATGTACCAGTCGTTGCCGCTCATGCCCCAAGATTCTTCCTTGGCGATGAGCTTCTTCTCAACGGCAGCACCGGGGACGATTACATCGGCATAGCCGGTCGCCTTGATGGTGACGTCGGTGTAAGAACCGGTGAATTCTTCGGTGTCGCCGGCGGCCATTGCGCCGTCAGAGAACTGAATCGCGAAACGGGGAGCAGTACCCCAATCCTTGGTGTTCTCGGCGGTGAAGGTTTCGGCAGCGGGAGCCGCGATAGCTTCCCACTTGAGCTCGGTGGCAGAACCGAAGGTGGCGGGAGTACCGACGCCGAGGCCTACCCAGGAGTATGCAACCTGATCCTGAAGGAAGAGCTGAGTGTCGAATCTACGGTCGAGGATAGACTGATAGTTCTTGACGGTGAGTTCCTGTGCGACGGGAATCGGGTCAAGTCTGGTGTCGGCGTGATCGCCGGCAAGAGCGAGAGTCATCCAGCAGTCGTATTCGGAGCTGCGGTCGTTTCTCTGATAGCCGTTATCGCCCTCGGGGTGACCGGAAGCGTAAACGGTGGCAGATCTCTTACCGCCGGAAGCGGAGTTAATCTGGAGAAGCATTTCAATCTGGTTGCCGAGGACTTCGGTAATCGGAAGCTTTGCTTCAACGACGTATCCCGAGCCGTCGTCGTTTACCTTAACGACACAGGTATCGCCGCTTACCGGAGGAGTACCGGAGTCGGCTTCCATGTTTCCGTCGTAGTGGATTCTCCACTGGGTCTTGACGCCGGCAGACTTAGGCTGACCGTTTTCGTCGAGCTCGGCGGGTTCCATGAAGAAGATTTCAACCGAATCCTGTTCATAGTTGTTGGTGGAAGTGTTGTCGAGGTCGGTGTCGTGAACGTCCATGAAGACATAGACATTTTCGGCATCGTTCATGATATAGCCGTGACCGAGAGGTGCATCGAGCTGTGCGCCGCCGCCGTTGCCGGAGCCTTCGCCGCAGGTCTCGAATACGAGGGCTTCAAAAGCGTCGTAGGCGTCGTCTTTTACGCCGTCGATGGTTGCGGTACCCTCGACAGAATTTACAACCCAGTCGGCGGTAGCAGCACTGACGACATTAGTCATTGCAAAGACAGAAACAAGCATCGTTGCAACAACAAGAAGTGCTAAAAGTCTTTTCATACTGTTTTAACCTCCAATAAAATTTGGTAGTACCATTATAACACCTTTAAACGTCACTTTCAATCAGCACATTAAACAAAAGTTGCTCAAAGTTTTGCACATATTGATTAAATGCCCCTGCGGAGGCGGAGGGAAAATCGGCAAACTGCACATTGATATTGATATTATATAATGGTAGGGGAGGATTTGGGGGCATACGGCGGGGTGCGCTGGCGGAAATAAGGGTATTCGCTTCGCGAATGCTATTTTTAGTCACCCCACATGGGAGGGGGTGTGTACGTCAAGACTTTGATTGCCGCCTGACGGCGGGGACATTTGTACGGTGCCGCACGTTGCTAAAAAGGAGTCCGCCTTGCGGCGGACGGCTAATCACGTCACCTTAGCGGTGACGTGATTACGCCATATCCCCCTCCCCTGCCCCTCCCCGACGGGGAGGGGGGTTCTGCATAACTAAAAGCGAGAGTGCCGCCTGTCGGCGGAGAAAATGCGGCGTGTTGCTCCGGTTGCTTCTGTCATCTGACTTCTGACCTCTGTTTCCTGACAGGGGTGCAGTCCGCGGCCGCCGAAGGCGGCCGTAACAAAAGCAGCAGGAAAACTCCGGAAGGAGTTTTCCTGCTGCTTTTGTTCGCGCGCGAAGCGCGACGGACTGCGCCCGGGGTGGGAGCGGCACCGCGCTGGCGGAAATAAGGTATTCGCTGACGCTCATGCTATTTTTAGTCACCCCACTTGTCACAAATCCGACGAAATTCCGGTGTGAGCGAAGCGAAACACACAACGACGCTCACTAAAAGTTATAGTCATATCAAAGTGTATTGCGTCGTTTGCCTCCCCTCGAGGGGAGGGGGCAGAGAGGAAACCTGCGAGCGATATAAAAAGCATGCAGAGGCACCGCACTTTTCTAAAAGGTATTCGCTACGCGAATGCTATTTTTAGACTCCCACCCCCTGCCCCCTCCCACACGGGAGGGGGTTCTGCATAGCTAAAGGCGAGAGCGCCGCCTGTCGGCGGGATAAGCTTGTACAGACGCCGCGCTGACGCAAGGTGCCGCCATGCTGTCGCACGGCGGTATTGAAAAGGGGTCACCCTCTCTTGCAGGTCGACCCCTCTTGCAAAAACAATTCACAGGATTGTTTTTGCAATTCACCCCTTGCGGAGCGCACTTCGTAGGGGATTTCGCGCTCTGCGGAGCGCGACGGGGGCTCTGCCCCACGTCCCCGCACGCCTTTTGAAAAATGCTCGACCGAAAACTTTTGATTTCTAACAGCAGGTTTCCGGCAATCTTCCTCCGTCGGCAGCAAATCGCCGTCTTTACTGTTCCTCAATGATGAACTCGCCCGTATCTTCCATGAGGAGGAATGTGATTTCAAACTCCTTTGTGCGGATGTTCACGCTTTCGGAGGGGGACGGGAGGACGCGGACGACCTTTGCGGTGACGCTGTCGCCGGGACCGAGTCCGTCGATGGCGGCATAGACGTCCTGCGCGGAGAGGACCTTCTGTCCGTTAATCGCGACGATATAGTCGCCGACCTCGAGCTCGGTGTTCGCGATGTCGCAGTCGGGCGAAATTTCGACGATTTCAAGTCCCGCCGGGGTGCCGTAATAGTCGGCGGCCTCCTCGCTGATTTCATAGAACGTGATTCCGATTTTCGGTCTTCCGACAATCCTTCCGTTGACCATCAGCTGTTCGATTATCGGCTGTGCCGCCGCCATTTCGATTGCGAAGCCGATGTTGTCGTACTCAAAGGCGTCGAGCTTTGAGGAGGTTATCCCCACAACCTGTCCCCACATGTTTATCAGCGCGCCGCCCGAGTTTCCCGGGTTGATTGCGGCGTCAATCTGGATACAGGACATCTCGATGTTCGCCGCATCGACCTTAATCATTCTGTCGATGCCCGAGACGATGCCCGTCGTGACGCTCCCCTCGAGTCCGGCGGGAGAGCCGATTGCGACGACCTGCTCCCCCTGTCTGACGGCGTCGGAATTGCCGAACTGCGCCGCGGGAAGGTCCTGCGCGCCGATTTTTATGACCGCGATGTCGCTCCTTGAATCGCTTCCGACGACCGTCGCGCTGTACTCGTCACCGCTCTTGAGGCGGACCCTAAGCGAAAGGTCGCCGTGCTCAATCACATGGGCGTTGGTGATGATATATCCGTCGGGGGACATTATCACCCCGCTCCCCTGTTCAAAGGAGCCGAAAGCGGTGTCCTCGGCGAACGCCTCAATCGTCACTATCGACGGCGAGACCGCCTCGAAGACGCCCTCGACCGTAAATCTTCCGTCAGCCTGATAAAGCTCTTCGTCGACCTTCGGGATTTCGGCAATCGGCAGAGTAAAGCTTATCCCGGACGGCCTGTCGCCGAACATGTTCTTAAGCCAGCCCTTGCCGAAGACCGCCCGCGAGAGAAGCGCGAACGCCGCGACAAAGAATATCAGCATCGGGATGAATATCTTTCTAAAGAGGTGGTCCTTTTTGATGAGCTTTCCCGGCGGCTTCGGGAGATAGTCCCACTTAGCCGCCTCCTCGCTCGCAAGCTCCCTTATCTCGGATATCGCCTCGCCGGGGTCGGACCGCCCCTCGGTGATAACCGTTATCTCTTCGCGGCTCATTTCTTCTTTTTCCTCCCGAGGATAAGCGCCGCGACCGCTGCCGCCGCGACCGCCGCACCCGCTTTAATCAAGGTGTCGCGGCTGAGGACGATTTCGCCGTCGGACGGCATTTTTGCCGCCTTCGCGGGGGTGTGCTTCCGGTGAAGCTCGGGGTGGCGGTATGCCGGGGTCTCCTCCTCGGCATAGTACCTGCCGTCGTATTCATAGTCGAATCCCTCGCTGATTTCGCCGTCCTCCATTCCGTCGACGACCCGCTCCATGTTGTCCAGCTTTTCGCCGAGGCTCTTAAGCTCCTCGTGAAGATGAGCGTCGAGGTCGTCGAGGTCGGCAAGCCGCCGGTTGAATTCCGGCACCTCTTCGAGCGGGTTTTCAACATTTTCCGACAGATTTTCAACGGCGTTTTCAGCACCGTCCCCGAGATTTTCAACAGCGCTTTCAACCGCCTCCGTGACGGCGTCGGCGGCATCTTCCGCCTTTGATTCGACGGCGTCGGTCGCGGATTCGGCCGTATCTTCGACAGCTTCTGTCACGGCGTTGACCTTGTCTTCGACCGCTTCTGTCACGGATTCGGCCTTATCGTCAACCGCTTCGGCGGCATCTTCAGGCTTATCTTCAACCGCTTCGGCGGCGGTTTCAAGCTTATCCTCAACGGCCTCGGAGACGGGTTCGGGCGCGTCTTCTTCGTCGTCGGTGACGGGTTCGGCGGGGGCAATCGGCTCGATTGAGATGTCGTCG
The DNA here is from genome assembly GCA_947625375.1 of uncultured Clostridia bacterium. Classification (GTDB taxonomy): domain Bacteria; phylum Bacillota; class Clostridia; order Oscillospirales; family Ruminococcaceae; genus Faeciplasma. Next base: position 89,155 of record CANQOC010000006.1, on the reverse strand, counting down.
GGGGAGGGTTCGGGCGCGTCGGACATGATTTTTTCGAGCTCGGCGGCATATTCGGCGGCGGGCTGCTCCGCAGGCTCATCGGCGGGCGCCTCTTCGGCGGCCTTTTCGGCCTCCTCCACCATCAGGCGGCGCTGTTCCTCCTCCTGTTTTTTGGTGAGCGGGAAGTCTTCGTCAAAGAAATCAAACATCATATTCCTACCTTTCAGTTCTCGTTCTGTGCTTCGTCGAGCTCGAATTTATATCCGATGCTCCAGACCGTTTCGAGGGACCAATATTTCGAGACGCCGTCGAGCTTATCCCTCAGGCGCTTTATGTGCACGTCGATGGTGCGCGAGCCGCCGTAATACTCGAATCCCCAGACCTCGTCGAGCAGCTGGTCGCGGTTGAAGACGGTGTTCGGGTGACTCGCGAGGTGGAAGAGAAGCTCTAACTCCTTCGGCGGAGTGTCGACGACCTTTCCCCTCACCTTGAGCTCGTAGCGCGCCATGTCGATGTCGAGACCGTCGTAGTGGACCTCGCGCTGCTCCTCGTCCTGTTTTTTCGGGCCGGTCCTTCGGCAGACCGCCTTTATCCTCGCGATTACCTCTTTTCCGTCGAACGGCTTTACGATATAGTCGTCGGCGCCGAGCTCGAGTCCGAGAACGCGGTCGAATACTTCGGACTTCGAGGTGATATATATAAGAGGTATGGCGGAGGTCTTTCTTATTTCACGGCAAACCTGCCACCCGTCGACGGCGGGAAGAACCGCATCGAGGAGGACGATGTCGGGCTTTAGTGCCGAGAAGCGCGACAGTCCTTCGTCGCCGCTCCCGGCGGTGAAGACGGCATATCCCTCTTTTTCGAGACAGATTTTCAGGAGCTCGACCGAGCTTTGGTCGGCGTCGATTATCAAGACCTTGACGCCCTGCATTAAAAAACCACTCCTTTTTATGTCGGTATATGTTTATTATAGTCCCATGAGTGCGGGTTTGCAATACCTTTGAAAAAATTTTGTTGCAAAAGAATTAAGAAAGTGTTAAAATCTTCATTCGGTTTTATATTTCGGAAATAATTTTTGTGTCTTTTTTACTAAATTATATCCACAGATGTTGGCGGATATGTGATGAATTAACAAAAAGCGGTTTTTTTGAAATTACCCGACACTAAACGCTTGATTTTTTGAAAAATGATGGTACAATATATTTAGCACTCTCAAAGGGAGATTGCTAACGAGCGTAAACATGGCATATGCCAATAAATAACAGGAGGTAATTTTTATGACACTTAAACCCCTTTTTGACCGCGTTATCGTAAAGATGGTCGAAGCGGAGGAAACAACGAAGTCGGGAATCATTCTCACCGGCTCGGCAAAGGAGAAGCCGCAGCTTGCCGAGGTTATCGCTGTCGGCGACGGCAACCCGCGCGACGGAAAGGAACCCGTCGCAATGAAGGTCAAGCCGGGCGACAAGGTTCTTCTTTCAAAGTATTCCGGCACAGAGGTAAAAATTGACGGCGAAGAGCTTATCATCGTCAACATGGGCGACATTCTTGCCGTCGCAGAGTAAATTTTTGGGAGGATTTTTGATATGGCAAAAGAGATTATTTACGGCGAAGAAGCGAGAAAGGCTCTTCAGTCGGGTATCGACAAGCTTGCCGATACCGTTAAGATAACCCTCGGCCCGAAGGGCAGAAACGTCGTTCTGGACCGCACATACGGTCTTCCGCTCATCACCAACGACGGCGTTACCATCGCGAAGGAGATTGAGCTTGAGGACGTCTTTGAGAACATGGGCGCACAGCTTATCCGCGAGGTCGCGACAAAGACGAACGACGCCGCCGGAGACGGCACCACCACCGCGACCCTTCTTGCGCAGGCTTTGGTCCGCGAGGGAATGAAGAACATCGCCGCGGGCGCAAACCCGATGGTTCTTAAAAAGGGTATCCAGAAGGCCGTCGACGCCGCTGTCGACGCTGTCAAGGCGAATTCAAAGGCGGTTTCGGGAAGCGAGGACATCGAGCGCGTCGCGACGGTTTCGTCGGGCGACGAGAGCGTCGGAAAGCTGATTGCGGACGCGATGGCGAAGGTCACCTCGGACGGAGTCATCACGATTGAAGAATCGAAGACCGCCGAGACCTACAGCGAGGTCGTCGAGGGCATGCAGTTTGACCGCGGGTACATCACCCCTTATATGGTCACCGACACCGACAAGATGGAAGCGGTCTTGGACGACCCCTGCATCCTCGTCACCGACAAGAAAATAAGCTCGGTACAGGACATTCTGCCGCTGCTCGAGGAAATCGTCAAGAGTGGAAAGAAGCTCCTTATCATCGCGGAGGACCTCGAGGGCGAGGCGCTTTCGACGATTCTCATCAACAAGCTCCGCGGTACGTTCACCTGTGTCGCGGTCAAGGCGCCCGGCTTTGGCGACCGCAGAAAAGAGATGCTCCGCGACATCGCGACGCTGACCGGCACCGACGTGATTTCGGAGGAGCTCGGCTTCGAGCTTAAGGACACCACCGTCAACGACCTCGGACGTGCGCGTCAGGTTGTCGTCTCGAAGGAGAACACGATTATCGTCGACGGCGCGGGCGATTCGGAGGAAATCAAGGCGAGGATTGCGCAGATTCGCTCGGAAATCGAGAACATCACCTCGGACTATGACCGCGAAAAGCTTCAGGAGAGGCTTGCAAAGCTTGCGGGCGGCGTCGCCGTCTTAAGAGTCGGCGCGGCCACCGAAGCGGAGATGAAGGAGAAGAAGCTCCGCGTTGAGGACGCTCTTGCCGCGACCAAGGCCGCGGTCGAGGAGGGAATTGTCGCGGGCGGCGGAACGGCGCTCATCAACGCGATTCCGGCCGTCGAAAAGGTTGTCCCGACGCTTGAAGGCGACGAGAAGACCGGCGCGAAGATTGTTCTCAAGGCGCTTGAGGAGCCTATGCGTCAGATTGCCGCGAACGCGGGACTTGACGGAAGCGTTATCATCGACAAAATCAAGAGAAGCCGCAAGGTCGGCTATGGGTTTGACGCCTATAAAGAGGAGTATGTCGAGATGATTCCTTCGGGAATTGTCGACCCGACGAAGGTCACGCGCTCGGCGCTCCAGAATGCCGCCTCTGCCGCCGCGATGGTTCTCACCACCGAGAGCCTCGTCGGCAACAAGAAGGAGGATAATCCTCCCGCACCCGCCGGCGGCGCCGCGGGAATGGGCGGGATGTATTAAGGTATAGAATGATGAAGAGTCCCCGCAGAGTGCGGGGACTTTTTTGCGCAAGGTGCCGCCGCGCTGTCGCACGGCGGAATCATAAGGGGAGGCCCTCTCTTACAGGTCCTCCCCTCTTGCAAAAACTGTCCACAGGACAGATTTTTGCAATTCACCCCTTGCGGAGCGCACTTCGTGGGAGGTTTCGCGCTCTGCGGAGCGCGACCAAAGGCTCTGCCTTTGGAATCCGCAAGCCTTTTGAAAAAGGCTTGACCGAAAACTTTTGATTTTTGGGTGCGGATTAAACTCTGCCCCTATAATCCGCTTTACTTTTTCCCGTCTTTATGATATACTGATTATAACCGCGCGGCGGAGAAAATGAAAAGGAGAGATTGCATGCTCGGAAGAATTATGGCTGCCTTTATGGCGGTGACCCTCCTCATCGGCGGGCACGGCTATACAATGGAAAGAAGAACTTTTCGCAAGGAGACTAATATGAACACAGAAAAGACAACGGTTGAACCTGTAGACAACACCGGCTGGGTCAGGACGTGGGGCACGGCTATCCTCACACCGACCAACGCCGACGAACAGATTCCCTCGAAGCCTTCCCTCACCGGAAGCACCCTCAGACAGCAGGTCAGGGTCAGCATCGGCGGGAAAAACCTCCGGCTCGTCATCTCGAACGAGCACGGCGACAGCGACCTCGAAATCAAGAGCATCAACGTCGCGAAGCTTGTCGACCCAAAAAAGAGCACCGTCGACAAAAAAACGGTGACGGCGCTATCATACGGCGGAAAGACCTCGTTCAGCGTCCCCGCCGGGAAGAGAATCACCACCGACGCGCTCGACTTTGAATTCGACCCGCTCTCCGACCTCGCCATCACGATGGAGCTCGGTCACGCGCCGTCCACAATGAGTACGCTGAGCTGTCACACCGCGTCTCGCTGCTCGGCATGGGTCGCCGCGGGCGCTCACGGCTCGGACGAAACCCTCCCCGCCGGCTGCACTATGACGGCTTGGTACTATATCTGCGGACTTGACACCGAAGCGGGCGAGGACGCCGGCGCTATCGTCTGCCTCGGGGACTCGCTCACCGACGGCGCAAGCGTCACGACAAACGGCTTCTCGCGGTATACCGACGAGCTTGCGTGCCAGCTTCAGGCGGACGACGAGCTTAAAAACCTCTCGGTCGTGAACATGGGCATCGGCGCGACCGCTCTCTATTACTACGGCGGAGACATCGCCGGGACAAAGCGCGCAAACCGCGACGTCCTCGGCGTCCCGGGCGTCAAATACTGCGTGCTCCTCATGGGCGTGAACGACATCGGAGCGTCGAACAGCGACATCTCGCGGAACATCATCGCGGAATACAAGTCGATTATCGACAGGTGCCACCAAAAGGGAATAAAGGTCTTCGGCTGTACCATCACGCCGTTCAAGGGCAACGCGTATTACAGCTCTCTCCACGAAAAAATCCGACAGGAGGTCAACAAGTTCGTCCTCTCGAAAGCCTCGGGGTTCGACGGCGTAATCGACCTCGCGTCGGCCGTCGCCTCGGAGGACGACCCCGAGAAGATGGACAAGAAATACGTCTCGGTCTGGAACGACTATCTCCACTTCAACGACGGCGGATATAAGTATATCGGAAAGACCGTTTTCGAGCACATCAGTAATTACATCAAAAGGAGCGCCAAAAAATGAAGATGATAAAGAAACTTTTTGCGATTATCGTTGTCGCGGCAATGGCCTTGGGACTTGTGTCCTGCGGCGAGGTAAAGATTCCCGACGAGGCGGGCTGGTATGCCTCATGGGCGTCGGCACAGCTTGCCGCCGGCGCGGACGTCACCCCGATAAATCCGCCCCTTAAGGAGAGCACGGTTCGTCAGCAAATCAGGGCGACAATCGGCGGAGAAAAAATCAAGCTGACCCTCTCGAACGAATACGGCGACATTCCCGCGAGGATTGAAGCTGTACATATCGCGCACCTTGTGACCGCGGGCGAGAACGCAATCGACCCTTCGACCGACACCGCCGTCACCTTCGGCGGCGCGGAGTCGATTGAAATTCCGGCGGGCGAAACGGTCGTGTCGGACGAAATCGACTTCTCGTTCGGCGCGCTCGACGACCTTGCAATCACTATCCGCTGCGGAAAATTCGCGGGGAGCACCCCGACGAGTCACACCGGCGCAAGGTGCACCACCTGGATATCCTCGGGAGACCACGTTTCGGACGAGTCTTTCAGCGCCGAGGAGACGATGACGAGCTGGTACTTCATCAGCGAGCTTGACGTCTGGGCGGAAGCCGGGACGAAGACGCTCGTTGTGTTCGGCGACTCCATCACCGACGGCTACGGCTCGACCACAAACGGCTTTGACCGCTGGAGCGACGAGCTTGCGCGGCAGCTTAAGAGTGACCCCGAGACCGCTAACATCTCGGTGGTGAACGAGGGAATCGGCGGAAACTCGGTCTTCGGCGGAATCGGAACCGCCGCAAAGGACAGGTTTGAGCGCGACGTCCTTAACATCGCGGGAACGAGGTATGTCATCGTGCTCATCGGCATAAACGACATCGGATACGCCGACGAGGACATCACCGACGCGATTACCGAGCAGTACGAGGTTATGATTAAGAGCTGTCACGAAAAGGGGATAAAAATCTATGCCGGAACAATCACCCCGGTGAACGGCAACGGCTATTATTCCGAGCTCCACGAGAAAATCAGAACGCAGGTCAACGAGTGGATTGTCGAAAAGGGGAAGTTTGACGGCGTTATCGACTTCGCCGGCGAGCTTTGCGATTCGTCGGACAGCTCGTATCTTGCCGACGAGTACAGCCTCGATGACCTCCACCCGAACCCCGCGGGATATATTAAGATGGGCCAGCTGGCTTATGAGAAGCTGAAGGAGTTTTGGGGGGAGTGAAGGTGCGTAGGAGAATGATGCTGCACTTTCGATAAAAGGAATTCGCTGCGCTCATGCTGTTTTTAGTCGCCCCTCCCCTCGAGGGGAGGGGGTGCGGAGGAAACTTGTGCGCGTTTAATATAGAAAAACGGCGACGTACTGACGCTTAAAAGGAATTCGCTTCGCTCATGCTATTTTTAGTCTCCTACCCCCTGCCCCCTCCCACATGGGAGGGGGTTGTGCGTCGCTAAGCTTTTGATTGCCGCCTGACGGCGAGGGAAAATTGAGCGGCAACACATCTTTTCCAAAGCGGCTCCTTGTGTTTCTGACATCTGACTTTCTGACCTCTGTTCTCTGACAGGGCGCAGCCGAGGTCGACCGAAGGTCGACCTGAACGAAATGGAGCAGGAAAACTCCGGAGGGAGTTTTTCTGCTCCTTTCGTTTGCGCGTGAAGCGCGCCGGCTGCGCACTCATAGGAGCTGAAGCCGTAAATATGCGTTCCCCCTTTCCATGTGGAAAGGGGGACAGGGGGATAGGAGTCTATAAATAGTATGAGTGCAGCGAATTCCTTATAGCAAGGCAAACTGCCGCCACATTTTCCGTGTTCCGCATACCTTCCTGCGCTTCTATCCTCTATCTTCTATCATCTAATATCCGACTTCTTATTTCCGTCCTCTTTCCGGGCAGCGCAATTTTCCCCAAATTACCCCTTGACAAATCTGCGGGGGTATGGTAGACTATATTTAACATTTAGACTAAATGTTAAATGATGATGATGTGAAAGGAGGAGGACATTGGGCTTACAGTCAACGCTTCGCGCGCTCGCCGACCCGACCCGGCGGGAAATACTCAATATGCTTAAGGGCGGGGCGATGTCGGCCGGCGACATCGTCGAAAAATTCCCGATATCCGGCGCGGCGGTCTCGCGGCACCTTTCGGTGCTCAAAGACGCCGACCTTATCCGCGACAGGCGGGAGGGAAAATTCATCTTTTACGAGCTCAACGCCTCGGTGCTCGAGGAAATCATTCTTTGGATAAAGGATTTAGGAGGAAATGACAATGATTAAAAAATACCTTCCGAAAATATTGGTGACGTCGCTTATCACCGTCCTTCCGATACTCTTCGGACTTATTATGTGGGGGCGGCTCCCCGACCTTGTTCCGTCGCACTTCAACGCCGAGGGCACGGCCGACGGCTATATGCCGAAAGCGGTCTTTATTTTCGCGCTTCCCGCGGCGATGCTCCTTGTTCATGTCTTTTGCACACTCCTGACGCTTGCCGACCCGAAGCGCAAGAACATCGACGGAAAGCCTTTTCTGATTGTCCTCTGGATATGTCCGCTGATGTCGCTGCTTGTGAACGGACTTTGCTACGCGCTCGCGCTCGGGGTAAAGGTGAACGTCACGACCGCCGTTTTCCTCGGCATCGGAATAATGTTCATATTCTTCGGGAACTACCTCCCGAAGTGCGGGCAGAATTATTCTATCGGAATAAAGGTGCCGTGGGCGCTGAATGACGAGGACAACTGGCGTGCCACACACCGCTTCGCCGGAAAAATCTATGTCGCCGTCGGGATTATAACCGTGATTGCGGCGTTCTTTGCGGCGTCATTCCCGTGGCTTGTGACAGGCTATATCGTCCTTGCGGCAATCGCGGGTTCCGCGCCGATGCTGTATTCATATGTGTATTATGTGAAGCACGGGAAGAAGGAGTGACATGGCCGGACTTCCGCCGATGATGGCGGCCGTCGGGGGAATCTATACCGACGGCGGGAAAAAACGGTAAACAGGAGGGCAAAATGTTTTCGGTATCTACGGTAATATTCATGGCGCTGACCGGCATTATCTGCGCTGCGGTGCCGGTAATCTTAGGGGTGATTTTTAAAATAAGGGTCAAAACCGCGCCGATTTCGGCGGTTTTTGCCGGAGCGGGGGCGTTCATCGTCTTCGCGCTCGTGCTCGAACAGATTCTTCACGCGGTGATGCTGCCGTTAGTCTCGGGGAGCGACTTCTTATACATAGTCTACGGGGCGCTCGCGGCGGGAATTTTCGAGGAGACCGGCAGGTTTTTGGTCTTTAAGACAATCCTTAAAAAGAAGGACGCGCCCGAAACCGCCGTGATGTACGGAATCGGGCACGGAGGCTGTGAGGCGGTTATGATTTTGGGCATGACGATGGTCTCGGGAATCGCGATTGCGGTCATGACGAACACGGTGGGCATCGACGAGGTTATAAAGATGACCGCGGCGGGCAGACCCGAGCTCGAGGAGACCGCAAGGCTCCAGATCGAGTCGCTGGCGTCGTTCGGGGCGATGAATATGGCGCTGTCGCTCTTTGAGCGCGCTATGGCGATTGCGCTTCATGTCTCGCTGTCGGTGCTCGTGTTCGAGGGGGCAAGGGTCAGGGGAAAAGTGTGGCTCTATCCCGCCTCCGTGCTTATCCACGCCGCCTGTGACGTCCCCGCGGCGATGTATCAGCGGGGACTCCATGGACTCGCTTGGGTATATGTGACAGATGCCGCTATGGTCGCCGCGGTCGGCGTTCTCGCGGTGAGGGAGTACCGAAAAATGGCGGCGAAGACCGACTGAACCGCCGATTTCAGGCAACTGTCTTGACAACATTCCCGCGATGTAATAAAATATCCCAAAAAGGGAGGCAGGAAGATGAGGGCGCTTATCGCTATGAGCGGCGGGGTCGACAGCTCGGTCGCGGCAAAGCTTACTCAGGACATGGGTTATGACTGCGTCGGGTGCATGATGAAGCTTTATGACTCTGCGGAGACCGCGGAGCACGGCTGCTGTACCGCCTTGGACGCCGAGGATGCGCGGAGCGTCGCCTTTTCGCTCGGCATGCCGTTTTACGTCTTCAACTTCTGCGACGGGTTCCGCGAAAACGTCGTCGACAGGTTTATATCGGAATATCTCGCGGGGAGGACGCCCAACCCATGTATCGACTGCAACAGCTATATGAAGTTTGATAAGCTTATGAGGCGGGCGGACGAGCTTTCCTGCGAAAAAATCGTCACCGGGCACTACGCTAAAATCGAGGAGCGGGGCGGAAAGCTTGTCCTCAAAAAAGCGGAGGATATCTCGAAGGACCAGAGCTATGTCCTCTACCGGCTGACCCAGGAGCAGCTTGCGCGGGTGATGTTCCCGCTCGGGGAAATGAAGAAGAGCGAGGTCAGGGAGATTGCCGAAAGGTCGGGATTCGTCAATTCGCACAAGCGGGATTCACAGGACATCTGTTTTGTGCCGGACGGCGACTATGCCTCGGCGGTCGAAAGGCTCGGCGGGGTATGCGTCCCCGAGGGCGACTTTATCTCGCCGGACGGAAGCGTTATCGGCAGGCACAGGGGGATTATCCGCTATACCGTCGGACAGCACAAGGGTCTCGGCGGAAATTATCCCGAGAGAATGTTTGTGCTTAAAATCGACGCGGAGAAGAACACCGTCACCCTCGGCACCGAGGACCTGCTCTTTTCGCGGGAGCTTACGGCGTCGCGGTTCAACTGGATTTGCGGCGAGCCGCCGTCTGGCGGTATAAGCTGTCTCGGGAGAATCCGCTACAGACACCGCGAACAGCCGGCAAAGGCTTATCCGCTTCCGGACGGAAGGGTCAGGGTCGTATTCGATGAGCCGCAGAGGGCGATAACGCCGGGGCAGTCGGTTGTTTTATATGACGGCGACGAGGTCCTTGGCGGAGGGATTATTGACTGACGGAAGAGGATATAACGATGCGGAACTCGACACTTTGTTATATAGAGCGCGGCGGGAGATGGCTGATGCTTCACCGCGTTAAAAAAGAAAACGACATGAACCGCGACAAGTGGCTCGGAATCGGCGGCGGATTTGAAGAGGGAGAGTCGCCTTATGACTGCGTCGTGCGCGAGGCGCGCGAGGAGACGGGTCTTCGGCTAAACAATCCGGAGTACCGCGGACTGGTGACGTTCGTCATGCGCGAGGGCGGAAAGACCGTCACCGAGCTGATGCACCTCTTTACCTGTGCCGACTTCTCGGGCGAGCTCAATCCCGACTGCGACGAGGGCGTCCTTGAATGGGTTGAGATAGAGGACGTCGAAAAGCTCCCGATTTGGGAGGGCGACAGGATTTTTCTCGGACTGCTGCGGACCGAGCGGAGGTTCTTTACCGTAAAGCTTGAATATGAGGGCAACATTTTGGTGAAGAGCGAGGTTCGGCTGACAGGGATATGATGAGATTTTTATTACAAAAAGTATAATTTTCCGAAAAATTTCGGATACCCCCTTGACAACGGCGTTACGATGGTATATAATATACCGGTGTAAAGCCGTTTTGCTTTACAATAGACACGACATTTAGTGTCCCGAAAGCTTTGGGAAGGGTGATATAGTGTGGCAAAGGATTTGAAATTCGCCTCTCTGCTCGACATATACGGCGGTGTGCTCACCGAAAAGCAGCGCGAAATGTTGGAGCTTTATTACAACGAGGATTTATCCCTTTCCGAAATCGCCGCCAACGAGGGCATCTCGCGGCAGGGCGTTCGGGACAGCATTAAGCGCGGCGAAGACGCACTTGTCGGAATGGACGAAAAAATCGGCATGAGCGAAACCGTCAGGAAATACGAGGCGCTTTTGGACTCGATTGCCGAGGCTTGTGACGAAATAATCGCCGACTGCCGCTCATATACCACCACAAAGAGCGTCATCGAAAAGCTTGAGCGCATCAAGGCGGGAATCGACCGCTGAGAATAATCTAAGGAGACATTGTCATGGCGTTTGAAGGCCTGTCCGAAAAACTGAACAGCGTATTCAAAAAGCTTAAGAACCGCGGAAAGCTTTCCGAAGCCGACGTCAGGGCGAGCATGCGCGAGGTACGCCTTGCTCTTTTAGAGGCCGACGTAAGCTATAAGGTCGTGAAGGACTTTGTCGCGAAGGTCACCGAGAGGTGCGTCGGCGCTGAGGTCCTTGAAAGCCTCACCCCCGCGCAGCAGGTCATTAAGATAGTGCACGAGGAGCTTATCGCGCTTATGGGCGAGAGCAACTCGAAGATAAACTTCCCGTCGAAGCCGCCCTGCGTCATCATGATGTGCGGACTTCAGGGAAGCGGTAAAACAACCCACGCGGCGAAGCTTGCGAAGTATTTTAAGGCACAGGAGCACCGGCCGCTTTTGGTGGCGTGCGACATCTACCGCCCGGCCGCCATCGACCAGTTAAAGATTGTCGGCGAGAGGGCGGGGGTCCCGGTCTTCGAGATGGGACAGATTGACCCGAGAAAAATCGCGAAGGAAGCGCTTAAGCACGCGAGGGACTACGGCAACGACATCGTCCTCATCGACACCGCCGGACGGTTACAGATTGACGAGGAGCTTATGAGCGAGCTTAAGGACTTAAAAGAGCTTGCCGAGCCTTCGGAGATTATCCTTGTCGTCGACGCGATGACCGGACAGGAAGCGGTCAACGTCGCGAAGACATTTGACGAGCAAATCGGGATTGACAGCGTTATTCTGACCAAGCTCGACTCGGACACGAGGGGCGGCGCGGCGCTTTCGGTGCTTGCCGCTACCGGTAAGCCGATAAAGTTTGTCGGCACGGGAGAGAAGCTCGACGAGTTCGAGGTGTTCCACCCGGACAGAATGGCGTCGCGAATCCTCGGAATGGGAGACGTTCTTTCGCTGATTGAAAAGGCGCAGACCGCAATGGACGAAAAGGAAGCCGAGCGGCTTGCCGGAAAGATGCAGCAGGGCGGGTTCGACCTAAACGACCTGCTCGACCAGATGAGACAGATAAAGAAGATGGGCTCGCTTCGGTCGCTGCTGTCGATGATGCCGGGCGCCGGAAAAATCGACGAGAGTCAGATTGACGAGAGACAGGTTCCGCGCACCGAGGCGATTATCCTCTCGATGACCCCTTCGGAGAGGGAAAAGCCTTCGACGATAAATCCGTCGCGAAAGCGCAGGATTGCCGCCGGAAGCGGGACGCGCGTCGAGGACGTCAACCGCCTTTTAAAGCAGTACGAGCAGATGCAGAAGATTATGAAGCAGATGGGCATCACCGGCTCGGGGAGGAACGGAAAGGGCAAGAGGAAGAAAATGCCCGCCATTCCGAAGGAGCTGCTGCAGGAGTTTAACAACATCAAATAACGCCAATATAGCACAAAAGCTATAGAATATAATGATTTTTCTTATCAATATCGCCGTCAGGAGGTGAAAACATGGCAGTTAAAATCAGGCTCAGGAGAATCGGCGCCAAGAAAGAGCCGTTCTATCGCATTGTCGTCGCAGATTCGCGCTATCCGCGCGACGGACGCTTTATTGAAGAGATAGGCTATTATGACCCGACCACCGACCCCGCGACCCTTAAGGCAGACGCCGAGAAGGTCAAAAAGTGGGTCGCCACCGGCGCACAGCCTACCGATACCGTTAAGGCTCTCTTCAAGAAAAACGGCATCATCTGATATCCATAAACACAGGAAAGGAAAAACAACAAATGACTGAACTTTTGAAAAACATCGCTGTCGGCCTTGTAGACGACAAAACCGCAGTAGAGGTCGTCGTTGACGAACCCAACGAGGAAGGCGTTGTCGTCTATCATCTCCATGTAGCTCCCGACGATATGGGAAGAGTTATCGGCAAACAGGGAAGGATTGCAAAGGCTATCCGCACCCTTATGCGCTCTGCCGCCGCAAAAATCGATCAGGAGATTATGGTGGAAATCGACTGATTCCGGAGTTTTGGAAAGTGGAAGAAAGGGCAGAAAACGGATTTTTCCGTAATCCGGCTTTTGTCATCTGCAAGCGGTTCAGGTTTTGAACCGCTTTTTCATTGAGAGGTTATATGGAAAGATATCTTGAAATAGCGAAAATCGTCTCGACGCACGGCGTTCGGGGCGAAGTGAACGCCGAGGCATGGTGCGACTCTCCGAAGGCGCTCTGCCGCCTTAAAAAGCTCTATTCAAAGGGCGGGGAGAAGATCTTTGAGGTCGAGAGGTCGCGTCCGAAGGGCGACGGAATGGCGATAATAAAGCTCAGGGGGATTGACACGCCGGAGGCGGCGCGGGTCCTCAGAAATAAAATTCTCTTCGCGGACCGGGAGGACATGCCCTTGCCGGAGGGGAGCTATTTTATCGCCGACCTTGTCGGAATGAGCGCGGTCACCGAGGGCGGAGAGGTCCTTGGGAGGGTCAGCGACGTCTTTTCGACCGGCGCGAACGACGTCTATGAGATAACCCGCGGAGAGAAGAAATTTTATATCCCCGCGATTCCGTCGGTTGTGCTTAACGTCGACACGGAGGCGGGAAAGATGACGGTTTTCCCGATGGAGGGTCTTTTTGATGAGGATTGATATTGCAACGCTTTTCCCCGAAATCTGTGAGACATATCTCGGACAGAGCATTGTCGGCAGGGCGAGGGCAAAGGGGGTCTTTGAGCTTTACTGCCACCAGATTCGGGACTATGCCTTTGACAAGCATCACAGGGTCGACGACACGCCCTATTCGGAGCGTCAGGGTATGCTTTTGCTCGCCGAGCCGATTTGGCAGTGCTATTGCGCGGTCGTCGGAGAGCGGAAGCCGCACGTCATTTATATGTCCCCGAGGGGGAAGACGCTCAACCAGACGAAGCTTAAGGAGCTTGCCGAAAAGGGAGAGGACCTTTTTATTCTCTGCGGGCACTACGAAGGGGTCGACCAGCGGGTGCTGGACAAGCTTTGTGCTGAGGAAATATCAATCGGGGACTTTGTACTCACAGGCGGCGAGCTTCCGGCGATGATTTTGGCGGACGGAGTTGTGAGGCTTCTTGACGGGACGCTTTCGCAGGAGGACTGTTTTGTCGACGAAAGTCATTACAGCGGACTGCTTGAATATCCGCAGTACACAAAACCCCAGATTTGGCAGGATATGGCGGTTCCGGACGTGCTCGTTTCGGGGCACCACGCGAATATAATGAAGTGGCGGCGGGAGAAGTCGCTTGAAGAAACATACCTGAGGCGTCCGGAGCTTCTTGAGACGGCGGAGCTGAGCGACTCGGACAGGGCGTATCTCTCGGAGCTTAAGGCGAGATATGAGGATATGCAAGAGTTTTTGCAGTTTAAGTAAATCGTTTCTTTGTGGATTATGCTCTTAATTGATGAAAATTTCATAGCAAAGTGCACAATTACCCTGCCCGAGATTTGGCGGACAGTCGGCAAATGGCAGAAATTTTCGCAAAAAGGGCGTTTTAATGATAATTGTCCGTTGACTTAGCGGAACAAAGTTTGTATACTAAAGCCATGTTCCGGACAGTTCATCAGAATAATTGAAACCATGAAACGGAGAGTATGTTATGTTTGTAAAAGATGTAGTCGTTAAGAATCAAATCGGTCTTCACGCGCGCCCGGCAACCTTCTTTATCCAGAAGGCGAACGAGTTCAAGTCCTCTATCTGGGTTGAAAAGGAAGAGCGCCGTGTCAACGGAAAGAGTCTTCTCGGAGTTCTGTCGCTCGGCATCATCGGCGGCACCGGCATCAGAATCATAGCTGACGGCGCCGACGAAGAGGACGCTGTGAACGGCCTCGTTTCGTTGGTAGACAGCGAATTTGCCGAAGAAGCGAGATAATTTTCGGCGCGGTAATTTCAGCACAGACGGCCTTGGCAACAGGGCCGTTTGGTTTTTTTATGTCTTTTTCCCCTCCCCTCCCTCGGCCTTCGCGCCGGTTCTTCTGTTCCCCTGCCAGCGTCTTGGTAATTGTGTATAAAAAATCGGGAGATTTTTTGTTGTATTCACACTTTATTAACACATCGATAAAAAAATGATGATATAATCTATAAGAATAGATAAAAAACGCATAAACGCGGCGTTTTTGTCACAGCAAATCGCCGAAACAAAATCTATATTGCAGGGAGAAAAAGATATGCCTAACAGATTTTTCCAAGGTATCGTACATCAGATGAGCGAGACGGTAGGTTGTGAGATAGGCGTTGTCGACGAGGGCGCGGTTGTCGTCGCATGCAGCGACCCCTCGAAAATCGGCACTGCAAACGAATTTGTGTCGCTTGACCTCAACGAAGGTTTCGACTATTTTGTCCGCGACGGATACACCTATAAGCCGTTCGGCAATAAGGCA
The DNA here is from genome assembly GCA_947625375.1 of uncultured Clostridia bacterium. Classification (GTDB taxonomy): domain Bacteria; phylum Bacillota; class Clostridia; order Oscillospirales; family Ruminococcaceae; genus Faeciplasma. Next base: position 74,000 of record CANQOC010000006.1, on the reverse strand, counting down.
AAGAACGAATATGCCGTTTTTGTCGAGGGGACCGACGAGGTCGCTTATAAGACTGCGTCGATGCTCTGTGTTTCGCTTGCGAATCTTCAGCAGTTCTATGACGAAAAGTATGACCGCACAAACTTCGTCAAGAACGTCGTTTTGGACAACATTCTCCCCGGCGACATCATGATTAAGGCGAGGGAGCTTCATTTCAGCAACGAGACCCACCGCGTCGTCCTCCTTATAAGAATAGTTTCGGCAAACGACGTTTCGGCGTTCGACGTCATTCAGAACCTCTTCCCCGACAAGAACAAGGACTTTGTTTTCACGACGTCGGAGACCGACATCGTCCTCATTAAAGAGACGCGCCCGAACATCGAGCCGGCGGACCTTGAAAAGCTTGCGTTCTCGATTGCGGATACGCTTTCGAGCGAGTTCTATACAAGGGTAAACGTCGGCATCGGCTCGGTTGTCGACTCGGTACGCGCGCTTGCGGTGTCGTTTAAGGAGGCACAGATTGCGCTCGAGGTCGGAAAGGTCTTCGACACCGACAAGACCATCGTCAGCTATGAAAACCTCGGCATCGCAAGGCTTATCTATCACCTTCCGACGACGCTCTGCGAGACCTTCCTGAAGGAAGTGTTCAAGAAGGGTTCGATTGAGTCGCTCGACCAGGAGACGCTGTTTACGATTCAGAAGTTCTTTGAGAACAACCTCAACGTCTCGGAGACGTCGAGGAAGCTCTTCGTGCACCGCAACACCCTTGTTTACAGGCTTGAGAAAATCAAGAAGCTCACGGGACTTGACCTCCGCGAGTTCGATCACGCTATCATCTTCAAGATTGCGCTTATGGTCAAGAAATATCTCTCGTCAGAACCCACCAAATACTGATATGAATTCCCTGTCTTCCCGAAAGGAGCAGTTTGTATAAATGGTTGAATTCCGCAATGTCTCATATACATATCCGACCGGTCAGCAGGCGCTGAACCGCGTCAACCTTAAAATCGACGACAACGAGTTCGCGTTTGTCGTCGGGGCGAACGGCGCCGGAAAGTCGACGCTTATAAAGCTTATCCTCCGCGAGCTTACGGCGACCGAGGGCGAGGTTATCGTCAACGGCTTTAACCTTAATCACATGAAACAGCGGCGGGTTCCGAAGCTGAGGCGCACAATCGGCGTTGTGTTCCAGGATTTCCGCCTTATCCCGAATATGACGGTATATGACAACGTCGCTTTTGCTTTAAGAGTCATCGACGCCCCGATTAAGTACATCAGGACGAGGGTGCCCTATGTCATTAACCTTGTCGGACTCGAGACGAAGGCAAAGAGCTATCCGAACGACCTTTCGGGCGGCGAGCAGCAAAGGGTCGCGCTTGCGCGCGCTCTCGTCAACGACCCGCAGCTTATCATCGCGGACGAGCCGACCGGAAACGTCGACCCGGCGAGGAGCTTTGAAATCGTCGACCTGCTTAAAGCCATCAACGCCTGCGGCACAACTGTGCTTATGGTCACTCACCAGCACGACTTAGTGCGCTATTTCGGCGGCCGAATCATCAACATCAACACCGGCGCCGTCGTCTTCGACGAGGTCATAGGAGGCGCTGATGAGGCTCAATAGTTTTAAATACCTTGTAAAACAGGGGTTTAAGGGGATATGGTTCAACAGAGTCAACTCTTTTGCCTCTCTTTGCGTCATAACGATATCCCTTCTGATGGTCGGAATATCCGTCCTCCTTTCTTTTAACATCACAAAGATGATCGGCGCGATTGAATCGCGGAACGAGGTCATCGTTGTCATAGAAGACGGCGCGCCCGAGAACAACGTCGCGATGCTCGGGGAAGAGCTTGCCGGAAACTCGAATGTCTTCGAGGTAAACTTTTATTCAAAGGATCAGGCTTGGGTCGACATGCAGGCGGACATGAGCGAGGACGAAAAGGCGCTCTTCCAGTATATGTCGCGAAACCCCCTCCCCGACTGCTACCGCATCAGGGTCAAGGAAATCGGCGAGCTTTCAAAGACGGTCTCCTGGATTCAGGGACTCGAATTCGTCGACCAGGTACAGGCGCCGAACGACTTTGCGAACATTCTTATCGGAATAAGAAACGTCTGTACAATCCTCTTCTCGGCGATAACGCTGTCGCTTATAATCGTCTGCTTCGTTATCATCTCGAACTCGACGAGGGCGAGCGTTTATGCCCGCCGCAGGGAAATCAACATTATGAGATACGTCGGAGCGTCGAAGTCGTTCATCGAAATTCCGTTCTTCGTCGAGGGAATGGTAATCGGCATTGTTTCGGCGGCGATTGCGTTCGGACTGACATGGTTTGCTTATACCGAGGTCTTTAAGATGTTCTCGACCGACGTCAATATGCTTTCAATCTTCGGACTTTCGGCGCTCATCCCGTTCGAGGAAATCGCGCTCGGGACCGGGATTGCATACGCGGTGTTCGGAGTCCTCTTAAGCGGCGTCGGAACCGTCATATCCACAAGAAAGCACCTTAATGTATGACGAAAAAGAAAGGAGCCCGCGTTGAATATAAGGATATACCTTAAAAAAGCGGCCGCCGCGCTCACCGCGCTGGTGATTGCGTTTACCGCGCTGACCTGTTTTAAACCGGTGTCGCTCACCGTCGGCGCCGACGAACAGGAGGAGCTTGAACAGAAGCTTAAGGAAAACAAGGCGAAGCAGGAAGAGCTTGAAAAGAAAATCAAGGATACGAAGAACGACATCGCCAGGGAAGAGGAAAATCAGGAGGCAATCGACGAAAAAATCGAGACCACCGAGGAATATATACAGACGCTCGCGGAGCTTATCGGGGAGTATACCGAGCAGATTGACGCGCTCGACGGCGAAATTTCGGCGCTCGAGGGGGATATTGAGATTCAGGAGCTTCTGATTGAGAACAAGAGGGCCGAAATCGACGAAAACATCTATCTCTATGAGCAGCACGTCCGCGCGATTTATCTCTCGGGGAACGACTCGGTTGCGTCGATAATCCTCGGGGCGACGGATTTCTTCGACCTTCTGATGAAGATTGAGCTTGTGAAGAGGGTCGCGAACTATAACAACGACCTCATCGACTCGCTTTTGCAGATGAAGTCGGAATATGAGGCGGCGGAGCTTGAGCTTGAAAATCAGGTTGCGGCGCTCGAGGAGACCAAGGAAATCACCGAGGGCAAGCGCAAGGAGCAGGAGAATCTTCAGGCGGAGTGGCAGTCGGACCTTAAGGAGCTTCAGGACCTTTTGTCGCAGTCGAAGAAGGCAATCAGCAGTCTTGAAAAGAAAAAGGACTCTTATAACAGCGACAAGGCCGCGCTCGACAAAGAGGCCGAGAAGCTTGAAAGCGACATCAAGGCGATTATCCGCCAGAAGGCAAGGGCGGAATATATCGGCGACTTGCCGGAAGGGACCTTCCTCTGGCCGTGTCCGGGGCATTACACCATCACCTCTGGTTACGGGAGCAGATGGGGCACCACCCACAGGGGAATTGACATCTCGGACAAAAACATTCACGGCGCGGACATCTGTGCCGCGAACTCGGGAGAGGTAATCTTCGTCAACAACTCATGCACCCATAACTACGGGAAGGATAAATCCTGCGGCTGCGGAAGCGGCTTCGGAAACTACTGCATAGTCGACCACGGCGGCGGATATCAGACCGTTTACGGTCACGCCGAAAAGATAATCGTCAAAGAGGGGCAGCACGTTACGACCGGACAGACCCTCGGATATGTCGGCTCGACCGGAGATTCGACCGGCTGGCACCTTCACTTTGAGACCCGCATCGACGGAAGCCGCGTCGACCCGCAGGGTTCACAGGTGAATCTCATCGAAAAATAAACAGAAAGCGGCGATTTGCCGCGGTTGCCGCCTGCCCCTTAAGATGAGGCGGGCGAAAACTTTGATGTCGGATAAGGACCGAGAAAAATGAACCGAAAGATACCGCTCGGCTTGACGGTGGCCTTGATGGCTATCGCCGCCGCAATTACATTTATTATATCGACAAGCTATACGATGAACCTGTTTAACGGACTTGTCGCCGACGTTCAGCAGCGCGCCGAGATGTACCAGAAGCTTGAACAGATTGACGCCTATGTGCGCGCGTATTATGACGGCACGATTGACGAGGACAGGCTTATTGAGGCGCTTGCGAACGGCTATATCTCGATTATCGAGGACGCCGACGCCGAATATATGACCGCGCAGGAGTATGCGCTTTTCCGCGAGCATCAGAGCGGAACTCACCTCGGAATCGGGGTTTATACCGTTCAGGACGGCGGATATCCGACGGTGAGCGAGGTTATCGCGAACAGTCCGGCTTCGATGGCGGGGGTCACGGTCGGTGAGAGCATCATCGAAATAAACGGGCAGTCGGCGCTCGACCTCGGGTATGACCAAGCCGTCGAGCTTTTGAGGAGTCCCGCGGGGACACAGCTTGAACTGACCCTTCGTTCCGGCGGCGTCGACCGCTCGGCGCTGATTACGACCGTACAGATGACGGTCGGAACCGTGAGCATGAGAATCTTCGACGGAATAGGATACATCAAAGTCACCGACTTCAACGAGAAGACCTATCAGCAGTTTACGGCGGCCTATTCGTCGCTTATGTCTCAGGGAATCGGGGGACTTATCATCGACCTTAGAAACAACGGCGGAGAGCTTTTTGACGCGGCTGTGAACATATTGAACTCGATGCTTCCGAGCGGCGAGGAGATTGCCGTGAACATCGGAAGAGACGGCACCGAGTCGGTGTATGACACGGCGACGGGGTCGAGGGTGCCGGAGGTTCCGATATGCGTTTTGGTCAATTCGAGGACGAAGGGGCCGGCGGAGCTTTTTGCAGCGGCGCTTGCGGACCATCTTGCCGCGCCGATTGTCGGAACGACGACGGCGGGCGACGGCGACTTCTTTGAGTCGTACCCCCTTTACGACGGCACGGCGATTCGCCTCCCGATTTCGACGCTTAAGTCGACCGGGCGGGAGATTGAGGGCGTCGGGGTCAAGCCGGACTATGAGGTGCCGGTGCCTTATGACGACACCGACGAGGAGCTTGCGGCACAGGGCGACGACGGCGACCTTGCACTGAGAAGGGCGATTGAGACCGTCACGAGCCAGATTCCGGCGGTTTAGAGGGATAAGGGAATTCGCTGAGAGGGGTATACTGTGAATAGCACTTGCGCCAGCGCTTAAAAGGAATTCACAAAGCGAATGCTATTTTGAATAACTGCTGCACTGTAGGTCATTTGCGGGCGTTGAAAAAGAAAGAGCGCCGGCGCACTGCATTTTAAAAGGAATTCGCTTCGCGAATGCTATCTAAAGTCACCCTACCCCGGCCTTCCACTCGAGGGAAGTGGGTGCGGAGGAAGCTTGCGCGGGTTTAGTAAAGCATAGAGAGGCTCCATACACGCGCTTAAAAGGTATTCGCTACGCGAATGCTATTTATAGACTCCTACCCCCTGCCCCCCTCCCACATGGGAGGGGGTTGCGCGTTGCTAAGGGTAGACGTACCGCCTGACGGCGGGGGAAAATTGTGCGTCGCAGCGATATAAGGGATTCGCTGCGCGAATGCTATCTTTAGTCACCCTACCCCGGCCCTCCCCTCGAGGGGAGGGGGTGCGGAGGAAACCTGCGAGCGTTATAAAAAATATGCAAAGACGCCGCACCTTGTTATAAGGTATTCGCTGCGCTCATGCTATTTTCAGACTCCTATCCCCCTGTCCCCCTTTCCACATGGAAAGGGGGGGAACGCATCGCTCCGGTTTCAGCTTCTATAAGGGCGCAGGCCGAGAACGCCGAAGGCGGTCTGAACGAAAATATCGGTAAAACTCCGGCGGGAGTTTTACCGATATTTTCGTTCGCGCGCGAAGCGCGCCGGACTGCGCCCTTTCAAGGGAGCTATGTCTTAGCGCATAGACCCCCTCCCCGTCGGGGAGGGGGTAAGGGGGAGGGGGAACTGGCGAAACGCGTCACGGCCGAGTGACGCGATAAGCCGTCCGCCGCAAGGCGGACTCCTTATTAGCGACGCGTTGAGCTGTCACAATTTCCCCCGCTGTCAGGCGGCTATCCAAACTTTGACAGCAAAGAATCCCCTCCCATGTGGGAGGGGGTAGGGGGAGAGAGTCTTTACAATAGGATGAGCGCAGCGAATACCTTTTAAGAGGTGCGGCGTTGCTCTATTTTTCCAAGCGCTTCATAGTTTCGAGCAAAGTTATAGTCCGTGCGCAAGCATATCCCGCCGAGAGGCGGCGCTGTAAAGGGGTAGCACCGCGCACTCGCCCCTTGAGGGGCGGGACGGGGTTGGTTGACTAAGATAGCATGAGCGCCAGCGAATTCCTTATAACAAGGTAGGACGCCTCTGCAAGTTTCCTTTAGCGCTCGCAGTGTCCTCCCCTCTCGGGGAGTTGCCGGCCGCAGTCAGAACACAGCTATCAGACGTCAGTCTCTATCCTCTATCATCTGACTTCTAACCTCTGCCTACTACCCTTCCACGTTGAAGTCGTCGCCGTCGGAGGGGTTCTGACCCTCGAGGCCGATGGACGCGAAGTAGTCCTCGATGTTCGGGATTTCCTCCCACTCGCCGCCGTCATCAACCTGTTCCGAGTCGACATCGTCGACCTGCGGCTCGGTCTGTTCCGTTTCGGCGGTCTTCTCGGTCGTCTTTTCGGTCGTTTTCTCGGTGGTTTTTGCGGTGGTCTTTTCGGTAGTTGTCGCTTCGGTGGCGGTTGCCTCGGTCGTGGTCGCCTCGGTTGTGGTGACGGAGGACTCGGTCGTTGACGCGGTTGATGCCGCCGAGGTCACGCTTGATTCGGAAGACGTCGTCTCGGGGGCGCTTGTTACTGCGGGAGTGCCGCTTGTGATGTTGTCGGAGGAGACGACAGGCGGAAGACCGGTGTTCTCTGAATCGCCGGAGACGACGGCGCCGTCTCCCGAGCCGCATGAACAGAGCGACAAAAGCGCCAGCGCCAAGGCGGCGGCAGTTATAATCTTTTTCATTTCAATTCCTTTCGGGACGGGATATCCCGTCGGCAAAAAAATACTCCGCCTCTTTTCGGGGCGGAGATGCGAAATCAGCCGTTGAGCTTCTTTGCGAGCTGTGACTTTTTCCTCGCCGCGGTGTTCTTATGAAGGATACCCTTGGCGCAGGCCTGGTCGACCTTTTTGATGGCGGCCTTTACGGCGGCCTCTTTATCGGCGCCCTCTGCTGCGTCGGCCTTCTTTACGGCGGTTTTAAGGGAGCTCTTTATCATCTTGTTGCGGAGAGTTTTGGTTTCGATGACTCTTACTCTTTTCTTTGCGGACTTAATGTTTGCCATTAAGACACCTCCTTCGTATGAATTCCACTTATTTGGATAAGCTAAATTGCATGACTGAGAGAAAATGCAAGAGGGTTAATGACTCCCTGCTTATTCAACAAGTATCGCTAATAATATAGCACCTGCCGAAGAAAAATGCAAGCCTTTTTTGCAAATTTTTCTCCTATTGCATAAAAAATTTTCTTTTGGAGGATAAAATCATGCCGAAAATTATAAAAAGGACCGACCTTGCGCTCGAAAGCGCACAGGAGGTCGAGGAAAAAGAGGGTCTTCCCGAGGGAATCAGCGTTGAAAAGCGGAGCGCCGCAGACCTATTTGTGACCGAGGTCGGGGTTATGACCGAAGAGGCGGCGGGGCGAATCGGGAAGCCGGTCGGAAGATATGTCACCGTTGAGACGCCGGAGCGGTTCGAGCGCCGCCCCGAAAACTTTGATGAGCGCGCCGGGGAGCTTGCGCGGGAGATTCGGCGGCTCATCGGCGGCGGGAAGCGCGTCCTTGTCGCGGGACTCGGGAACTCGGAAATCACGCCAGACAGCCTCGGTCCGCGGGTCTGTTCGCATATTTTCGCGACTCGTCACATAAAATGCAACGCGCCGGAGCTTATGGAGGACGGCTTGGGCGAGGTCAGCGCGGTCATTCCCGGAGTGATGGGACAGACCGGAATCGAGGCGGGAGAGCTTATCAAGAGGGTGTGCGGCGAGGTGGAACCCGAGGCGGTGATTGCGGTCGACGCACTCGCCTGTTCCGAGATATCCCATCTCGGGCGGACGGTTCAGCTTACGGACACCGGGATATCGCCGGGGAGCGGCGTCCTTAATTCGCGGAAGGAGCTTTCGGAGAAGACGCTCGGGGTGCCCTGTCTCGCGATAGGGGTGCCGACGATAGCGGACCTCGGCGAAGAGGAGGAGGGCGAGCCGCTTATGGTGACTCCGAGGTCGGTGGATAAGCTTATATCCGGCTCGGCGCAGCTTTTGGCGGCGGCGATAAACCTTGCGCTGCACCCCGGACTGAGCCTCGAAGAGATAATGTCGCTCACGAGTTGAGAGAATTTTTTATTTTTCTCTTGACAATTCTCACTCGGGGCGCTACACTATATCATGAACCCGTAACAAAAACAGGAGGTGTGCATACATGATATTTGAAAAAGTAAAATCAATCATAGCGGAGCAGCTCGACATCGACGCCGACAGCATTACTTATGAGTCGTCCATCACCGACGACCTCGGAGCGGATTCGCTCGACGTCGTCGACCTCGTCATGTCCTTCGAGGACGAGTTCGGCGTTGAGATTCCCGACGACGCGGTCGAAACAATCCGCACTGTCTCGGACATCGTAAAATATATCGAAGACAACCAGCAGTAATCCGGAGTCTGCCGTCCCACTCGGGGCGGCAGATGCTTTTTTCGGGGTTTGCCGGAAACTATTTTAAAAAACACTTGACAAATCCGGCGGACTGAGTTATAATTCATGTAATCAAACCGTTGAAGCGGGAGTAAAGGCGAATATGACCGCACAGAGAGTCCGGATTTGCTGAGAGCCGGGCCGGAAACAGTCCGTCACAATGGTCCGCTGAGGGTGCAGTCAAAGGCGTTTATTGCCGAGTATTCTGCAACGTGGGGGCATACGTCAGTTGCCGGGGATATTTTCGTATCCCGCTAAGAGCGCCCGCTTCGGGCGAATCAAGGTGGCAACGCGGATAGTAACCTATTCGTCCTTGACAGTAAATGGCTGTCGGGGCGATTTTATTTTGTCCGGCGGCAAAGGAGGAGAAAACCTTTATGAAATTCACACCGTCGCTCGAAAAGGTGATGAAAACGGCGGAGAGCGGGGAATACAGGCTTTGCCCGGTCGCCTGTGAGCTTCTTTCCGACTCGTTCACGCCTATCGAAATCCTGAGAATCCTCAAGACCCTTTCGGGGCACTGTTATCTCCTTGAATCGGTCGAGGGGAAGGAGAAGTGGGGAAGATATACCTTCCTCGGCTTTGAGCCGAAAATGGAAATCACCTATTCAAAGGGCGTCCTTTCGGCGGGCGGAAAAAAGATTGAGACGAAAAATCCCGCCGACGAAATCAGAAAAATCCTCGCCGGGTGCCGGAGTCCGAGGATTGAGGGACTGCCGCCTTTTACGGGCGGATTGGTCGGGTATTTCGCTTATGACTACTTCGGGGACGTTGAGCCTTCGGCGCACGTCGACGTCATCGACGAGGAGGACTTCCGCGACCTCGATCTGATGCTCTTCGACAGGGTCATCGCCTTCGACAACTTCAGGCAGAAGCTTATTCTCATCACAAACATAAAGCTCGACGAGCCGGAGAAGAACTATGACGCGGCATGCCGCGAGCTTTCGGAGCTTTCGGAGCTTTTGGCGAAAAAGCGCGGGAGCATCCCGAAGGAGAAGGGCGGACGGCTTTTGGGAGAGGTTGCGCCGCTGTTCAGCAAAGAGGAATACTGTTCGATGGTCGAGCGCGCGAAGCACTATATACACGAGGGGGACATCTTCCAGATTGTGCTCTCGAACCGCCTCAGCGCGCCCTTTGACGGCAGTCTTCTGAACGCGTACAGGATTTTAAGGACGATTAACCCGTCGCCCTATATGTTCTATCTCTGCGGGACGGACGTCGAGGTCGCGGGGGCGTCGCCCGAGACGCTTGTGAAGCTTGCGGACGGCGTTTTGCACACATTCCCGCTCGCCGGAACGCGTCCGAGGGGGAAGACCGACGAGGAGGACAGGGAGCTTGAACGCGAGCTCTTGGCGGACGAAAAGGAGCTTGCGGAGCACAATATGCTCGTCGACCTCGGGAGAAACGACCTCGGGAAAGTTAGCCGCTTCGGGACAGTCGAGGTCGAGAAGTATCATTCAATCGAGCGGTATTCGCACGTTATGCACATCGGCTCGACCGTCAGAGGGGAAATCGACTCGGGAAAATATGACGCGCTCGACGCGGTCGGAGCGGTGCTTCCGGCGGGTACGCTTTCGGGTGCACCGAAAATAAGGGCGTGTCAGCTCATCGGCGAGCTTGAAAACAACAAGCGCGGAATATACGGCGGGGCAATCGGATATATCGACTTCACCGGAAATTTGGACACATGCATCGCAATCAGAATCGCATATAAAAAGAACGGAAAGGTTTTCGTGCGCTCGGGCGCGGGAATAGTCGCCGACTCGGTCCCCGAAAAGGAGTTTCAGGAGTGCCTCAATAAAGCGGCGGCGGTCGTCAGCGCTCTTAAACAGGCGGAGGAGGTGGAGGCATGATTCTTTTAATCGACAACTACGACAGCTTTTCATATAATCTCTACCAGATGATAGGCTCAATCGAGCCGGACATAAGGGTTATCCGCAACGATGAGATGACCGCCGAGGAAATCGCGGCGCTTAAGCCTTCGGGGATTATCCTCTCGCCCGGGCCGGGGCGGCCGGAGGACGCCGGGGTGACGCAGAAGGTCGCCGGGACAGTCTCGAAGGAGATTCCGACGCTCGGGGTATGCCTCGGACATCAGGCAATCTGTCAGGCGTACGGCGCGACGGTGACATATGCCTCGCGGCTTATGCACGGAAAGCAGTCGGAGGCGATTTTGGACGCCGGCTGTCCGCTGTTCAGGGACATTCCCGAGCGAGAGCAGGTCGCGAGATATCATTCCCTCGCCGCCGACCCGAGGACAATGCCCGACTGCCTTAAGGTCGTCGCGAAGACCGCCGAGGGCGAGATTATGGCGGTTATGCACCGCGAATACCCGATTTTCGGGGTGCAGTTCCACCCGGAGAGCATAATGACGCCTTACGGAAAAAAGATGCTTGAAAACTTTATTGAGGGACTATGATGCGGTCAGGCGACCGCATCAAGAGGGCAGAATTGAGATTGACAGAAGTCAGAAGATAGATGATAGGAGTCTGATTTCTGACCTCTGACCTCTGTAATCCGACTGCTGCTCCGTTGGTGAAAAATTTATGTGCTGTAAATCATGCGTGCGGAGCGGACACTCCCGGACTATGATTGGGCAGGACTGCGGCATCACCTATCGCCTTATATTGAAGCATACAAAAAAGTAAATATTTTTCAGGAGGAATAAATATGATTAAAGAAGCAATCGCAAAAATCGTAACGAAGGAAGACCTCACCTATGACGAGGCGTATGGGATTATGACCGAAATCATGACCGGCGCGACCACTCCGACACAGAATGCCGCGTTTCTTGCCGCGCTTTCGACGAAGAGCACCAAGGCCGAGACAATCGACGAGATTGCAGGCTGTGCGGCGGCGATGAGGGCGGCGGCTCTCTCGGTCGACACAAACGGTCTCGACGTTATGGAAATCGTCGGCACAGGAGGCGACAACGCCGGCTCAATCAACATCTCGACCACATCGGCGATTATCGTCGCGGCGGGCGGAATTAAGATTGCTAAGCACGGCAACCGCGCCGCAAGCTCGAAGTGCGGGGCGGCGGACTGCCTTGAGGCGCTCGGCGTCAACATCGACCTTGAACCCGAAAAGTGCAGAAAGCTCCTCGAAGACATCGGCATCTGCTTCTGCTTTGCGCAGAAATATCACCCCTCGATGAAATATGTCGGCGCTATCCGCCGCGAGCTCGGATTCCGCACCGTCTTTAACATTCTCGGCCCTCTGACCAACCCCGCGCACCCGAGGTATATGCTCCTCGGAGTGTATGACGGCTCGCTCTGCGAACCGCTTGCAAAGGTCCTTATGAGCCTCGGCGTCGAGAGGGGCATGGTCGTTTACGGGCAGGATAAGCTCGACGAAATCTCGCTGAGCTCGCCGACGTCGGTCTGTGAGTTCAGGGGGGATATGTCGAAGAGCTATGTTATTAAACCGGAGGACTTCGGCTTCGAGACCTGTTTGAAGTCTGACCTTGTCGGCGGAACGCCCGCGGAGAACGCGACCATCACCCGCGCTATCCTCGGCGGAGTCGAGAGGGGCGCAAAGCGCAACGCGGTGCTTATGAACGCGGGGGCGGCGCTTTATATCGGCGGAAAGGCGGATTCGATTGCCGAAGGAATCAAGCTTGCGGCCGAAATCGTCGACTCGGGAGCGGCGATGAAGAAGCTTTCGGAATTCATCAAGGAATCCAACTGATGAATATTCTCGACATACTTGCGGAGTCGGCGCGGGAGCGGGTCGAAGCGTCGAAGAGGCGCGAGCCGCTTTCGTCGGTGAAGGCGAAGGCGCTGGCGCTTCCGAGGCTCGGGAACGAGTTCGAGGCGGCGCTTAAGCGCGACGGGCTGTCGTTTATCTGTGAATGTAAAAAGGCGTCGCCGTCGAAGGGACTGATTGAGCCGGATTTTCGGTATCTCGACATCGCGCGGGACTATGACGAGGCCGGCGCTGACGCGATATCCGTTCTTACCGAGCCGACTAAGTTCCTCGGGAGCGATTTATACCTTAAGGAGATTGCGGAGGCGGTCTCGGCGCCGTGTCTGAGAAAGGACTTCACCGTCGACGAATATATGATTTATGAGGCGCGGCTTCTGGGCGCAAGGGCGGTTCTGCTGATTTGTGCGATAACCGAACGTGGGAAGCTCGGGGACTGGATACAGCTTTGCGACGGTCTCGGAATGTCGGCGCTCGTCGAGGCGCATGACGAGGAGGAGATTTCGCTTGCGCTCGACTGCGGGGCAAGGATTATCGGAGTGAACAACCGAAATCTCAAGGACTTCTCGGTCGACTGCCGCAACAGCGGACGGCTTCGCTCTCTTGTCCCGGGCGACAGGGTTTTCGTATCTGAGAGCGGTGTCAGGACCGCCGAGGACATCAGGGCGGTCAGGGACTTCGGCGCGGACGCCGTCCTTATCGGCGAGGCGCTTATGAGGGCGAAGGACAGAAAAGCGATGCTTCGGGAGCTGCGTGACGCATGACTAAAATCAAATTCTGCGGCATAAGGAGCGCCGAAACGGCGGTGTATCTCAACGAAATCCTCCCCGACTTCGCGGGATTTATCCTTGCGCCGCAGTTCAGGAGATTTGTCCCGCAAAACGAGGTCAAAAAAATCACCGCGCTTTTGGACAGGAGGATTATGACGGTCGGCGTTTTTGTCGACAACCCTTATGACGAGGTCGAGCGTATTCTGAAGGACGGAACGGTCGGAATCGCACAGCTTCACGGGAGCGAGGACGGGGATTTTATCCGCCGCCTTAAGGAATCGACCGGAAAACCGGTGATAAAGGCGTTTAAGGTGACGTCTGAGAGCGACCTTGAGCGCGCGTATTCGTCGCCCGCCGACCTTGTGCTTCTCGACTCGGGGACCGGGACGGGAAAGACTTTTGAATGGGAGATTATAAAGAGCTTCGGCAGGAAATATATCCTCGCCGGGGGACTTTGCCCCGAAAACGCCGCCGACGCTGTTATGAGGCTTCACCCGTACTGCCTCGACGTCAGCTCGGGAATCGAGACCGACGGGGTCAAGGACGGGGAAAAGATGAGAAAATTCGCGCTGGCTGCGCGTGAAACCGAAAAGGAGAGATAAAAAATGTCAGAATCAAAGGGGCGGTTCGGGATACACGGCGGACAGTATATCCCCGAAACGCTGATGAACGCCGTAATCGAGCTCGAGGCGGCATATAACAAATACAAGGACGACCCCGAGTTCAACCGCGAGCTCAACGCGCTTCTGAACGACTATGCCGGGAGACCGTCGCGGCTTTATTATGCCGAAAAGATGACCCGCGACCTCGGCGGCGCGAAGATTTACCTTAAGCGCGAGGACCTCAATCACACCGGCGCGCACAAAATCAACAACGTACTCGGGCAGGCGCTTTTGGCGAAGAAGATGGGAAAGACCCGCCTTATCGCCGAGACCGGCGCGGGTCAGCACGGCGTCGCGACCGCAACCGCCGCCGCGCTTATGGGAATGGAATGTGTTGTGTTCATGGGCGAGGAGGACACCAAGCGGCAGGCGCTCAACGTCTACAGAATGAAGCTCCTCGGCTCGGAGGTTATCCCCGTCAAGACCGGCACCGCCACCCTTAAGGACGCCGTCAGCGAGGCGATGAGGGAGTGGACGCGCCGCATTTCGGACACGCACTACTGCCTCGGCTCGGTTATGGGCCCGCACCCGTTCCCGACAATCGTCCGCGATTTTCAGGCGGTAATCTCGAAGGAAATCAAGGAACAGCTTTTAGAGAAAGAGGGAAAGCTCCCCGACGCGGTAATCGCCTGTGTCGGCGGGGGGTCGAACGCCATCGGAAGCTTTTATAACTTCATCAACGACAAGGGCGTCGCGCTCATCGGATGTGAGGCGGCGGGGCGCGGAATCGACACCTTTGAGACCGCAGCGACCGTGAACACCGGGCGCCTCGGAATCTTCCACGGAATGAAGTCGTATTTCTGTCAGGACGAATTCGGGCAGATTGCGCCGGTTTATTCGATATCGGCGGGGCTTGACTATCCCGGCGTCGGCCCGGAGCACGCTTATCTTCACGACATCGGCAGGGCGGAATATGTCCCCGTCACAGACGACGAGGCGGTCGAGGCCTTTGAATATCTCGCGAAGACCGAGGGAATCATTCCCGCAATCGAAAGCGCGCACGCCGTCGCTTATGCCAAAAAAATCGCCCCGAAGATGGGCAAGGACAAGATTATCGTCGTGACGCTCTCGGGAAGAGGAGACAAGGACTGCGCCGCGATAGCAAGATATAGGGGTGAAGACATCTATGAATAGAATTAAATCCGCCTTTGAAAACAAAAAGGCGTTTATACCTTTTATCACCTGCGGCGACCCCGACCTTGAAACGACGGCGAAGGTCGTCCGGGCGGCGGTCAGAAACGGCGCGAGCCTTATCGAGCTCGGCATACCCTTTTCAGACCCGACCGCCGAGGGCCCGGTCATTCAGGGGGCAAATCTTCGCGCGCTCTCGGGCGGGGTCACGACGGACAAGATTTTCGACCTTGTGCGCGACCTTCGCACCGACGTCGAAATCCCGCTTGTGTTCATGACATACGCGAACGTCGTGTTCAGCTATGGGGCGGAGAGGTTTATGTCGGCCTGCCGCGAAATCGGGATTGACGGACTTATTCTCCCAGACCTCCCTTATGAGGAGCGCGGCGAGTTCATCGAGGAGTGTCACAAATACGGAGTGGCGCTTATACCGCTGATTGCGCCGACATCGGAGAACCGCATCGCGATGATTGCGAAGGCCGCCGAGGGGTTCATCTATCTTGTGTCGAGCCTCGGCGTCACCGGCGAGAGAAGCGAAATCACGACCGACATCGCGTCGATTGTCAGGGTGATTCGCGAGAACACCGACCTGCCTTGTGCCGTCGGCTTCGGGATATCCACCCCCGAGCGCGCAAAACAGATGGCCGACCTTTCGGACGGCGCCATCGTCGGCTCGGCAATCATCAAAATCATCGAAAAATACGGCCGCGACTCCGCCGAACCCGTCGGAGAATTCGTTAAAAAGATGACGGAAGGATTGAAGTAGTCCCCCGTTCACACGAAAAGAGGTCAGATATGGGAAGCTTGCTTTTGCTGTACAATTCGCACTCGGGAATGCAGACAGTGGGGCGGAAGCTCGGCGAAATCATCAACCTTTACACCGCGGCGGGGTGGGACGTCACCGCGCACCCGACGCAGTCGGGCGATGACTGCCGCTATACTGCGAGGCGGCTCGCAAACGAGGTCGACAGGGTCGTCGTCGCGGGAGGCGACGGGACCCTTAACGGCGCCGTCAACGGGTTTATGGAGGCGGGACTTACCCGTCCGTTCGGGTATATCCCCTGTGGGTCGACAAACGACTTTTCGCACTCGCTCGGGGTGCCGGTACAGATTATCCCGGCGGCGAAAAACGCGCTCTTCGGGCGTCCGTTTTCATACGACATCGGGTGCGTGAACGGGCGGTACTTCAACTATGTCGCGGGATTCGGCGCTTTCACCGACGTCACCTATACGACTCCGCAGAATCAGAAAAACGCGCTCGGCTATTTTGCGTATCTCATCAGCGGGGCGGCGTCGCTTCCGAATATTTCGCACTACCGCGTTAAATTCGAGTCGGAGGAGCGCTCGGGCGAGGGGGACTTTATCCTCGGACTCGTCACGAACACGCTTCAGGTCGGGGGAATGAAGAATCTTCTGCCGAAGGACATCGAGCTCAACGACGGACTTTTCGAGGTGCTTCTCGTTAAGAACCCGAAGAACCCGCTCGACCTCAATAAAATCCTCGCGGCGGTGATGAAGCGGGACTATTCCGCAGACTGCTTCGAGTATTTCAAGACCGCGCGGGTCGGTTTTTCGTGCGACGCGCCGCTTGTCTGGACGGTCGACGGCGAAAACGGCGGTCAGCACACCGAAACCGCTATCAGCTGCAACCGGCAGGCGCTGAGTATTATTGTGAAGTGAGGGAAGATGAGGAGTGGTGGCTCGGGGAAAGGGGTCTGACTCGCACATTTCTCTTATATAGCGAAAAAGCAGACGGCAAAGGTTCTTGCCGATATGACACCCTGCGCGATAAATTGGAGTTGATTGAGGTAACTATATGGAAAGAAGCATAAAATACAATCCCTATAATTTGTGTATTGCGATATTCACGCTTTGCTTGTCGGCAAGGTTTGCAGAATATTTTCTGATTGAAACAGATAAAACGGCTATTGGTGAAAATGTGCTTCATAAAGCGACCGGAATTATCTTACTGGCGTTGGCATTGAAAAGGATAGGACTTTCATGGAGTGATATTGGATTTCAAAGAAACGGTTTCGGAAGAAGTATTTTGAAAGGACTGCTATTAGGAAGCATTTGCTTTTCTGTTTCGTTTGGGTTAGAATTGGCAATTTTAGCTTTGCAAGGCAATCCGGCACATTTAGAAATATATATCAGCAGTTTTTCTTTAACCGGCTCTCAAATAAAAAATACCGGTTAGGCAGCTCCGCATAAAACAACAAAACCATAATTGTATTGTGGCGGTCTGCCAAAAGGGTGCTAAACAAAGCCATATCCGAGCAATCGGGTATGGCTTTTACTTATCCTGCTTAATGAATCATTGTCAGGGTCAAGCCGTTGGGATATAATTTTTACATTCCTCACTGCGCTTCAGTTCTATAATAAACATCTTTCCTCGTTTTTCGCTATATTGAAAGTCATCTCACCCTTTCCATCCTCCCCTTATCCATCTCAACGACGGTATCGCAGAGAACATCAATATCCTCCGCCGAGTGCGAGGCGATCAGGATCGTCTTGCCCTGCGCCTTTAAATCGAGCAGATACTTCCGCATCTCCCCCACGCCGTCCTTGTCAAGCCCGTTCATCGGCTCGTCCAAAATCAGCAGGTCGGGGTCTTCCATAATAGCCTGCGCAAGCCCGAGACGCTGGCGCATACCGAGGGAATATTTCTTTTTGGCTTAGGATAAATAACGACAAGCTCAATACTTATTCTTATAACCAGTATGTTTAAAAACCTAAAAATTTTTTAGATATTTAAATGATACGCAATTATAGCACTAATTAAGGCACAAATGTTATTCTTTGCGTGGCCCATGTGAATTAACAAACGACTCTTCCGATTTTTCACTTACCCATGCCAGCATATCTCCGTATTCCAGTTCGCCGGTAATGTAATACAGGCACTCACCGTTTATATCCTCGACATATATCTCACATTTATCAATAGCTTTAAACTGCTTTTGATAATTTAGAATCTGTCTATATAGACCATCGGCATTTGATGTATGGTCGTCGCTTTCATCTGTAACCTTAATCACTATGTTTTTCTTCGTGCCATCAAGATAACTTTCAAGCTTAATTGAATCAACATTGTCAAAACTGTTTTTTGTTAGTAACTGTAAGTGCAACTATTAAAATTACCGTCAAAACAACTATATGCCAATCAAAGGCTTTCGGAGGCAAGATATGAGATGCTTTCGGGAGATTATGAAACCGAACAGGCTGAACTTCGTGAAAAATTAGAAACGCTGACAGCCGAAATTGAGCAGCAGGAAGAACAAGCGGAAAACATCGACAAATTCATTGCTAAGGTCAAGAAGTATTTGGAAATGAGCGAGCTTACACCAGCGATACTTAACGATTTGGTCAAGGCGGTATACGTTCACAAGCCTAAAAGAGTCGATGGCAAGCGTGTTGTGGACATAGATATTTCCTACGATTTCGTGGGAATCCTGCCTAAAAGCCTGTTTGAGAACATGAAAAACGAACCGATGCAGTGATACATCGGTTCGGAAAACAATCAAAAAGTTGTTTTATTAGGGGCTACCATTCCGTCTGCTTTTATATTGCTTGCGTATCAGTAGTTTTTGACCGCGGATTCCTCGGTCTTGAGCATTTGCTTGTAGTTCTGCATGTAGCTGTCGAAGCCGGCGACGTCGCGCGGGTCGGGGGATTCGGCCTCGGCCTTCATTCCGGCGAAGACCTTTTCGTCGAGGTAGTCCTCGAGGGACATTCCGCCGCCATTGACGGCGTACATCGCGAGGATTGCCATTCCCCATGCGCCGCCCTCGCCCGCGGTCTCCATCGTCGAGACGGGGGTCTTCATCGCGGCGGCAAGGAGCTTTTGTCCGACGCCCTTTGTCTTGAAATATCCGCCGTGGCCGAGAATTCGGTCAATCCTGACGTTTTCGTCGAGGAGGATATCGAGACCGATTTTTAGGGTCGCGAGCGCGGAGAAGAGGTTGTTGCGGATGAGATTCGAGAGATTGAAGGCGGAGTCGGGGCGCCTTAAAAGCATCGGGCGGCCCTCGTCTAAATGGGTTATCGGCTCGCCCGAGAAGTAGTTGCAGGAGGTGAGTCCGCCGCAGTCGGGGTCGCCGTTCATCGCGTTTTTAAGAAGAAGGTCATAGAGGTCGGGCTTTTTCATCGGGTGACCCGAAAGCTCGGCGAACTCCATGAAAATCCTCATCCACGCGTCGAGGTCGGAGGAGCAGTTGTTGCAGTGGACCATCGCGACCGGAGCGCCGCTCGGCGTCGTGACCATGTCGATTTCGGGATAGAGCCTTGACAGCGGCTTTTCGAGGACTATCATCGCGAAGACAGACGTTCCGGCGGAGACGTTTCCGGTTCTCTCGCGGACGCTGTTCGTCGCGACCATTCCGGTTCCGGCGTCGCCCTCGGGAGGACAGAGCGGCACCCCCGCCCTGAGCGTTCCGGTCGGGTCGAGGAAGAGCGCGCCCTCGGGGGTCAGCGTTCCGGCGTCGTCCCCGGCCTTTAGGACCTCGGGGAGCACCGAAAGGAGCGTCCAGCCGAAGCCTTTTCCGGCGATTAGCCTGTCGAACTTTTCGACCATGGCAGCGTCGTATGTACCGGTCTTGCCATCAATCGGGAACATTCCCGAAGCCTCGCCGACGCCGACCGCCTTTTTGCCGGTGAGCTTCCATTGGATATATCCGGCGAGGGTGAGGACGCTTTTTATCTTTTTAACGTGCTCCTCGCCGTTGAGGACGGATTGGTAGAGATGCGCGACGGACCAGCGCTGGGGGATATTGAAGCCGAAGAGCGAAGAGAGCTTTTCGGAAGCCTCGGCGGTGACGGTGTTTCTCCAGGTGCGGAAGGGCACAAGGAGGTTTCCGTCTTCATCGAACGGCATATAGCCGTGCATCATCGCGCTGATGCCGATTGAGCCGAGCTCGGTGAGCGGCTCGCCGGTTTTCTTTTTATAGTCCTCGGCGACCTTTGAGTATGCGTCGCGAAGACCGGTCGAGATGTCGTCGAGGGTATAGGTCCAGATGCCGTTGTCGAGGCGGTTTTCCCAATCGTGAGCGCCCGAAGCGACAACCTCTGCCCTTTCGTCGATGAGGATTGCCTTGATTCTTGTTGAACCGAATTCGATTCCGAGATATGTCTTCATAATAGACCTCCTTATGTTCCGCGTAAATCGGTATGTTTATTATACAACGGCCGCAGCATTTAGTCAAGAAGTCAGAATTGAGAAATCGGAAGTCAGATAGCCGACTCCGGAAGAATTCTCTGCACTCATTATGCAAAATTTAAAAACGTCGCCGAAGGCGACACCTCTAAATTCTAAATTCTAACCTCTAACCTCTATCTTCTAAATGCTTGCAAACTCGGAAAAGATGTGATAATATAGTAGCCGATGGGGTGATAATATGAAAAAGATTAAAATTTTGCTGTGCTGCGCGGTATGCGCGGTGATGCTCGCGGCTTGCGGACAGAAAGCGCCGGGCGGCGAGGACATCTCACAGCCGACCGGGCCGGTTGACGCAAACGTCCCGGACAACGTCATCACCGAGAGCACCGAGACGATGCCGCCGGAAACCGAGCTTTCGGCGCCGGTGTCGTCCGACGCGGCAATTCCGGAGACGCTTCCGGAAGAGCAGAGCGAAGCCGAGCCGGAGGAGAACGAACCCGAGCAGACTTCGGCGGAGGAACAGCCGGAGGACGAATCGGACGTCGGGACGGAGTCGGCCGAGGATTCGGAGACCCGCGCCGCCGAGTGCCTTAAGCTTATGAATTCAAATCACGTTCACATTAGGTTCGTACAGGCGTCGATTTATGACTCGGGAACGGCGTTCAGTTATGACCGCGAAATCTATGCCGACGGAGACGACAGAATCTATATAAACGACGGAAACAGGACCTTTGTTCACGGCGGGGTCACGACATATATCAACGACGACGACAGGACATACTGCGTCGTCGGGAGCGTCGACGACTACGGTCTGAATTTCGGGTATGACAGCTCGATGTATACGCTTTTGTCAGCCGAGGACGTCGGCGGCGTCTGGACCGAGATATATTCCATCAACGGTCTCGACATAACGTCGACGTGGGAATTCTCGGAGGACGGAAAGCTCAGGGTGTCGGACCGCAGCCTTAAAAGCTCGGCGGTCGACCTCTATGACTTCAGAATCATCGAATACGACAACAGCGGAATAGACTTCTCAATCCCCGAGGGGTATACCGAACAGACCGAAGAGGAATTCGGGTTCAACTATTAAATAAACAGGTTAAAGGAGAGATTATCATGGTTACAATCGAGATGGAAAACGGAAAGAAGATTAAAATCGAGCTTTATCCCGACAAGGCGCCGATTACGGCGGCAAACTTCGAGAAGCTTGCGCGCGAGGGGTTTTATGACGGACTCATCTTCCACCGAGTCATAAAGGACTTTATGATTCAGGGCGGAGACCCCGAGGGCACCGGAATGGGCGGCTCGAAGGAGAACATCAAGGGCGAATTCCGCGCAAACGGCTTCGACAACCCGATTAAGCACGAAAGAGGCGTCATCTCGATGGCGAGGACACAGGACCCGGACTCGGCTTCGTCACAGTTCTTTATCGTGCACAGCGACTCGCCGCACCTCGACGGGCAGTACGCCGCCTTCGGCAGAGTCGTCGAGGGAATGGACGCCGTCGACGAAATTGCGGAGACAAGGGTCGATTTCCGCAACCGTCCTATTAAGGACCAGAGAATGAAGAGGGTCACGGTCGACTGATTCTCTTTTGGATTTAATCCTGCGGACGTTTGGGGGGTGAAAGGGTATGCGCGTTACGGTTGAGGACAATCCGAGGCTTTTATATCTTCGGGAAAAGACGTCGAAGCTGAGTCATCTTCCCGGGTGCTATATTATGAGAAACAAGGCGGGGACGATTATCTATATCGGCAAGGCGAAGAACCTTCACAACCGCGTTTCATCGTATTTCCGCGACTCGGAGCACTTGACGAAGGTCGCGAAGATGGTCTCGAACGTATATGACTATGATTTTATCGTCACCGACTCGGAATATGAGGCGCTGGTGCTCGAAAATTCACTCATCAAACAGCACAAGCCGAAGTATAACATTCTCCTGAAGGACGACAAGGGGTATTCTTATATAAAGATATCCGCCGAGGACTTTCCGCGAATCACCCGGGAGATGCAGAAAAAGGGGGACGGGACCTTTATCGGGCCGTATACCTCGAGCTTTACGTCGAAGCAGACGGTCGAGGAGGTCAACCGCGTGTTCATGCTCCCGACCTGCCGAAGAGTATTCCCGAGGGACTTCGGGAAGGAGAGGCCCTGCCTCAACTATCAGATTAAGAGGTGCATCGGGCTGTGCCGCGGGTGCTTTACGAAAGAGGAATACCGCGCCGTCATCGACGAGGCTGTCGAATATATCAAGTCGGGAAGCGTTTCCTCGGTCGAGGCGATGAGGGAACAGATGGAGGAGGCCGCGGAGAATCTCGACTTTGAGCGCGCGGCGATGCTGAGAGACCGAATCGACGCGGTAACGAGGGCGGCGGAGACGCAGAAGGTGTTCGAGAAAAACGTCCCCGACTGCGACGTAATCGCATTGGCGAGAAACGGCGACCTCAGCTGTGTCTCGGTGATTTGCTACCGCGGCGGAAAGCTTACGGACAAGTCGGACTTTCTTCTTGGGGAGACCGAGGAGGACCTTTCGACCCGCGAGGACTTCCTGACCCAATACTATGACGCGGGAATTAAAATCCCGAGGGACATTTATATCGACGAGGAAATCGACAGCGCCGAGATTCTGGAGCGCTTTTTCCGGGAAAAATCGGGGCACGCGGTCAGAATCAACGTCCCGAAGAGGGGCGAAATGCTGTCGCTGATTAAGATGGCGCGGTCGAATGCCGCCGAAAAGCTTTCGCTCTCGGTCGGGCGGAGCGGGCGCGAGATTGCGACCCTCGAGGAGCTCGGCGCACTCCTGGGGCTTAAAAAGCCGCCGCTCTATATCGAGTGCTATGACATATCGAATCTTGCCTCGGACAGCATGGTCGGCGGAATGGTCGTCCTCGACAACGGGAGACCGGCAAAGCGGTTTTATAAGAAATTCAACATCAAGACGGTTTATGAGCAGAACGACTATGCCTCGATGCAGGAGGTTTTGCGCCGGCGGTTCGAGAATTATTTTGACGCCGAGTGTTCGGACACGGGGTTTGCGACCATGCCCGACCTTATTTTCCTCGACGGCGGAAAGGGGCACGTCGATGCGGTCGCGCCGATGCTCAGGGAGATGGGGGTGGACTGTCCGGTCTTCGGACTCGTCAAGGACGACCGCCACCGCACAAGGGCGGTTGTTTCGCCGGACGGCGGGGAAATCGTCATCTCGAAAAACCGCGCGGTGTTCAATATGCTTACGCGGCTTCAGGACGAGGTCCACCGGTATACAATCACATTCCAGACGAAAAAGCACTCCGCTAAGACCTTTGAGAGCGAGCTCACGAAGATTTCGGGCATAGGTCCGAAAAAGGCGCGCGCGCTTCTGATGAGCTTTCGCACCAAGGCGGAGCTCAGGTCCGCGAGCGTCGAGGACATCGCGCGGGTGATGAAAATAAGCGCGGAAAAGGCGGAGGAAGTGCGGGAGAAGTTTGTGGAAGGAATTAAGTAGAGCGTGCAGAAGCCGGAGGGCAGAACGCTTTTAGGACAGGATTAGCCTTTTTTCGCCGAATACTATGGACAAGCGGGGAAGAATTGGTTATAATAGATTCGACACGCTTGGATTGGAGCATCAGATATGAGAGTTATTACAGGAACGGCGAGGGGAAAGCGGCTTATCACCCTCGAGGGCGACGAGGTCCGCCCGACCACCGACAAGGTCAAAGAGGCGATTTTCTCGGTGATACAGTTCGATATCCCCGGGGCGCGGGTCCTCGACCTCTTCGGAGGCTGCGGACAGCTCGGAATCGAGGCGCTCAGCCGCGGGGCGGATTCGGCCGTTATCGTCGACCTCGGGCGGCGCTCGGTCGACATCATCAAAAAGAACGTCGACGCCTGCGGCTTCTTGGGCCGCGCAAAAATCGTCTGGTCCGACGCCGCCGACTACCTTAAGACGTCGCCGGTCTTCGACATCGCGCTTTTGGACCCGCCTTATAATAAAGGACTTTTGGACGAAGTCCTGCCGCTTTTGGAGAAAAAGATTTCGGACGGCGGGACGGTCGTCTGTGAGCACGAGGCGGGACTTGCGCTCGGCGACAGATACGGAAGGCTTGTGAAGATTAAGGAATACGGCTACGGCAAACACGTCGCGGTCACAACATTCAGAGCGGAGGACTGACGGATTATGAAAGAAAGGCTTGCGGTATGTCCGGGAAGCTTTGACCCGGTGACGCTCGGGCACCTTGACATTATGCAGAGGGCGGCGAAGCTCTTCGACCGCGTTACGGTGCTGGTGTCAATCAATCGGGACAAGGTCCCCTGTTTTTCCGCGGAGGAGCGGATTGAGATGATTAAAGAGGTCACAGCCGACATTCCGAACATTTCGGTCGACCGGCTCGACGGACTATTGGCGGACTATGTCAGGGACAACGGCGCATGTGCAATCGTCAAGGGTCTTCGCGCGATGACCGACTTTGAGTATGAGTTTCAGATGGCGCTCATCAACAAAAAGCTTTGTCCCGACGCCGAAACGGTGTTTTTGGTGACAAAGGAGGACAACATGTATCTCAGCTCGAGCATGGTCCGCGAGGTCGCCTCGTTCGGCGGCGACATTTCGGGATTTGTCCCCGAAAGGATATCCGAGCGGATTGTAAAACGGCTTTTAAACAAGACTAAAGGATAAAGAAAGAGGTTATTGAAATGACTATTGACGAAATTCTTGAAATGATGGACGACCTTCTCGACAAGTCGGTGACCGTGCCCTTCTCGAATAAAAAGTGCATGGTCGATTCGGAAAAGCTCCGCGAATATATCGACAACATCCGCTATAATCTTCCGACCGAGATTAAAAAGGCGAAGCAGATGGTCGCCGACCGCACCGACATCATCTCGGACGCAAACGTACAGGCCGAGGAAATCATCAAAAACGCCGAGGAGCGCGCAAAGACGCTTGTCTCGGAGAGCGAGATAGTCAAGAGGGCACAGGAGGCCGCCAACGACCTTACCGCGCAGGCGAAGCAGATGGACCAGAGTATTCGGCGCGCGATGACCGACAGGCTCGACTCGACGCTCGGCGACGCGGAAAAGGCGCTTGAAAAGGCGCTCGGCGAAATTCGGGCGATGCACGACGCGGTAAAGGCGGCGGAAAAGCTCTGATTTCGGTATAATCGCTTCCTTTTCGGGGCATAATAGGCACATCTTATAGAAAAGGAGTGTCAGTTATGACCTTATCACCGAAGGAAACATCGCTTTTGAAGGACCTCAAGGGTCAGGAAAAGCTTTGTTGGGAAAAGTATGACAAGTACAGCTGTGACGCCTGTGCCGACGAGCTTAAGAACCTGTTCAGCGAAATGGCGCAGACCGAGCGCAGCCACTACGATTCCATCAACCAGATGCTCACGGGGACTGTGCCGCAGATGCCGACGGGTCTTCAGAACGAAAACAACCGCTGGTGCACAAAGGTGAGCTATGCCGACGAGATGTCGAGGGACATCGACAAGTTTCTCTGCACCGATATGCTCGCCTCGGAGAAGCACGCGTCGTCGCTGTATGACGTCAGCGTGTTCGAGTTCACCGACCCCGCCGCGCGAAAGGCGCTGAATCACATTCAGGCGGAGGAGCAGCAGCACGGCGAAAAGCTTTGGGCATATATGTCACAGAACAGCATGTACCCCAACGAATAGACATTTTTCTCATCTGATGATACACTCTTGCCCCGCGGCGCCAACGCGGGGTTACATATTGCGTAAAAATTCCTCCGCATTTTACGGAGGTTTTTTTGTTTTCCCTCTTGTAACTTCGGTGTAAATGTGTTATACTTAACACCGAAATAATAGAAAAAGGAATGGTAAAATGAGTATGTTCAAGAAAGATATAGGAATCGACCTCGGCACCGCCAATACGCTTGTATATGCCAAGGGGAAGGGGATAATCCTCCGCGAGCCTTCGGTCGTCGCGGTCGACACCAAAACCGACGTCGTTAAATACGTCGGAATGGAGGCCAAAAACATCATCGGGCGCACCCCGGGCTCGATTCGCGCGGTAAGGCCCCTTAAGGACGGCGTTATCGCCGACTTCGACATGACCACCGCGATGCTCCAGGAATTCATCAGAAAGGCCCTCGGGAACCCGTTCACAAAGGCGAGGGTCATCATCTGCATACCCTCGGGGGTTACGGCTGTCGAGCGCCGAGCGGTCAAGGAGGCCGCCGAGGGCGCGGGCGCAAAGAGGGTCGCGATTATTGAAGAGCCCATGGCGGCGGCAATCGGCGCGGGTCTTCCGGTCGAGTCCCCTACCGGCTCGATGATAGTCGACATCGGCGGCGGCACCAGCGAGGTCGCGGTCATTTCGCTCTGCGGAATCGTCACCAGCCGCTCGGTAAGGGTCGCGGGAGACGAGTTCGACAACTCGATTATCAACTTCATCAAGAAAAAATATAACCTCCTCATCGGCGAGCGCACCGCGGAACAGATTAAGATTTCCATCGGCTCGGCGTATCCAACCGACGAGGACACCGAGCTTGAAATCAAGGGGCGCAACCTCCTGACCGGTCTTCCCGAGAACATCTCCGTCACCTCGGAGGAAATCAGGGATGCGCTTTCCGAGTCGCTGTCGCACATTATCGAGGCGATAAAGGTCACCCTTGAGCGCACTCCGCCGGAGCTTTCGGCCGACATCATCGACGCGGGAATCACCCTTGCGGGAGGCGGCGCTCTCTTAAGAGGACTCGACAGGCTTATCAACGAGGAGACCGGAATTCCGGTTCACATTGCCGAGCGCCCGCTCGACTGCGTCGTCGACGGGACCGGAAAGCTTCTTGACAACATTGAGGAGCTTCAGGACGTCCTTAACGGCGAGGGAGTATGACGGAACCGCGGCATTAGCTGAATATCTTTGAATGGAGAATGGGAGGCTGTTCTCCATTCTCTGACTTTATGAAAGGAGGGGTGCGGTCTGAAAGAATTTTTCCGCTCAAAAAAGTTCATCGTCATCGCGTGCATAGCGGCGTTTTTGTCCGGAATAATGATTTACGCGGCCGTGAGCTCCTCCAACGCGATAAGCTCGGCAATCGGCCGGGCGTTCAGTCCGATACAGAAGTTCTCGAACCGTATTTCCGACGCCGTCACCGAGACGATTGATATGCTCATCAACGCGCGGGACTATTATGACGAAAATATCCGCCTTAAAGAAGAGATGGCGGAGCTTATCGCGCAGATGTCGGACTATACCCAGGTGATGCAGGAAAACGACCACCTCCGCGAGATGATTGACCTTGCGGAATCGAGCGACGGAATCGAGCTTTCCGAACCCTGCACCGTAATCGGGCGTACCGCGAACGACGTTTACGGCTCGTTCTTTATCGACAAGGGCGAAAAGGACGGAATTGAATACTATGACCCGGTGGTGACGGCAAACGGGTTTGTCGGATATGTCACCGAGGTCGAATACACATACTCGAAGGTCACGACGGTCCTGTCGAACGACATTTCGCTCGGCGTGTACTGCGTCCGCACCGGAGAGACCGGAGTCACCGAGGGGAGCTATGAGCTCGCGCTTGACGGGAACATCAGAATGGTGTATATACCGCTTGAATGTGAGATGCGCGACGGCGACATCATCATCACCTCGGGGTACAGCGGACTTGTGCCGCGCGGACTGGTCGTCGGGCGCGCGGGGGATACCTTTATCGCCCCGAACGGACTTTCGCGGAGCGGACTTATCACCCCGTCGGTCGACCCTCTTGCTCTTAAGACGGTCTTTGTCATCACCGACTTTGACGGAAAGGGGTCGGGATATGAAGAAGAATGAACGCGGCGAGGGGCGCGTTAAACCCGGGGTCAAGACCGCGATAAAGTGGATTGTGCTGTCGGTGTTCGCGGCAGCGGCTTATGTATCGCTTACGTCGGGGAGCGGCGGCGCGAAGGCGCTGATTCTGTTTCCGCTCGCGGCGGGGATTGCGGTCTTTGAGCGCGAGATTCCGTCGGCGATATTCGGCTCGGCGGCGGGACTTTTGCTCGACGTCGCGCTCGGAAAGCTCCCGGGGTTCACGGCGCTCTGGCTCTGCCTTTGCTGTGCGGCGGCGTCGGCGCTGTTCGGAAGCCTTTTGAGACGGAATATCCTCAACTTTATCTGGGTGTTCGCGGTCATCGGCGGGATATATCTTTATATCGACTATTATTTTTACTATAAAATCTGGGCATACGAGGGGTATGAGCTTGTGCTTAAGTACCGGCTTATTCCCTCGGCATTAAAGACCCTCGGCTGGTCCCTGCCGGTGTTCGCCGGCATATATATCCTCGAACGGCTCTGCGGGATTCCGCGGAAGCTCGGACTTGAGGAGCAGGACGAAAACATCGAGCGCATCTGACGGGGTGACTTATGAAACGATTTTTTGAGATTGCAAGAATAGCCGCTGTCGCGCTTTTGCTCTTTGCGGCGGTGGTGTTTGCCGGTTCGACGCTTATGAAGATACAGGTCGTCGACGGCGCAAAATACCTTGAAATGTCGCGCTCGTCGAAGACGGCGGTGCAGAATATTTCCGCCGCGCGGGGACAGATTGTCGACATCAACGGTAAGCCGCTCGTCGAAAACCGGGTGTCTTATAACGTCGTCATAACGTCGGCGTTCTTCCCGGAGGAGAGAGAGGCACAGAACGACGTGCTTTTAAGGCTTGCCGAGCTGATGGAGGAGGACGGGCTGATGTGGCTCGACGAGCTTCCGATAACCCGCGAAAAGCCTTATGAATACACCGAGCCGGAGACGTCGTCGAAGGTGACGACGGTCCTCAAAAAACTGAGGCTGAACACATATGCGACCGCGCAGAACTGCGTCGACGCGCTTATCGACATGTTCGAGATTCCCGAGACATATTCCGAGGCCGAAAAGCGGACCGTCGCGGGGATTCGGTACCAGATGATACTCGGGGACTTTTCGTCGTCGAACGACCACGTCTTTATAAAGGACGTGCCCCAGAAGACGGCGGCGAAGGTGCGCGAGCTCGCGGGGGTGCTCCCGGGGGCGGGGGTCGTCGAGGACGCGGTCCGGGTTTATTCCTCGGGGAACATCTTCCCGCACGGGATAGGGTATGTCGGGCCGATTTATGCCGAGGAATATGAGCGGCTCAAGGCCGAGGGATACCTTATGAACGACACCGTCGGAAAGGCGGGAATCGAGAGGTCGATGGAGTCGGAGCTTCGCGGAGAGCGGGGCGAAAAGACCGTCACCGTTTCGAGCGACGGCACCGTTTCGGAGACCGTCACGAAAGAGGCCGTCCCCGGACGGACGGTTATGCTGACGATTGACAGCGAATTTCAGGGGAAGCTCCAGAACATTCTCGGCGACTTTATCCACTCGCTCGCCGACGGGACGCTCGTCAAGGACGGGTATGACTTTACCGACTGCTCCGCCGGCGCCATCGTCGTGATGGACGTTAAGACCGGCGCGGTCAAGGGAATGGCGACCTATCCGAATTACGACATAAACGACCTTATCGGCGACTATTCCGCCGTTCTCGGCGCGGAGGGTCAGCCGCTTTATAACCGCGCGACCGACGGTCTTTACCGCCCGGGTTCGGTGATGAAGACGGTTACGGCGACGGCGGCGCTCGCCGAGGGAGTCATCGACAGTAACACGATGCTGAGCTGTCACCGGAATATGCAGTTCCTCGACATCGAGGTGCACTGCACCGGAAGTCACGGGAGCATCAACGTCGTCACCGCGATACAGAAGAGCTGTAACATCTTCTTCTATCAGGTCGTGCAGGAGCTCGGACTCGACCGGCTGATGGAATATGAGCGGCTTTACGGGTTGAGCGAAGACCCGGGACTTGAAATAAGCAGCTCGAAGGGGTATCTCGCCTGTCCCGATACCTTTGCGGGACTCGGTCTCGACTGGACGGTCGGGCAGGTGCTTCAGGCCGCTATCGGGCAGTCGGAGGTCGGCGTCACTCCGCTGCAGATGTGCGTTTTGGCGTCGACGATTGCGAACAGGGGGACGAGGTTCCGCCCGCACCTTGTCGACTCGGTCTGGGACTATAACATGACCGAGACGGTCGAGCGCACCGAGCCGGAGGTGATGGCGCAGATTGAGGAGAAAAACCCGGTTTATGAGCCGCTTATTGAGGGAATGAAGCTTGCGGCGGCAAATACGACCTCGGCGACATATGCGAAGACGAACGAGAAGAACGCATATCTTGCGCAGTTTTCGCTTGACGCGCTCCCCTATCCCGCGGCAATCAAGACCGGCACTCCGCAGGCGTCGAACAAGGCGACGCAGAATTCGACCGCGGTCGGGTTCTATCCCGCCGACGACCCCGAAATTGCGTTTTCAATCGTCATCGAAAACGGCGAGTATTCAAAGTATCTCGTCAGGAAAATAATCGAGGCTTATTACGGATATGAGTCGAAAACGGAGGACTTGGGGAACGGGACTTTGAAGAGCATAGTGGTACAGGGATAAAGTTTTGTGGAGTTTTTGTAAAAATTTCATGATTTTTAAAAAACAGGCTTAAAACTCTTTGACAAATCCGAAGATTTGTGTTATTATAAAACTGCACAATCCTCAGAAGCTATATAACGAAAGACAAAGGAGGGGCGTCATGCACATAGCCCTTATTGCACATGACTCCAAAAAAGAGCTGATGATTCAGTTCTGCATCGCTTACAGCGGAATTTTGAGTAAGCATTCCCTCTGCGCCACCGGCACCACCGGAAAACAGGTGTCCGAGGCGACCGGTCTCAGTATTCAGCAATATCTTATAGGCTCACAGGGCGGCTGTCAGCAGATAGGCGCAAAGATTTCCTGCAACGAGATTGACTTGCTCATTTTCTTCCGCGACCCCCTAAACCGAAAACCCAACGAACCGAACGAGCACGATTTGCTCAGACTTTGTGATGTACACAATATCCCCGCGGCGACCAATATCGCAACCGCGGAAGCACTCATCATGGCGCTTGAAAGGGGCGACCTCGACTGGCGCGAGCTGATGAGATAACACAACTAAAAAGCGCAGAACGGGAGAGTAGCGCGGCAGAGCATTAAAGAGAGAGCGCGGGAGGTGAAAGCGCTCTGTGATGCCGGCAGCAAAGGACACCCGCGAGCTTCTGTGTGTCCAAGCACAGACGTATGCCGCGTTAAGGCACGAAAGTGACCGGATTTATCCGGTAAAAAGGGTGGTACCGCGACGGCCGTCGTCCCTTGTCGGGAGGACGGCCGCGTTTTGATATGTGGCAGAATTTGGGTTGGTTAAAGGGATGTGATGAAATACGGAGGACAGCGGAACGCAGCATTTTGATGTTTTTGCTATTTCTCTTCCACACCCCCAGTCCCCCTCTCCCTCAGGGAGAGAGAGGGGGTTCCACCCCACACCCGGCCGTTCACGTTCGTGAACGGCGCGACCACTCCCCTCGAGGGGAGTGGTACTTGGCAAGGAGGACACTTTCGCAGGTATAATAAAACATTAGCGCGACGCACTGCCTTGATAAAAGGAATTCGCTGCGCGAATGCTATCTTTAGACTCCTATCCCCCGTCCCCTTCCCACATGGGAAGGGGCGTGCGGGGCTAAAGCTTGGAGTACCGCCTATCGGCGGGGAGGGAGTGTGGAGGAGACTTGTGCAAATATAATATAGCAAAGCGCATGCCTCACCTTGATAAAAGGTATTCGCTACGCGAATGCTATTTTTAGACTCCTATCTCCCGTCCCCTTCCCACATGGGAAGGGGCGTGCGGGGCTAAAACTCGCGGAGCCGCCTGACGGCGGGGAGGGCGCAGCCTTGCGCGCAAAGCGCGCAGACGCATCGGCGGGAAAACTCCGGCCGGAGTTTTTCAGGCTGATGCGTCCGACCGACCGAAGGTCGGTCACAGGCTGCGTCCGGGGCAGAGACGCGGCGGGAAATAAGGAATTCGCTTCGCTCATGCTATTTGTAGACTCCTATCCCCCGTCCCCTTCCCACATGGGAAGGGGCGTGCGGGACAAGGCTGGGTACGCCGCCTATCGGCGGGGAGGGCGCAGCCTTGCGCGCAAAGCGCGCAGACGCATCGGCGGGAAAACTCCGGCCGGAGTTTTTCAGACTGATGCGTCCGACCGACCGAAGGTCGGTCACAGGCTGCGCCCGGGGCGGGAGGCGCGGCGGGAAATAAGGTATTCGCTTCGCTCATGCTATTTTAGCGCCCCTCCCCAACCCCTCCCCGGAGGGGAGGGGACCGCATCACCGAAGCTTAGATTGCCGCCTGACGGCGGGGAACGTCTGCCGCACTTGAAAGTCTCGCCCGAAAGCTCTTGATAATTCATCGTAAAACCGCAATTCCGTATGAAAGGAAAGATTATATGTCATTACAAGTTAAACGCCCGAAGGGCACGCAGGACGTTCTTCCTGCCGACATCATGAAGTGGCGCACGGTCGAGGCGACCGTCTCCGACACGGCGGAACAGTTCGGGTTCCGCGAAATCAGAACGCCGGTCTTCGAGGACACCGCGCTCTATGTCCGCTCGGTCGGCGACACCTCCGATGTCGTCACAAAGGAGATGTACACCGTCAGCTCGAAGGGCGACGCCACCTTTACCCTCAGACCCGAGGGCACCGCCGGGGTCGTCCGCGCGATGCTCGAAAACGGCATGATGAACGAGGGGTTCCCGCAGAAGGTCTACTATATCATTCCCGCGTACCGGCACGAAAAGCCGCAGGCGGGGCGCCTCCGCGAGTTCCACCAGTTCGGCGTCGAGATGTTCGGGACACAGTCGCCTTATGCCGACGCCGAGATAATCCTCCTTGCGGCGGCGATTCTGGACGGCTGCGGTCTCGAAAACGTCGCGCTTCACCTCAACTCAATCGGCTGTCCCGAATGTCGGGCGAAATACCGTGAGGCGCTTCGGGAATACTTTGCGCCGCACCGCGAGGAGCTGTGCGAGACCTGCCGCGAGAGGCTCGAAAAGAACCCGATGAGGCTTTTGGACTGCAAGTCGCCGATATGCCGCGAAATCGCTTCGGGCGCGCCGGTAATCCTCGACTACCTCTGTGACGGCTGCCGGGAGCACTTTGAGGAGCTTAAGAGCATCCTCGACGACTACGGAATCAAATATGAGGTCGATTCGAGGATAGTCCGCGGGCTCGACTATTACACAAGGACGGTCTTTGAGTTCATATCGCAGGACATCGGCGCACAGGGCACCGTCTGCGGCGGCGGAAGATATGACGGACTTGTACAGGAGCTCGGCGGTCAGCCGGTCCCCGCCCTCGGATTCGGAATGGGTCTCGAAAGGCTTATCATGACGATGGAGAGCTGCGGCTGCGCCTTTGAACCCGAAAAGACGCCCGACCTTTATATCGCGCCGATGGGGGACGCCGCGCGCCGCAAGGCCGCGCTTCTTGCCGACGCAGTCCGACAGGCGGGATATGCCGCCGAGACCGACCTTGTCGGCCGCGGACTTAAACCGCAGATGCGTTATGCCGACAAAATCGGGGCGAAATTCGTCGTCGTCATCGGGGACAACGAGCTTGAAACCGGCGAAGCGAAGCTGAAAAACATGCGCTCGGGCGAGGAGACTCCGGTTAAGCTTTCGGAGTTCATGAACGCGTTTTCGTCGGAGCTGATTAACGAGGTCTTTGAAAACGGACTCGGCGACGAAATCGCGGGAGCGGTCGCGGACGAGATTGAAAAGGACACAAGCCTTTAAAACGGCATATATCAATAAATAAGGAGCACATGATGTTATGGACACTATGGGAAAACTGAGAAGGACACACTATTGCGGCGAGGTGCCGCTTGAACCGTGCGAGGTTACGGTATGCGGATTTGTACAGAAGGTCAGAAATCTCGGAAATCTGATTTTTATCGACCTGAGAGACCGCACCGGGATAGTTCAGCTTGCGTTCGGCGACTCGACCGACCCCGAAATCTTTGAAAAGGCGTCAACGGTCAGGAACGAATACGTCCTTATGGCGAGGGGAGACATTGCGCCGCGCGAGAGCATCAACCGCGAAATCCGCACGGGTACGGTTGAAATCAGAGTCAGCGAGCTTAAAATCCTCTCGAAAGCGCAGACGACGCCCTTTGAAATCACCAATTCGGACAAGGTCAACGACGAGCTTAAGCTTAAATACCGCTATCTCGACCTCCGCACAAAAAAGCTCACCGAAAACATCATCACCCGGCACAGAATCGCCGACGTCACCCGGCGCTATTTCTATGAAAACGGGTTTATCGAAATCGAGACGCCGATGATGATGAAATCGACGCCCGAGGGCGCGAGGGACTATCTTGTGCCGTCGAGAATCCACAACGGAAAGTTCTATGCTCTCCCGCAGTCGCCGCAGATTTATAAGCAGCTCCTCATGGTCGCCGGCTTCGACCGCTATATCCAGCTTGCGCGCTGTTTCAGGGACGAGGACCTTCGCGCCGACCGTCAGCCGGAGTTCACGCAAATCGACCTCGAAATGTCCTTCGTCGACGAGGAGGACATCAGAAGCATGGCCGAAGGCTGGGTCAAGAGGCTCTTCAAGGAGATAAAGGGGATTGACATTGAGACCCCGCTTCCGAGGCTTACATTTGCCGAGGCAATGAACCGCTACGGCTCGGACAAGCCGGACACCCGCTTCGGAATGGAGATTACCGACATTTCGGACTTCGCGAGGAACACCGGATTTTCGGTCTTTACCGGCGCAATCGAGGCCGGAGGAACGGTCAGGGCGATTGTCGCCAAAAACGCCGCACAGGTTTATTCGCGCAAGGAAATCGACAAGCTTGTTGAGCACGCGAAGGGAATCGGCGCGAAGGGGCTGTCTTATATCCGCTGGTCGGAGGACGTCCCGAACTGCTCGTTCGCAAAATTCCTCGCGGAAGGTCAGCTTGATGAGCTTCTTTCGCGGCTCGGAGCGGAAAAGGGGGACGTCGTCCTTATCGCGGCGGACAGGAAGAAGACGGTATGTACGGTTCTCGGGGCGCTGAGGAACATGGTCGCGAAGCGGCTCGGGATTATCCCGGAAAACAGGTTCAACTTTGTCTGGATTGTCGAGATGCCGTTCTTCGAGTTCAACGAGGACACGAATCAGTGGGAGGCGGCGCATCACCCGTTCACGATGCCGCTTGAGGAGTGCATACCGCTTTTGGACAGCGACCCCGAAAACGTCCGCGCGACGGCCTTTGACCTTGTATTAAACGGCACGGAGCTTTGTTCCGGGTCGATGAGAATCACCGACCCCGAGCTTCAGAACAGAATGTTCGAGGCGCTCGGTCTCACCGACGAGGAAATCGAGGCGAAGTTCGGGTTCCTTGTCGACGCATATAAATACGGCGCACCGCCGCACGGGGGACTCGGACTCGGTCTCGACAGGCTGTCGATGATACTCTGCGACGCGGACAACTTAAGAGACGTCGTCGCGTTCCCGAAGGTTCAAAACGCGAGCGAGCTGATGAGCGGCTGTCCGTCGCCGGTGGACGAGAAACAGCTGGAGGAGCTGGGGATAAAAATCAGGGACAATCAGCAGTAAAATAAAAAAGAGAGGGGCAAACCCCTCTCTTTTCCTTTATTGTCATTACCTCATAATCAGCCAGAGGTAGACGGCGTAGGCGGCGAGCATCAGCGCGCCCTGCCACTTTTGGAACTTCTCGGTGATGAGCGTCGGGACCATCGCTATAAGCGTTAAGATGAGGCAGGCGGGCATGTCGTAGGTCAGGCCCTGTGAGTCAATCGTCAGCTGTCCGCGGGAGACAAGCGAGCTTATCGGGAGAATCAGCGTCAGGTCGATGATATTCGCGCCGATGATGTTTCCCGCAGAAAGGCTCGACTGCTTCTTTATAATCGCGGTCACGGTCGTGACGAGCTCGGGCAGAGACGTTCCGATTGCGACCATCGTCACGGCGATTATCCCCTCGGGGACGTGAAGGAACGTCGCGATATTCGAGCCGTGGTCGACGAGGAGGTCGGAGCCGATGACGAGCATCACCGCGCCGACAACGAACAGCACAAGCTTTATCGCAAGCTCTTTTTTCACCAGCTTCGGGCGCTCCTCGCTCCCCTCGCTCATGTCGCTCCTTGCCGACCTGACGTTTTCGACGACGAATGCCGCGAAAATCGCGAGGAGGATTATGCTCGCGATAATTGAGAGCTTTCCCGAAAGGCAGCCGAGCCAGACCGCCGTCACCGCCGCAATCAGCAAAAGTCCCTTGGTGAGATACTTTTTCCGCGAGACGGCAATCGTCATGAAGATGATTCCGACCGAGAGAATTATGCCGGTGTTAGCAGTGACCGAGCCGACGGCGTTTCCGACCGCCATCGAATACTTGCCCTGCGCCGCCGCCATGACTGAGACAATCATCTCGGGCATCGTCGTCGCGAGAGAGACAATCGTCGCCCCGACGATGAATTTCGGTATGCCCGAAATCTCGGCGATATATGACGCCGAGTCGACAAAGAAGTCTCCGCCCTTTACAATAAGGACAATTCCTATTGCAAATAGTAATAAATCGATCCAAATTGACATTTTGTATACCTCTTTTTCCTGATTTTTCCGGAAGCGCGCATAAAAACAGACTTATCCACGGCTCCCGACGGATAAGTCTCATTGTTTATAACCGAGCCAGACGCCTTCGGCGCCGCGATTGTTGGCAAGGTAACGCAAACGCGCCAACTACTCCCCTATCGTGTATATTTTACTAAATCGGAGGGGAAATGTCAAGTATAGAAGTCAGATATTAGAAATCAGAGGATAGAAAAAGCCGCGCTGTGTTTTGAGCGCGGCGTTGTTGTATCACATCAGTCTTATCTTTCTCATGACCTCGGCGTGTTCGGAGAGGAGGGCGAGCTTTTTGTCGATTTGGTACTCTTCAATCTGGGGAGTGATGAACGCGAGCTCGCGCTCGGTGCGGTGCTTTCTCGGGATAAAGTCGACATAGCCGAAGAGCTGGGTAATCAGGCCCTTGAGCGAGTCGACGTCGTCGGAACGGACGCGGACATATACCCGGACCTCGGCCGACTTATAGGGCAGGATAAAGCTGCGGTCCTCGCTGTCCTCCCAAGTCAGGGAGGCGATGTCGGCGTTTTCGTGCTTCACGGCGTCGATGATGTCGCCGACGACGGCCGAGGCGGTCGCCTCTTTGCCCGCGCCTCTTCCGTAGAAAAGGGTGTCCCCGACGCTGTCGCCGCGAATCATGATTGCGTTATAGACGTCGTTGACGCCGGAGAGCGGGTTGTTCACACTGACGAGTCTCGGGCAGACCGTCGCGACAAGCCCCTTGTCGGTCCTGTCGATAAGGCCGATGAGCTTTACGGCATATCCCGCGTTGGCGACGTATTCGACGTCGTCGAGGGTGATGTTACGGATGCCCGAGCAGTGGACATATTCGGGATAAATCTGTTTCCCGAAGGCGAGCGAGCCGAGTATGCAAAGCTTTCGGCAGGCGTCGGCGCCGTCGATGTCGGCCGAAGGGTCTTGTTCGGCATAGCCGAGGCGCTGTGCGTCGGCGAGGGCCTGTTCAAACGAAAGCTGGTCGTAAATCATCTTTGTGAGGATATAGTTTGTGGTGCCGTTGAGTATGCCGGCAATCCGCTCGATTCTGTTTGCGGCGAGGCACTGGTGAAGCGGGCGGATAATCGGGATTCCCCCGCCGACCGACGCCTCGAAGAAATAGTTGCAGCCGTTGTCCTTTGCGAGCTTAATCAGCTCGGCGCCGTGCGTCGCGACGAGCTCTTTGTTCGACGTGACAACGCTTACGCCGCGCGAGAGGAGCTTTTTGGTGTAGTCATAGGCAAAGGTCTTTCCGCCAATCATCTCGGCGGCGACCGAAATCTCGGGGTCGTTATATATGTCGTCAAAATTCTTCGTGAACTTTGCGGCGAAGGGACTCCCGGGGAAGTCGCGGAGGTCGAGAATCCACTTTATGTCCATCTTCCGCCCGCTTCGCTTTTCGATAAGCTCCTTATTTTTATAGAACAGCTCGACGGTGCCGCTTCCGACAATGCCGAAGCCGATAATCGCAATCTTTGATACTTTCATATGCTTTCCTCTTTCCGTTTATTTTCCCGAAATTATTCTTACGCTCGCGACGCCCGGGATTTTAGCGACCGCTTTGGTGATTGTGGTCGGTTCGATTCCCGAATCGTTGAACCGGACGGTTATCATCACCGTCGCCGCCGAGTCAATCGGGATATTCTGATTGATGGTCAGTATATTCGCGTCGAGGCGGTAAAATTCGTTCAGCACCTCGGCGAGAAGTCCGGGGCGGTCCATCAGAACGATGCAGAACGTGACGATTCGCTCGTTCAGCTTTTCGGAATAGATAAACGCCGTGTCCTTATATTTATAGTAAGCGCTGCGCGAGACACCCGCGCGGCTGCACGCCTCGGTCGACGTCCGGCAAATCCCCTGTGCAAGAAGCCTTTTCGCCTCGAGAACCTTAAGAACAACCTCGGGAAGAACGTCCGAGCTGACAACAACATATTCCTTATCGGCCATAATTATCCTCCTTGAGCGCTCGCCGCAAACAACTGTACTCCGCCCACAAACAATTATACACGACATCGGAGATTTGTCAAGAGATTGTTGCCGTAAGGAGCGTAATTCCCTCGCTGTCAAACTCTATCATCTATCCTCTAATTTCTAAATTCTAACTTGACAACTCTCCCCGGCGGTGATATACTCGGTTTTGCGGGGTGTCTCCTTGAAAACCACCTCGGAATAAAAAAACAAGGGGCAAAGAAACATTATGTCTTTCCCCGAGCGCGCTCGGGGGATTTTTGTTTCCGCCCGGACGGAGGTCTATATGTCAAAAAAATCAAACTTCAGCACAAAAAGGCTCGTGAAGCTCGCCGCGGTCGCCGCGCTCTATGTCGCGCTGACCTATGCGCTCGGGTTCATGTCCTACGGGAACATTCAGTTTCGGGTCGCCGAGGCGCTGATGCTGCTCTGCTTCTACAAAAAGGACTACGGCATCGCTCTGACCGTCGGGTGCTTTATCGCGAACATTTTCAGCCCGATGGCGCTTATGGACATGTTTTTCGGCACGGCTGCGACGCTGCTTGCGGTGCTTCTCATCTTTGTCAGTCCGAACCTATTTGTCGCTTCGCTCGCGCCGGTCGTCACCAATGCCGCAATCGTCGGCCTCGAGCTTACATACGCGTTCAAGACGCCCTTCTGGCTCAACGCCGCCGAGGTCGCTCTGGGGGAATTCGTCTGTGTCAGCGTCGTCGGGGTCATCGCCTTTAAGCTCCTCGAAAAGAACGCGTCGTTCATGAAGCTGATTACCGCGTGAATCCCGAAAAAATTTTTTCCGGGCGCAATAATCGGCGCGCCTTGCGCGTATTATCTGTGAGGACTTCGGTCAGACCGCGTCCGCAATACGTTTCACCAACCCCCGTGCGCTGCGCGGGGCGTTTGGGTTGGGGGGAATAAGGAATTCGCTGCGCTCATGCTATTTTTAGACTCCCACCCCCGTCCCCCTCCCACATGGGAGGGGGTTATGCAACTCATACTTTGCAGTGCCGCCTGACGGCGGGGAAAAATTTGTACGGCGTCATGCTTTGCTGGTGTTCGCTTTGCAGAGGACGTCGAAACGCCTCGCCTTTGCGGTGACATGCTCATTTTTTCTTCCACACCCCCTGCCCCCTCTCCCTCAGTGAGAGAGAGGGGGTTCCACCCCACACCCGGCCGTTCACGTTCGTGAACGGCACGACCACTCCCCTCGAGGGGAGTGGTACCGGGCGGGGAGGACACTTGCGAGCGCTAAGGGTAACTTACAGGGGTGCAGCACTTCCATAATAAGGAATTTGCTTCGCTTATACTATTTTTAGACTCCTACCCCCTACCCCCTTCCACATGGAAAGGGGGTACGCATCGCTCCGGATTCAGCTCCTATGAGGACGCAGCCGCGGCAGCCGAAGGCTGCCGAAGGGGATAAAAGGAAAACTCCCGACGGAGTTTTCCTTTTATCCCCTCGCGCGCGGAGCGCGCCGGCTGCGGCCGAAGCAGGGCAACGCCGCACTGCCTATAACAAGGTATTCGCTGACGCTCATATTATCTAAAGTCACCCCACCCCTACCCTCCCCTCGAGGGGAGGGAGTCTGTGCGTCAAAACTTTTGATTGTCGCTGACGCGGGGAGGAAATTTGTTCGACAACACGACTTGCTCAAGGTGGCTCTTTACGATTCTGACATCTGACCCTCTCACTTCTGCTCTCTAATAGGACGCAGCCGGCGCGCAAAGCGTGCGAACGAAATGAGCAGGAAAACTCCCTTTGGAGTTTTCCTGCTCATTTCGTTTCGGCAGCCTCCGGCTGCCGCGGCTGCGGCCGAAGTGCGGCAATACAGCAAAGCTGGGAAAAGCGCTGCGCCGGCGCCGACTTGGACATGCGCAAGCTTTCCCGCTGGCGTGCTCGGTTGTTTCCCGCGCCGGTCATGCTCGGAAGTCGGACTGACGCGGCGAGGCGGTTCAGCACGGCTGAGTATGGCGCCCGGACAGTCACTCAAACAACAAAAGCCGGACATCGCTGTCCGGTTTTTATTGTGTCAAAACGCTATGCGGCCCGCCTCATGTCATCACACGGATAAGGCGGCGGCCGCGGAGGATATAGCGGCGCTCGACGTCGAGGCGGCGTATCATTGAGCGCGCGAACATGCAGACGATGTCCTCTTCCTCGACATCGGGGAAGCGGCCGACGCTGTTGTAGCAGACATATATCTTCCACCTCGGCTCAATGTGACGCCGGGAGAGGGTTTTTAGCGCCTCGATGGTCTTTTCAAACTCGGCGTCGCTCTCGTCGATATCGATGATGCTGTTGAAAATAAGTCCGCCGTCGTCATCGGTGACGGTGAACGCGACCGCCTCGCCTCTGCCGCTGAAAACAGTCTTATAGAAGACGCCGCTTTCGAGCGAGCTCTGCAAAAAGGTCCTGCAGTCGAAGTCGTGGTGGGCGTATCTTTGGTACAGCTCGAAGCACACCTTTAAAAACAGCGCGGTCGTGGGACCGACGCCCCTGACCTCGGTCATCTCTTCAATCGACGCTTCGGACAGCTCCTTGAAGCCGCCGAAGCGGTCAATCAGCTCGTGTGCGATGACGTTGGTGTCCCTGACCCTTATCGGCGCAAAAAGCATTGCCTCGAGCATCTGGTGCGGGTGGCAGAAATCGGTGCTGTTTATAACCTGCTGCCGAAGGCGCGCCCTGTGCCCCGCGTGGGGGTTCTTTTTCTTTATTACGTCGGACATGTCCCTTAAAGCTTCTGGGTCACGAAGATGTCGTACACCGCCTTGACCGAGGTCTCGAAGTCCTCGTTTCTCACGCCGACGATGACGTTCAGCTCGCTCGAGCCCTGGTCAATCATCTTTACGTTGACCTTTGCGTGCGCAAGGGCGGCGAAAATCCTTGCGGCGGTGCCCCGCTGCGCCCTCATTCCGCGTCCGACGACCGCCAGAAGCGCGACGTCGCGGTCGATGTCGATTTTATCCGGCGCGGTCTCAATCTCCAAGGAGCGGATAATCTTGTCTTCCTTGGCCTCGAATTCGTCTTTGTGGACGATGACGCTCAGGGTGTCGATTCCCGAGGGCATATGTTCAAACGAGATGCCGTTGTTCTCGAAGACCTCGAGCACCTTTCTGCCGAATCCGAGCTCGGCGTTCATCATGTCCTTTTCGATGGTGACGGTGACGAAGCCGCGCTTTCCGGCGATTCCGGTTATGACATACGGCGAAGTGTCCTCGGGGGCGGTCTCGACAATCATTGTGCCCTCATCGGCGGGGCGGTTTGTGTTCTTGATGTTAATCGGGATTCCGGCCTGTCTCACCGGGAAAATGGCGTCCTCGTGGAACACCTGTGCGCCCATGTACGCAAGCTCGCGAAGCTCGCGGTATGTAATGATTCCGACGGGTTCGGGGTCGGGGACGATTCTCGGGTCGCAGACGAGATATCCCGAAATATCGGTCCAGTTTTCATATAAATCCGCGCCGACGGCCGCCGCGACAATCGAGCCGGTGATGTCGGACCCGCCGCGTGAAAACGTCTTTACGGTGTCGTTCGGCATTGAGCCGTAAAAGCCCGGGATTACGGCATTTCCGACCTGTTCGACGCGCTCCTTTACGGCGTGACAGGTTTCGGCAAGGCGGAGTTTTCCGTCCTCGCCGAAGTGAATGACGTCGGCGGCGTCGACGAAAGCAAAGCCGAGGTATTCGGCGAGAATGAGACCGTTGAGATATTCCCCGCGCGAAGCGGCATAGTCGCGCCCGGCGCGCGCCAAAAAGCTCATTCTTATATTGGAAAGCTCACGCGTGAGCCGGTCTTCAAGCTTTAAGCCGAGCTCGCGGACGATGTCCATATAGCGGGCGACAATCGCCTCGAACATCTCCGAAAAATCGCCGCCCCTCGCGGCGAGGTCATAGCAGGCATAGAGCATATCGGTGACCTTTGTGTCCTTCGGATATCTCTTGCCCGGCGCCGACGGAACAACGAAGCGGCGGGATTCGTCCGCGCGGATTATATCGGCAACCTTTACAAACTGTTTTGCGTCGGCGAGCGAGCTGCCGCCGAACTTTACAACCTTTGTCTGCATTTCTCTTCTCCTTATCTGAGTCTTTATACATTATATTATCCGAAGCCGTTTCCGTCAACCCCCGATATGCACGAAAAAACCGCGCGATAGGCGGTGTGTTTTTGTGAAAAACGATTGTTTTCGGGGAGGGGACAGGGGCGGGAAGGAATCTTAGTAGCGCACTAAAAAGCAGAGAGAGTCGCTACACTTTATTAAAAGGAATTCGCTTCGCGAATACTATTTTTAGACTCCTACCCCCGTCCCCCTCCCACATGGGAGGGGGTCATGCATCGTCAAAGTTTGGAGTGCCGCCTGACGGCGGGGGAAGTTTGTTTGACGTCATGACTTGCTATAAGGGATTCACTTTACGACATACGTTAAATGCAACATCTTTGTCGGTTTCTCTGTTCTTTTCCTTCCACACCCCTGCCCCCTCTCCCTCAGAGAGAGAGGGGGTTCCACCCCACACCCGGCCGTTCACGTTCGTGAACGGCACGACCACTCCCCTCGAGGGGAGTGGTACTTGGCAAGGAGGACACTTTGGCAAGTTTTAGAAAGAATGTGTGCTGACGCACTACCTCGCTATAAGGAATTCGCTTCGCTCATGCT
This sequence comes from uncultured Clostridia bacterium, assembly GCA_947625375.1. Taxonomy (GTDB): domain Bacteria; phylum Bacillota; class Clostridia; order Oscillospirales; family Ruminococcaceae; genus Faeciplasma. Next base: position 30,792 of record CANQOC010000006.1, on the reverse strand, counting down.
ATTTTCAAACTCCTATCCCCCTGCCCCCCTTTCCACACGGAAAGGGGGAACGCATAACTCCAGCTTTAGCTCCTATGAGGGCGCAGTCCGCGGCAGCCGAAGGCTGCCAGAACGAAAGAAAGCAGAAACCCGCACAGGGTTTTCTGCTTTCTTTCGTTTGTGCGCGAAGCGCGCCGGACTGCGTCCGGACGGGTGCGCGGCGCACCCGTTGGAGAGCAGAGGTCGGACTGCCAGACAACGGAGCCGCGAGGAGCCTCAGTTTCCGTCGCGGAGGTCCCCCGCTTGTCACTTCATCGGCTCGATATACTGAATCGGGTCAATCCACTGACTCTGGTACTTCAGGGCGAAGTGGAGGTGTGAATCCTCGTCGGATTCAATGTCGGCGGTGTTGCCGACGGTGCCGACGGTGTCGCCGGCATTAAGCTTGTCCCCGACGGTTACGGCGACATCGGGAGAAAGTCCGAAATAGTGCCCGAAAAGGGTGTTTCCGTGGTCGACGACGACACAGCAGCCCCAAAGCGGGTCCTCATAGACCTCGGTCACGGTGCCGGAAGTCATCGCCCTGACCTCGGCGCCCGATTCCGCCGCGATGTCGATTCCGTCGTGGGTGCGCCAGACGCCGCCCGACGACTTTACAAGCTCGCCATCAGAATATGCCGCGATAATCTCGCCGTTAATCGGCATCAGTATCGCCTGTTCATAATAAAGCGCCTCGAGCTCGTCGGTGATATCGACAATCGCCTCGTTGTTCGGCTCTTCCGGAAGACCGACGACCTCGTCCGGAAGCATTTGGTCTTGGACGGCATCGGTCTCGGGGACGGCCGTCTCTTCGCGGTCCTTTTTGATGTCGGACAGGACGGCGTCGACGGCGGAATAGTCGATATCGGGGACGTCGGCGTCGCCGCGAGAGGTGATGAGACCGTCGGTGACCGAGCTTACCGCGGCCCTGTACCCCGCGACCGAAGCCGCTCCGACCGCGAGTATTCCCGCGCAGAGCATGATATAAAGCGTCCTGCGCTTGGGTTGTCTGAACTTAACCTTTTGCATAACTACCTCCATGGAATGTATGATAACAGTTTTTGGCTGTTCAAGGTTAAGTATTAGCCGGATTTGCGGATTTATGCAGAGGGGGAGGAAAAATTGTGGGGGCGGCACAGGCAAAAATTGCGTGCGGCGGGGCGATGGGTTGAAAAAGGGATGCGGTGCGCGAATATGCGGTGCGAAAAGGCGAAGCACTGCTGATAATAAGGTATTCGCTGCGCTCATACTGTTTAAAATCACCCCTCCCCGCCCTCCCATCGAGGGGAGGGCGGGGAGGACACTTGCGCAGGTATATTAAAAGCATGAGTGGCGTTATGCCTTGTTATAAGGAGTCCGCCGTTGGCGGACGCTCCCCGCGTCACTCGACCGTGACGCGTTTCGCCTGTTCCCCCACCCCTACCCCTCCCCGACGGGGAGGGGTTAGCGTTGCTCCTTGAGATTCTGGCCATCTGACCTCTAACTTCTGTCTTCTAAATAGGGCGCAGCCGCGACCGCCGAAGGCGGTCGGAACAAAAGGGTCAAGAAAACTCCGAAGGGAGTTTTCTTGACCCTTTTGTTCGCGCGCGAAGCGCGCCGGCTGCGCCCTCATATGAGATGAGGCCGAAGCGATGCAGAACCCCCTCCCATGTGGGAGGGGGAAGGGGGTGGGAGTTTATAAATAGCATGAGCGAAGCGAATTCCTTATAGCAAGGTAGGTCGCCGCTCATGAATTTTAATATGCCTGCACAAGTGTCCTCCTTGCCAAGTACCACTCCCCTCGAGGGGAGTGGTCGCGCCGTTCACGAACGTGAACGGCCGGGTGTGGGGTGGAACCCCCTCTCTCTCCCTGAGGGAGAGGGGGCAGGGGGTGTAGAAGGAAAAGCGCATGTTATTGCAAATTTCCCCCGCCGTCAGGCGGCGTTCAAAGACTTAGCTATGCTGAACCCCCTCCCATGTGGGAGGGGGAAGGGGGTGGGAGTCTATAAATAGCATGAGCGCAGCGAATTCCTTATAGCAAGGCAGTGCGGCGACGCGCCACGGTCATAATACAAATATCAGAGGTCGGAAATCAGACCTCTACCCTCTACCTTCTATCCTCTAACCTCTAACTTCTGTTCTCTGTCAGCGTCACACCAAATTCAGCACCACCCCCGCGAGGGAGCCGGTGAGGTAGAGGATTGCGGTTACGGTGAGGTTTTCGGAGATGTTGCGGTTGGTCCTGAAAAGGACGGCAAGGCCGAGTCCCGCGCCGGTCGAGAGTCCGGCGACGACCGAGCCGAAGCTCAGGCTTCCGGCGGCATAGAGGTCGGTCAGGACGACCGACGCCGCACAGTTCGGTATCAGGCCGATGAGCGCGGTCAGAAACGGCTGAAAAGCACTGTCGGTCATGAGGAGCGAATCGATTCGCTCGCGGCCCAAAAGCGCTATCGCAAGTCCGAGAAGGAGCGACACAATAAACACGAACACCGTTATCTTAAGCGTGTGCATAAGCGCGGAGCGGACTATTCCGTGCTCCTCGCAGCCGCAGTCTTCACAGAGGTCGCGGTATGGCTCGTCCTCTTCGTTCCGGTGAGCGTGAACTATTCTTAATACGGCGTCGACCAGAAGTCCCGCCAAGATTGCGGTCACGAGCTTTGCACCGATAAGCGGGAGAATTTTTCCGGCGCTCTCGGGGCGGGATATAAGAATCGGCACGGCTTCGTCGGACGTCGCGACAAAGACGGCAATAAGCGTCCCGAGGCTTATAAGCCGTCCGGCATAGAGATTCGACGCCGCGACCGAAAATCCGCACTGGGGTATACAGCCGAGCGCCGCGCCGCCGACGGGTCCGAACGGGCCCATCTTCCGAAGCGCCCGAGGGAGGCGGTCCGAAGCCTTATGTTCAAGATATTCTATTAAAAGATAGACGCCGAAGAGAAACGGCAGCATTTTGGCCGTGTCGGCGAGGGTGTCAATCAGGACATCGAGGAAGAGTTCCATAAAAATTTCCTTTCTTTCGCTCTGATAATTATATGTCAAAAAGCGGCGCAAGTCAAGTTGATTTTTGGCGGAGGATATGCTATACTTGTCCTGAATATGTTTTAGGGAGTGTTTGTGTGTTTGACGGTCGGAAAATCGTCCTTGCGTCGCAGTCGGCGCGGCGCAGGGAGCTTTTGAAGTATATTTTTGAGGACTACGAGATAATCCCGTCCGGCGCGGACGAGACCCCGCCCGAGGACGTTCCCGCCGAAAACGTCCCCGAAATACTCGCGGTCAGAAAGGCGGTTTATGTCGCGAAGGACCGCCCGCACGACCTTGTAATCGGGTGCGACACCGTCGTAATTCTCGACGGAAAAATCTTCGGGAAGCCGGCGGACCTCGGCGAAGCGCGGGAGATGCTATTCGAGCTTTCGGGGCGGACCCACCGCGTCGTCAGCGGAGTCTGCATCTGCTGCGAGGGGCGGACGATGTCGTTCTCGCAGACGACGGAGGTCACGTTTTATCCCCTCTCCGCCGCCGACATCGAAAGATACATCACCGAGGACTCCCCTCTCGACAAGGCGGGGTCTTACGGGATTCAGGACAGGGGCGGACTCTTTGTGAAGGAGCTTTCGGGCGACCACTATAACGTCATCGGGTTCCCGATTGCAAGGCTTAAAATCGAGCTGGAGCGGTTCGAGAAGCTGATTGGAGGGTAAAAATGTCAAGAGCCGAGAAAGTTGAACTGACTAACCTTTGTCTTTTGCACCGGGACGGAAAATACCTCTTGCAGAACCGCATCGGGAGCGACTGGCGCGGCTACGCCCTTCCGGGAGGGCATGTTGAGCCGAACGAGTCGTTCGTCGAATCGGTCATTCGGGAGATGAAGGAAGAGACCGGACTTACGGTCATCAACCCGCGGCTTTGCGGGATAAAGCAGTTTCCGAAGGACGGCGGGCGGTATATCGTCCTCTTGTTCGAGGCGAACGAATATACCGGCGAGCTTTGTTCCTCGGAGGAGGGCGAGATGGAATGGGTCGACGAAAACCGCCTCGGGGAGATACCGACGGTCGCGGACCTTCGTGAGCTTATTTCGGTGATGCTGTCGCCCGAGCTCAACGAGTTTCAGTATGTAATTGAAGACGGAAAATGGCGGGCGGTATTTAAATAGGAGGGAATATGGGACTGTTCGGAAAAAAGGACAAATACGCGCTGTCGCGGAAGGAGCTTGAGCGCTTCAACGGAAAGTCAATCATCTATGCAGTCGAGAGAATCGACGGCGTTGAACAGATGCTCGGGAAAGAGGGCGGAATCATCGTATTGGACGACGTCATCGTCGTGATGTGCGAGGCGCACGAGGTCTTCCGCTGCCGAATCAAGGGTGCGACCGTCGCCGAGCTGCTTTCGGGCAACGGCGTCGAGATTTCGGGGATTGACGACAACACCGGCGAGAAGCGGTATGTCGTCGCGCACTATTCTTATTACAGAAAGGTGTAAATATGGATTTTTCAGCGCTTACCGCCTGCGGCGAGGACTGCACCGGCTGCAAAAAGCGTCAGGACGGTCTCTGTCCCGGCTGCATCGAGGCCGACGGATATGTTCCGGAATGGGCGGAGTCGGGAAGATGCAGGGTTCACGCCTGTGCGAGAGAACACGGCGCACAGTTCTGCGGGGTCTGCCCCGAATTTCCTTGTGAAAAGCTGCCGCAGCTTATACACCGGAATCCGGATATAGTCAAGCATCTTAAAGAGCTGCGTGACGGGTACATAAAGGAAAAACCGCTCGGCTAAGGCGTTGAGCACGGCTCGGGTGAGGGGCGAAGCCCCCGCCGCGACCGAAGGGAGCGGCGCGCACGCGCGAAGCGCGGGCGGCACGCCCTGCGTGCGGGATTCGCCTTCGCGGTGCGGAGCTCGGCGGCATAAAATTATGAAATGAGGACGAAAGATGGAGAGCTACAGGATTGAACACGACTCTATGGGCGAGGTAAAGGTGCCCGCCGAGCGGCTTTGGGGCGCACAGACCCAGCGCAGCTTTGAAAACTTTAAAATCGGCGTCGAGAAGATGCCGGAGGAGATTATACGCGCGTTCGCGGTGATGAAAAAGTGCTGCGCGGAGGCGAATCACGAGCTTTTGCCCGAAAAGATGACCGCCGAAAAGCTCGGGGCGATATCGGCGGCATGCGACGAAATTATTGCGGGAAAGCTTTCGGGGGAATTTCCGCTCGCGGTCTGGCAGACCGGCTCGGGCACGCAGTCGAACATGAATCTCAACGAAGTAATCGCGAACCGCGGGAATATGATTGCGGGGAAAAGGATTCTTCACCCGAACGACGACGTCAATATGTCGCAGTCGTCGAACGACACCTTCCCCGCGGCAATCCACATCGCGGCGGTTTGCGCGACAAAGGAGCGGCTTATCCCCGCGCTTTCGGGGCTTATCGAGGAATTTGAGCGGCTTGAAAAGGAGAACGAGGGGATACTCAAATGCGGCAGGACGCACCTGCAGGACGCCGTGCCGATTCGGTTCTCGCAGGAAATCAGCGGCTGGCGGGCGCTTTTGGAACGCTCGCGGGAACAGATTACCCTGTCGCTCGAAAGTCTTTCAAACCTCTCTCTCGGCGGGACCGCCGTCGGGACGGGACTTAATGCTCCGAAGGGGTTCGACAGGCTTGTCGCCGAGAAGATATCCGCCGCTGCGGGACACCCCTTTAAGACCGACGCGAACAAGTTCCACAGCCTCAGCTCGCAGGACGAGGCGGTCTTCGGGCACGGTGCGCTCAAGGCGCTTGCGGCGGACATGATGAAGATTGCGAACGACATAAGGTGGCTTGCCTCGGGTCCGAGGACGGGTCTCGGCGAGATTGTAATTCCGGCGAACGAGCCGGGAAGCTCGATTATGCCGGGAAAGGTCAACCCGACTCAGTGCGAAGCGGTGACGATGGTCGCGGTGCAGGTTATGGGAAACGACGCGGCAATCGGGTTTGCGGCGTCGCAGGGGAATTTCCAGCTAAACGTCTTCCTGCCGGTGATTGCGTACAACTATTTGCAGTCGGTGAGGCTGATTGGCGACGCGCTCGAAAGCTTCCGCAAAAACTGCGTCCGCGGGATAAAGCCGAATGTCGGAAAGATGAGCGAGAACGTCGGGAAGTCGCTTATGCTCGCGGCGGCGCTGAATCCGTCAATCGGATATGAAAACGCCGCGAAGACGGTCAAGGAGGCCTTCGAGAAAAACATCACCCTTAAAGAAGCGGCGGTCGGTCTCGGGTTCCTTTCGGCGGAGGAGTTTGACAGGGTATTCCGCCCGGAAGATATGACATAAAAAGGAAAAAATTATCTACAAAAAGTCTAAAATTGCGGATATATTACATAATGTAACGAAAAAAGTAAAATAAAAGGAAGTATCTGACATGACAATCAACGAAGAATCGCTCCAAAAGCACTATGAGTGGAAGGGGAAAATCGAGGTTGTGCCGCGGTGCAGAATCGAGGACCGGCACGACCTTTCGGTCGCCTATACCCCCGGCGTCGCGCAGCCCTGTCTCGAAATCCAAAAGGATTATTCAAAGTCGTTCGAGCTTACGCGCCGCGGAAACCTTATCGCGGTCGTGACCGACGGCACGGCGGTTTTGGGTCTCGGGGACATCGGACCCGAGGCGGGTATGCCGGTTATGGAGGGGAAGTGCGCGCTCTTTAAGACGTTTGCCGACGTCGACGCCTTCCCGATTTGCGTCCGCTCAAAGGACGTCGACGAAATCGTCAGGACGATTTACCTCATCTCGGGGAGCTTCGGGGGAATAAATCTTGAAGACATTTCGGCGCCGAGGTGCTTTGAGGTCGAGCGGAGGCTTAAGGAAATATGCGACATTCCGGTCTTCCACGACGACCAGCACGGGACGGCGATTGTCGTCGCGGCGGCGCTTTTAAATGCGCTTAAGGTCGTCGGAAAGGACCTCTCGGCGAGGGTGACGATTTGCGGCGCGGGCTCGGCGGGGTGTTCGATTGCGCGTCATCTTCTGAACATCGGCTTTACTGACGTGACTCTTGTCGACATAAAGGGAATCGTCTGTGAGGGCGAGGATTGGCTCAACCCCGAGACCGAGAAGATGTCGAAAATAACGAACCGCCGCAAGCTGAGGGGGAGTCTTGCCGACGCGATGAGGGGCGCGGACGTCTTTGTCGGAGTGTCGGCGCCGAATATCGTCAGCGAGGAGATGATTAGGTCGATGGCGCCGAGGGCGATTGCGTTCCCGATGGCGAATCCGGTGCCCGAGATTATGCCCGACCTTGCGCTTAAGGCGGGCGCCGAGGTCGTCGGGACGGGGCGGTCGGACTTTAAGAATCAGATTAACAATGTTCTGGCGTTCCCGGGGATATTCCGCGGCGCGCTCGACTGCCGCGCGAGGCAGATTACCGAGGAGATGAAGGTTGCGGCGTCGTATGCGTTGGCGTCGCTCGTCGGCGAGGACGAGCTCTCGGCGGACTATATCATACCGTCGGCCACCGACAAGAGGGTGGCGAAGGCGGTCGCCGAGGCGACGGTCAGAGCGGCGAGGGAGTGCGGAGCGGCGAGGGGGTAGAGGCGGAAATAGGGTGATGGGGATAAAAAGGAGAGGTCTTTCAGCGGCTAAATAAAAGGAATTCGCTTCGCTCATGCTATCTTTAGTCACCCTACCCCGACCCTCCCCTCGAGGGGAGGGCGTGTGAAGGAAACTTGCAAGCGCTAATAGGAAATTATATCAGCGTCCAACCTTTTATAAGGAATTCGCTTTGCTCATGCTATTATAGACTCCCACCCCCTTCCCCCTCCCACATGGGAGGGGGTTCTGCGTTGCTAAGGTTGAAGAGCCGCCTGACGGCGGGAAAAGTTTGCACAGAGTCATGCGTAGCTATAAAGTGTCCTTTTGCTGCGGACGATAAACGCATCATTTTTGATATCTCTCTGCTCTTTTTTCTTCCACACCCCCTGCCCCCTCTCCCTCAGAGAGGAAGAGGGGGGTCCACCCCACACCCGGCCGTTCACGTTCGTGAACGGCGCGACCACTCCCCTCGAGGGGAGTGGTACTTGGCATAGAGGACACTTGCGAGCGTTATAGGTAACTTGCAGAGATGCCACACTGCCATATAAAAGGAGTCCGCCGTTGGCGGACGGCTAATCGCGTCACCTTTGCGGTGACGTGATTACGCCATATCCCCCACCCCTCCCCGCCCCGGCGGGGAGGGGTCTGCGTTGCCAACCTTTTGCTCTTTGTAATTTGTCATCTGATAATCTGACTTCTGCTCTCTAAAAGGGCGCAGCCGAGGTCGACCGAAGGTCGACCTGAACAAAAGCAGCAGAAAAAATCCCTCCGGATTTTTTCTGCTGCTTTTTTTCGCGCGCGAAGCGCGCCGGCTGCGCCCCCTCATAGGAACTGAAGCCGAAGCTATGCGTTCCCCCTTTCCATGTGGAAAGGGGGACAGGGGGATAGGAGTCTAAAAATAGCATGAGCGCCAGCGAATTCCTTTTACATGGCCGTGCTCCGCTTCCCTACCTTTTCATCACCCTCGTCTCTCTCATCCTCTCTTCCAGCCTCGGCGGTACCGTGAGCCTTGAATCGGCGTCGTTCCAGAGGATTCGCTCGGCGAGGTAGTCGCCGCGCTCGTAGGCGTAGCCGTCGCCGGAGTCGTCGTAGAAGTCGAAGCTTCCGTCGGCACCGGGGTAGACGTTAAGGGTGATGGCGCCGGTCTGCTCGGAGGTCGAGAGGGCGGGGTCGGCGGTCGGGATTATGCTTCCGGCTTTGACGAAGACCGGTATTTCCGAAATGTCGGCGTCGGCGTCAATCCACCGGCCGCCCGAGATGAGCCCGTCCCGCCCGAGGCGGTACCACCCGCCCTCGGGGAGATATACCCGGCAGGTTTTATCCGACTGCAAGGCTTTTCCGCCCTTTGCGTAATACATCGGCTCGGTCACGGGGCAGACCATCATGCTCTCGCCGAACATATATTGGTCGGTGATTTTGAGCGCAACCGGGTCATTCGGATAGTCAAACGCGAGGAACCTCATCATCGAGCCGTCGCGGAGCCATGTCCCGCCGGCGGCGGAATAGATATAGGGAATCAGGCTGTAGCGGAGGCGGTTGGCGCTCTTCATCGCGTCAAAGAAGACTCCGCCGAAGTTCCAGATTTCGCGGCGGCAGTCGGTGCCGTGGCCGCGGAATATCGGGAGAAACGCCGCCCATTGATACCACCTTGTGAACAGCTCGCAGTACGCCGGGTCGCGCTCGGCGTCGGGATAGTCGCCCTTCCAGTACCACTGCGTCCCGCGTTTGACGAAGAACGCGCCGATGTCGAGCGTCCAATAGGGGTGCCCCGAGGCGCAGAGACCGAGTCCCGCCGCAATCTGGTGGCGGAGCGTCTCCCACTTTGCCTCGATATCACCCGACCAGAGTACCGTTCCGAAGCGCTGGTGTCCGGTATATCCGCTTCGCGTAAGGTTTACGACCCGCTTTTCGTCGCACTCGGCGCGCTGTCCCTCATACACGCCTTTCGCGTGATAGAGGGCGTATGAATTCGATTTTTCGGCGGGGAGCCTTGTCATCGCCTGTTCTATGTACATATTGTAAAGCTGGCCCGGGAGGGGGCGGAAGCGCTGTTCCCACTCGGGGGTGAACGGCTCGCAGTTGTCGCACCACCAGGCGTCGACGCCGTGACGGAAGAGTCCCTCGGAGGTCTGTCTCCAATAGATGTCACGCCCCTCTTTTTTATACGGGTCATAGAAGTCGCTTTCGGGAATCATCAGACCGTTTTCGGCGAAGTCGCGGCGGTTTTCGGCGGTGTCGGCCGTCGACGGCCAGACCGATATCATGAATCTCACGCCGTTTTCGTGGAGCTTTTTTATCATTCCGGACGGGTCGGGGAAGCGCGCGGGGTCGAAGCTCTTCTGTCCCCACTTTCCGCCCTCCCAGCTCATCCAGTCGAGCACGGCGCAGTCGAGGCCGACTCCCCTCTTGCGGTATTCCTCGGCAACCGCGACAATCTCGTCGGCGGTCTCGTATCTCTCCTGCGACTGGATATAGCCGAACATCCACTTCGGGAGCATCGAGGCCTTTCCGGTCAGCCTGCGGTATTCGGCGACTGCGCCGGACATGTCCCCGCCGTTGAGGAAATAGAACGAAAGCTGCGGCGCGGCCTCACAGCGGATTATCCTTCCGAGCGGTCCGTCGTCGAAGACAATCGGACTCTCACAGTCGACGAGTATTCCGCAGCCGAGGTTCGAGACCATCAGCGGCAGGGCGATTTTCCGGTTCCCCTGGTGGACATAGACGGTCCTGCCGCAGAGCGAGCCGTAACCCTCCTCGTGCTGACCGAGGCCGAAGAGCTCTTCGCCGTCCCGCCTTTCGAGCCGCAGCCATGTGTGGAAGCTCTCGCCGGCGTCGGTCTTCGCGGCGTCGCGGATAACGGTCTTTTCGCCGTCTGCGGTCATCACCCGCTCGGTCCGCGAGCTTTCGGGGAGGATTCTTTGGGTCATGAACCGCTCGATATCGCGGGACTCGTCGGGCGCTTCGCTTAAAAGAAGCCGTCCGCCGCCGTCATAATATGAGACCGACGCGGTCATAAGGTCGATTTTGAGCACCGTCGCGCCGGTGCTGACGGTGCAGATGTCCCCGTCCGTCTCATAGCTCCAGTTTTCATACGGCATCTTTATGACCGTCGTGATTCCGCTGTCGGCGGGGCGGCGTCCGTCGGTGGTGCAAAGGCGTATGCACCGCTCGGAATAGGGCGTCACCCAGTGGGTGTACTTCTCGCTTTTAAGGATAAGGCTTCCGCCCTCGCGGGATATTCCCTCGATTTTCCTTGATTTGTCGATTTCGGGATAAAGCATGTCAATCCTCCTATATAAAAAATTCCGTCAACCGGATTATATCATTTCGGCGCGGGGATTTAAAGGTGATTGCCGCTATTGATGATATATAATCAATATATCGGGAAAATATATCAATCTTCCATATATTAAATTTATTTTTGTACGGAATTTTGCTTTACAAGCCGCCGCCGATATGTTAAACTTAACTTGTCGGATTAAGACGAAATTGAAGTGGAAATACACGGAAAGGATTATTTTATGGCAGATAAACTTGAATTCACATCGGCTCCGACCGAGCAGAGACAGCCGACCGCCGCCGAGGTTTATGACGAGCTTACGGCGCTCTCGCGGCGCACCGCCGAGGCGAAGCGCTCAAAGGCCGACGGCGACCGCAAAATCTATATGACGACGTTTTTGGCGCTCGGCTTTGCGGTGCTGTTTTTAAGCATCGCGCTGATTGTGACCGGCGTCGGCTGGAGCAGGGCACAGGGGCGGGTCGTCCCCGAAATCGTCACCGTCGAAAAGGAGACGGTCATCGAGGTCCCGGCATATACGGCGATCGACCCGTCGGTCGAATATCAGACGAGATATGCCTCGGAGGGATTTTTGCTCAACGATTCGGCATACGGTCCGATAAGAATGCCGATACTCGACGGTGTGAAGATGAATACATATACGCCCGAGCTCTTCGCCGCCGACCCGGTTTCGGGGTATATGACATATTCGGGTCCCGAGAGCTATATGCTCGGAATAGACGTCTCGGTTCACCAAGGCGAAATCGACTGGGACGAGGTCAAGGCGGCGGGGTTCGACTTTGTGATGATGCGCTGCGGCAACAGAGGCTATGTCACCGGACTTATCGCCGAGGACGCAAACTTTAAGGCGAATATCCGCGGCGCGCTCGACGCCGGTCTTGAGGTCGGGGTGTACTTTTTCTCACAGGCTCTGACCGAGGACGAGGCGCTCGAGGAAGCCGAGTTTGTGATTGAGCTTCTTGACGGATATGACATAAGTTTTCCGGTCGCCTTTGACTGGGAAATCGTCAACGACCCGGACGGCGACACGCCGAGGACATCGTACCTCGACCCGGAACAGCTTACGAACAACTTCCTCGTCTTTGCGCAGAGGCTCGAGATGGAGGGGTATACCCCGGCGGTGTACTCGAATAAAAAGACCGCGGTCTGGAAATACGACCTCGCGAGGATTCAGGACTATGACCTTTGGTACGCCGAATACAACGACCTCCCGGGACTTCCCTATAAGTGGGAGATGTGGCAGTATTCGTCGAAGGGAAACGTCCCCGGTATAAACGGGAGCGTCGACCTCAATATCTGCTTCAAGGACTATGCCGGTGACGGGGAATGACCGCCGCGCACGCGGTGTTGCAGGCGCTGCTGAGGCTTCAGAGTCTTCTATGTGCGCCTCTGGCGGTCATGCGGCCGAAAATCAGGGGCGGCGAGGGCGGATATATCTTCGGACAGGGGTCGCTCAAAGGACAGCGGCTGTATCTTGCCGGCGCGGAGAATACGGCCTGTGAGGCGGTGGCGGTGTATAACGCCGCGAAGAGCTTCGGCATCGGAGTGTCGCTCGGGGACGTCGAGCGGGCGTTCCTTATGCGCGGGGCGCTGACGCTCTTTGTGCTTGGGTTCTTCGGGGGAAATCCCTATTCGATAAAAAGGGTGCTCTCGCGGTTCGGTCTTCGTGCAAAAAAAGAGGACCCGCGACTTATGCTCGGCGACGGGAGATATATCCTCTCTTTTTGGAACGGGAAGAAAAAGCTTTCGCTTCACACGGTGTTCATGCGCGTCGAAAACGGCGCGGCGGAGATATATAATATGTACCCGAACGACAGGGCGCCGAGGCGGGTCGAGCCGAAATGCCCCGAGGGGCTTTCAATCCGGCTTTATTCGGTCACCGAAAAATAAACCCCGAAAGGAGAAGCTATGTCCGATATACTTAATCAGCTTATTATTGCCGAGGCCTTGGGCACACCGGTCTGCATCGACCGCGACACCGAGGACGACAAGTTTTCGTTCGGCGTCGTTCTTACGGCGACGGAGGACTTTGCGTCAATCTATATGATTGCGCCGGACGGGAGCTATGACGGAATAAGCATCAGGCAGACGGTCGACATCGGCGAAATCGACTTTTTGAGCGGGTTTGCGATAAAGTATTCCGAAAAGATGAGAAAGCTTTCGACTCCGGAGGACTATAAACGCTTTCCGCACAGCATCGATCCGCTCGACCCCGTCGGCTCGGTCCTTAAAATCGCGAAGGAGGAGCACAGGACGGTCTCGGTCGAGCTCGGCGAAAGCGGAATATGGGACTATGAGGGGTTTGTCGAGAGCGTTAAGGGGGACAGCGCCGAGATAAGGTGCGTCGACGAGTTCGGATATGAAAAGGTGAGCATGAGCTTTTCGGTCGGCGACGTTACGGCGCTCGAATACGAGAGCCTTGAGCGGAGAATCATCGACCGACTCTGGGAAATCAACTATCGGAACGGGTGACGGAAATGTCGGGATACAGGCGTAAAAATGCGCCTGTATTTTTTTTGCGGAAAACGCAACGGTTTCGGGATAAAACCGTACTTAGAGGGTGAGACACCCGAAAAGGAGGCGCAGGATTTGGAGGACGGAAAAATTGTCGGACTGTATCTTATGCGGAGCGAGTCGGCAATTTCGGAGACCGACGCGAAATACGGCAGTCTTATGCTGACGCTGTCAAAGAGGATACTGGGAGACGGCGGCGCGGCGGAGGAATGTCTTAATGACGCTTATCTCGGACTCTGGAACTCGATTCCGCCGGAGGAGCCGCAAAACCTTCGCGCGTATTGCTGCAAGGTGATAAGAAATCTTTCCTTCAAAAGACTGCAGTACAGTCTTGCGCAAAAGCGGACGGTGCACTCGGAGGTCCCGCTCGACGGACTTGAAGCTTCGCTGTCGGACGGAATTTCGGAGGCGGGATTCGACGACCTTGAATTCGAGTCGGCGCTGAACGCTTTTCTTGACGGACTTAAGCCTTTGGCGCGGGTTGTCTTCTTAAAGAGATATTTCTTTTTCGACACCGTTCCCGAGATTGCCGGCGACCTCGGTATCAGCGAGAGCAGGGTCAAGTCGCTCTTATGGCGCGCGAGAAGGAAATATGCGGAAAAACTTACCGAAAGAGGTGTCGGCTGTGAAAAAATACTCTAATCTTGAGCTTATCGGAAAGGTCGACGGAAAATATCTTGAAGAAGTGTTTAAGTATACAAGGGACGGCGAAAGGAGAATAACTATGTCCAAAAGAAGGATTGCGGGAATAGCTGTCGCGGCGGTTATGGCGGTTGTGCTCGGCGTTACGGCGGTCGCGGCTTGCCGCAGAGGTCTGTCGACCATGCAGGGATATATCAGCGACCGGGAGGAGAATCACATTCATCTCCCCGAAGGCTTTGCGACGGTTCCCGCCGAGGATATCGGAACGGAAATCGAGCCGGAGGCAGAGGAATTCCTCCCCGGCGACGCAAGGGTCACGGGCGTATTGATGAGCAGAGACGCATTTTATGCGACTGTCGAGCTTAACGTATCCGACGCGGGACTCGACGACGCGGAATATCCCGACTATTTTGACGGAAAATTCAACTACGGCAAATTCAGCATGAACGCGGTAATTGACGGCGAGGAGGAAATGTTCGGCTATGTCGGAAACGCCCCGATGGTGTCGTATGAAGACGGAATCATGACCCTGGTCATGCACTTCTCGAGCTCTATTCCCGACGGCGCCGAGGCCATCAACGTCGAAATCGGAGAGTTCGGCTATACGAGCTATGACAACCCGCCCGACAAGGAGCACGTCGCGGTCAGCGACAAGGTATACAGCTTCTCTGTCCCGATTGACGAGTCGAGCATTGTGAAGCCGATTGAATCGGTCAACAGCGCCGAGTGTGGCGGAGTCACCTTTACCGCCGCGGTCGACAATCTCGGTCTGCACTTCTACCCGCAGGGTCTCGAGCCGACAGACGAGAACAACGAGCTTATCAGCAATATCGTCGGCGAAAACGAAATCGGCATTAAAATGAAGGACGGCACCGAAATCAGGTCGCTCTATTACCGCCAGCCGAGCATCCTGGGCAGCGGATTTACCGGTGCCGAAGAGGTTTACTTCTCGTTCGAGACAATCGTCGACACGAGTCAGGTGGAGAGCCTTTCGCTCGGCGGCGCGGTGTTTACGTTTGAATGATACAATAAATCAACCTGCCTCATAAAATCCGAAGTCTTTGGAGAAATCTGTCCTTAACGGGCAGATTTTTCTTTTGCTTGCGCAACCGAATCGGTGTATAATTGAATCATACAGATGAGGCGGGGAGGTGTGAAGCTTGGAGGACGAGAGGATTGTCGGGCTGTTTTTTGAGCGCGACGGCGCGGCCCTTGACGAAATGCAGAAAAAATACGGGGCGCTTCTTAAAAGCGTCGCGCAGAAAATCACCGGTAGCGAGGCGGACGCCGAGGAATGTCTCAACGACGCGCTGATGAACCTTTGGGAAGCGATTCCCCCGGCGAGGCCGCAGAGTCTTAGGGCGTATTCCTGCCGGACTGTGCGGAACATCGCGCTCCGCAGGCTCACATATAACCTTGCCGACAAGCGAAGCGCCAACTCGTCCGAGCCGCTTGATGAGCTCGAAGCGGTAATTGCAGACAAGGGCGCGGAGCTGCGCTTTGACGACGCGGATTTTCGGCTGATGCTCGAGGGGTTTCTTGACGGTCTTTCCCGGGAATCGCGGGTGGTGTTCATGAAGAGATATTTCTTCACCGACTCGGTGGGGGATATCGCAAAGGACCTCTGCATCTCGGAGAGCAAGGTCAAATCGCTGCTGTTCAGGGCGCGCAGGAAGCTCAGGAAAACCGTTTACAGGGAGGAGTCGGAATGAAAAATTACCGTTTATCGGAGGCTCTTGGCCGGGTCGACCCGAAATATATTCAGGAAGTGTTTGATTATACCGAAGACGGCGGATTTTGCCGCAGGGGCGCCGCCGTGAACAGGAAAAAAATCATCGCCGTCGCGGCAGCGGCGGTTATCGCGGTGTCGGCGACCGTGACGACGGCTTTTGCGGCGGCGAACGGCTTCGCGGCGCTCAAAAATCTGTTTGCGCGAAATTCGCCGGACGTCGGCGAGAACCCGTCCGCGGGCAATCTTCCCCTTGCCGATATCGAGGAAATCGGGGACGGGCAAGAGAATATGGCAGATGACTTTATGCCCGGGGATTTTCGGCTTATAAGCTCGGTCTGCGACGAATACTCGTTCCTCGGGGTCGTTGAATTCAACGCGGCGGGGTACGATATCCCGGAAAATCTCGAAGAGGACAGTCCGCTTCACTGGGGCGTCACCACAAATCAGGCGTTCGGGAGGTCCCCGATTGTGTCGTTTGAATCCCGCGACGGCGATATTCTGACCTATGTCATTAGAATAACCGAGGAGGGGCGAATCCCCGAGAGCTTTACCGTTTATTTCGGCGAAAACGGCTATGCCGACGACGACAGCTGGTATGTCGGACTTTGCGGAAACGGCAGGGGCGTCACTGTTGACACAGCCGGGCTCAACGTCGTAAAGGCGGTTGAATCGGCGGCGAGGGTCGACGGGATAATCGACATTAAGGCGAAGCTGGTGCCGCTCGGACTGATACTGCTCTATGACCCCGCACAGATTGAGGAATGGGAGGCGGCGACGGGAGACCAATGGCTGAGGTATTCGATGAGCAGGGAAAACGCGTTTCTTAAAATCGAGATGAGGGACGGCACGGTGTTTGAGCAAAACTATGACTTCGCCTACGGATATGACGCTTACCGCGACCCCGACGCGGGAGAGACGGGAATAAGGATATCCTTTGCGGTCCCGCTCGAAACGGACAAGGTCGCAAAAATCACATACTGCGGAACGGAGTTTGTGTTTTAACTCTGCCCTCTTTATTGACATAGTCGGAAAAGTGATATATACTCTTAGTATCACTTTTTATAACCGACGGAGGACGATATGTCAGACATAATTTCCGAAACCTTCGGCTCTGCCGTATTCAACGACAGGGTCATGCGGGAGCGTCTGCCCGTGGACGCTTATGAAGCGCTCAAAAAGACCGTCGAGACGGGTACGCCGCTCGACGCGGGAGTCGCAAACAAGGTCGCCGGGGCGATGCGCGACTGGGCGCTCGAGCAGGGCGCGACGCACTTTACACACTGGTTCCAGCCGCTAACCGGAATCACCGCCGAAAAGCACGACAGCTTTTTGAACGGCTCGGTCAACGGCGAACCGATTATGGAATTCAAGGGGAAAGAGCTTATCAAGGGCGAGACCGACGGCTCGAGCTTCCCCTCGGGCGGACTTCGGGCGACCTTTGAGGCGCGCGGCTATACCGCCTGGGACCCGACGTCATACGCGTTCATCAAGGAGAACACGCTTTGTATCCCGACGGCGTTCTGTTCCTACGGGGGCGACGCCCTCGACACTAAAACTCCGCTTTTAAGGTCGATGGAGGCGCTCAACCGCTCGGCGGTGCGAATCCTTAAGCTCTTCGGGCATGACACAAAGAGGGTCATCTCGACCTGCGGTCCGGAGCAGGAGTATTTCCTCATCGACCGGGATATGTACGCCCGCCGCAAGGATTTGATTTACACCGGGCGGACGCTTTACGGCGCCAAGCCGCCGAAGGGTCAGGAGCTCGACGACCACTATTACGGAATGATTAAGCTTAAGGTCAAGGCGTTTATGCGCGACCTTGACGAAGAGCTTTGGAAGCTCGGAGTGACCGTCAAGACCGAGCACAACGAGGTCGCGCCGGCACAGCATGAGCTTGCGCCGATATATTCGACCGCAAACATCGCCTCGGACCATAATCAGCTTACGATGGAGCTTTTAAGAAAGGTCGCGCACAGGCACGGGTTCAAGTGCCTGCTCCACGAAAAGCCTTTCGAGGGAATCAACGGCTCGGGAAAGCACGACAACTGGTCGCTCTCGACCGCCGAGGGTGCAAACCTCTTTGAGCCCGGGAAGACCCCGCGCGAAAACGCGCAGTTTTTGCTGCTCCTCGTCGCGGTAATCAAGGGCGTGAACGAGTATCAGGACCTCCTGAGAATTTCGGTCGCTTCGGCGGGGAATGACCACCGCCTCGGCGCAAACGAGGCCCCGCCGGCAATCATCTCGATGTTCCTCGGCGACGAGCTTACGGCGATTATCGACTCGATTGCCGAGGGGAGCGAATACGAGGGGGTGAAGCGCTCGGACATTGAAATCGGCGTCGACGTTCTTCCGCACTTCCCGCGCGACACCACCGACCGCAACCGCACCTCGCCTTTTGCGTTCACCGGAAACAAATTCGAGTTCAGGAGTCCGGGGTCGAGTCAGTCGATTGCGATTCCGACGACGATGCTGAACACTATTCTCGCCGACGAGCTCGACGGGTTCTATGAGGAGCTTAAGGACGCCGAAAACTTCAACGAGGCGCTCGAGGAGCTTATCCGCCGGACAATCAACGAAAACCGCCGAATTCTCTTCAACGGCGACGGGTACAGTCCCGAGTGGATTGAAGAGGCGGGGAGGCGCGGTCTGCACAATCTTCGGACGACTCCCGACGCACTGCCGCATCTTCTTGACGAAAAGAACGTCGAGCTGTTCAGGAGGCAGGGGGTATTCTCGCGCGCGGAGCTTGAGTCGCGGTATCACATTTATCTCGAAAACTACTGCAAGATAATCCGGATTGAGGCGCTGACGATGATTGAGATGGCGAAGAAGGACATTCTCCCGGCGGTTTCGACATATGTCAGAAAGATGTCGGAGGTCGTGTCCTGCGCCCGAAGCATCGCGGACGTCGAGTGCGGCTTTGAGGTCGACATGATAAAGCGGCTGACGTCGCTTTCGACCGACATGTACAAAAAAATGCAGACGCTCGAGGAGCGCTGCGCCGAGTGCACCGGAGCTTCGGACCAAGCCGAGGCAAACCGGTTCAAGGACATCATCATTCCGGCGATGGAAAGCCTTCGGGCGGTGGCGGACGAGATTGAAACGCTCGTCGGTGAAAAATACTGGCCCTATCCGACATACGGAAGAATGTTGTTTGCGGTATAAAAAACGCCCCGTGCGCCTTTCGGACACGGGGCAAAAATGTGTCCGTTCCGGACACATTCAGAGATTAGAAATCAGAGGACAGAAGATAGAAATCGGAAATCCGAATACCGGAATAATATGTGCAGAACGGGCACTTGAAGCGATAATTATTTCATGTATTTTCACAGCAGTCGGTGATATAGCCTTTTACGTCCTTCGGGTCGATTCCGAGGGCGAAGGCAAATTCGCTGTAGAGCATTTCCTCGGCCATCTTGAAGAATTTCATGTCGACGGCGGGGAGGCTGCGCTTTGACTCCGCGCACTCGCGCTGCTTGTGAAAGACGTGTTTTATAACCTTTATGAGCTTATGACATTCGTATGAGCGGACCATGTCGCGGTAAAATACGTTTGCGAGCTTGGCGTCCTTCGGGACATCGAGGTCGCTGCTGATGTCTTTTATTCCGCCGATGATCTCTTCGGCCTGATTCTTAGTGATGACGCGGCGCATGATTATCGTCGAATCGGTCGGGGTATAGATTTTCCCGCTTCTGTACACCGGCGAAAGGGTATAATACTCCCGGTTTTTATCGAGCCCTGTGATGTCGGGGTGCCCGATGCTCTCGACCTTGCATACACCCTCGCTGCCGTAGATAACATATTCATTCACACTAAACATACTGATACCTCTGTTCCGCCGACCGGGCGGCATCTACGCTATAATTCCATATTGATTATAGCACTTTTTTCGTAAAAAGAAAAGTCTTTTTTCTCAAATCCGCAAAAGATTGGCTGTATTGACAATCAATACCATGCCGTTTTTGTGGAAAATGCCACTGTTTCAACAATATTTTTTCAACACTTTAACGAGTAAAATGGCGAAACAAAGGTCAAAACTGATGGATAATGAGGGTAAGGACGCTGCGGTTTTTCCGCTTGCTTTCCGTAAAATACTGTGCTATACTATCAAAAAGCGAATTCGGAGGGCGAGGGCATGGCGAAATTTGATGATATATACTGCGGACTGCTGAAGAGGATTCTTGGCGAGGGGCGGGAGGTTGAAAACCGCACCGGCGTCAACACCGTAAAGCTGCCGTCGTTCGGGTTCTCGGTCGACGTCGGCGAGGAGTTCCCGATTCTCACCACCAAACAGGTCTTTATCCGTCAGGCGGTGCTTGAAATGCTTTGGTTTTATCAGGCGCAGTCGAACGACGTCCGCTGGCTTCGGGAGCGCGGCGTCAGAATCTGGGACGAATGGGAAATCGGCGAGGACGGCTATTGGAACGCCGTGCAGATGGTCCCGGACGGAAGCGGAAGGCTCGTCAAAAAACAAATCCACAAGTATTTCGGCGTCGAGTGGGCGCACACCATCGGCACGGCTTACGGCTGGATTGTCAGGAAATTCGGACTGACGCAGGAGCTTATCTCGAAGCTGAAAAACAACCCCGCCGACCGCCGGATGGTGATGTCGCTCTGGCAGAATGACTATCTCGAAACGGCGGTTCTGCCGTCGTGCGTATGGTCGAGCGAGTGGGACGTGACCGACGGAAAGCTCAACGCGTGGGTGCACCAGAGGAGCTGCGACGTGCCGCTCGGTCTGCCGTTCAACGTCACACAGTATGCCGTGCTTCTGATGATGCTGGCGCAGGTCTGCGGGCTCAAGGCGGGGACTCTCGACTGGTCGATTAAGGACGCGCACATCTATGTCAATCAGATTGACGGCGTCAAGGAGCAAATCCGGCGGTATGACGAAAACGGCGGCGGACTCGACGCGCCGAAGCTTTGGCTGAACCCGGACGTCGGGGATTTCTTCGACTTCGACAATTCGGCGGAGTGCCGCGACGTCAAGCTTATCGACTATAAGCATATGGGAAAGATTTCCTTCCCAATATCACAGTGAGGTGACAAAAATGCCGGTGAAAATCATTGCCGCAATCGGAAAAAACGGGGAGCTCGGCGCGAAAAACGCCCTTCTTTGGAATCTCCCGGGGGATATGAGGTTTTTCAGGGAGACGACGCGCGGCGCGGCGGTCGTGATGGGGCGGCTGACGTTTGAGTCGATAGGGCGGCCGCTTCCGAATCGGCGTAACATCGTCATCACGCGGAATCCGGACCGTATGCCCGACGGGGTCGAAACATGTAAATCGCTCGGCGAGGCGCTTGCGCTCATCGGCGGGGACGGATTTATCATCGGCGGGGCGCGGGTTTATGCCGACGCAATCGGGATTGCCGACGAAATGATTCTGACCGAAATCGACGCGAGCTTCCCCGAGGCCGACGTTTTCTTCCCGAAATTCGAGCGCTCGGACTGGGCCGCCGAGGTTATCGGCGGGAACTGTGACGGCGGGATATCCTACCGCCACGTCGCTTATCGCAGAAAGCAGAAAAATTTTTGAAAAAAGGCTTGACAACCGCCCGGACGTTTGATATAATATATAGCGTTGTGACGAGGGTATAGCTCAGCTGGTAGAGCACCTGCTTGACGTGCAGGGGGTCATAGGTTCGAGTCCTATTATCCTCACCAAAGAAAATGGCGTCGTATGGCGCCTTTTTTCTTTGGTGAGAAAAATAGGTTGAGGAGCTATGATAAAGCGCTTGCGAAGCGGTTAAAACGAAGAAAGTGCGACATTTACAAACGATTCAAATTCGGCAAAAGTTCGGGCGCTTTGCACCATGGATGCGATTGCTTTTCCGCAAGGCGACATCGGCGCGCAACATTATAGGAGAGCACACAGCATTGTCCGGCAAAGCCGGAAGTCTGCGAAGCAGACCCGAGACGGAGTCGAGGCGGCTTTGCAGAGGCGTCGCAACGCAAAGTGCGGTTAATATCAAATGCAGACGACGCCTTGGTTACGAGTCCTATTATCCTCACCAAAAAATGGCAGCACCGCATGGTGCTGCTATTTTTTTTGGCAGGGCAAAGGAATTCGCTTGCGCTCATGCTATCTAAAGTCACCCCTCCCCGTCCCTCCCCTCAAGGGGAGGGGGCGTGGAGGAAGATTAGTAACGATGTACAAGACTGAGAAGCGCACCACACTTCTTTAAAAGGAATTCGCTGGCGCTCATGCTATTTTCAGACTCCCACCCCCTACCCCCTCCCACATGGGAGGGGGATTTGCGTTGCTAAGGGTAGACGTGCCGCCTGACGGCGGGGGAAATTTGCGGCGATGTCATACTTTGCTAAATGCGTTCACTTTGTGGCAGACGTTAAATGTATCATCTTTGATGTTTCTCCGTTTTCTTTCTTCCACACCCCCAGTCCCCCTCTCCCTCAGGGAGAGAGAGGGGGTTCCACCCCACACCCGGCCGTTCACGTTCGTGAACGGCGCGACCACTCCCCTCGAGGGGAGTGGTACTGGGCAAGGAGGACACTTGCGCAGGTATATTAAAAGCATGAGCGACGCCATACCTTGTTATAAGGTATTCGCTGCGCTCATGCTGTTTTTAGACTCCTATCCCCCTGTCCCCCTTTCCACATGGAAAGGGGGAACGCATCGCTCCGGCTTCAGCTCCTTTGAGGGCGCAGCCGCGACCGTCGAAGACGGTCGGAACGAAAGAAGCAGGAAGACCCGAACGGGGTTTTCCTGCTTCTTTCGTTTGCGTGCAAAGCGCGCCGGCTGCGCCCGAGGTGCGGCGGCGCCGCTCTGCCGGAAATAAAGTTATAGTCATATCCAACGTGTATTGCGTCGTTTGCCTCCCATGTGGGGATTAGAAGACAGATATATCAGAGGCCAGAAATCAGATTTCTTTCCTCTAACCTCTATCTTCTGACTTCTAACTAATTTTCCATCTTGCAAACTACGTCGAAGAGTGATATAATAGGTCGAAATATGTTTGGGGAGAGACGTTATGCCTGTATTTGTCTGGATAATTATTGTAACCTTTATCTCCGGGGTGCTCGGTACGGGCCTCGGAGGTCTCGTCGGGTGCTTCGCCAAGAGAGACTCGTCGAAAACGGTAAGCCTTTTTCTGAGCTTCGCCGGCGGGGTGATGCTGTCGGTCGTCTGCTTCGACCTCATCTCCGACGCAATCGCGCCCGAACCCGGCTGCGGTCTGTCCTACCTTTTTCTGACAATCGCGGGACTGCTCGTCGGATATCTGACCGTATTCGCGCTCAACAGGGTCATCGACAACAACACCAATCACGAGGTCAAGCACATCGACGCTTCGCACCCCGAGACCGCCGACGACCTTAACGAGCTTATCCACAGCGACCACTACACCCACCACCGCGAATCCGGCAACCGAAAAGAGATGTTCGTCGCGGGGGTGATTATGGCGTGCGCAATCGCGCTTCACAATCTCCCCGAGGGAATGGTTATCGGCGTGTCGTATTCCGGCGCCGAAAACGTGATGGCGCGGGCGGGCCTTGTCATGGCAATCGTCATCGGTCTGCACAACATTCCCGAGGGAATGGCGGTGTCGGTGCCGCTTATATCGGGCGGAATGCCGCGGCTTCGTGCCGTAATCGTGACCGCGCTGAGCGGTGCGCCGACGATTCTCGGGGCGCTTGTCGGCTACTGGCTCGGCGAGCTCGGACCCGTCGCGCTCTGCGTTGCGCTGTCCTTTGCCGCGGGCGCTATGCTGTATGTCGTCTTCGGCGAGCTTATCCCCGAGTCAATCCTTATGTGGCGCTCAAAAACGCCGGCGTTCGCAATTCTCATCGGAATGATTGTCGGGCTGATTGTAATCTATGTCTGACATGAAAAACAAAAGCCGGATATGTCCGCTTCGGGCATATCCGGTGTTTTTATTATTTGAGCTTTGCGCTGTCCTTTGCGCGCTGGACGTTCGAGAGGGTCTTTTTTCTGAGCCTTATGTTCTTCGGAGTGACCTCGACGAGCTCGTCGTCGGCGATGAATTCAAGGCTGTCCTCGAGGCTTAAAATCTTCGGGGGAATGAGCCTCAGGGCGTCGTCCGAGCCGCTTGCGCGGGTGTTGGTGAGGTGCTTTCTCTTGCAGACGTTGACGACAAGGTCGCCCGGCTTCGGCGAAACGCCGACAATCATTCCCTCATAGACCGGGACTCCCGCGCCGATAAAGAGGGCGCCGCGCTCCTGTGCGTTATAAAGGCCGTATGTGACCGCTTCGCCGGGTTCAAAGGCGACGAGAGAGCCGTTCGAGCGGCGGGGAATATCCCCCTTATAAGGCTCGTAGCCGTGGAAGACCGAGCTCATTATTCCCTCGCCCTTTGTGTCGGTGAGGAATTCGTTGCGGTAGCCGAAGAGTCCCCTCGCGGGAACGTGGAACACGACTCTCATTCGCGAACCCATCGGCGTCATCGACACCATTTCGCCCTTACGAGTGCCCATTTTCTCCATTACCGAGCCGAGCGACGTTTCGGGGACGTCGACGACGAGCTCTTCAATCGGCTCGCAGAGCTTTCCGTCGACCTCTTTATAGAGGACCCTCGGGGTCGACACGCCCATTTCATAGCCCTCGCGGCGCATGTTCTCAATCAGTATCGAGAGGTGCATTTCGCCGCGCCCCGCGACCTTGAAGGAGTCGGTCGAGTCGGTCTCGCTGACGCGGAGGGAGACGTCTTTTAAAAGCTCTCGGAAGAGGCGCTCGCGGAGGTGACGCGAGGTGACGTATTTCCCCTCTTTTCCGGCAAACGGGGAGTCGTTGACCGAGAAGGTCATTTCGACGGTCGGCTCGCTTATCTTTACGAAAGGCAGCGGCTCGAAGCTCTGGTAGTCGCAGACGGTGTCGCCGATGGTGATGTTCTCGATGCCGCTTATGCAGACGATGTCGCCGACGGTCGCGGTCTCGGCGGGGGTGCGCTCAAGTCCGTTTATCTGGTAGAGGGTGACGACCTTTCCGCGGTATTCCTTTTTGGTGTGATGATAGTCGCCTATCATGACCTCCTGATTGACCTTTACCGAGCCGCGCTCGATTTTTCCGATTGCGATTCTTCCGACGTATTCGTTATAGTCAATCGAGCTCACAAGCATCTGGAACGGCATATCCGGCTCGCCCTCGGGCGCGGGGATATATTCGAGAATCTTGTCGAAAAGAGGGGTGAGGTCGCTGCCGGCGACGTTTTCGTCCAAGGAGGCGGTGCCGTCTCTTCCGGAGCAGAAGAGAATCGGACTGTCGAGCTGTTCATCGGTTGCGCCGAGGTCCATCAAAAGCTCGTAGCACTCGTCGATAACCTCGTCGATTCGGGCGTCGGGGCGGTCGATTTTATTTATGACGATGATTACGCGGTGACCGAGCTCGAGCGCGTGCTGAAGGACAAACCGGGTCTGCGGCATGGGTCCTTCGGCGGCATCGACAAGAAGGATTACGCCGTCGACCATCTTCAAAATGCGCTCGACCTCGCCGCCGAAGTCGGCGTGCCCCGGGGTGTCGACGATATTTATTTTTACGTCCTTATAGATGACCGACGTATTCTTTGCGAGAATGGTGATGCCGCGCTCGCGCTCGATGTCGTTCGAGTCCATTACGCGCTCGTTTACTACCTGATTCTGTCTGAATGCGCCACTCTGTTTTAACATTCCGTCGACAAGAGTCGTCTTTCCGTGGTCGACGTGGGCGATAATCGCGACGTTTCTTAAATCGTTTCTTACCAATTCAATCTCTCCTCGGTTTTGTTTACTTTTATCCAACTTTGTATTATACTATCCCGCTTTTTGCAAATCAATAGGAATTTTCAACAGAAGTTAAAATCCCGACGGGCGGGGAAATTGTAGAATTTGCGGGGAGAGAAGCTTATGGGGCACTGGGGCGCGGCCTATCCTCGGGGCGCTTATCCCTCTCTGAGTCCCATCTCGACCTTTTTGAACCAATCCTCGCCGCGGAAGCGGTCGAACATCGGACTCTCGGACGGCGAAATCAGGCGGGAATAAAGGGACTTGAAGGTCTCCTCGCCGTTTTTGACGACCATTCTGTCGACGACGCTGTAGTCATTGAAAATCGCGCCGGTGTATCCGAAGCCGTCCTCGGTTTTGTCGGAATTTTTCGCACATTCCGCAAGCTTTTCGAGATGATATCTGACCTTTTCGTCGGCGTTATCCGTGCCGGCATAGATTCTCGCGCAGTAGTAATGGGCGTTTGCGGCGTTCAAATCCAAGCCGTCCTCGAAGAACAGCTCGGACAATCCGAGAACGAGCTTATGCCTCGTCAGCCAATCCGCCGAGTTGACGTGATAAACAGCGTTCTGGAGCAGCGCGATAAGCTGAATTATAAGGCTCTGATTGGCCTTTGTGCGCTCGTCATCCGGCAAAACATTCGCCGCAAGGACCTCGCGCGACGAATTTATGCTGCCCGCCATTTCGGCATATTCCTTCGCCTTTTCGTCGTCGCCGAGCGCCGAATATGAGTAGCAAAGGCGGGAGATTGCCAAGTCCCTCAAGGACTGAACCGTCGACTCGTCGAGAATACGCTTTTCGAGGGCGATGACCTCGTTGAGCCGCTCTTTATTTTCGCGGTTTCCTGTGTAATCGGTGTAAATCGAGAAAGCGAGCAGACCGATGATGTCGTGATTGTTTGGGAATTCGGCATAAAGCTCACGGAATATTCCGATTGCCTCGGCCGTCTTTCCGACGCTGAGAAATTTCATCGCTTTTTTGGTGTATGCGTCGATTTTTTCCTTCTTTTTGCCCTCGCCAACGCCGAGCAAATCGTCCACCGAAACGCCGTAGAACTCGGCGATTGCAGGCAGAAGCGTGATGTCGGGGTAGCCCTCGCCGCGCTCCCACTTTGAGACCGCCGAGATTGAGATTCCGAGATGGCTGGCCAATTCCTCCTGGGTGTTGCCCCTTTTGCGGCGAAATTCGCGCAGATTTTTTGAAATGATGATGTCCATAACAGTCCTCCGTAGTAATGATTAAGATGTTGATGGGTTTGAAATCGGCAACGCAGCGCTTCGTTATGCTTTGATTATAGCATGTCTGCCGGGCAAATCAATAACCGCGTTGTCGAATTTGCGTTGAGGGTTTGAACGGAGGGGGGAAAGGGGCGCGATGAAGGTGAAAAGGGATGAGGGGGAGGGATATTGTGAATAACGCACGCAACTGCACTTAAAAGGAGTCCGCCGGTGGCGGACGCTCCCCGCGTCACTTGACCGTGACGCGTTTCGCCTGTTCCCCACTTGTTTCCTGACTGACTTAGTTCGGTGTGAGCGAAGCGAAACACACAACGACGCTCACCAAAAGTTATAGCCATATCCAAAGTTTATTGCGTCGTTTGCCTCCCCGACGGGGAGGGGTGTGGAGGAAGTTTAGTAGAGCTACAAAAAACGAGGAGGTCGCCACACCTTGCTAAAAGGTATTCGCCGACGCTCATGCCATCTAAAATCACCCCACCCCGGCCCTCCCCTCGAGGGGAGGGAGAGTGGGAGGAAACTTAGTAACGATACATTAGGCCGAGAAGTGCACCTCCTCTATTTAAAGGGGATTCGCTGACGCTCATACTATTTTCAGTCTCCTCCCCCCTGCCCCCTCCCACATGGGAGGGGGTTGCATAGCTATAATTTCGTTTGCCGCTGGCGCGGGGAAAGATTTGCAAGTCGCCGCACGTTGCTATAAAGGAGTCCGCCTGACGGCGGACTGGATTTGAAATAGCCGCCATCGTAAGGACGCTTGCGCACATTAAAAACAAGGCACCTGCGCACTTTACTAAAAGGTATTCGCTTCGCTCATGCTATTTTTAGACTCCCACCTGTCACAAACCCGACGAAATTCCGGTGTGAGCGAAGCGAAACACACAACGACGCTCACCAAAAGTATTAGTTATATCAAAGTGTGTTGCGTCGTTTGCCTCCCACATGGGAGGCGGTGTGCGTCAAAACTTTGATTGCCGCCTGACGGCGGGGAAAAATTTACGTGACGACATACTCTGTTAATAAGGAGTCCGCCATGCGGCGGATGGGATTTGAAATAGCCGCCATCGTAAGGACGCTTGCGCACATTAAAATGAAAAAGAGATGGCGCCGCCGCTGCTATGTAAAAGGAATTCGCTACGCGAATGCTGTTCTATCACAGCGGAACGGAATTGCGAAAATGCTTCAAATCGTGTAACTTCACCCGAAAAATGGCACATGATATACCGCATTTCAGAACGCTCTTTTATAATGGCAAGGCATACCTCACGCGGAATCGAATCCGCGCCGATGTTTTTGCTAAGTGTGAATCCGGCGCAAAACTTGACAACCCCACCTGAAAATTTGCCGGACAAGCTGAAATATTACCGTCAAAAAGCGGGGCTCACGCAAAAAGAAGTCGCGGACAAGCTCGGCATCGACCGCAACACCTATTCGCGCTATGAATTGCCGACCCGCGAGCGGTATCCCGAAGAGAAATTAAAAGCACTTGCAGAGCTTTACGGTCTGACGCAAAATGAGCTTTCGGACGGATATAATGAGTTTTTAAAGAATCAGGGCAATATAATCAGCGAAAAACGCAGAGGTCTGGGGCTTACCCAAAAGGAGTTTGCTAAGAGAGTAGGAACAAAGCTTGCAAATTTGAAGCGGTGGGAACGGGATGAAGTGGCGGTAAGCCGGGAAATATGGGAAAAATGCTTTAAATAAATCTTATAATGTCAATGAAAAGGGAGCCGAATTTCTTCGACTCCCCCAAGTATGCATCCGAAAACGCATACCGCAATTACTAATTATAGTATACACTATTTTTGAGAATATGTCAATATGTCACAACAAATTTTTTGCTAAAGAAATTTTTGTCCTCCAGTCAGGACGTATCACAGCAGTTGCAACTTTTTTATCAACACTCACCGCATAATTATCTGTTATGCTCTCATAGTTCTCTAAAAACGACTTGATTTCTTTATCTGATTCTTTGAGATGAACCAAATAATAGCATACAAGAAGAACATAATCGCTTATCGTGTCAAAATACACCGGCATCGGTAGCTTAAAGTATTGCTGAATACAGGCAGTCATTGCTTTCGACGGCTTTGACTTATTAAATCTTGTATCAAAGATTACTGCATTATGTGCAACGGCGTTTCTTAGGTCCTTTAAAATGTATAAAAATCTGTATACAAGCTCTCTGTTTGTATCAACAGAAACTATTTGCCATCCGAGATCAGAACTAATATTATCTCGTGTACCCCAATTTAAGCAGGAAATCAGGTGCGCAAAATCTCCAAGAGTCATAATTTCAAACAGCGCCCACAAAGGGACCTCTCCACCACCGGGGCGATTGAAATAATGAGTGACTTGAGGATTGCCCTTGCTGTAAGCTTTAGATAATGAGAGCTGTATATTGCTTTCTAGCCGAAGTTTATTATTTTGAGCTTCTCTTTTTAACTGCTCAGGAGCACCTGTAGGAAAACTGCTATACCCCATAACAATAGAGTGCAGCATTTCGTAAATGCTCTCCGAATTAGAATCAATCATAATTCGGTTAAGAGCAATATTCTTTACCGCGGTTTCAATAAACATCAGCTTACCGTAAAACAGGGATTTAAGCTCAGAGTCATATTGTACTGTCAGGTTAATGTCGGCGAAAGATCGGAAAGGAATTTGTCTGCTTGAATTCTTGAAAAAACGGTAGCCTTTATATCCGTGGAAATAACCCATATTTATCAGCTGACGTTTTTGCAAATCGCCCGAAATCGCTATACCTTTTTGAGAAAGATGATCCATCAACCCGATAATCGTTCTAAAGCTCATTCTTTTCACCTGCCTGTGTTTTTATTATTATATCACACCATAAAACTTAAATCAAGAGATAATATAACATAACAGGCAAATTATTTATCGCTTTTGATTTTCCCTGCCACCGCGTCGGCAAGACGCAGCTTCTGCTCGTAAGGGCAGTTGAGCTTGTTTATGTAATCGATTATAAATTCTGCTCGGAGCTTTGAAACGGAGGTTTCAAGCTCCTTTTTCTTTTCCGAGTCCTTTGGATAATGGACGATTACCTCCAAATCAAAGCCCCCTTTCTGAAAAATATGAAACGGTTAGGAAAGATATGCGGTGAAAGCTCAAAAATACTGTCGTGATATGTGTTGATTTTCGCGGTTTTTGCCGCCTATAAGCGATTGAGATTACTCGGTCGAGATAATATGCCCTGCTCGCTGTTTTGCTCCAACTGTCGCGATTTCTGTTCAAAAAGCACATTTTTTGCTCGATTATCTCAATACATACACATTTTTTACCGACCAAGCGGACGTTTTGAATCATAGCGCTCATTGCCCTTTTCACTTTACAACGGACAAATTTTTGCCAAATGATCGGGTATAAGAATTGTAAAATCTTCATGAACAGCATTCTCTTTCATTACCTTTAACGCAATTTTTTCAATTTTGCCAAACCTTCAGCTCCTTCCACACGAAAAATGTTTTTTGCCAAGTTTTTGGCAATCTCATCAAAATATCTCTCTACTTTATAACGGACATCTCAGCGCAGGTTTGTCCACTAATACTGTAAAATTATTTTCCCTTTCACCTTAAACGGACAAATTTTTGAAAATATCAAGGTGTCAAATGTAAATTTTCTGTAAATTCTCGCTGCCGGATAAATCAAACATTCAAGTTTTGTATTCCCTCCTCACCCTAAACGGACAAAATTTTGGCTAATGATCGGGTATGCGAATGTAAACTTTTTGTAAATTTTTCTCGCTTTCTGAAAAGCCAAACAGAGTTTTGATGATTCCTTTCACTTTACAACGGACAATTTTCTAAAAAAATATGGGGTATCAGATGTAAATTTTTTGTGAATTTTCTTTGTGATTCTTTATCTCTCTCACTTTACAACGGACATATTTTTGAAAAATTTTAACCCTCGCCCGAAAAATTTTTCCCATTCATATTACAACGTACATTTTTTCTTCAAAACGCAGGTATCCGATCAAAAAATTTTTTGCTTTCACACTAAACGGACAATTTTTCGACAGATGGTGACACCGTAAATGTAAATTTTCTGTAAATTTTCATTTTGATT